>CBINOO010000081.1:0-18115 GCA_966252305.1 uncultured Acidimicrobiia bacterium
GCGGTGAGCACCCGACGCTGGCTGACCCAGCGGTCGAACAACGGCCGCAGGCGCAGCTCATACGCCAGCAGCTGGTCCTTCACCTGCTCCCAGCGCGCGAACGCGGCCTGCTGCTCCCGCGCCAGCTGGAGTTCGATTTCCAGGCGCCGCACAAATGCGGCCATCTCCCGGGGCCGCCTCGCGCCAAGCTTCTGGTCAGACTCCTCGACTTCCCAGATCAGCCGTTGCATGACGCTGGCCCGGCCGTGACGCACGGCCACGTCCGCTCGCGCAATTGCGTCGGTCATCAGCGCGCGATATTGCTGCTCGACAGCCTGCTCACGTTTGAGCGCGGTCGAAGCCCTGGTGCGCAGTTCCACTGGAACACCCGCTGTACTACGGGCCACGCGGTCGACCGAGCGCAGCAGATCGAGCCGTTCGGCCGCAACCGGCGTAACCGAGGCCGCCTCCAGAGCAGCTTCCAGCTGCTGGACAAGCGTGGGTGCCGGCAACAACGGCGTCTCGGCAACGGGTGGCGGATTCGCCACGAGATCGAGTGCGAACTTCGACTGCCCCGCAGCCACGCGCAGTTCGGCAATCACTTCGTCCAGCAACCCGACCAGGTGCCGTGTCTCAGAGGCCTTGTAGCCGAAATGCTCGGCGGACCAGTTCACCAGACGGTCCCGTGTGAGCTGCGCGATCCCGAGGCGCTGCTCCCGATCGGTCGACGTTTCGAGGTCGGCGAGTGACCGCGAGATTTCCGTGGTCAGCTCGGCATATTCGCGCTCGCCGCGGGTTGCGCCATACTGCGCCGCACGCATGGCCCGCGCGTATTCGGAGGTTCTCGCGGCGTCCACGTCCGTGAGCGGCACGGTCAAGACATCGTGCGACTCGGCCACGCCATCTCCGCCCAGGCGCACGAGGCACACCAGTTCTTCCGGCAGGGTCGCGCATTCGCCGTAGCTGTTGAGCACGCGGCCGTCACGCAGGAACACGCGGAACGTCGACAGGTCCTGAGGGGCTGACTGCGGTGTCTGCGCCGCGGCCCACGTGGCCATGAGCACAACACCGGGCCCAATCATCGGGCCTGAAAACATCCGCCTGAACATCCCCCGCTATTGTCGCCCAGCCCGCCACGGCCGGCACTGTGGAAAACCTGTGGACAAAGCGTGCATCGCCTGTGGAAGAACTGTCAGGTGAAAAAAAGATCGGCATCTCGTCAGAGTGAAGCGGCGTGAGCGCGGCCGGTACATCCCGATTTCGTACCTGGCTTCGCTTGCGCCTTCACCTCACCACCCGCACAATCGTCGTCCGGCCGTGACACCTGTAAACACCTCTCCCTCACTCGTGCGCTTCGAAGACACCATCAACGGCCGGCAGGTCATCATCGAGGTCTCGGCGGTCGGACGCGACCGGTGGCGGGCCCAGATCGCGAGGGCGCCAGGTGGGCGCACGGCCTTGATGCCCTTTTATGGCGCGACGCCTGACCTGGCCGCCGCCGGGCTGAGCGGCTGGCTCAACCGGGTGTCCAAACCGGAACACTCCTAGGCGTTTTGATGTACCAGAATCGCCGACAAGCTCGTGAGAGCCGCGTATAGTAGCGCGATGCGAACCCGACTGCTGACCTCCGTTGGACTCGTCACCGTTGCCCTGGCCCTGACCGCGCCTCTGGCCGGACAGGCCGTTCAGACGCCCCCGGCAGCCGCACCCCAGGCCACACAGCAGCCGGCCGCGCCGCTGCCCAAAGTCTTCCTGTTCGCCACTGGCGGCACCATCTCGAACAAAGTCGGCGGACGGCTCACCGTTGACGAGCTGATTGCCTCGATTCCAGGTCTCTCCAACCGCGTGCGCGGTGAAGGGGAACAGTTCGCCAACACCTCCAGCAGCGCCCTGACGCTTGAGCAGTGGCTTGAGCTGTCCAGACGCATCAACGCCCGGTTCAAGGCTGACAAGGAACTGGCCGGTGTCGTGGTCACCAGCGGCACCGACACCCTTGAGGAGCTCGCGTATTTCCTGCACCTGACCGTGCGTGATGAACGTCCGGTGGTGGTCGTCGGCTCGATGCGGAACCCGAGCACGCTGGGCTACGAAGGCGCGGCCAATCTCGAGGACGCGTTTCGCGCTGCGGCCGACCCGCAGTCGCGCGGCATGGGCACCGTCGTCGTGCTCAACGACGAAATCAATTCGGCGCGCGAGGTGACCAAGACGGACGCGTTCAGCCTGGACACCTTCAAGTCACGGCAGTTCGGCATTCTCGGCGTCGTCGACCCCGGTGGCGTGGCGTATTACCGCAAGCCGACGCGCCGGCACTCGGCACAGAGTGAATTCGACGTCGAGAAGATCACCGCGTTGCCGCGCGTGGACGTGGTGCTGACCTACCAGGGCGCTGATGGCGATGTGGTCAAGGCCGTTGTTGATGCCGGAGCCAAGGGTGTCGTCATGGCGACTGCCGGCGCCGGCGCGCTGGCCGGCACACAGAGCGAAGGCACACGCTACGCGGTCGAAAAAGGGGTATGGGTCGTCACCACGACTCGCACCGGCACGGGCCGCCTCGGCGGCGGACGTGGCGGCGCGCCCTTCCGCGCAAGTGGCGACAATCTGGCGCCCATCAAGGCGCGGATTCTGCTCATGCTGGCGCTGACCGCCACCTCGGATCCAGTCGAGATGGCGCGCATCTTCCGGGAGTACTGATTGCCCCGGCGGGGTCAGGCCCCGTATAATCGTGTGTCTTGAGTGTGGGCCTGTGGCGCAGCTGGGAGCGCGCCTGAATGGCATTCAGGAGGTCACCGGTTCGATCCCGGTCAGGTCCACCATCCTTCGCTCGCCTTCGGCGAGCTTCGGCTCGGCAAAGCCTCCTAACATCTCGGCCTTCGGCGAGCTTCGGCTCGCCGCGCTGAAGCCGCTTGCGGATCTGCAGCGGCGTCGGCGGGGCCTGGCGCGCCGACGCCGCCCATTAACGAGTCGCGCGTCAGGGCCTGTCGCGCCGAAGCGCCCCTGAATGAAGTGGCGCGAAGGCGGAAGTCTTGACTTACCCTGCGGCCCGTGCCTAGACTGGCCCCCTAACTCACTGAATCAATGGGGCCTTGCGCCCCTCGGAGGACACAATCATGCCCAATGGCACGATTGCTCGGTTGTTGATTGACAAAGGTTTCGGGTTCATTCGTGACGAAAGTGGCGTGGAGCACTTCTTCCACCGGTCGGCCATTCGTGGCGCCGTCTTCGAGTTGCTTCGGGAAGGACAACGCGTCGAATTCACCGTCGAGGATTCCCCCAAGGGTCCACGTGCCGGCGAAGTCCGTCTGCTCGACGAATAACTCCCACCTCTCACGTTTTCCCTGATCTCGCGTTTGCGCGTACGACGCCTCGTGTGGGGCTCCGGGCTTCTGCTCGGGGCCGTCACGATCACCTGTGCCGGGCGGCTGCTCGTACGCCTCGATCCCCCAACTCCACAGACGCCCTCCGACGTCGCCTACGTGCTTGGTGGCGCGCGCGTCGATCGCTGGCTCGAGGCGGCGGAGTTGTATCAATCCGGCGCCGCCAAAGCCATCGTCATCAGTCGGGGCGGCGACGATGACGCTGAGCGTTTGCTGGCCACCCGCGGGATTCACGTCCCGACAACGGCCGACGTCGCCCGCGACGTCCTGACCGGTCAGCTCGGCATTCCGGCCAGCGCTGTGTTCGTCATCAGCGAGCCGGCGGACAACACCGCTCACGAAGCCGAACTCCTTCGCCCGCAGATCGCGGCCCATGGATGGCGGTCCGCCGTCGTCATCACCGCGAAGTCCGCCACGCGGCGCGCGGGATTTGCGTTTGAGCGGGAGTTCGGGGGCGACGTGACCATTTCGGTCACGTCGTCGCGGTTTGACGGCTACGACACCGCCTGGTGGTTCCGGACACGAAGCGGCATCCGCGAGACGTTCTACGAACTGCCGAAGCTGCTGGCCTATTGGGTCGGTCTGGGAGCCTGATAGGCTGTCGTCACGGAAGCCCCCGGGGCCCGGTGGCCCTCCCGGTCTTCAAAACCGGTCGCGTCGCGCCTCTGGCGGGATGGGAGGGTTCGACTCCCTCGGGCTTCCGCCATCACCCATCAGAACCAGTCGGGCGGCACCTCAGCCAACGTCTCGACCGTGAGGTCCGCGCCAGCCTCGCGCAACGCGTCCATGGGGAAGATCCCTGTGGCCACCGCAATCGCGCGGGCGCCATGCGCCTGTGCGCAGTCAACATCCAGGGGCGTGTCGCCAATCACCACCACACGATCGGCCGAGAAACGGGCATGCCCGAGCCCGCAGGCAGCCTCGATGGCCACCGGCACGAGGTCGCGCCGGTTGACGTGTTGATCGCCAAAGGCGCCAAACCCGAACCGTCGCCACAGGTCGAAATGTCCGAGCTTGAGTTCCGCGCCGGATACGAAGTTCCCCGTCAGCAGTCCAACGACGACATCGTCGCGTCCCTCGAGGGCGTCGAGCATCGCGCCCACGCCGGGCAACACACCCATCGGCAACGAACCGGGGTCTCCGAGCGCGTCCGGCAAACGACGGCAGTACGAATCGCGGACGGCGATGACGGTGTCGTCATCGTGCGGAAGTCCCTGCGCATCGAGCACCTGTCCGACGATGGCGCGATCGGTGCGGCCTGCGACAGGCACGCCGTCGAGTGCATTCTCGACGTTGAAGAGCTCGACAAACGCGCGATTCATCGCGCGCACGCCCGCGCGTCCGGTCTGAATGAGTGTGCCGTCAATGTCAAAGAGGATCAGACTCACCACTGCCTCACGTTGCCGTCGGCGGCAGCCACATCGCCGGAGCCCGGCTCGAGGCGCAGCACCGTGCCGCCCAGCGCGCCGATGAAGTTGTCGTCTTCGCTCAACGCAACCCACGAGAGCGCACGATCGTCGCCGATGGCCGGCAGCACGGCGCCGAGCGATGCCGCGTCATCGGGAGACAGCGGCGCGGTCACGTGTTCGAGCAGCAGCACTTTCGGATCGGTGGCCAGGGCCCGCGCCAGGTGCACGCGCGTGCGATCGAGCGCCGACAACGACTGCACCGATGCCGACAGGCGCTCACGACCAAGGCCCACTTCGTCTGCCAGCAGGGCCACCGCCCGCCGAATCTCTTCCGGGATCGGATCAATGGACAGGGTGAGTGGAAGCGCGAGATTGGCTTCGATGGTCAGCGGGTCGAGCAACACCGCCCGATGGCTGACGAGCCCGAAGCGATCAAGGGAATTGAGCCATTGAGTGTCGGTGGCGATGGCCTGGGTGTCGTGTCCATCAACGACGACCGTGCCTTCGTCAGGCACGGCGGCGCCGGTGAGCAGCAGGCAGAACATCTCGGCCGCGGCCGCGTCCAGCCCCCGCAACACCACACGCGACGCGGGCTCGAGCACGAACGCATTGATGCGGAGCGGTCGCAGACCGCCGTATTGCTTCCGAACACCAGTCAGCGCGATACGCATGGACACACTCAGTGAATGACCGGCCAGCCCAGCCGCGTGGCGATCCGGTTGTACTCAGGCTGCGGCAGGTGAAGCCGCCCGAAGGCTGCGTCGCGGGTGCTTCCCGCGCCGTGGTAGTCCGAGCCGCCCGTCGCGAGGAGTCCCAGGTCGGACGCCATCTGTCGGTACCGAGCGGTATCAATGGCGTCATGGTCCGGATGAAAGACCTCGAGCGCCTGCATCCCAGCCTCAACCATCACGCCAATCAGGTGGTCGCGTTGCGTCTTGCCCGGGTGCGCGAGCGCGGCAATCCCGCCGGCCCTGGTCAACAGCTGCACGACCTCCATGGGCGAGGCCCCCTTCCGTTCGATGAACGCCGGCTGGCCTTCCGCGAGATACCGATCGAACGCTTCGCGGAGGTCGCGGACGTGCCCGGCGGCCACGAGCGCCGCGGCCGCCATCGGCCTGCCGATTGATCGCCCCGCCTGCCGTCCGGCGTCCGCCATCGCGGCGTCAACGTCAATCGGCACGCCGAGTTCCGCCAGGCGCCCGGCGATATCCTCCATGCGGCGACGCCGATCACGGCGTTGCGCATCAAGAAACCGTTGCAGCTCCGGATGGCCCGGCGCGAAGCCGTAGCCAAGCACGTGCACGTCGCGGCCCCGGTCGACCGCCGTGATCTCGATCCCGAGATGACAGGTGAGGCCCGCATCCCGCGCGGCGGTGTCCAGTCGATCACCCGCCGCCGTCGTGTCGTGGTCGGTGACCGCAATCACACGGAGCCCGCGCGCGGCCGCTTCGACCACCAGATCTTCCGGGGTGGACCGCCCGTCAGAGGCGGTCGTGTGCATGTGGAGGTCGACCATCAGCCGCTACCGCTTTCGCCGCGGCGCGGCGGCGGGGCGGGCGGCTGCTGCGCGACGCGTCGTGGCCTTGCGAGGAGCCGCGGCGCGTTCACGCTCGACGAGGCTCTTGTACTCGCGAATCAACAGGTCGAGATGTTCGCGCTCTTCATCGGCAAACTCGAGGAAGATCCGCTTGCCTTCCGACTCTTCGAACCGTTCGCCGTAGCGCTTGAAGAACTTGTGCGAGCCGCGCTCACACTTGATGCCGATGAGCAGCGCGCGACGATCGTCGACACCCTTGGCCAGTTCTTCAGTGCCGGCGGCAAAGATGCCGTTGGCGGCGCCCTTGAAGAACAGGAACGTCGGATGCGACTCCAGTTCCGGGTCCTCCTTGAGCAACTGGCGATAACGCGTCTCGAGCGTGCCGAGGTGTTCTTTTTCTTCCTCGGCAAGCCGCTGAAACACCTTGCGGCCGCGCGCGTCGCGGGTGATGGCCGCGGCCCGTGTGTAGAACTCGAGGCCGCTGCGTTCGGTCGCAATGGCGATTCGCAGCGCGTCACGCGCGAACAGCGCGTCTGTCGGCGCGCTGATGTTCTCGGGCTGGCGTCCGGCCTGGCAGTCTTCGCAGGTCCCGTAGATCTGAAGCACGCTCTGGCGCGGACTGAAGCGCCGCGCCTCGGCGACCTCTTCAATCAACGCTTCGATATCCGAGCTCAGAAACTCGAACGACCGGCTGCACGACTTGCAGATGAGATGGAAGTGTCGCGGATGCCGGTACGCATGTTCGAACCGGTATCGGCCTTCGCCGAAGTCCACCTTTCGCGCGATACCCGCGTCGACCATCCACTGCAAGGTGCGATAAATCGTCGCGCGGCTGATGCGCGGATCTTCCTTGCGGATCAGCGACACCAGCTCGTCGGCGGCCAGATGGCCCTCCTGCCGCAGGAAGGTCTGGACGATGACGTCGCGTTTGCCGGAACGACGCCCCCCGGCCGGGCGCAGCTGCTCGACGAATTCGGACGCTGTCTGCATGGACGCGCGATCAGGCGCTGAACGATGATCCGCAGCCGCAGGTCGACTTGGCGTTCGGATTCTTGATGGTGAATCCGCCGCCCATGTTGTTGTCCACGAAATCCACCTCGGCGCCGTTGAGGTACCGCATGCTGATGGGGTCCACCAGCAACCGGACGCCGTTCACGGTGAATTCCTGATCCGACTCGGGATCCCCTTCGCCGTCGTCAATCATCAAGCCGTACTGGAAGCCGGAACAGCCGCCGCCCTGCACGAACACGCGCAGGCCCGCGCCCTGACGGCCTTCTTCCACGAGCAGGTCGGAAATCCGCGACGCCGCCGTCTCTGTCACATGAATCATGTCTTCAATTATACGGACTGTGGAACACTGAGGCGTGGCTGAAAACACCCCCATTCCGACGCCGGTCTGCCTGGCGGGGCGCTGGACCACACCGGCGTCCCGACTGGACGTCCGCAGCCCGTGGGATGGCCGCATCGTCGGCGCCACGTATGCCGCAGGCGATGCCGAATTCGAGCAGGCCGCGGCGGCCGCCGTGGACGCCGCGCCGCAGATGGCCGCCTGGCCGGCCCACGCGCGGGTGGCCACACTGCGGGCGGTCGCGACAGCGCTGCGGGCCGATCGTGTCCCGGCCGCCACCCTGGTCTGTGACGAAGCCGGCAAGCCGATGCGCGACGCGCTGGTGGAGGTCGACCGGGCCGCGTTCGTGTTCGACACGGCCGCCGACGAAGTCGGACGCCTGGCGGGTGAGGTCCTGCCGGCCGACGTGCTCCCCCATGGCGAAGGCCGCGTCCTGATCACCCGTCGCGTACCGCTGGGGCCCATCGCCGCGATCACCCCGTTCAACTTCCCGCTGCTGCTCGTCGCGCACAAACTCGCCCCGGCCCTGGCGGCCGGAAATCCGATCGTCCTCAAGCCTGCGACCAAGACGCCACTCTCGGCCCTCCTGCTGGCCCGTCTGCTGACGACCCATGGGGTGCCCGCAGGTGGGCTCAGCGTACTTCCGCTGGAGCGCAACGCTGCTGACCGTCTGGTCACCGATGACCGCTTCGCGCTGCTGACCTTCACCGGGTCAGCCGAGGTCGGGTGGGCGATGAAAGCCCGGGCGGGGCGCAAGCGTGTCACGCTTGAGCTGGGCGGCAATGCCGGCGTGATTGTGGATCACACGGCCGACATCGACTTCGCCGCGCGACGGATCGTGGCCGGGGGGTTCACGTATGCCGGCCAGAGCTGCATCTCGGTGCAGCGGATTTTTGTGCACGACGAGGTGCTCGAACGGTTCACGACCGCCCTGGCCGACGCGGTCTCGCGTCTGCGCATCGGCGATCCGCGCGACCCCTCCACGGAGCTCGGCCCGATGATCAGCGTCGCGGACGTGAACCGCATCGAGCAGTGGGTACGCGACGCCGAAGCGGATGGCGCCCGGGTTCGCACCGGTGGACGCCGCGTCAGTGACACCGTGTTTGCGCCCACCGTCATGACCGACGTACCGGCTTACGCCGCCGTGTGCCGTGAGGAAGCGTTTGCGCCGCTGGTTGGCGTGTACCCCTTCACCAACATCGCCGATGCGTTCGCGAAGGTGAATGCGTCGGCGTTCGGCCTGCACGCCGGCATCTTCACCCGCGACCTGCACACCGCATTCTCGGCCGCTGACGCGCTGCACGTGGGGGGCGTGATCATCAACGACGTCTCGAGTTATCGCATTGACTCGGCGCCGTACGGCGGCGTCAAGGATTCGGGCACCGGCCGTGAAGGACCGCGGTACGCCATGGAAGAAATGACCGAGGTCAAGGTGCTCATCATCAACCGGAGTACGACGTGAGCAGGACATCGATCGCCACACGCCTGTGGCAGAAGGATCTGGACGTCTTCAGCGCGGCCGCGGGAGCCGAAGCGCGCGCCTCGATTGCCAACCGGCTCGGCTGGCTCGACGCGCCGGCGGCCATGCGCGCGCACGTCGCGACCATCGACGCCGTCGCGCAGGGTTGCCAGGCCGACGGACTGACCCACGTCGCGCTGCTGGGCATGGGCGGCAGTTCACTCTGTGCCGAGGTCCTGCGGCTGACGCAGGCCTCCGCCGATCGCCGGCGGCGCATCTTCGTGCTCGACACCACGGACGAACGCGCCATTCATGAGGCCGCCACCGCGCTACCCCCGGCATCGACGGTGTTCATCGTCGCCAGCAAGAGCGGCTCGACCATCGAGGTGACGTCCCTTGAGGCGTACTTCCGCCAGTGGCTGGCCGCGCATGGGGTGGCGGCGCCAGGCCGTCAGATGATTGCCATCACCGATCCCGACACCACGCTGCAGGCGCACGCGGCGACGCATGGATACCGGCACACGTTCATCAATCCAGCCGATATCGGCGGGCGGTTTTCGGCACTGTCGTTGTTCGGGCTCGTCCCGGCGGCGTTGATGGGCATCGCCCCGGCGCGCCTGCTTGATGCCGCGGACCGCATGGTCACGGCGTGCCGCGCCGAAGACGATGAGAATCCGGGGGTGGCGTTGGGGCGATTCATGGCGACCCAGGCGCTGGCGGGCCGCGACAAACTCACCATCGAGTTGCCGCCGACGCTGGCGGCGCTGGGCCTCTGGATCGAACAGCTGGTGGCCGAAAGCACCGGGAAACAGGGCCGAGGCGTATTGCCCATCGTCGACGAGCCGCCCTCAGACGCGCTTGAGGCCTATGGATACGACCGCGCATTCGTACTGGTGGGCGCCGCCGGCGATGATGTGGTCGAGGCCAGGCAAGTGCAGCTGGCGGAGGCCGGTCATCCCGTTTTCGTCATTCACGCGACCGCGGCCGATCTGGGCGGTGAGTTCTTCCGATGGGAGTTCGCGACGGCCGTCGCCGGCGTCGTCCTCGACGTGAATCCGTTTGATGAGCCGAACGTCCGCGATGCCAAGAGTCGCACGTCAGCGCTGCTGGCGTCACCGGCGGGACTGACCGTCTCACCGCCGCTCACCCGCATCGGCGATCGCCTGCAGCGGCAACACGGCACCGAACGACTGAGCGACCTGCCGGCCGACACCTACGTCGCGATTCTCGACTATCTGCCGCAGGATGCCCGGCGGGCGGAGGCTGTCGCGCGTGCGCGCAGGCATCTGCGCCGCCGGTTCGGCGTGGCGACGACGTACGGCGCCGGCCCTCGTTACCTCCACTCGACGGGCCAATATCACAAGGGTGGCACCAACAACGGCGTGTTCATCCTGCTCACCGGCGCCGACGCCACGCAGACGCCGGTGCCTGATGCGGCGTTCACGTTCAGCACGCTCAAACACGCCCAGGCGCTGGGCGACTTCGAGGCGCTCGTCGCCAACGGGCGCACCGTGCTGCACGCGCACATCGAACAGGCCGACGCCGACTTTTCCCAGGAACTGATGGACCTGGTCGACGGCCTCGAGTGACGCCTACGCCTTGAGCAGTGCCAGGCGTTTGCCCGACTCGTCTTCAACGACCTTGTGCAGGCTGTTGCCGTGCGCGTCCATCGTCACGATGGCGGGGAATTCCTTCACGCGCAGATGCCACATGGCTTCCGGTGTGCCGAACTCGAGGAACGACACGTCGTCCACGCCTTCGATGCATCGCGCGTAGAACTGTGCGGCGCCGCCGATGGCGTTGAGATACACGGCGCCGTGTTGCTTCAGGCCCGCGGACGTCTTTGCGCCCATGCCGCCCTTGCCGATGACCACCCGCAACCCGAACTTGCCGATGATGTCGGCCTGATACGGTTCCTCGCGCATGCTTGTCGTCGGGCCTGCGGCGGTCACCGTCCATGTGTCGCCGTCTTTCTTCACGACCGGACCGCAGTGATACAACACGCCGCCTGACAGGTCCGCCGGCGCATCGTGCTGCATCAGGTGGTGATGCACGGCATCGCGACCGGTGAACACCTTGCCGGAGACCAGCACGACATCGCCGACCTTCAGGCTGCGGATCGTGGCTTCGTCAATCGGCGCCTCGAGCACCACCTCGCGGCCCGTGCGCGGGAAACCGCCGGCTGCGCCCTCCGCCAGCATGGGCGTCGATGGGCGATCGGCATCCCGGTAGAGCCACTTCGTGATGGCGCCCGTCTGGGCATCGACGTGCACCCCGAGTCGACGGAACGCCCAGCAGTCGTAGGCCACCGAGACAAAAAAGGACGCGGGCAGTCGATTGATCGCGCCAATCTTGCAGCCGATGAGCGAGGTCTGCCCTCCGAACCCCATGGTGCCGATCTCGAGCCCGTTGACCGTCGCCATGATCTGCTGCTCCAGATCGGCCAGCTTGGGATCCGGGTTGACGTCATCGAGCGTGCGGAACAACTGCGACTTCGCGTGGGAGTAGCCGGAGGTTCTGTCGCCGCCGATGCACACGCCAATGGCGCCAGGCGCACAGCCCTTGCCCTGGGCCTTCCAGACGGCGTGGAGGATGCACTTGCGCACACCCTCCAGCGAGCGATCGGCGCGGCCGAGGTGATCGAGTTCAGCCGGCAGCGCGTACTGCGCGTTGACGTTTTCACAGCCGCCGCCCTTGAGCAGCAGCTTCACCTCGATGTCGTCGCGTTCCCACTGCTCGAAGTGAATGACCGGCATGCCCGGACCGAGATTGTTGCCGGTGTTTTCACCGGTGATCGAATCCACCGAGTTGGGACGCAGTTTGCCGCGACGCGTGGCTTCGGCCACGGCAGCGCGAATCTGGTCACGCACCCACAACTGGCTCACCCCGACAGGGGTATGCACTTCGAAGGTGGGCCAGCCGGTGTCCTGGCACAACGGCCCCTCACAGCCGGCAGCCTGGTCGATATTGTCGGCAATCACGGCCAGCGCCTGAGCGCCACGTGAGCCGGGCTCTTCCTGCCCCATGGCCTGCCGCATCGCCACCCGCACATCGGCCGGCAGGTCGGTTGCCGTGCGCGTAATCAATTCCACCATGCTGTCCAGAAACATCGACGCCATATGCACAAGAGCATATCGCCGGATGCGATGACCGGCGGATGTACGATTAGGAGGTGCGGATTCCGATGATGGCGGCCGTGGCGCTGACCGGGTGGACGCTGGTCGTGTCGGCCGACGTGCAGCAGCCGCGCGCAGCGCACGGGCGGCTGTTCCCGCCGGAGAAACTTGGCGAGTTGGAAGGACCCGACCGGGACGAGTGGCAGCAGCCCGAGCGGATCATGGACGCGCTGGCCATCGCGGACGGTTCGCGCGTGGCCGACATCGGCGCCGGTGGCGGGTGGTTCACGGTGCGCCTGGCGCGACGGGTGGGCCCCAACGGTCGCGTCTTCGCCGAGGACATCCAGCGCCAGATGATCGAATCCATCGACCGTCGTGTGCAACGGGAAGGGCTGCTCAACGTCGCGACCATCATCGGCACGCCGCTCGACCCGCGGCTGCCGGAAGGCCTCGACGCCGTGCTGATGGTCGACACGTACCCGCAGCTGGACGACCCTGTCGGACTGCTCACGCACATCCGGCGCTCGCTCGCACCGTCCGGACGGTTGGGGATCGTGGACTTCAAGACCGACGTGCTCGGCCCCGGCCCCGCTCTCGATGAGCGGCTCGAACCTGAGGTCATCGTCCGCGATGCGGAACGGGCCGGCCTCCGACTGCACGCGCACGAAACGTTTCTGCGATACCAGTACCTGCTGGTCTTCACGCCCCGCTGAGGTCGTCGCTGCCCGAGTACTTCGCCGTTCACCAGCCCGCCGTCAGCCGCGCCCTCGACGCCTTCCTGGCCGAGTCGCCGGGCTCCCCGGTCGTGGACGCGATGCGCTACACGCTGCTGGCGCCGTCCAAACGCGTGCGCGCCGTGTTGGTGCTGCTGTCGGCGGAACTGTGTGGCTCCGCCGCGCGCGCGATGCCTGCCGCCTGCGCCGTCGAAGCCATCCATGCCTCGTCGCTCATCCTTGATGACCTGCCGAGCATGGATGATGCGCCGCTGCGTCGCGGCATGCCGTCCGCGCATGTGCGGTTCGGCGAGGCGACGGCCATCCTCGCCGCCGTGGGGTTGCTCAATGAAGCGTACCGCCACCTCGCCCGTCACTACGACGCCCCGCTCGCCGCGCGCGTCACCGCGTTGTACGCCGACGCGGTGGGCCTTGATGGCCTGGTGGCCGGCCAGGCCGAAGATGTCCTGGCGACCGATCAGGCGCTGTCGTTCGACACGCTGGAACGGATTCACCGGCGCAAGACGGGCGTGTTGTTCAGCGCTGCCGCCACAGCCGGAGCCGTGACGGCCGGTGCGTCGTCGCGCGACATCGCCGCGCTGACGGCGTACGCCAAGAACCTCGGCCTCGCGTTCCAGATCGTGGATGACCTGCTCGACGTCACCGGCACGACGGCCGATACCGGCAAGACCACCGGGCGCGACGCGCGCAAGACCACGTTTGTGTCATTCAGCGGTGTGGACGGCGCGCGCACGCTGGCGCTCGAACTCTGTGAGACCGCGACACAGGCGCTCGCGCCATTTGGTCGGCGCGGGGAACCGCTGGCCGCGCTGGCCCGATTCGTCGCGGAGCGTCGGCTGTGAGTGACCGGCGGGACACGCCGCCACCCGGCAGTGACATCGACGCGTTACGGACGCGGCTGCGTGACCTCGGCTACCTGAACGCGCCGGTCGATCGGTTCGTGCTGGGTGGCGCGCGCGACGAAGCCGCCTCGCTCGCCGTGCAGACGTCGCTGCGCATTGGTGGACTGACCGGCCTGCTGCTGGGGCCGTCAGCCGTGGTGGGACTCGCAACCCGAGCGCCCGGATTGATCACGCGTCCACTGGATGCAGCGGTACTGGCCCTCTACCTCGCGGTGCCGTTCGCCCTGGCGGCCGCGTTGCTGTCAGCCGTGGCGAGCCTGGCCGGCTACTGGCTGGCGCGACGATCCACGGCGCGAGTTGGACTTGCCGCGCGCACGCGGCGCGCCGCCACCGCCACGGGCCTGCTCGCTGCCGCGGCATGTCTCGTGTACCTGACGTTCTGGTGGCAGGCCGCCGTGCCCGCGGGGAACGTCGCCGCGCAGGCCATCGCGCTGGTCGTGGCGACGGCCATTGCGCTCGTGCTGGGCCACGGCGTGACCATCAGCATTCTCGCGATGGCCGTTCGCGCAGGCGTTCCGGATCTCCCGCCTGGGCCTCCGCTCTCGTCATGGCGAGTGCTCGCGCCGCTCGGCCTCATCGCCGTTGCAGGCGCATGGGCCATTCTGAGCGTTGCGCCGGATCGTTCCTCGCCCTCGGCTCCCCCGCCTCCGCTGACCGTCGTGCCCACCGGCGTGCGCGTGATCGCCGTGGCCATTGACGGCGCGGACGCGAACACCCTCGATCGTCTGGCCGCGGCAGACCAGCTGCCGACCATGGCCGCATGGCTCGGCAGCGCACGAGTTCCGCTCGACACGGGCGGAGATCACGATCCCGCACGCGCGTGGACGACAATCGCGACCGGCCAGCCGCCGGAAGTCCACGGCGTGCGCGCGCTTGAAGGCCGTGAGGTGGCCGGTGTTGAGGGCCAGGTCGCGTCCGATCGGCCGTCGCTCCTCACGACGGCGACGGATCTGCTCCGCCTCACCCGTCCCACCATCGTCTCTGGAGAACAACGGCAGATGCCGGCGTTCTGGGAGGTCGCGGCACGAGCGGGACTCCGCACGGCGGTCGTGCACTGGTGGGCCACCTGGCCCGCAAGCCCCGATGACGGGATCGTGTTGTCCGATCGGGCCCTGCTTCGCCTCGAACAAGGCGGCCCGTTGGCGGGAGAAATAGCCCCGGCAACGGTCTACGAGCAGTTGCTCACCTCGCAGGCGGCGCGAGGGCGCACGGTGGCCGAGCTGGCGGGCACGCTTCAGTTGAGCGACGCGGCATCCGGTGTTGCGGTGGAGACAGCCACGCGGTCCGCCACGCTGGATGCCACCATCCTTGCACTGGCGTCAGACCCCTCGCTGGGCGACCTCGATGTGCTGACGGTGTATCTGCCCGGCCTCGACATCCTGAAACACGCCCTGCCGGCATACGCGGCTCGCGAAGAACTGGTCGACGCGTACATCCGGTATCTGGATGGTCTGCTGGCGCGACTGTTTGATGCGCGTTCCGAATCGGCCACCGCCGCTCGAGTCCTGATAGCGCATCCCGGCCGCACGGCTCCGGCGTCGAGCGGACTGCTGGCGATCACCGGACCAATGGTCGTCAGCGGGACGCTACCAGCGCACGGCCCTGAGATTGTCGCGCCAACGGTGCTCCGGCTTCTTGGTGTTCCTGTGGCGGCAGACCTGAAGGGTCAACCCGCCGAGGCGCTCCTGACCGCAGCCTTCAGGCAGACCCACGCCGGCACGTCAGTGGCGACATACGGCGCTCGACGGCAGCAGGTATCGGTGCCCGGAGGACGGGCACTCGATAAGGAGATGGTGGAACGGATGCGGAGCCTGGGCTACGTGCGGTAGCTCAGCGGAGCAGTTTCCAGGCCTGCGGCAGCATCAACGCCGCAATCACAACCTTCGCGAAGTCGGCGAGCACAAACGGCACCACGCCCTGCGCAAAGGCCACCGACGGCGACGCGGTGAACTGCGTCAGCCACGAGAAACCGCCGAGGTAGATGACCAGCACACCGGCCGAGAGCGCGACGATGGCGCGCAGCGTCGAACGATCCCAGCCGCGCTCGGCCAGCCAGCCGGCGACAAATGCGGCCATCGGATACGCCAGCAGATAACCGCCGGTCGGCCCGAGCAGGCGCGCCGCGCCAGGCGGCAGAATCACCGACGGAGCGAACACCTGGAGCCCCGCAATGCCCGCCGCCAGGTAGGCCGCCTGTGACAGGGCGCCCAACCGTGAACCCAGCACCGCGCCTGCAAGCACGACGACCAGCGGCGTCAGCGTGAACGGCACCTGGGTGAACGGCAGCACCACCGTGAACTGCGCCGACGTGGCCGTCAAGGCGACCGCGAGGGCAACGGCGGCGACTTTCAGCACCGGTACCAGTGCCGTGGCGTTGGCGTTCAGGGACGACTCGAACAGGGAACCTCGGGCGGTATTCACGGACATGGGTCAAAATTCTAAGCGAATGGTCTGTGCACTGACAATTGCGGGCAGCGACTCGGGGGGAGGGGCCGGAATTCAGGCGGACCTCAAGACCTTTGCGGCCCATGGCGTGTACGGCACCTCGGCGATCACCGCGGTCACCGCCCAGAACACCACCGGCGTCTTCGGCGTGACCGCGATGCCGGCCGACATGGTGGTGGCCCAGATTGACGCCGTGGCCGCAGACCTGCGCCCGGCAGCCGTCAAGATCGGCATGTTGGCAGACCCCTCAGTGGTCCGCGCGGTGGCCGCAGCCCTTCGTCGGCACGCGCTTGCCCCCGTCGTCCTTGACCCCGTGATGGTGGCCAAAGGCGGCGACCGGCTCCTCACCGATGATGCGGTCGGAGCCCTCCGCGATGAATTGCTCCCTTTGGCCACGGTGGTGACCCCGAATCTGCCCGAAGCTGAGGTGCTGACGGGCATGCGTGCGCGCACTCCCGACGACATGCTCGCGATCGCGCGAAGACTCGTCGAGATGGGCGCCCACTCGGCGCTGGTCAAGGGCGGGCACCTGGACGGGGACGCCGTCGACGTCTGGACGGACGGACGCGAGCAGTTGCGCCTGTCCTCCCCGCGAATCGAGACCCGGCACACGCATGGCACGGGCTGCACCCTGTCGTCGGCCATTGCCGCCAACCTCGCGCTGGGGCGCGCGCTGCCCGATGCGATCCGTGCCGCCAAGGCCTACGTTTCTGGAGCCATCACACACGCGCCTGGTCTTGGCGCCGGACATGGACCACTGGCGCACTTCTGGAATCGGGGAGAATGACACCATGTTCACGGCTGACACCTACACACAACGGCGCGCGCGGCTCAAGGCAGACCTCGGCAGCGGCATCGCCCTCTTCCTCGGCAATGACGAAGCGGCGATGAACTACGCCGCCAACGTCTACCCTTTCCGGCAGGACAGCACGTTCCTCTACTTCTGGGCGGTGGATCAGCCGGGACTCGCGGCTGTTCTTGACGTCGACAACGGCACCGAGGCGGTTGTCGGTGACGAGGCCACGATGGCCGACGTGGTGTGGTCCGGCCCGCTGCCGTCGCTGCGGGATCGCGCGGCACAGGCGGGTGTCTCGTCTACGATGACCCCGGCTGAACTGCAGTCATTGCTCTCCACGGCCGTGGCGCAGGGACGCACGATTCACTACCTGATGCCGTACCGGCCCGAGCACACGCTCAAGCTTGGCGCCTGGCTCAACCTCTCGCCTGCCGACGTGAAGGCCCAGCGCTCAGTGGCGCTTCACAAGGCCGTGATCGCGCAGCGCAGCTACAAGTCGGCGGACGAAGTGGCCGCGATGGAAGCGGCCGTTGGCATCTCGCAGCGGATGTATGAAGCGGCGATGCGGGTCGCGCGCCCCGGCGCCTTCGAGTACCAGGTTGTCGGCGCCATCGCCAATGCCGCGCTCGGTGCGGGTGGCACGTTCTCCTTCCCGCCGATCTGTTCGGTGCACGGCGAGACGCTGCACAACCCGCACTACGGCAACCAGATGGCCGCAGGCGATGTGCTGGTGCTCGACTCCGGCGCCGCGGTGTCCTCACAGTACGCCAGCGACATCACCCGCACGCTGCCGATCGGCGGCACGTTCACCTCCCAGCAACGGCTGGTCTACGAGATGGTGCTCCGCGCGCAGATGACGGCCATCGCGGCGGTGCGTCCCGGCGTTGCGTATCGTGACATCCACCTCGGCGCCGCGCGGTCGTTTGCCGTCGACCTGACGGCGGCCGGCCTGATGAAGGGCAATCCCGACGAAGCGGTTGGCGCCGGCGCTCACGCGCTGTTTTTCCCGCACGGCC
>CBINOO010000082.1:0-18102 GCA_966252305.1 uncultured Acidimicrobiia bacterium
GACGTTCGAGTTGGATTCAGGCGTGCAACGCTTCGGCGCTCATCGGTTTTACCTGACTCATCGGATGGATATCGTGGCGCACCACTTCCGGTTGCGACTCACCGAATCCAACGTATGATGAGCGCCGGCCTCAGATGAAAACATTTGACGTGGCGCTTCTGGCGCTGGTCGCCATCCACGGGTACAGCGCGTACCAGGCGTGGAAGCGCGGCGAGCGCGCTCGGATGGTGGAGCCCGGATTGTGTGCCGTCGGCCTGCTCGCGCTGCAGTTACCTGAGGCATGGCCGGTGCCTCGATACGGCATCTGCGGCGCGGCCATCGGTTTCATGCTTCTTCGAGCCATCAAGCGGGACCTCATTGATGGGTCGGACAGTGTTGCCCGCTGGATGACGATCGGGATCCTTGTCTTTGTCGCATCGATTGTGCCGACGTTGCTGCTCGATCGCCCGTATCCGGCCTGGGTGAAATACCTGGGGATGGCCGGCGTCGGAGTGTTTGCGCTCGCGATGCTGCGGCCACTCTGGTCGATGACCCGCCTTCTGTTCTCAGCCCATCGATTGAAGCGCGACCTTCAGCACAAGCGTCCCCCGCGTGTGGCCGACGAACAGGTTCTGGGCATCGACCTCTCGCCGCTCAGGGATGCCTACCGCGACTCACCGAATCCGGTTGATCCGCGGTCGCGCTGACAACGGCCGCCAGATCGTCTTTATCCCGGCACCGCGCACCGATTCATCGATCGGATCAAACTCGGCGACCCACGTGCGTCCGGTCAGCGTATCGAACAAGAGGAACGTGCGGCCCGCAAACCGGGTCGTGAGGAACTGGAATCGCGCGCGCGGGGTGCTCTCGAACTCGGTGATCGGATCTTCGATGGCGCAGCTGTGCCAGTCGGCGATGTCGTTCTTGACCATCATTTCGTCGACAGCACCAGTGTGACGATTCAGGCGATAGACACGGCTACCCCAGACGAATGCTTCGTGAACGGCATCTCCGGGCGTGGCCGTCTGGGACGGGAAGACGGTTTCCTGAGCCAGTCCCGACGAGGGCAAACCAAGAATCAATACGGCGGCGAACAGAATCTGGCGCATGGGACGCTCCACTCAGATGACGCTGACGGATGGTCTGACGATGCCGAAGCAAATCCGGTCGGCGCGGCTGGTCAGCACGTGCCGGTAACAGTGACTCCGAGGCCGCGCACGTGATCAGGAAGTGCGCCGGCACATGACAACGCGCGGACGGTGGCGCTCGAGGAGAGTCCGTCGAGCTCCGCCGTGCTGCCGCGCAACTTCAGGTGCGCAAAGATCGGCCGCACGCCGCGATACGGGTTGTCTCCAATGCGCTCGTCATCAGGCCGAAACGGTCGAAGGCGTTGTGTGCGCGTATCCCGCTCGGCGGGAATGATCTTGAGACCGACGGTGCTGCGGACGTTGCCGCCGATTGCAAGGAAGCGGGCACGCGCGCTGTCCACAGAGACAACGATGTCGCAGTGCGTGGACGCGCCTTGCCCGATCTGACGTCGGCGTTCGGCCAGTGAACGATACGCAGGGCGTCTGCCCGAGCACAGCAGGTCTCCCGGCAGCACGGCCGCTTCACCCCCGTCGTACGCGACAAACGCCGAGGCGTCGTCACGGCCATCACGCGCGCGAATCGCCTGATCGATGTACCGATGATGAGCGACAGCTCTCAGAAACGCCGACGGTTCGCCGAGCCCGGCTTCACACATCACCCACGAGATGAATGCGGCTGACCACGGGCTGTTCCATCGGGCTCCGAGGCCCGCCTCGCCCTTCCACGTCGCGTTCTGCCGGTCGACGATCCAGCCGCCTTCCGGCGTGACGGCCCAGAAACCGGCGATGCTGGCCGCGACACGAGCACCCTCTTCGGGCGTCACGCGCCCGCGCCCTCGTCCGCGCATGAACATCGGCGGCGGATCGTCGTCAGTCTCGCCAACGGTCTGATCAACGACCGTGTACCCAAAAAAGGCCCACTCCTGCACGGCAATGTCGACGATGCGCCGGCGGAGCTGGGCGGTGACTGGAGCGGTGAGGCAGGGAGCGCTCCGCACCCGCATGGCGCCTGGTGCGCCGGCCACCCGAGTGTCCGGCGCTCGCACGTCGAGTTGCGCCGCGGGCAAACGGGGGGCCGGCATCGGCCTGGCCGTCTGCGCGGCGAGGCCGGACGTGAGAGCCACGAGCAGCAACAGGAGCAAGGTGCGCAAGTGCCTCAGGCTATCCCGCTTGACGGATGGTGGGCAACGTTGTACTCCTTTCGATCGTCAGAAGGAGAGACCATGTCACCAAAACTCGACCGGGAAGCGACGGCCATCCTCCAGGGGACACTCGACATGCTGGTGCTGCGCGCCCTGCAGCTGCAACCCATGCATGGCTGGGGCATCACCGAGCGCATCGAGCAGTGGTCCGAGGAGGTGCTGAGTCTCGGGCAGGGGACGTTATATCCGGCGTTGTATCGCCTCGAGCGGCAGGGGCTGATCTCATCCAGGTGGGACACGACCGAAAACAACCGTCGGGCCCGATATTACGCACTGACGCCGGCCGGCCGCCGTCACCTGGCGCAGGAGATCAAGGACTGGCACCGGATGGCGCGCGCCATCAATCTCGTGCTGGAGGCGACACTGTGAAACGCGACGATCGACTGACGGAAGAACTCCAGTTCCACCTCGAGCAGCTGATCAAGAAGCTCGAGGGCAAGGGGCTCTCGCCTGAAGAAGCCCGGCGCCAGGCCTTGATTCAGTTCGGTGGGGTCGAACCCGCGCGTGAGGCCGCCCAGGATGCGCAGCGCGGCGTCGTCGTCCGCGAACTGGCGCGAGACCTGCGGCTGTCGATTCGGAGCATGTGGCGTACACCGGGCTTCGCTGTGAGCGCGGTGTTGACCTTTGCGCTTGGTGTGACGGCGTCGGTCGCCATGTTCAGTGTCTTTGAAGGCGTGCTCCTGCGGCCGCTGCCGTATCCGGATGCCGGTCGGCTGGTGCAGATCTACCAGCTGAACTCCGGGACCCGCAATCGCGTGGCCGATCCCAACTTTGCGGACTGGAAGGCGTCGTCGAATGCCTTCGCGGCGATGGCCGACTACTCCGAGTGGGGGCAGGTGCCGGTTGTCAGCGGCAGCGAGGCGCAACTGGCATCGATGACCCGCGTCGGCGAGGAGTTTTTCGACGTCACGGGCGTGCGGCCGGCGCGCGGCCGCGTCATTCGCCCGGACGAGCAGCAGCTCGGCGCGCCGCTGGTGGCTGTTGTCAGTCACGCGTTCTGGAGTCGCTGGCGTGGCACCGCCGATCCCGACGGCGAGGTCATCCGCATCGGCGACGAACACTTCACCGTGGTGGGGGTGATGCCAGACGGATTCGCGTTTCCCCGCTCCACCAGCATCTGGACGGCGCGCGGGACCTTGCCGACAAATCCCTCGCGCACATCGCATAACGCGCTTGTCATCGCGCGGTTGAAGGACGGCGTCACGGTCGCGCAGGCACACGCCGAGATCAGTGCGGTGTCACGGCAGCTGAAGACGATACATGGCGACCGCACGTGGATGACTGATGCGGAAGTCGTTCCGTTGCTCGACGTGACCACGCAGGCTTCACGGCCGGTGATTCAACTGCTGTTCATCGCCGCCGTCGTCCTGCTCCTGGTCGCCACCACCAACCTGTCGAACCTGCTGGTGGTCCGCGCGTCTGGCCGGCGCGCGGAGTTTGCGCTGCAGCTGGCCCTGGGAGCCACGCCGCGACGTCTTGCCAGGCAGATCCTGGCAGAGTCACTGACCATCTGCCTCACCGGCGCCGCGATTGGCGTCGGCGGCGCCATCCTTGCGGTCCGGCTGTTTGTTGCGGCGGGTCCCGCGTCCGTCTCACGTCTGGAGGAGGTCAGCGTCAGCTGGCCCGCTGCCGCCTTCGCGTTCGCGGTCGCCATGGCGGCTGCCGCGTGTGTGACGATGTTCACGGTGGTCGGGTCCCGGTCCACCGAGATGGTCACGTCGCTGGCGGAACAGGGGCGATCCGGCAGCGGCGGCCGGCGGCAGGCCCGCGTGCGGGAAGGGCTGATCGTCGCGCAGATCGCGCTCACCCTGGTGCTCCTGTCCGCCGCGGCGCTGCTGGGCCGAAGCCTGCTCAGCGTCATGTCGGTGGACCCGGGGTTCAGTCTCGATGACGGACTGGTGGTGGAGGCCATCATGCCCGGCAATGGTTCACCCGAAGCGATGGCGCGCCAGGTCGCGTTCCACGACGAGGTGACCGAGCGACTCACACAACAGCCGGGCGTCACCCACGTCGGGCTGGTCAGCGCGTTTCCGCTGGGGGTCCGGTCGCTGCGCAACGGCACGTTTCTGGAGATGACCAGCGCGAACGAAATCACGACGTTCGAGGGTTTCGAACGTGATGCCGAGAAATACAAGGGTCGCTTCGGTTCTTCCGAGTACCGCCATGTCAGCGGTGACTACTTCCAGGCGCTCGGAATCCCGCTGCTGGACGGCCGGCTGATTGACGAGCGAGATGGTCCCGATTCTCCCCACGTCGCCGTCGTGAGTCGCGCGCTGGCGGAACAGCAATGGCCGGGCCGATCGGCGATTGGCCGCTGGATTCAATTCGGCAACATGGACGGCGACCTTCGCGGCATCCAGATCGTCGGCGTCGTCGGCGACGTGCGGGAGGTGTCTCTGGAATCGGCTGTGCGACCGATGCTGTATGTGTCCGCGCGTCAGCGACCGCGGCAGGCCGGGCGCGCGTGGTGGATCGTCAAGGGGCCGACCGCGCTGACGCTGACCGACACCGTACGCCGCATCGTGCGGGAGGTGAATCCCGAGGTGCCTGTCACCATCACCACCATGCAGCGAGCGTTCGACCTGACACTCGCCGGCCGGACATTTACATTGTGGCTGGTGGGCGCGTTTGGCGCGACCGCGCTGGTCCTCGCGGCCGTCGGTGTGTATGGCCTGATGAGCTACGTCGTGAGCCAGCGCACGCGTGAAATGGGCATTCGCCTTGCGCTTGGCGCGCAGCCCCAGTGGCTCGTCGGGCTCATCGTGCGGCGTGGGTTCGTGCTGGCCGGCCTGGGTATCGCACTCGGGTTGGCCGCCTCGCGCCTGTCGTCCGGGGTATTGGAAGGCCTGCTCTTTCAGATTGCGGCCGATGATGCGAAGACCCTCGCCATTGCGGCAGCGACGATGATGGTGGCGGGTCTGCTGGCCACGTACCTGCCTGCCCGACGTCTGCTCAGACAATCGCCCGCGCGCACGCTTCGACAGGTGTAGGTTGGGCCATGCGACAATGCGCGCATGCTGCACAGGATTGTCGTCGTTGTCGCCGCCCTGCTGGCCCAATCGGCCCCAGCCGTTCTGCCCGCTGCGGTGAGGGCTGCGGCTGATGGCATCACAGCAGAGCGGGTGTCAGCCGACCTGGCGTTTCTCTCATCGGATGAGCTGCGCGGCCGGGCGACTGCCTCTCCGGGATTCGACAAGGCAGCCGACTACATCGTCGGCCGCCTGAAGGCGTCGGGAGTAACCCCGGCCGGGGACGCCGGATCGTTTCTGCAGCGGTACACGATGATCGATGCCCGCGTGAATGCGGCCCAGACCTCCGTCACCATTGGCCACTCGACGTTCCGACTTGATGAAGATGTCGTGCTGCGGTCGTTTGCCGGCGAGCCGCTGTCGGGCAGCTGGCCCGTCGTGTACGTGGGGCACGGATGGGTGGTGCCCGATCGAGGCATCGATGCGTTTGACGGGATCGACGTGCGCGGCAAGATCGTGCTGACGCACGGACCGCGCGCGATGCCCAAAGGAGTGGCCATTCAGCAGCTGGGCCGCATCAGCGTGGGAGCCTCCAACGTCACCACGGAGGCCGCCCGGCGAGGGGCGGTTGCCGTGCTCATGATTCCGCAGACCAGCAAGCAACCCGGTTGGTGGGAGCAGTTGCGTGGGCAGAATCTCGTGCGTCGCGAACTTGACCCGTGGGTGCCGTCGGCGTACGCGGCGGCGCAGATCACCAGCGCGTTGCTCTCGGAGAAGGCGGCGCACGCCCTGCTGGAGGGTGAACGAATCGATGGTCCGACCCTGGTGGCGCGCGGCGATGCGGAGGACTATCCCGCGTCGTTCACGCTTGGCAAGACGGTGACGCTGACACTGCCGGTGACCCGCACCACCCACCGGCCGTACAACATCGTCGCGCGACTCGAAGGCAGCGATCCGGTGCTGCGGAATGAACACATCACGGTGATGGCGCACCTGGACGGCGCCGTTGGCACCCGCGCCGTGGCCGGCGACGACATCTACAACGCCGCCGACGACAACGCGTCCGGCAGCGCGGGCCTGCTGTCCATCGTCGAACAGCTGATGAAGGCGCCGCGATCAAAACGGTCTCTCGTGTTCGTCTGGGACAGCGGGGAGGAGGTCGGCCTGTGGGGCAGTCGGCACTTTGTCGCCAACCCGCCCGTGCCATTGGCGTCCGTGGTGGCGCACGTGAACATCGACATGATCGGTGCCACGCGTGCGCCCGGCAGCGCGGATGCCGATTCCCCAGCGGTCCCTGGGCCAAACGAGGTGTATCTGATTGGCCCCGGGGTGCTCAGTGATGCGACGAACACGCTCATTGAACGGGTGAATCGCGGATATCAGGGCATGACCTTCAACCGCGGAGACGACCGGTGGGACAGCGAATTTTTCTACCCGCGGACAGATGCGGGGCCGTTCCTTGAACGCGGCATCCTGACAATCGGGTTCAACACCGGCCTGCATCGCCGGTATCACCAGCCTTCCGACGAGGCCAGGTTTCTGGACCCCGTGAAGATTGAACGTGTCTCACGCACGATCATGGCGACGGTGTGGGCCATGGCTGACAGTGCGTCCCGCCCGGCGATCGACAAGGCGATTCCGGCGTCCGTGCCGCGTTATCGCGACTGACGTCCAAGCGCGACGTCGAGCGCTCCCACGAGTTGCGCGCGTGTAAAGGGTTTCTGCAGCATCGGGGGCTGGCGCAGGCCTCCTTCGAACTCGCCGGAGAAGTGGCCGCTCATGATGATCACCGGCAGCGCCGGGTGCGTGCGTTCCAGGCGTTCGTGGAATGCGCGGCCGTCAAGGGCAGGCATGTGCAGGTCCAGCAGCACCACCGCGACGTCGTCGCGATGTTCAGCCAGGCGAATCAGGCCTTCGGAGCCGTCGTTTGCTGTCGAGACACGGAAGCCGAGGGTGCTCAGTGTGGTGGCTGCGGCCTGCCGGCTGCGTTCGTCATCGTCAATCACGAGGGCGAGGCGGCCGGACGCCGGGAAGTCGGCCGGCGCTTCAGTGATGGCGTCGTCGTCAGACGCGGCCACCGGCAGGAAGACCTTGAATGACGTCCCCTGGCCCGGCTGGGTGTAGACGTGGACGAACCCCCCGTGGCTGCGCACGATGCCCAGCGAGGTCGACAGTCCGAGCCCTGTGCCGTGTTCGGGGCCCTTCGTCGTGAAGAACGGCTCGAAGATGTGCTCCAGGACATCAGGCGGGATCCCGGAGCCGGAGTCCCGCACGGTGATGGTGACGTAGTCGCCGACGGCTCCATGCATGACGGCGGCGGCGTAGGCCTCGTCAACGTGTGTGCGCGCCGTGTCGATCCACAGCGTGCCGCCCTCAGGCATCGCATCCCTGGCGTTGATGCAGAGGTTGAGGATCACCTGACCAAGCTGGGTCGGGTCGCCCAGGACCGGGGGCAGGTCCGCGGCCAGGCTGTAGCGCGCGGTGATGGACTTCGGGAACGCCTGGCTGATGAAGCGTTCAACGTCGCGAATGACGGCCTGCGGCCAGATGGGCACGCGCGGACCGTCTGAGCCCTTCGAAAACGTCAGCAGTTGCCGGACCAGTCGTGCTGCCCGCGTGGTGCTGTCTTCCACCGATGTCAGCAGGTCTTCGTCAGCGCCACCGAGGTCCCGCAGCAGTCCGATCGACATCAGGATGGGCGCCAGGGCGTTGTTCAGGTCGTGGGCAACGCCGCCGGCCAGGGTGCCCAGCGACTCGAGCCGCTGCTGGCGTTGCGCGAGCCGCTGGGCTTCGACGCGCGCCGTGACGTCGATGGAGAGGATACAGACACCGTCGGGCACGGGTTGGATGCTGAGTTCGAAGTGTCCGACGCGTCCATCCGGAAACGTAAACGTATTGTCGAGCTGTTCGGCCGCGCCGCCCTCCATGACGCGACACAGGACCTCGAACATCGCGGTCTCCGCGATCCCGGGAAAGACGTCGGGCATGCGGCGCCCAATCAGCGCCTCACGTGTCTGTTTGGCCTGGTGAAGCAGTGAGTCATTCACGTAGAGATAGCGAAAATCGCGGCTGATGACCTGACAGCCTTCGAGCAGCCGGTCCAGTGTCCGCAGGGACAGCTCAGGCGCGCTGGTGTCGTGACTCATGTCGGGTCCTCAAACCGTGTGACGGCCGTGAGCGGCCGAATTCCCGTCCGGCTGGCCCGTGAGAAATCCAGCACGCCTGTCCGACTGACTGGGTAATGGCAACCATACCACTCGTCGTAGCGCCCGCCGCCACCGCCGCCTGCCGGGCTGAGGTGTTTCGATTTCGCCATGAACGCGGCGTGCGGCCGACCGAGACGCTGCTGCCCGGCGCCAAGATGTCGGGCGGTGGACTGCTCGATGAAATGGATGCCCTGGCCATTCTGATTACGGCGCGGGAAGCCGCGGCCGGGCGCCTGGTCGGCGCAGTGCGCGTCAATCTGGCGCACGAGGGACTTGGTCCGTACGCCCAGATGTATCAGCTTCGGGACATGGAACCCATCGAGAAACGGATGACCTCAGTGACCTCCGGCTGGGTGACAGCGTGGGACATGTTGGGGCTCGAGGTGCCCCTAGCGCTGGCGCGAGGCCTGTATTCCGTGTTCCAGCGCGAGAAGATCGTCTACGACTACCTCGACTGCGCGGACGGAGAGCGCCGATTCTTCGAGCGGCTCGGTTATCGCCCGTTGCGTCGGGTGCGGAATCCGGTTCGCGGTGAGACGCAGTTGATGCGACTGGCGGTGGCCGACGTCGACTATCTGCAGGCCATTGGTTCACCCCTGGTGGGCGACCGATATTCCGAGGCGGCAAGCTGATGGTCCGGTTCCCGTGCGTCGCGCGCGTTGACAAGCGCGGCGGTGGCGGCAAGAATGCCTGTGCCGCCTGTGGAGTTCGCGCAAGTACTACTGACACATCGCTCGCAGATCGAGCGGATCACCCAGGCTCTGGCGTCGCGACACCATCTGTCGGCGTCAGACGCCGAAGACTTCGCGGCTGCTGTGCACCTCAAGTTCATCGACGATGACTACGCGGTCCTGCGCGCGTTTGCCGGACGCAGTGAGTGGTCCACCTACCTCTTCGCGGTCATTCGACGCACGCTGCAGGACTGGCACCGGGCGCGGTGGGGCCGCTGGCGACCGACGGCGACGGCCACGAAGCTTGGGCCGGTTGCGGTGGAACTCGAACGCCTCATCGTCCGCGATCGGCACACCTCCAGTGAGGCCATCGGGATTCTTCAGTCGCGCCCTCAGCACCGGCACGCCGGCGCGGCGCTCGAGGCGCTTGTGGCTCAGCTGCCGGCGACCGCGCGCCGTACCTTCGTGTCAGACGCGGCGTTGGCGACCATGCCGGGTGATGCGGAGGCCGACCAGCGCGTGGAGGAGCGGGACGTGACGGCGCTCACCGCCCACGTGTCGAATGTGATGCGCGCGTCACTCGACCGGCTGTCGGCGCAGGACCAGCTCATTCTTCGCCTGCGGTTCGAGCAGGACCTGCCGATGTCGGCGATCGGCAGGGCCATCGGTGTCGACGGAAAGACGCTGTATCGCCGTGTCGACCGTTTACTCGACGGCGTGCGCGCGGAACTGCAGGCGGCCGGCGTCTCTCCGACACAGGTGTCGGACGTCCTGAGTCGTCGTGGGTTCGACCTGTTGTCGGCTTCACCAGTCCAAGGAGCGTCGTCATGACCGACTCGTCTACGTGCCCGAGCGCGGCGGAGTTGGCGTCGTTTGCGGAAGGACGGCTGTCAGGGGACGCCCGCGTCCGCATGGAACAGCACCTCGCGCACTGCGACTGGTGCCGCGAGATTGCCGCTGACACGATGTCATTCGTGGAGCAGGAGCGACAGGCGCCTGCGCCTCGGTCCGCGATCTACTGGGGGCGCCGCGCCGCGTGGCTGGCCGCGGCGGCGGCGATCATCCTGTCGGTGTGCTGGGCGGCCTGGCGCGTTGTGCGGCCGGCGTCCGACCAGGCCGATGCGGTGCTGGCGGAACTGGCTGCAGCCATGCCCGCGCGCGCAACCGAGGGGCGTGTGCACCCGGCGTTCGGGTGGGGGCCACCGCCGGCGATCACGCGCGGCACCGTGCGTGCGCAGCTGTCGCTCGACGCGCAGGAGGCACTGGTCAAACTGCGTCGCCTGGCGACGGAACATCCCAGCGCACGCACCATGGCGGCCGTCGGCGTCGCAGAACTGGTAACAGGCTCGCTCGACGAGGCGACGGTGTCGCTCGAGGCGGCTGCGGCCCGAGAGGACGCCGATGCCTCGGTGTACGCGAGTTTGTCCGCCGCGCGTATTGAACGCTGGCGGATCTCGCGTGAACCTGCCGATGCCGTGTCGGCACTCGACGCCGCACAGCACGCGTTGATGCGCGACGAGGGATCGCCGCCGGCCCTGTTCAACCACGCGCTGGCGGTCGAAGCGCTTGGCATGCGGGAGCAGGCCATCGAGCGGTGGCAGGCGTACCTCGCCGTGGACCCGTCGTCACAGTGGGCCGACGAGGCACGGGTGCACCTGGCGCGCCTGGAACGTCTGCCGGTCGCCGATCATGGCGGCACCATTCCCATTCCTGTTGTCATTCCCGCATCGCTCAGTGGTGCGGCCCGCGCATGCGCGACCACGGCCGCGCAACGGCTGGACCAGTCACGTATCGCGTTCGACACTTCACATCTGGCTGAGGCGGAGGCGCTGGCCCGTGACGCAGAAGACGCCCTCCGCTGCGCCGGGCTGCCAACGGCCGGTGCGCGGGCCCAGCAGGCCTGGGCGATCTTTTTTCAGGGCAGGCCGCGCGATGCCATACCGCTGGCCAGCCAACTGCTCGGCGATTCAACGTTGCCGACGCTGGCCCGAGGGCGCATGGAGTACATCCGTGGCCTCGACTTCAGCCGTCAGGCCCGCTACGTCGAGTCGGACGCCGCCTACAGCCGCGCCCTCGAATTCGCAACTGCCGCAGGGGATACCGAGTACGTCATCTCGCTCACCATGTTGCAATCGGAGGTCGCTCGGGCGAGAACCGACCAGACGGCGACATGGGCCGGCCTGGCGCCCGCATTGCAGGCCCTTCCGGCGCTGGGGGGCAGGCGGAGGCAGCTGGCGTTGGGCAACGCGGTCACAAATGGACAGGCGTTCGGGCTGCTCGGAGCCGCCGCGTACTTCGCGGACGTGCTCGTGGCCCACAGTCTGTCGACGGGCGACCCGGTGTTCTCGGTCAGCGCCTTGCTCCACGCGTCGAATACCCGCCGCGCACTCGGGCGTGCGGCCGAGGCGCGGGCACTTCTGGACGAGGCAACTTCGTTGGTGCCGAGCATTCCCGACGAGACGCTCCGGCGTCAGTACGAGACCCACGCCGACATTTCGATTGCCGCCCTCCTGGCGCCGACGCAACACGATGCGGCGCTGGCGGCCTATGACAGGCTGATCAACGATTCGCGGCCATCCGAGCAACTCGGGCGCCGCGCGCGCGCACTGCTGGGGCGGGGCCGCCTCCACGCAGCCGCGGGACGCAGGGACGCCGCGGAACGAGACTGGATCGAGGCCGCCGACCTGTTCGAGGATCCCCGGCCCGAAGTGCGTGAAGAACAGTGGCGCGTCGATTCCCGCAACGAGTTGTGGGACATCTATCGCGAGATGATCCGCGTGCGGCATGACGATCCCCTCGGCTCACTGGAATTTGCCGAGCGTTCCCGCGGGCGCGCGTTGCTGGATGCGCGCGCGAGATCCGCACAGAGCGCCACCCTGTCGGGATCGTCGTTGTTTGACTGGCTGCCGGATGACGTGCTGGCGCTGGCGTACACGGTGCAGGAGCGCGAGTTGTATCGCTGGACCGTGACGCGCGCCGGTGTCTCGCTCGATGTCCTGCCGATCGCGTCGACATCCCTGGCGGCCGAGGTCGATGCCTTCTCGGCGGCCGTCGCCGCCGGGCGGCCCGCCGATGCGCGCGAACTTGCCCGTCTGCTGTTGCCCGCCACACTGTCTCCCGAACGGACGCCTCGGCTCGTGTTCCTGCCCGATGGCCCGCTGTACCGGGTTCCGTTTGCGGCGCTCCCCCTCGATGAGGCAGGTCGCCTGCTCGTGGATGCTTTTGTTCCGCAAGCCGCGCCGAGCCTGACGCTGCTGAAGGAGGCCGCGACCGTGGCCCGTGCACCGCGACGGGAGCTGTTGATTGCGTCTGGTGAGGCGCAGCCGCGCGAAGGCCTTGCCGCCCTGCCGGGCACTCGATTCGAAGTGCAGTCGCTGGCCTCGATGTATCCCACTGCGACCGTGCTCGCGGACACCAGCGCCACGGTGCCGGCAGTACTGGCCGCCTTGCCGGGGGCCGATCTGATGCATTTTGCCGGGCACGTCGTGACCGATGCGGTGGTCGCGAGTCGTTCGCGCCTGCTGTTGTCAACGACCGCTGAGCCGTCCACTCTGACGTTCGCGGATCTCAGGTCGTCACGCCTGCCCCAGGGCGCCACGATCGTGTTGTCCGCGTGTGATGGCGCACGTGGCCGCGTATTCACCGGTGAAGGCGTGGTTGGCCTGCCGTTTGTGTTTCTCGCCAGCGGCGCGTCGTCGGTCGTGGCCGCGTTGTGGCCCGTTGATGATGCGGCGCCGGTCTCGTTCTGGACCGACGTGCACACCCGCGTGCGGATGGGTGTCGCGCCGAGTCAGGCGCTCGCCGAAAGCCAGCGCCGCGCGCGGCAGTCGGGCGTGCCGTCAAATGTGTGGGCGGCGTTCACCACCATCGGAGGTCTTGTCAGTCATGAGTGAGTCCCCAGTCTTCACCCTCACGTTCCAGCAGATGTTCCTGCTGGTGAACCGCCTCAATGGCGCCACCGTGCTGCTGCCGTCGTCGGGGCATACCGCGACGCTGTCCGGATCCATGCTGGATGCGCCCATCACCCTTGCGGGCGCGGACGTCCGCATCAGTCGTGATGGCGTCGACCAGATTGAGGAACAGACGCTGCGGCCCGGTGCGCGATACCTCCCGTATCTCGACTATGTGTTCAACGGCCGGGTGGTGCCGGAACCCATCACCCGACTGGCCGAGGTGCCGCCAACGCTCAACGCGCGGGTCATCCTCGCCGGCGGCTATCTGACCGAACTGCCGGCATCAAAGGAATGGGCTCGCGGAATTGAATGGCAGTTCATGACATCGTCGGGTGACGTGACGTTGACGCAGGAACTGACCGACCAGGTGCGATTCACCTTGCCACTGGCCGCAGGCGGCTCGTATGAACTGGTGATCCGGACCGGCGGCTCAGACCCGCAGACCCTGCGTCTCCCGATTCCCTCGACCGGCGCCGACCTCACGTTGCTCAATGCCGATGCCGCACCAAAGGTCTGGTCCGAGGACAACGGGTTTTACCGGTTGCGTGAGTATGCGCTGTTGTACAACTTGACCAGCGCTGCCGCAGAGGTGAAGACCTATCCATACCCGACGGCGTTGACCAGCACAGTGCTCGCCGCCCGCAGCGTCGGCGGCGATCAGGATCCGGTGTGCGGCGGCGGCCAGTCCGATGGCGGCGACGATCCGCCACCGCCCCCGCCCGGCGCCTGAGCGACGCGTGCCCTACAATGGGCGCACCATGAAACTGCTGACGGCGGGTGTGCTGGCCGTGGCGATCGCCACGGTGGGTGGATGGACGGTGCGCGCGCAGGCGGGCACCCAGGTGACCGGGCTGACTGTCGCGCCACGTGATGGCTACGCCGCGCTCACGTGGAGGCCGGTCGCCGGCGCGACCAGCTACGAAATTGAACGCACCCGCCTGGCAGACGACGGCTCGGTGATGGGCGAGCCGGCGATCGCCGGTGTGTGGATGCCGAACCGGCAGACGCGGTCGGAGTCGCCCGTATTCGCGGACGCGGGCTTCGTTCCCGGCCACCGGTTGCGCTGGCGTGTGCGCGCGGTGATCGCTGAGACGCCGCAGCCATTCTCGGCACCAGTCGACGCCGTGACGGTTGCGCCCGTCGGCCCCGCGGCGTTTCAGACCGGATTCGAGTCGCGCGAAGGCGCGGACTACACGACCTACGACGAGGAGATCGATTGGACGACGCGAATCGCGGCGGCGAGTCCGCGTGTGCGCGTCGTTGCCCTCGGCAAGACGCCACAGGGCCGCACGATGAATCTCTTCGTGATTGGACATCCGCGCCCGACGGCCACCGCGACCGAGATCAGCAGCGGTCCGTCGGCCGGCGCCAACTGCAACGTGCATGGCAATGAACCGTCCGGCCGCGAAGGCTGTTTCATGATGATTCGTGAGCTGGCGTTTTCGAACGACCCGTGGGTGCTCGACATCCTCTCGAACGCCACGGTACTGATCGTGCCGTCGTTTAATGCGGACGGCCGGGCAAACAACACGCGCGGCAACTCGGCCGGGCAGGATCTCAACCGTGACCACGCGCGGCTGACACAACCCGAGTCGCAGATCTTCGCGGCATTCCTGCGTGACTACACCCCCGAAGTGATGGTGGATGGCCACGAATATGGCAACGCCCGCACCTGCGACTTGCCGCTGCTGTGGCCGCGTCACTCGAACACCGCGCCGTCGGTACACGCGATCTCGAAGACCGGCCTGGTGGAGGGGTACTTCTACGATGCATCGGCGAAAGACGGCTGGTGGCCGTGTCCCTATCCGCCGGCCGGCATTCCCGGCGCGCAGACGTTCACTCGCGTGACCGGACTGAAAAACATGGTGACCACGCTGGTTGAGGCTCGCTCCGCGGGTGGCCCGACGCGACCGCTCGAGACGCCGAACTCCGCCGAGAATCGCCGGCGCAAGGCGTACTCGCAGCTGTGGTCGATCCGCCAGGCGCTGTCGTTCCATCGCGCGAATCGTCCCGCCATCGCGAAGGCCATCGCCGATGGGATCGCCTTTCAACAGTCCAACACCGGGCCGATCGTGTTCCATGGGGACTGGGATGTTGCCGCGTTCCCTGCCCCGCATCCCGGCGACACGCCACCTCCGCCCGGCCCACCCGGCCCGGAGGATCAACTCGCCACGCCGCCATGTGGGTACTTCCTGACCGCGGAGCAATACCACCGAAAGCTGCAGGACGGCACGAAGCTGCCGGAGGCGTTCTGGACCTCGATTGGCGATCGGCTGACGGCGCACGGCGTGCGGGTGGAGCCGCGTGATGGCGGCTACTTCGTGCCGCTGGCGCAGCCACTTCGTGGCCTCATCAACATCCTGCTCGATGAACAGCAGCCGCCGTCACCGATCATTGCGGCCCGGCGTGTCATGACCTGTCCGTCATAGCCGTCGTCGCGTTGTCCATGGGTGTGCGGTGCCGCACACGTTGCAAATTGACAAAGTTATGAAATAGCCTCGGACGCGGGAGGGTACATGCCCCGCGCCAATCTTGGAGAGCTCGAAGAACAGGTCCTGCTCGTGTTGCTGCGCATCGGCCGCGAAAGTTACGCGCTTGAAGTGGCTGAGCAGTTGGCGGGGCTCACCGGCAGGGAAGTCTCTCCCGCCACGACCTTCATGGTCATGCGCCGTCTGGAGCAGCGCGGGCTGTTGACCTCGCGCGTCGGCGAGCCCGATCCGGAATGGGGAGGCCGGCCCCGCCGCTTCTACGCGCTCGACGAGACGCAGGTGCTCCCGCTCCTGCGTGCGGCGCGTGAGTCGCGCCTCGCCCTGTGGCAGGGGCTGGAGGATCGGCTGTGACGCCGCGCTGGCTTCGCGCGCTGGTCCGCCTGCTGCCGAGAGACACCCGCGAGGAGGTGCTCCGCGAACTGACCGAGCAGCATCGACGCGTATCCCAACGCGGACCAGCGGCACGCACCCGATGGGCGTGGCAGCAACTCGGGGCCGTGCTGTCGTGGCGCGACGACGCGTCGTCGGGCGGCTGGCTGCGTGGGGTGAGTCAGGACTGGCGCGTCGCCCGACGCGGACTACGGCGGCGACCGGCGGTGGGGCTCACGGTCATCATGACCGTCACCGTGTGTATTGCCTCGACGACGGCGATTGCGGCGATCGTGGACGCGGTCCTGCTGCGCCCGCTGCCGTTCCCTGATGAGGCACGGATGGTGTGGCTGGCCACATATCAACCCACATCCACTTCACCGCCGTTTGATCCCGCCTCGGCGGCCGGCGCGTACGGCAACCCGATGGACGTGGCTGACTGGGCCCGCCGGGAGCGGGTGCTCACGTCGGTGACGGCCTTCGAGACCTCTGACGGCACCGTCATCGCGGATGGACGGCCCGTGCGCGTGGGTGTCGCCTTGGTGAGTCCGTCAGTCGGGAGCACACTGGGGATTCATGCGCAGTTGGGACGCCTCTTCGTTGAAGATGATCTGGCGCCTGGACAACACGTGGCGGTACTGTCCCATCGGCTGTGGCGGTCAGCATTCCAGGGCGATCCCGCCATCGTCAACCGGACCATCGACATGGCCGGCACACGGCTGGTCGTCCTTGGTGTGTTGCCCGATTTGCCCGTGAGCTTCCCGACGGAGGATACGGACGTCTGGCTGCCGCTGGCGCCGCCGGCCGCTGACTTCACCAACCGGTTTGGTGTGTGGCAACGTGTCGTGGCACGTATCGATGCCGACGTCACGCTTGAGCAGGCACGTCAGGACATGACGCGGATCGCGCGTGAACTCGAAGCGGAGCATCCGAAGAGCAACGCCGATCGGCGTGTATTCGTGGTGCCGTACCGCGAAGGGCTCGTGGGGCGTACGCGGTCCGTCATCGGCCTGCTGGCCGGCGCGATGCTCCTTGTGCTCCTCATTGCGACTGCCAACGTCGGCAACCTGCTGCTGGTCAGTGCCCAGGGCCGGCAACGGGAGTTCGCGGTCCGAGCCGCGCTTGGCGCCGAGCCCAGGCGCGTGGTCCGGTTGTTGTGCGTCGAGAGCACCTGGCTGTGCCTGGTGGGCGGCGCTGCCGGCCTGGCGCTGGCTCCGTGGATCCTTCAGGGATTTCTCGCGTTGTACCCCGAGACGTTGCCGTCAGTCGGCGCGGTTAGGATCGACTGGACGGCGGCCGCTGCGGCCCTGATCGCGACCCTCACCGCATCGGTCCTGACACTCATTCCCGCGCTGGTTGCCGCGCGTCGAGGACGCCCACAGGAGGCCCTTCGTTCCAGCGAACGCGCAGGCGAGCAGCACGGACAACGTCGTGTGCGCGCCGGCCTGGTTGTGCTGCAGGTGGCGCTCTCGACCGCGCTCCTGGTGGGTGGCGGTCTGTTGTTGCGAACGTTCTTCGCCATGCGCGCAACGGACGTGGGTTTCCACGCGCAGGGCGTGCTGACCTTCAACATCGCGCTGAGCCCCGTGACGTACAAAACGCTCGAGGACGAAGTGCGGTTCTACGATGCGTTGCTGGAGCGGGTGCGCGCATTTCCCGACGTCGCACAGGCGGGCATGTCGACACTTCTGCCGTTTGCTCCAGGCGAATTCGGGGATGGCTTCACGCGCGTCGGCTACAACGACGTCTCACCGAACATCCCAGTCGCGCGCCTGCAGGCCATTTCGGCAGGCTACCTTGAGGCGCTCGGCGTTCAGCTGGTGCGCGGGCGATGGTTCACCGCCGACGACGGTGACGGCACACTCCCGGTGGCGCTGGTCAACGAGACGCTGGAGAGGCGCGACTTCCCGGAGGGCGCCCTGGGCCGGCAAATCCGGTTCCGGGGCGTCGTTCACGAGATCGTCGGCGTGATCGGCGACAAGCGGCATCGGTCGCTCCGCGAGCGCCCGAGAGAGGAGATGTACTACCCGCGCGCCCAGGTTGGACATCCCCGCTACCTCGGCTGGGTGGCCGTTCGCACTTCCGGCGATCCCGCAACGCTGGTCCCCGAGGTGCGCCGTGTGGTCTCGGCGATCGATCCCACTCTGGCCATTGACGACGTCAGCACCCTGGATCG
>CBINOO010000083.1:0-17995 GCA_966252305.1 uncultured Acidimicrobiia bacterium
CTTCTCGTCGGGGCCGGCCGTGCTGCCGCTGCCGGTGCTGGAACAGGCGCAGCGCGACCTGGTGGCCCTGCCGGGCGTGGGCATGTCGGTGATGGAGATCAGTCATCGCTCCAGGCCCTTCGACGAAATCCTGGCGGCGGCCGAATCTGACATGCGCGAGATCGGTGGCATCCCTGCCAACTACAAAGTGATGTTCCTGCAGGGGGGCGCCAGCACGCAGTTCTCAATGGTGCCGATGAATCTGCTGACGCCGGGGCTGACGGCGGACTACATCGTGACCGGCGACTGGGGCAAGAAGGCGCTGAAGGAAGCGAAGAAAGTTGGCGCGACGTCCGTTGCGGCATCGACCGAGTCAACCAACTACAACTTCATTCCGGCGCAGGCCGACCTGAAGCTGACGCCAGGTGCCGCGTACGTGCACATGACGTCAAACAACACGATTCACGGCACGGAGTGGCATCACCTGCCCGACGTTGGGGATGCCCCGCTGGTCTGCGACGCGTCGTCAGACATCTTCTCGCGACCGATTGACGTGGCGAAGTACGGGCTCATCTACGCGGGCGCGCAGAAGAACCTCGGGCCTTCCGGTGTCACCGTGGTGATCATCCGTGAAGATCTGCTGGCCCGATCGGCCGACGCCTTGCCGACGATGATGAACTACCGGGTGCAGGCGGAGAACGGATCGCGGTACAACACGCCGCCGGCATTCGGCATCTACATTCTGGGTCTGGTGATGAAGTGGCTGAAGGCCGAGGGGGGCCTGGCGGCCATCGAAGCCGTGAACGTGCGCAAGGCCGCGACACTCTATGCCGAACTGGATCGGAGCGAATTCTGGCGTCCACATGCGCGTCCTGATTCCCGCTCGCGCATGAACGTCACGTTCCGGATGCCGTCCGAAGAGCTCGAAAGTCGTTTTGCGAAAGAGGCCGCTGCGGCCGGATTTGACGGGCTCAAGGGCCATCGCAGTGTTGGCGGCCTTCGCGCCTCGATCTACAACGCGTTCCCGGAAGCCGGCGTCAACGCACTCGTCGAATTCATGCAGGAGTTCGAGCGGAAGAACGGGTAGCAAGAGGCGGCAAGAAGCGGCGAGGAGCGGCAAGAGGTGCAAGCATGATGCTCGCGGCGTTGATCATGCTGCTGACCGGCACGGTGACGGCGCCGGACGGATCGCCGATCGCCGGCGCGACGGTTACTGCCGACGTCGCGGGCGCCGCAGCGGTCAGCACTGATGCCGCCGGGGCGTTTACGTTGCCGGACGTCACGCTGCCCGTGGACCTGCTGGTTGAGGCGCCAGGGTTTTCGCCGCGCCGGATCCGAATCAGCGCAAGTCCTGCGGTCATCACGCTGGTGCCCCGTGCGGCCGACGCCTCGGTGCTGGTCGTAGGTGGCGCGGCGCCGGTGGGCGCGGTGACGTTCGACGCCGACACATTGCGCAGCGCACCGGCACTGACACTTGACGAGCGGCTCCGCGTGGTGCCCGGCTTTTCTCTCTTTCGCCGCGCATCGTCACGCCAGGCCAACCCAACAACTCATGGCGTCACGATGCGTGGGCTTTCTGCCTCAGGTGCAAGCCGCGGCCTGGTGCTGCTCGACGGTGTGCCGCTGAATGACGGATTTGGCGCGTGGGTGACCTGGACACGTGTGCCGGCGATGGCCCTCGCTCGCGTCGACGTCATGCCGGGGGCATCAGGCGATCTGTTTGGTTCGGACGCTCTCGGGGGCGTGATCCGGTTGGAGGGCGTCGTGCCGGCCCAGCCGATGGCGGCGGCATCGATGGAGTGGGGCAGCGCGGATACACGCGTTGTCGATGGCGCCGCTGGAGCATCGCGTGGCGCTCTCTCAGCCTTCGCTGCCGCAAGCGCCGCAGCCTCGGATGGGTATGTGCCGATTGAACCGGCATCTGCAGGCGCTGTCGACCGGCGCACCGACCTCGATTTCTGGAGCGGCTACGGCAGGACGGAGCTCGTGTCCGGCGCCTCTCGTTTTTCTGTCCTGGTCTTTGGCGGCAGCGACGATCGAGGCAACGGCACGGCGCTGCAGCGCAACCGGATGTCCGGCTCGACGATCGCGGCAGGGTGGGTCCGTTCGGCCTCGACCTCCACGATCGCGGCCCGGCTGTCTCACAGCACAAATGCGTTCGACCAGACGTTCAGCGCGGTGGCGGCGACCCGGGCCACCGAAACGCTGACGTCGACTCAGCGCATCGACGCCACGACGACTCGGGCGACCGTCGAAGTGTCACGGACACATCTGCGCGCGTTTGGCATCGCTCGCGTTGGCCTCACGCGCGGGTCGGCGGACTTCGCGGAAACACGCGCGGGATCCACTTCAACGCTGCCCCTTGCCGACACCGGGGAACACGTGTCGGCCCAGGCCGGATGGACGGCGCGCCCGGACCTGACGCTGTCGGTCGGTGCGAGAACGGAATGGCGCGCGGCGCCCGATGACAACAGCGCGCGTGACCGCGCCACCGTGGGCAGGGCGGCAGTGGACTGGAGCCCGACGACGTCCGTGCGCCTGCGCGCGTCCGCGTCGACGAGCCACCGATGGCCGACACTCAACGAACTCACGCGTGGTTTTCGTGTGGGCAATGTCCAGACGTTGGCGAATCCCGACTTGCTCCCTGAGCGCGCCCGCGCACTTGATCTCGGCGTCACCTGGGACAACCGCGTGTGGCGTTCGTCGATTACGGTCTTCCGCACGGTTGTCCGCGACGCGATCGCCAACGTGACACAGTCTGCCGGCTCTACGATCGTCCGCCGTCGCGAGAACGCCGGCGACGCCCTCTCGCAAGGCGTGGAAGCATCAGTCGAGTGGCGCGTGAGCCGCGCGTTCCGGCTGACCTCCGCGATGACGTTCGCCGACGCGACGTTCCAGCATTCAGCCGAGCCGGCGATCGACGGCCGCCGGCTTCCCCAAGTGCCGCGAGTCAGCGCGACCGCCTCAGCCTGGCTCAGCCACGGTCCGGTCGTCAGCTACGTCGTGCTGCGCTCTACCGGGCGTCAGTTTGACGATGACCGGAACGTGTTCGAGTTGGCGCCCGCGACCCAGGTGGACGCGAGCGTGAGCGTGCGTGTGTCCGGCGTGCGTGTGTTCGTGGGAGCCGAGAACGTTTTCGACGCGCGCATCGAAACCGGGCGAACGCCCCTGGTCAGCCTCGCGCCTGGCCGCGCGTGGCGCGTCGGCGCACAGCTGTCATTCGGCGACGCCGGCCGGTGACTTGCCGCGTCCGCGGCCGCGGCGTCTGCCGCGACGTCGCCGGCGCTTTCGGGTGCCATCGGCGTCCGCATCCGCAGCCGGAGGCGGCGCTTGATCGCGCCATCGTGCAACCACGTCCGGCGCATCGCCGAAGACTTCGAGCCAGTTGAGGGTGTCGGCAAACGCCGGGCGCATCGGCAGGCTCCGCTGCAGGCGCGGTGGAAGGTCGGGCTCCAGCAGTCGCGGCGCGATCGTCAGCACCTGCGACAACCGGTCGAGATCGCGACGCGCGATAGGCAGCTGGCCCAACTGGACCCGCACCTCGGCAGCGCCTGGTTGGCGCCGCGTGATGAGGCCGGCCGGCACCAGCAACGCACTGGACAGAATCGTGTTGTTGAGCGTCGGCGGCACAGACTCGAACCGCCGGCGATACGCGTCCAGTTGCGCCAGCGCATTCCAGACGGCGTCTGACGGCTCTCGCAGTTCCGGCGTCATCAGCTCGAGCAGGCCGAGTTCGCTCAGATTCCTGAAGCTGGCCTCCGCATAACCGGAGCGGAGAATCTTGTAGTACTCCTCAAGCAGTCGGGCCGGTGACGCCTTGGCAATCAACGGGCGCAGTTCGCGAATGGCCTCGACCACGAGCGGGTCCATCGAGAATCCGAGGCGCGCCGCGAAGACCGCTGCGCGCAGCATTCGCACCGGGTCCTCAACGAATCGCACCAGCGGATCGCCGATCGAGCGGATGACCCGCTTTTCGAGGTCCTGGAGACCACCGACGTAGTCGATGATCGAAAACGTGGCGATGTCGTAAAACAGCGCGTTGACGGTGAAGTCGCGACGAAACGCATCTTCCTCGGGAGTGCCGAAGGTGTTGTCGCGACGGATGATGCCTTCCGGTGAGAGCTGCGCTGGCGCACTTGCGACCACCTCGGCGTCCTCGGTCGGCGCGTCAGGCGGTGGATCCGGGACGTTGCGGCGGAACGTCGCCACCTCGATCGTCTTTTGACCGAACTTCACGTGCGCCAGGCGGAAGCGGCGCCCGATGATCCAGCAGTTACGAAACAGTTTCTTGACTTCGTAAGGGTGCGCGCTCGTGCCGATGTCGAAGTCCTTGGGTGGACGGCCAAGCAGCAGATCCCGGACCCCCCCGCCAACCAGGTAGGCGGTGTGATTGGCTTGTTGCAGGCGGTACAGGACCTTGAGCGCGTCCGCATCAATATCTCGGCGCGAGATCGTGTGCTCGGCGCGCGGAATGATGACGGGCTCAGTCACGAAACATGATTATAGTGGCCCGGCCGGCATTCAGCGACCGAAATTGCTGGAAGCTTTTGCTGTAAATAGCTGAAAACAGGCTATTTACAATCTAATTTCCCCGTGGCTACTGCTTCGCCAGCTTCCAGTTGGCCCCGATTCCGACGTCCACGGTCAGGGGCACATCCAACGAGAATGCCCGCTGCATTTCGTCCTGCACCAGCGCCGCCACCGTTGATGCCTCGCTCTCGGGAGCCTCAAACAGCAGTTCATCGTGCACCGTGAGAATCATGCGGGCCGGGGCGGCGGCAACGGCGTTGTGACGTCGCAGGGCCGCGGCGACATTGATCATCGCGTGTTTGAGGATGTCCGCTGCGGTGCCTTGAATGGGCATGTTGACGGTTTCACGCTCCGCGGCTGCGCGCACCTGCCCGTTCTTGCTCGTCAGCTCAGGCACGAGCCGCCGGCGCCCGGACAATGTGCGGACGATGCCGGTGGCGCGCGCCTCGTCCAACGTCCGGTTGATGTAGGTGCGAACGCCAGGGAAGCCGGCGAAATAGGCGTCGATGAACGCCTGAGCAGCCGCCTGCGGCACCCCAATATCCTTCGCAAGCGTAAAGGCGGTCTTGCCGTAGAGCAGCGCGTAGTTGATGATCTTCGCCCGGCGACGCAACTCGTGGGGGTCGAGGCCGCTGTCCGCTCCGAACACGCGTTCGGCGGTGCGGTCGTGAATGTCCTCGCCCCGCCGGAAGGCCTCGATGAGTGCGGCGTCTCCCGACAGGTGTGCCAGCACCCGCAGTTCGATCTGGGAATAGTCGGCGGAAATGAGCACGCAGCCGGGTTCGGCGACAAACGCCGCGCGGATCTCTCGGCCAGTGGCCGTGCGGACCGGGATGTTCTGCAGGTTGGGATCACTACTGCTGAGCCGGCCCGTGGCGGCCACCGCCTGGTTAAACGTCGTGTGCACACGCCCGGTCTGCGGATCGACCAGGGTGGGCAAGGCATCGACGTATGTGCCTTTCAGTTTCTGGATGCTGCGCCACTGCAGCACGAGGCCGGGTACCTCATGCACCTGCGCGAGTTCCTCCAGCACATCCTGCGCCGTGGAGGTTGCCTTGGTCTTGCCGGTCTTTTTTGCCGCGGGCAACGCGAGGCGCTCGAACAGGACCTCGCCAAGTTGCTTCGGCGAGTTGATGTTGAACTCTCCGCCCGCAAGCGCATACACGCGCGCGGACAGGTCATCGAGTTCGTGCTGCATTGATCCGGCAAGCCGCGCCAGCGCGTTCACGTCGACGCGCACGCCGGCCCGTTCGATATCGGCCAGAATCGGAATCAGAGGCCGTTCGAGTTGATCGTAGATGTCGCCAAGCGCGAAGGTCTCGAGGTCCTGCCGCAACTGGTCGCGCAGGCGACCGGGGATCTCGGCCCGCTCGCAGGCGAAGTTGAGCACCGACGCCGGCGGCACGACGTCCAGGTTCACCGCCTTGGCCCCGCGCCCCACGACGTCTTCCCGCGTCAGCGCCTTGTAACCACCCCGTTCAATCGCCAGGGATTCAATGGAGTGGCTCGAGCCGGTGGCGTTGACGAGATAACTGGCAATCATCGTGTCGAGGTCGAGGCCGGCCACTGCCATGCCATGACGCTCGAGAGCAATCGTGGTCGTCTTGAGGTCATGGCCGTTCTTCGCGACCGCGCTGTCGGCCAGCAGCGGACCAAGGATCGCCTGCACCGTCGCCAGCGCCATGTTCGGCGTTTCGCTCAATCCGGAGTGGCCGATTGGCACATACGCGGCGTGCCCCGCGGCGGGTGACAGCGCGATGCCGATCAGGCGACTGCGTGTCGCACCCGCTCCATCAGTGATGGCCGCGATGGACACATGCCCGGCATTCCGGCACGCGGATACCAGGGTCGAGAGCTCCGACTCCGTGGTGACCAGCGTGAATGTGTGGGCCGCCGTAGCTGCCGTCGGCGCGTAATCTGCGGTGAACGTGCGGAAGCCGAGCTGCGTGAACAGTTCATAACACCGTGGCGCATCGGGGCCGCGGTATTGGAATCGGGCCGGCTCGAAGTCCACCGGCACATCCGTGCGAATCGTGGCCAGCACGCGGCTGGCCCTGGCGTCCTCCGCATGTTGTGTCAGCGCCTCGCGATGCCGTTTGGATGTGAGCGTCGGCGCGACCGCCAGGAGCCTGTCGAGTGTGCCGTGCGTCGAGATCAGCTCGCGAGCCCCCTTCTCGCCGATGCCGGGCACACCCTTGATGTTGTCGACCGAGTCGCCCATCAACGCAAGGACATCAACGACCTGATCCGGCCGCACGCCCCAGCGCTCCATCACACCGGCCTCGTCGTACCACGTGCCATCGTCTTTCGGGTTGTAGACGCGCAGGCGGTCGCCGACCAGCTGGAAGAAGTCCTTGTCGCCGGTGACGATGGCGACGTCGAATCCCGCGTCCCGCGCCTTGATGGCGAGCGTCCCAATCACATCGTCGGCTTCGAAGCCGTCGGAAGTGATGTTGGGCACTCCAAGCGCTTCGCAGGCGGCATGAACGAGCGGCACCTGCTCCGCGAGGTCGTCGGGCATGGGCGTCCGGTTCGCCTTGTAGTCGGCAAAGAGCTCGTCGCGGAACGTGCGTCCCGGCAGATCGAACGATGCGACCAGGTGGTCCGGATGGTGATCGGCAATCAGCTTGCGGAGCATCGAGACGAAGCCGTAGACGGCGTTGGTGGAGCGGCCGTCGGGCCCGGTCAAACCACGAATGGCGTGGTAGGCACGGTACATCTGCGAATTGCCGTCAATCAGGAAGAGGCGGGGCACCCGGAATGTATATCATTCGTAGGTGCGTCTTCGCGGCGGATGGTTCCTCGTTCTGGTGCTGGCGATGGCGGCGTGTACCAACCCGCTCGCCCGGCAGTACGAGTACGACGAACAAACCTATCTGGATATCGACGGATCAGCGACGGTGGTCATCGCGGCATCGGTGCCTGCGCTTGTCGGACTGCGCGGCCTGGCGCTTGATCCCACGCCCAACTCGAGAATTGATGCCGCCGTCGTCCGCGACGCGTTCGAATCGGCCGGCTGCCAGGTCGAAAACGTGACGCGTCCGTGGCGGCGCGCAGGCCGCCGCTTCGTGCAGGTACGTCTCGCCGTCGACGACGTGAACCTCGCCGGACGATGTGGTCCACTGGCGTGGTCCACGTACACCTTCACGCGCACAGACGAGCAACTCGTGTATCAGCAGGTCGTCGGCGCGGCTGCCGGCACGCCGCCGCCGACCGTCAGCTGGCGTGGTGATGAACTGGTGGTGTTCAAGCTGCACCTGCCGAGCAAGGTGCTTGATCACAATGTCCGTCGATTGAGCGACAACGAGCCGGGCACGATCGAGCGGGGCAACATCCTGTCGTGGGAGCAGCGGCTCACCGATCGATTCGCAGGGCGGCCCATCGACATGCGTGTCGTGACCGAACCCGAGTCCATCCTCTACCAGACGATGTTCCTGTTTGCCGGCGCCTTTGCGGCTGCCGTGCTCGTGTTGCTCACGATCATCTGGCTGGTGATTCGTCGCGGCCGCGCGCGCCTCAAGGAACTCCAGCGCTGAACACCGGGCCCGTGCCCGATCAGTGACCGCCACCCGCCAGGCGAATGTCCTGCGTCTTCCGATCGCCCGGTGACAACGACACCCGCAGCGACGCGCCCACCAGCTCCTGGAGGAATGCCGGGTTGTACCACTCGCCCGGCTCGACATCGGTCACGGCGGCAATCGCATAGTCGCCGGGCGGCAGGTTCCGCACCGTGTAGCGGCCGTCGGTGCCCGGGCGCACCGACTGGATCCGGCGCGCCTGCGGGATCCAGTACTGCTGGTCGGTCGCAAAGACGATGATCGTGTAGTCGGCGGTGGCCTGCCCCTGGGAATCCTGCAGCAGACCGGTGAGCTCCGTCGTCTTGTCGCTGAAGGTGATCACCGCATCGGTGACGCTTGTGTTCGGCTCGATTTGCAGCGGGAAGTCGAGCGTGTCGCGTCCGCCGGCCACGGCCGATCGCAACACCCAGTTGCCCGATCCGCCTGGTGTTGTCGCGCCGCCGCGTCCCACACCCGGGCCACCCGTGCCGGCCGGCGCCGAACTGCGCAAGGTGTAACGTCCTGGCGGCACACCATTGATGGTGAAGCGGCCGTTGGTGTCCACCGTGGTGTTCATGGCCCCGCCGAACTCGGCATCCTGCGTGCCGACCGGGTTCAGGGTCACGCGCATCCGCGTCAGGTCATTGGGTGGCATCAGCGACGTGCCATCGAATGCGACTTGACCCGAGACCACCATCCCGCGCTGCAGCGAGAGTGAGACGCCCTCGAGATCCCGGCCGTCCACGCTGATGTCCGCCTGCGCCCAGAGCACCTCGACGACCGGACCCTGCAGGCCGCGCGCCCTGCCGCCCTGGCCACCGCGACCGCCGCGGCCGGACGCGTCGACCTGTATTTCGCCCGCGGCAACGGCCTCACGCACCTGCGCGCGCGACGTGATCCGGTACTGACCGGGCGTGACGTTGCGGAATGTGAACGCGCCGGACTGATTGGCGCGCACCGACTGTGAAGCGCCCGGCAGCCCGGGAATCGTGTCAATCGCGGTCAGCGTCACCTGCGCGCCGGCGGGAACGGCCGTGTCGGTGCCGGTCAACGTCCCGCTGACCTGCGCCGTCGCCACGAGCCGCAGTTGGAAGTCGACACCAAAACGTTCCTGACCGACCGTCACATCCACGAACGAGGCCGCGGATGGCGACGTCGTACCCGGGAAGAAGACCGGCGCGTAGCCCATCGACGGCTGACCGTCGGGATCGAGCTGCTGCTGCAGTTGCGCGAGCACGTCCTGACCGCGCCCTCCGCCGATGCCGGCCAGCAGGTCGCCGAGTTGTCCGCCGCGTCCGCCGGCCCGGCCACCCTGGCCCGCACCCGCGCCGCGGCCCAGCGCCGACTGCATCTGCTGCACGGCGTTCTCAATTTCCGACGCGATCGAAGTCTGCAGGATGGACAGCCCCGTATTACGCGGCTGCGCCGTGACGACGTATTGCCCCGGCTGCAGGCCGTAGATGCGATACATCCCGCGGTCGTCGGTTGTGCTGGTCCCGGCGGATTCAAGACGACGTTCGCCGGTTCGCATGACCGACCGGAGTGCTCTCACTGGCGTGCCGGGCGAGGGTTCACCGTATTCGTCGAGCACGACGCCAGTGATGACCCCGCCTTTGGGGAGGTTGATGGGTTTGGCCTGAACGCGCTGACCATCCTCGATCTGGATTGGAGTTCCCGCGCGTCCCGGCGCCTTCGCGCCATAGGCGATGTTCACGTAGCCGGCCTTGGATGCCGTCATCGAATACCGCCCGGCCGGCAGCTGTGTGAACACGAAGTTGCCTTCGTCGTCGGTCACCGTCGCCCGATTGCCGCGCAGCTCGGTGCCGGTGATCGTCACGCGAGCGCGACGAACCGGGGTCCCGGTGTCGCCGTTAACCACCGAGCCCAGGACCATCGCGGTTCCCTGGGGCGCCGCCGCCTGCGCCGCATCTCGCGCCTGTCCGGCACCGCCGGCCCGCCCGCCGCGACCCTGGCCCCCAGGTCCCCCCTGTCCCCCTTGATTGCCGGCCTGCGCAAGTGGAGCCGCGATCCACAGGGCTGTCGTGACCAGGGCGAGCAGCGCGGTGGCGGTCGAGGGGCGTCGGGGCACAGTCATCGTGGAACCTCGTGTGGGTTACGGCCGGTACGGCGCAGGTGTTTCGTCGCCGGGAGCGGGGCGCCCATGGCGGTTGGACCCGGCCGTGCCCCCAGGAGTTACATCAGCGAGTGACGATCGGGACCTGCACGACCCTGATCTCGGAATCCCTCAGCGTCACCGCCAGTCCCGTCGTCCGCCACCGCGCCAGGCGGTCGGGGGATTCCCAGCCAATTTCGTCGCGTCCGGCGACGGCAGCCAGGATGTACGTGCCCGGCGGCAGGTTGAACAACACGAATGCGCCGTCCGGGCCTACCCGGACGGCTCGGCGCCGGTGCGGTCCCGTGAGTGTCGCGTCTGAGGGAAATGCGATCACCGTCGACGACACGTCGCCGCGGACGTCCTTCCTCGCCACCGTTCCGATCACCTGCGTGATGGTATCGCTCAGGGTGACCTGCACGGTCACCTTGTCGCTGCCGGCGTTGACCATCAGCGGGCGATCGAGCACGTCAATGCCGTTTGCCGAGATTTCTTCCAGCGTGACTCCCTGAGGCAGGTCGTCGACAGTCACCAGATAGGCACCCGGCAGCAGGGCGTCCACGGTGAACGTGTCACCCGGCCGCACGGCGCGCACGAGCTGATCCGGCTGACTTTCGGAGAGCGGTTCGAATGTGACCCTCACCGGCTTCGACAGGTCGAGTGGGCGGCCGTTGCGACGTCGCATCGCCACACGACCTTCGACGGTGACGGCCGGCTGCATCTGCAGGCGGAGCTCGTCGGGCGGCGTGTCGGAGACACGGACGAGTTGCCGTGTGGTGAGCCCTCCCGGCCCGTGCGCCTCGACCTCCCAGACTCCGGGCGGGACAGCCGGGAACACAAAGTCACCATCGTCGGTGACGCGCGTCTCCGCGATGCGACGATGCGACAGTGGGGTGTCGACGAACGTCTCGCGCGGCGCGCCAATCGTGATGCGCAGCGGAGGCACATCCTCGTCCGGTGAGGAGAATGGCTCAACACGACCGGTGACGGCGACTCCGTCAACGAGAGGCAACACGAAGTTCACCGCGCCGAATTCGACGCCCGGGACCGCCTCCACGGCCATCGCCCACGCGGCTTGTTCAACGGAGGGAAACAACTGCGGCGCGAAGACGCCGTGGAGCACATCATGGTCCACGCCGGACGGCGAGACGCCGACGACGTATTCGCCCGGGACAAGGCCATGGATCCGATAACGGCCCAGGTCGTCAGTGTCGGCGCTGCCGGCCGGCGACAGTCTGGAATGGGTTGGCGTGAGTGTTCGCCGATACGCCGTGACCTTGACAGTCGGAATCGGATCGCCCAGCGGCGTGCGCACGTCGCCGGAGATCACCGCGGGCGCCCAGAGCCGGATGTCGATGTCCGACATCCAGAGTCCCGACGTCATGGTGACGCGAAGTCCGCTGCCGCCGGCGTGTTGTTGTCCGAAGCTGCCCGGGACGTAGCGGTCGCGCGCGGCCATCACGGCATAGTGGCCGGCCGGGAGGTTCGAAAAAAGATAGCGGCCGCGATCGTCGGTCACGATGCTGCGCATCTGTCCGTCCCGTTCAACGGTGACAACAGCACGCGAGAGGCCGCGGCCGGTTTCGGCATCGACGACCGTCCCCATCAGCACCGAGCCCGGCAGAGCGCGACGACCTTGCGCCGGGAGGATCGCCGAAGTACTCCCCAGCACAAGCACTGCGCAGGTGACCAGACGCATGCGATGTCGCAGAGGAATCACCCTTGATTCGACGTCGGGTGTGCGTCGGCAGCCGGACTAGTGGCCGAGGGCGTCGTTGAGCAGGAAGATAGTCGCCAGTCCCAGCGCAATCAGCGAGACCTGCCGGACGGCGGACGGGCTGACTTCCCCTCGATGCAGGTGCGGGATGAGGTCCGCCATCGCGACATACAGGAATGTGCCTGCCGCAAATGCCAGGACCCACGGCTGCGCCATCGGGACGCGTGCGCCAAACAGCAGCATGGCCACCGCGCCCAGCACGCCGCCAATCGCCGACGTCAGGTTGAGCAGCAGCGCTTTTTTGCGCGAGTGGCCCGCGGCCAGCAGAATGGCGAAGTCGCCCGCTTCCTGCGGGATTTCGTGCGCGATGGCTCCGACGGCCATGGTCACGCCGGTCGGCACGGACACGAGGGTCGCTGCGGCAATCGCGATGCCGTCGACGAAGGTGTGCACCGCATCGCCGATGATCACGAGGGTGGCCGTGCTGCGGTGGGCTTCACACTCGCCGTCGGCGTGGCAGTGGTGCAGGAGCACCAGTTTCTCCAGCACGAAGAACGTGAGGATGCCTCCGAGCATCATGGCGAACGCGCTTGCCGGAGGCAGCGCCTCGAGCGCCTCAGGCATCAGAACCAGCCCGGCCGCGCCCAGCAGCGTTCCGACAGCATAGGACACGAGCCAGGGAACAACCTTGTTGCGGACCGAGGGACCAAACAGCAGGAGAAGACCGGCTACGAACAGGCCGCCGACACTGCCCACCACAGACAGGCCGAGCGCCGCAAACCACGCGACCGCGGAGTCAGACACAGACCATTCAGCCTACCCGAGATCGGGCGGGCTGCGACGGCCGATCAGGATGCGATGAAGCCCCGGCGGGCGCGCACGCGGTAGGCGCCCCCGCCCTTTTTGAGCCGCACCTCGATCGTGTGCCAGCGTCCATCCTTCGGCGCCGAGGAGTGATAGGTCAGGAAATACTGGCGGCTCAGCTCGCTCGCGATGCCGGCCGTGGCGGGATCGAGGTCGCGGTGGGAGTACACCATCTCGGTGCGTCCGCCGCTGTCATCAGTGAGCGCGCGCAGCGCATCGATGTTGACGCGGTCGGACGTCAATGGGGCTGACGGCTGTGAAGACGCCGGTTGGTTCGTTGTCGGCGCCTTCCGGCCGGGGAACGGTGATGGCGCGGGCGGACGTGAGGGGGTGGCTCTCGAGCGGGAATTGCCTCCGTCGCGATCCCCCGACGCATCGATGCCGATCGCGTACACCAGTACCTCACTTTCCCGAATCGCCTGGGTGACATCCGAGACCTGCGAACTGCTGCTCGTGTCGTTGCCGTCCGAGATGATCACGAGGGCCTTCTTGCGCTGGGAGCCCTGCTGCGCGAGTGGGATGGCGTCGGCAACGGCGTCGTACATCGCGGTGCCCCCGCGCGGTGTCAGTGTTTCGAGCGCGCGACCAACCCGGCTGCGATCCGTCGTCCAGGAGTGGATGAGCTGCGCCTGCGAATCAAACCGGTAGAGGAATACCTCATCCTGATCGCCCAGCAGGTCGTTGGCGAAACGTCCCAATGCGGCGCGAGCCGCCACCCACTTTTCTCCGACCATGGAGCCGCTGGTGTCGACCGCGATGCCGAGGCTGACCGGCACACGCGCGGAGTCGAAGTGCGCCACGGCCTGCGGCACACCGTCCTCGAGGACTTCGAAGTCGGATTCACGCAGGCCGCTGACGAAGTGGCCGTTGGCATCGGTGACCGTCGCGGTCACGTTGATGAGGCTGACGCCGGATCGAAACGAGAAGCCCTGGCTCGCCGGACGCTCCTGCGCCGTGATCGGCCATGCCACGACGGTGACGGCTGCCGCCATCAGCAATGCCCGCTGCCGCGGACCGTGAAGGGTCATCGCTGCGCCTCCACCGTCGCCACGGTCGTGCCGGAGATGCCCTCCGCCCGCCGATCCACATGCGGAAACGAGGTGCCGTCATCGCGACGGAAACCGACGCGGTACCGCGCGACCGCTCCGGCATCGGGCACCCGCACGGTGAACGGCGAGACGTCGGCGGGATGGACACGACCGGTCTCCAGGGGTGTCTTTCCTGACGTGAGGAACCGGCCCTGCGCATCAAACAGGTAGACGACCGCCGTCAGCGCCGGTGTCTCCGCGTGACCATCACCGTTCTGCACGAGTCCAGTGACCACAAAATCACGCGCATCGCGGCGATGGGACAGTGACACCAGCTCAAGCGGATTCGCCGTCGTGGCGCCGGCCCTGCCGAGGCCACCTGGCCACGCGGGACCGTACAAACCGTAGACCGTCCCGGCACCTATCGCCATGAACACGACGATGACCAGGGCCGTGACGCCTCCACGTGCCGGCGCCACATGAGGTTCCCATGAGGGCGGCGTGGGTTCGTCTGTTGTCAGCGCCTGGAGTCGCGCGACGCGCGCGGTCGAGCGGTCACGTTCACGGCGCAGCGCGCGCCAGGCAAACGCGCTGAGCACGAGCGCCAGGGTCAACGTACCGACCAATACGAGCAGCAGTACCGAATCCATGACTACCTCAAGGTGAAACCAACCGCGACTTCGACAATCACATCAACCGCTGCGCCCTGACGGCGCGCAGGCGTGAAACGCCACTGCCGTACCGCGGCGACGGCGCGTTGATCGAGGCCACTTCCCAGCGCGCGGATGACGCGCACATCACCCACCGTTCCGTCGCGCCTCACGACGATCTCGAGCACGACATCGCCGGTCACGGCCCGGCGCCTCGCCTCGTCGGTGTAGAGCGGCCGCACTTCCTTCACGAGTTGCGGCGGTTCAATCCCCGAGCCCGGTCGATACGGCCCGCCACCGGTGCCGCCGCCGGAGCCGGGGCCGATGCCGCCGCCGGTGCCTTCGCCCACGCCTTCGCCCTGACCGGACCCGACTCCGCCCCCGGTTCCAGGCCCCTGACTGATCGCCGCGGATGGAGGCGCGGCAGGGGCCTCAACGACCCCAACGACGTCTCGCGTGTCCGCTTCGATTGCCGCCACGGGCGCCTGGATCGCTTGAGGTGGAGGCGCCGGGGGAGGTGTGGGCACGGGCGTCTCGCGCACGACAGGCCGCACGGGCGGTCGGGGAATCTGCTGACTCAGGGGACGAGGAGGCGCCACGTACCGCCGGGGTGGCGGCACGGGACTCGAGACCTTCCTGGGTGTGGGAGCTTTCCGTTCCGCTCGGGGTGCGGGTGCCGGCATGGCGAGGCCTCCACCTCCGCCACCGCCGCCGGGGCCAGGTGAGACCAGGAAAACGAGTTTGGATGGGGGAGGCGCCGGCACGGGATCCTGCGGCCGGGCCTGCAGCCATTCCAGCGACGAGGCAATCACCAGCAGCGCCGCGAGTGCAGCGTGAAGCGATCCGGAGATCGCCAGGGGACCGCGGGTGTGCCGGTCGGGAGTTGTCAGCGGGCTGAGTGGCGGGCGACCCCCTGGTGTGCGGCGGATCGCACGAACGACGAGGATCGCATCGGGCTCGGTCAGGAGATCATCGACGACCAGAACCTGCTCGAAATCGACCACCTGTCGAACCAGGTCCTCCGGGCACCCCACAGCGGCGGCGATTTCCCGGATGCTGTAGACCTCGTTCACCTCTGTCGTTTCGGCAGGGCGCGCACCACTCAACAGGCCTCGCGATAGACTCCCCCGCATGACTGACGCGAAATGGGCAACGGGTCGTGTGGCAATCGTGACGGGCGCTTCATCGGGGATCGGGCGTGCGACGGCAATCGCCCTCGGACGAGCCGGCGGCACCGTGGTGCTGGTTGGCCGCGATCAGGCGGCCCTCAACGAGACGGGGAGCGCCATCACCGCGCTCGGGGGGCACGCCACGGTCGTCGTGGAGGACGTGACGGCTGACGATGCCCCCGTGCGAATCGTCCAGGAGGCCGTTGAGCGGCATCAGCGCCTCGACGTGCTGGTGAACGCGGCCGGCATCATTGCGTCGGCCGGCATTCGCGACACGACCGATGACGGGTTTGACGCGATGATGGATATCAATCTTCGCGCGTCCTTCCGACTGCTGCGCGAAGCCACCGACGCGCTGATCGCGACGAAGGGAGCGGTGGTCAACCTGTCGAGCGTCGCCGGAACCCGCGCGTTTCCGAACTTGTTGGCCTATTGCGTCAGCAAGGCAGCTGTGGACCAGCTCACGCGGTGTGCCGCGCTTGACCTGGCGCCCCACGGCGTTCGAGTCAATGCCGTGAATCCTGGAGTCGTCGTGACCAACCTCCATCGAAGGGGTGGCATGGACGCGGCGCGGTATGCCGCGTTCCTCGAACACTCAAATTCGACCCATCCCCTCGGCCGTCCGGGATCCCCAGACGAGGTTGCCGAGTTGATCGCGTTTCTGGCGTCTCCGGCCGCTGGTTGGATCACGGGCGAGACGATCTCGATCGACGGTGGGCGGCACCTGACCTGCCTCAGGTAGTGCGAAGTGCGAGGTGCGAGGTGCGCGCCGGAGCGCCTACTGACGCGGCTTGGCGGCTTCGATGAAGGCGAGGCCTTCCAGCGTACCGACGTGGCGCGCGGCGCGCAGCCCGGCGGCGGTCAGGCGCTGAACGACGTGAACCGGGTCGGTGAGGGGCCGGGCCTGCGCGAGTTTGAACAGACCCGGGCGAGCGACTGGCTCACAGACCGTGATGCGGCCACCGGGCTTGACGAGTCGGATCGCCTCCGCCAGGACCATCGGCGCGTCCGTGCCGAGCGCTGCAAGACCTGACGGCAGGACCGACACTGCGAACAGGCCTGATTCGATGGAGATACTGGTCAGTGGGGCGGCTGAGAATTCCAGGAGCGCGCCGGCCCGCGCCGCCGCCTGCTCAACCACCGCCTTGGCGTCCGGCCGCGGATCAACGACGGTGGTCTGGCCATTGAGGCCCGTCACTCGGGCGACAGCGGCTGCCAGCGCCGGCGCGTCTGCCCCCAGCACAATGACCTTGTCCCCCGGCTTGACGCCCACCATTGCCACGGCCGGCTCCAACGGGGCGTCCGAGCTGCGTTTGATGAGTTTCAGGATTCCCAGAGCCGTCCACATATGGCCTCCATGCCGAATGATATAGTTCTCGCTTGTGACTAAGGGTCTTTCCATTGCCCCGGCAGAGGGCAAACTCGGCGTATTACTTGTGGGATTGGGTGCGGTCAGCACCACGACGATTGCGGGCGTCTTCGCCATCCGCAAGGGCCTGGCCAAGCCAATCGGCTCGCTGGTTGAGATGGGCACCGTCCGGCTCGGCAAGCGCACCGAGGGGCGTTCCCCCGGCATTCGCGAGTTCGTGCCGCTCACCGGACTTGACGACATCGTCTTTGGCGGCTGGGACATCTTCGAGGACAACTGTTACGAGTCGGCCAAACACGCCGGCGTGCTCGACGAGCGGCTGCTCGATCAGATCAAGGACGAACTGTCCGCGATCAAGCCGATGCCCGCCGTGTTCGATCGACAGTATGTGAAGCGCCTTGATGGTCCGAACGTCAAGAAAGGCAAGAACAAGAAGGATCTTGCCGAGCAGCTGATTGCGGACATCCGCAAGTTCAAGGCGGACAACAACTGTGCGCGTCTGGTGCTGATCTGGGCCGGGTCGACCGAGATCTTCATTCGCGAAGCCGACTGCCACAAGTCGCTCGCCGCGTTTGAGCAGGGCCTCGAGAACAACGACCCCGCGATCTCGTCGAGTCAGATCTACGCGTATGCCGCGCTGAAAGAAGGCCTGCCGTACGGCAACGCCGCGCCGAACCTGAGCGCCGAAGTGCCGGCGCTTCGTGAGCTCGCCGCGCAGACCGGTTCACCGATCTGCGGCAACGACATGAAGACGGGCCAGACGTTGATCAAGACGATCATTGCCCCCGGCCTCAAGGCCCGGCTGATCGGTGTCAATGGTTGGTACTCGACCAACATTCTCGGCAATCGCGACGGCGAGGTGCTCGACGACCCCGAGTCGTTCAAGTCCAAGGAAGAGAGCAAGAAAGGCGCGCTCGACTACATCTTCCAGCCGCATCTGTATCCGGATCTCTACAAGGATCTGTCGCACGTCGTGCGCATCAACTACTATCCGCCGCGCGGCGACAACAAGGAAGGCT
>CBINOO010000084.1:0-17981 GCA_966252305.1 uncultured Acidimicrobiia bacterium
GTAGAAGGCATCAGCGCCATCCGTCGCGATCGTCGTCAGCACCGTGGCGAGATCGCCGAGCACGATGGTGTCGCCTTCTTTCCAGGCGGAGCCGTCGGGTTTGCCGTAGGCGGCGACCGAACCGGGGAAAGGTTTCATCGGGCCGGCCACCTCGCGGTTGAGGCCCGATGCGAGGCTTGCGGAGACCTTGAATCCATTGCGCGCGAGATCCGCCGACGGCATCACGACATCACGCCACGGCAGTTTGCCGAAGCGGCGATGCGCCAGGGCAAGACCGCGCACCGTGCCGGGCACGCCAGGCGCAAGGTATCCCGCGGCCGTCAGGCTGCGATTGATGTTTCCCTGCGCATCCAGATACATCGTCGGCGTCGATTTGCCGGGTGCCTTTTCGCGGAAGTCGAAGGATGTCGCAGTGCCGTCGGGCATCCTGACGATCATGAAACCGCCGCCGCCGATGTTGCCGGCCGTCGGGTACGTGACCGCCATGGCAAAGGCCGTGGCGACTGCAGCGTCGACTGCCGTGCCCCCTTTGGCCAGAACCGCCGCGCCAATGTCGGATGCGATGTCTGAAGCCGTGACCACCACGCCGTTTCGTGCCGGAACATCAGCAGACGGCTGAGTCTGGAACGTCGCGGCCGGGGCCGCAACGACGGCCGAAGCCAGAAGCAGGGCGAGAAGGGATCTGCGCATGGCCAACAGCATACGGGAAAGGCAGCTAAAATCGGCCGCATGTTGAAGCGCCTCACTGTTGCCGTCTTCGTTGCTGTTGCGGGCCTGTCGCTTGGGCCCAGTCAAGCCCAGGAATCCCGGACAGGCGCGGTCGACAAGGTGTTTGCCGCCTGGAATCAGGCCACGCCGGGATGTGCGGTCGGTGTTTCCGAAAACGGCGTGCCGGTGCTCGAGCGCGCCTACGGGATGGCCAACCTCGAACACGGCATCACCAACAAGCCGGACACCATCTTCGAGGCCGGGTCGCTCTCCAAGCAGTTCACGGCCGCGGCGGTCATCCTGCTCGCCCGTGATGGGAAGCTCTCGCTCGACGACGACGTGCGGAAGCACGTGCCGGAGCTGCCGGCCTACGACGCGCCGGTGACCATTCGCCAGATGTTGTCGCACACCTCCGGGCTGCGCGATTGGGGCAGCCTGATGGGCATTGCCGGCGCGCCGCGCGGCTCGCGCACCTACACCCACGCGCACGTAGTCGACGTCCTCAGCCGGCAGAAGGCGCTCAACTTCACGCCCGGCACGCGCTGGTCGTACAGCAACTCCGGCTACAACCTTGCCGCGATCATTGTGTCGCGCGTCAGCGGGATGCCCTTCGCGCAGTTCAGCCGGGAGCGCATCTTTGGCCCGCTCGGACTGACGCGCACGTCCTGGCGCGACGACTTCCAGCGCATCGTCCCTGGACGCGCCACGGCCTACGCGCAGGCCGGCGGACGTTATCGCGAAGACATGCCGTTTGAGAACGTACACGGCAACGGCGGACTGTTGACCACCGTCGGCGATCTGCTGAAGTGGCAGGCGGCGATCTTCGGAGGGGCATTCAGCGGCGACATGGTTGCGACCCCGCAACAGACGATGGCGCTTCTCACGGACGGCCGGGCGCTGCACTACGGCCTCGGCGTGTTCAGCGGCACCTATCAGGGTGTGCCCGAGATCTACCACTCCGGATCAACCGCCGGCTACCGCGCGTTCCTCACGTACTACCCGTCGGCGCGACTGGCCGTGGCCACGCTGTGCAACGCAGGCAATGCCAATGCCACCGCGCTGAACAGGGCGGTTGGCGACTTGTACCTTGGCGCGCGCCTGCAACCGTCTGCGCCGCGTTCGACGACCCTTCGCGAAGCGCAAGGCCCACTGGTTGGTGTGCAGCGCGACAACACCTGGAATCCAACCACCGAGGATCTCCAGGCCTACGTGGGCACGTACTACAGCGACGAAATCGAAACCGAGCTGCGGGTCACTGTGGAAAACGGGTCACTGACTGTCCGGCGTCGGCCGGATACAGCCATTCCGGTACGCCCACATTCGCGCGATCGTTTTGATGGTGGTGGCAGTCTGGGCCTGCTGACGTTTCACCGTGAGGGTGGTCGCGTCAGCACACTCGGCATCACGCAGGACCGCGTGTGGGACCTGCGCTTCCCACGCGTGTCACCCGCGCGCTGAGTCTGTGACACGATGGTCGAGGGATGTTCCATCGATCATCACTGGCGGCCGCGCTGCTGTTTGCCGCATCGTGCGCGTCTCCACCGTCAGGCACGCCGCCGCTGCAGGTGGCTGCGACTCACGAGCGGTACGGCGCCGCGCTGAAAGAGACGGGGCTCGACGCGACGGCGCTGGGTCGCGACTGGCTTGCCGAGGCTGACCGCGCGCTGACGGAGCCGTTTGCGGCGAGTACGCCCTTTATCGAGTCAGGCGTCTTCCCGGCAGATCGACCGACCGCCGTAGCCTACCGGCTTGAGCTCGTGCGTGGACGCCGACTGTCTGTCGACATCACGTTCGATTCCAATGAACCCGGGCGCCTGTTTGTTGACCTCTTCCAGGAGCGCGACGGTCAGCCGCCGCGGCGCGTCGGTGGGGCGGACCCCGGCGCGTGGAGTTTTGAGTACGACGTGCGATCGACGGGCACGTACATCGTGCGTTTGCAGCCGGAGCTCCTGCGATTCGGCAAGTACACCGTGATGCAGCGATCGCTCGCGTCGTTCATCTTCCCGATCCCCGACCGATCGTTGTCCGCGGTGCAGAGCCGCTTCGGCGCGCCCCGTGACGGTGGCGCTCGCGACCATCATGGCATCGACATTTTTGCGCCGAGGGGGACGCCGGTTGTCGCGATCGCTGACGGTTTCGTTCGTGTCGACGAGACGCCTCGCGGAGGGCGGGTCATCTGGCTGCGAGAGGCGCGGCTGGGCCGCAACCTCTACTACGCGCACCTGGATGACTGGGCGGTTGACGATGGCGCTGCCGTCAAAACCGGCGACATCATCGGGTTCGTCGGCAACACCGGCAATGCGCGCACCACGCCGCCGCACCTGCACTTCGGCATCTACGAGCGGGGACCAACCGATCCGGAGCCGTTCCTCTGGCGTGACGATCCCCATCCGCCACGGATTCTCGTCTCGCTCAATCCCCTTGGCGATCGGCTGCCGGACAACGGGCGTGTGCTCGCCGCGCGCCGCAACGAGTACCGCGTCCGCCGAGGCGACGGGACGTTCGACGTCCTGTCACCTCGGCAGTTGTCGGTCCAGTAGCGTCCACTCAGCGCAACGCCGTTGTGGGCTCAACCCGCGAGGCGCGCCACGCCGGAATCACACTCGCCAACGCCGCCACCAGCGCGAGGCCGACCATCGCCGCACCGATCGTCACGGGATCCGACGACGTCAGGCCAAAGAGCAGCGTTTCGGCATAGCGGCCAACCGCGACCGAGAGCGCCGTACCGACCACCACACCCACAACGACCAGCACCAGCGCCTCGCGCAGCACCATCGACAACACCCGGCCCCGGCCCGCGCCAAGCGCCATGCGGATGCCGATCTCCTGCCGGCGCTGCGTCACCGTGTACGACATCACCCCGTACAGTCCAACCGCGGCCAGCAGCAGGGCCAGGCCGCCGAAGAAGCTCGACAGGGATGCCATCATCCGCTCGCGCGCCAGACTGTCGTTGATGGGAGTGACCAGCGGCGTCGCCGCCACGAGAATGTCCCCGCTGGCCTGATTGGCAACCTGGACGGCGGCGCGGTTGATCGCCGACACGGCCTGGGTGGACCGCACGAGCGTGGTCAGAAACGGGCCCGGCGCCGGGTCCTGCGCATACGCGAGGAACATGATGGGCCCGGCGTCGCGTTTGACATCGTTGTAGCGGGTGTTGGCCACCACACCAATGACGTGCATCGGGGGAGACGGATCGTCGGCGCGGCTCTGGAAGTGCACCGTGCGGCCCAGTGGTTCGCCCTTGGCCAGGTACCGATCCACGAACGCCTGATTCACGATGAGGCTGCGCGGGGCACCCAGCGCGTCCCGCTCGTCGAACGTGCGGCCCTTGAGCAGCGGAATGTCGAGCAGCTCGAAGTAGTTGCCGCCGACCTGGTTCACCCACGACAGGCCTTCCTGAGGTACGCCGTCGATGACGAGGTTCTGGTTCCAGCCGGAGCCCGACATCGGCGTGATGCTCACGGGCGAGGCGCTGGTGACGCCGGGCAGCGCTCGGACGCGGTCGATCAGCTGCTGCTGGAACACCGGCTGATCCTCGGGCGCAACCCGGCTGCGGCGCAGGTCGAAGTCCACCGCCACGACGTCGTCGAGTCGATGACCCACATCGGCCGAGGCCAGGTTCCAGAACGTACGCGTGAACAGCAGCGCGCCGACCAGGAGGACAAGTGATACCGCAAGCTGCCCGACGACCAGCGTCCGACGCAGCGTGAACTTGTTGCGGCCGTCGGTCATGCCTCGCCCGCCGGCACGCATCGCAACCACCGGCGCCGTGCGCGTGGCGCGCAGGGCCGGCACGAGGCCGAAGATCAGGCACGTCAGGATCCCGAGCAGACTCGTGAAGATCAGCACTCGCCAGTTGATCGACAGGTCGAGCATCAGGGGATTGCGCATGTTGCTCAACGAGCCGACGAGCAACCCGCTGAGGCCCTGCGCGAGCCAGGCTCCCAGTGCGGCGCCGCTTGCCGCGACGATGAGACTCTCGGACATCAGCTGCCGCACGAGCCGCCGGCGGGACGCGCCGATGGCCAGCCGCACGGCCATCTCCTGCTCGCGGGCGCTGGCGCGGGCCAGCATCAGGTTGGCGAGGTTTCCGCAGGCAATCAGCAGCACGAGACCTGCGAGCGCGAGGAGCAGCGTGAGCGGCGTGTCGTATTGACCGCGCAGCGTGGAGTAGCCGGTGGCGACGTCGGCCGCCTCCAGCGTGAACTTCCTGTAGCTGTCGGCATCAGTGCTCGTGTAGTTGGGGGGCAGCGTCGAGGAAAAAATCGGCGCTGAGATGCCGCGCAGTTCAGCGGTGGCCTCGTCAATGGTGACGCCGGGCTTGAGCCGGCCGATGCCCGCCAGCCACCACCAGTCGGGAGAATTGAGCGCCGTGCGCGCCTCTCCCGTGACCTGACGCTCAGCGCAGAGCGGAAGCGCCACGTCAAACTGGCGTCCGACGTCCACGCCGAAGAAGGATGCCGGTGTGACGCCGCCGACCGGGAACACGTGGCCATCGAGGCGGACGGAGCGACCGACGACGTCCTGTGCGCCGGCGAACTCGCGTTGCCAGAACGCGTGGCTGATGGTGACATGCGGGGCGTCACACGCCGGTGTGTCGTCGGCCGGGCTGATCAGCCGTCCAGCCGCGGCCGTGATGCCGATCGTCTGAAAGAAGTTGCCGCTGATCCACAGACCCTGGACGCGCCGTGACTCGCCCGAATTGGACAGGTCGAAGGAGGCAGGACCCCACGCCGCAAGCCCGGTGAACGACCGCTGCCGCTCCCGCGCCTGTTCGTAGATCGCGTACGTCATGTGCGCGTATCGGGACGTGAACCGGCCGGTCCGTCCTCCTTCGCCCGCGTTCACCGATACACGGGCGAGTGTCTCGGGAGATTCGACAGGCAGGGTGCGCAGCCGCACGGTGTCGATCAGCTGGAAGATCGCGGTGTTGGCCCCGATGCCCAGCCCCAGCGACAGGACCGCGACAATGGCAAACGCCGGCTGACGGAGCAGGACGCGCAGTCCAAACCGCAGATCGCGCATCGTCGAATCAAGCCATCCCATTGAATTCATCTGGTACACCTCTTCACGCGCCAGCGTGCTGTTGCCAAGTTTTCGAATGGCAGCCTGACGAGCCTCGCTCCAGGACATGCCTCGCGCCACGTTGTCTTCGGTTTCCAGGTCGATGTACGACTCCATCTCGCGCCGCCGCTCATCGTCCCAGCGGCTGCGGCGGAAGAACCGCCAGAGGCTCATGACTCGGCTCCGGAGTCGCCCGGGATGGGCTTGAGGACACGATTCACGGCGGCAACGAGCGCGTCCCAGCGCGAGGTCTGGTGCAGGAGCTGCCGGCGCCCTGCCGGCGTGAGCCGGTAGTAGCGAGCCCGTCGGTTGTTTTCGGAGGTACCCCAGAATGACGCGATCCACTTGCGGTTTTCGAGCCGATGCAGCGCGGGGTAGAGCGACCCGTGTTCCACCTGCAGCACGTCGTCCGACCGCCTTTCGATCGCATGGGCGATCGTGTGGCCGTGCGCCGGGCCGAGCACCAGGGTCTGCAGGATCAGCAGGTCAAGGGTGCCTTGCAGCATGTCGCCCTGAATCGGGGCTTGTCCACGTGGGGGCATGTGTCCGGAGTCCTTCCACTAGATAATCGACCTGAGACGTCAGACGACGGGCGGTGGTTCCCGGTTGGCCCACAGGCGCGAGGGGCTTCCTATGATGATCGAGGGAAGAGCCGGTCGTTGGCCCAGATGAAGAGGAAGGCGGCTGTCAGGGGGATGCCGGCGAGCCGTCCCGGCGCGCTGGCGAAGATGACGGCGCCGTTGACGACCATCGTGAAGACGAACACGCGCCAGGCCCATTCGATGGCCGCCGGGCGGTGAACAAACCCGGTCGGGCGCCGCCACCACCATGCCGTGTCGACGGCCCACCAGGCGAGGAAGATGTAGTTCACGTACAGGCTCGACGGGCCCGCGACGTCTCCATAGACGGCCGACGCCCGTTCCGCCGTGACCGCCGCGGCACGCCCGTGATCCCAGTCGTAGACGAGACCCAGCGCGAGCACCATGTGCAGGCCGGTCAACGTGACTCCGATGGCGGACGCGATCGTGGCACACCGGGTATGGATGTTGGTTTGCCGGTTGCGGCGGCGTCCAAGTTCCCCCAGCAGCAGCGTGATCAGCGCGATCCAGATCGCGGCGTAGAGCAGCACCATCACGATGCGGATTGAGGAGCGGAGGGAAGGCGCACCCACGCCGACGTCAGTGCAACTGCCGCGATCACCGCCGCCAACACATGGAACGCGCCGGCATAGCTGCCGGTGGTCTCCACGCACCACGCCAGTGCGACCGGGCCGAGCGCCGAGGCAAGTACCGTCAGCGCCTGCGCCGAGCCCTGCACCAGACCCAGGTGCCGTCGGCCGAACAGCTTGGGCCAGACACTGAAGAAGAGCACCATCATGAGTCCGCCGCCCAGGCCCATCGCCACTGCCCACGCCATCACCACGATGAACGACGACACCCAGGGCAATACCAGGACACCGGCAGCCAGAATTCCGAGTGACACACGCAGCAGGACGAGCAGGCCCGTACGCGCGGTCAGCCAGCCACCGAGTGCATTTCCCGCCAGCGCGGTGATGGCCGTGACCACCAGGGTCTGGTAGTAGACCTCGGGGCCAAAACCCCGCTCTGCGAGGATTGATTCATTGAACAGTCCGATGCCCGATGCCACCAGGCCGTAGAGTGCGGTGGCGACCGCGAATAACCAGAACGAAGACGTCGCCACGGCATCGCGCCACTGCCATCCCAGGCCCGCGTCCTCACTGGGGGCAACGACGCCGTCGGGTTCAAGACCGACGGACTCCGGGCTCCGCCTCACGACCACCCAGGCCAGCGGCGCGAGCCCGAGCAGCAGCGCCACGGCGATGGCCTGCCAGGCCGATCGCCACCCGCCTGATTGCACGAGCGCGCCCACGAGCGGAAACGCGAGCATGAATCCCACACTCATGACGACACTGAAGACGGCCATCGCGGTGTCGATGCGCCGCACGAACCAGTGCCCGACGATGGCGAGGGAGATGACAGACAGCGCGCTTTGTCCAAGCGCACGCGTCAGCGTCAGCCACACGGCAAGCTCCGCGGAGCCTCGCGTGTAACTCATGGCCATGACGATGCCGCCAAGAGCGAAGGCGACGAGTGTCAGGACCGTGCGTGAGCCGAAGCGATCGATGGCACGACCGATGCCGATCGCGCCGCCGGCCCCGAGGATCGTGGCCCAGAAATTCAACGTGGCATAGGTCAGGCGACTGAGTCCGAGGTCAGCCAGCAGCGGTTCGGTGATCAGGCCGAGTCCCTGTGTGCGTCCCGGCAGCGTGCCGACCATCGCCGCGGCCGCGACGAGCAGCACCGGCCAGCCGTAATACAGCCGGGCGTGCCAGGGCCAGCTGACGGGCTGTGCGGGTGTGGCAACCATCGGTGGGCCTTATTATGGGTCCGTCATGCGCATCCGCAGCCTGCTCCTGCCGCTGTTCGTCACGGTTCTCGTTGTCTCGGTCACCGCACAGTCTCGTCCCTCGCTGACCGACGCGCACATCACGGACATCGCGAAGCTCCTGCAACTCGAGGACACGCGGCAGTTTGATGCCGACACCCTCAGGTCGCTGCTGGCATCCTCGCACCCGGAGGTGCGACGCCGCGCGGTGATCAGCGTTGGACGCATCGTGAATCCGGAGGGGTTGGCGTTGCTCGAGCCCTACAAGGCCGACGCGAACCCGGAGATCGTCGCGACCGTGGCGTTTGCGATGGGCCAGCTGAAAGACCCTGCAGCGGTGCCGTGGCTTGCGCAGACCATGGGCGGCTATGCGAGGAACGCTGCGGCGGCCTTTGAGGCGGCGAGAGCGCTGGGAAAGGTTCGCACCCCTGAGTCGTGGCAGGCACTCAACGCGTTCGTGACGTCCGCGCCAGACACCGCGCCGGCGCGGGTCGTTGTGGGTGAGGCACTGCTTTCGCTGGGGCGGTTCACTCCAGGGGAACCGATCACGCCCGTCGTGAAGTGGATGGCCTCAACGGATGTCGAGGTGCGCTGGCGCGCAGCGTGGGCGCTGTTTCGCGCGCGCAATCCAGACGCGGTGCCGCACCTGATGAAGATGACCGAAGACCCGTCCGGCGAGGTGCGCTTCTGGGCCGTGCGCGGCCTTGCGCCCGCGCAAGTGACGGCACACGCGTCACCCGACGTCACGCTGGCGACGGCGTCGACCCGATTGCGCGCCCTGGTCAAGGACTCCGACCGTCGCGTTCGAACCGAAGCGCTCCGCGTGCTCACCGCATATGACGATGACGCGTCGGTGGCGGTCGTGGTGGCGGCGCTCGACGATCCCGATACGTGGATGTCGGTGTCAGCGGCGGAATCCCTGGGCCGACACAAGGACCGCATTGCGCAGGTCGCGCCGAAGCTGGGTGCTGCGGCCGGTCCGGATCGTCCGCTGGCGCTGCAGTTGGCCTCGCTGACACCGCTCACGCAGCTGGCTCCGCCCATCGCGCTCGACGTGGCGACGCGGCTGCTGAAACACGCAAGTCCGACGATCAGGAACACGGCCATCCAGGCGCTGCGACGGATGGGACCGCTCGGTCAGCAGCGACTTGTCGATGCCGGGATCGATCAGCCTGGTCGGGGAGCCGGTGGATCGGTTGGGTCGGAGCTTGGGTACATCCGGACTCCGGACGACTATCGGAAGATCGTGGAGCGCTGGATCGTGCCGGCCTACAACGGCGCACCGCGCCCCAGAGCCGTCTGGACCACGGAAAAAGGGGAGCTTGAGCTGGAACTGTTTGCCGCCGATGCGCCGCTGGGCATGGAGGAGCTCGTGCGACTCACCGAGTCCGGCGCCATTGTTGGCACGGTGTTCAGTCGCGTCGTGCCGAACTTCGTGGCGCAGCAGGCCACCATCATGTCCAACGGAAAGGCCATCGCGAGCCGCTTGCGTGACGAAGTGAATCGCCACGGCCTGACACGGGCGAACCTGGCGTGGGCGTCTTCCGGCCTTGATACGGGGCGGCCGGGTTACACGCTGGGCAACACTCCGCAGCCGCACAACGAGGGCGACTTCACGTCGCTTGGGCGGGTCGTCCGCGGCATGGATGTCGTGGATCGACTTGAGCTTGGAGATACGATCACCGCCGCGCGGATGGTGAAGTAGGTGTCGACATCCGAAACGCCCGCGCGACTCAGGTTCACGCGCACATCGTCGAATGACGTGGGCATCCGTCAGGTGTTCGTCTCGGTGAACGGCAAACAGGTGGCGGTGCTGATGCACGGCCAGGAAGCGAGTTGCGAAGTTCCCCCGGGCGAACACCGCATCCGCATCCACAACACGCTGGTGTGGAAGACGATCCTGGTGACGTTGTCCCCGGGTGAGACCGCCACCTATCACATCGTCAATCGTGCGGGCTTCGGGACTCTGGTGCTGGTGGCGACGCTGGGTGTTGGTCCGATTTATCTGACCGTTGAACGCGCCTGAGGCGCGCCGACGGCCACGACGTGGCCGGCAGTGCGGATGATCAACCGATTGCCGTCCATGGCCGGCGTCGCCATCACGACTTCGCCCATGGGATTGGTCGCGAGCAACTCGTATGTGCGTCCCGCGCGGACAACAAAGACGTCCCCTTCTTCACTTGCGATGTAGATGCGGCCCCCGGCGGCGACGGGTGAGGCGCTGACGCCCGCACCCAGCGCCAGACGCTGCTGATAGATGCGCTCGCCGCTGGTCACGTCATATGCCGAGAGGATGCCGGCGTCGGTCACCATGTACAACACGCCCTCGTACACCAGGGGCGTCGTGGTGTACGGGGAGCCGCGGTCAATGGTCCAGGTGAGTTGCGAGGCCGCAACCGTGCCGGCCGCGCCGACGGGAATGGACCAGGTCGGGCGCGATCCCGGAGCGTAGCCCCCAGTGACGATCACGTTGGCGCCCACGACCACCGGGGTTGGCACTTTCACCTGCGTGCCATCGGCGAAGCGCCACAACTCGCGCCCGGTCCGCAGATCGTGCGCGCGGACATGATTTGGCGAATTCGTCACGACGATGGAACGGTCTCCCACACGGGCTACCACCGGTGTGGCCCACGACGGCATTTCCTCCCGGGCCGAACGCCACGCCTCCTTGCCCGTCGCCAGATCGTAGGCGGCGAGGAAGGAGCCGGAGTGCTGGTCGTTCTGCACGAGCACGAGGTTGTCGGCGATGACGGGGGAGCTGGCCGGTCCCCACTGATATGTCGGATCCCCCACCAGGCCGACGTCCATCACACCGACGTCCTGCTTCCAGCGCGGCGAGCCGGTGGCGGCATCAAACGCGAAGAGGCCTTCCGATCCCATCAGCGCCACCACGACGTTGCCGTTGGTGGCCGGCGTGGCCGACGCGTGGCTGGCTTTGACATGCCGCTTCACGCGGGGGACGCCCGCGTGGGCGACCGTCGACCAGAGTTGTTTGCCCGTCAGCCGGTCCAGCGCGATCAGGCGCCATTCGTGCCGCCCTGTGTCCCCGGCAGAATCGATACCGCTGCGGCTTGAATCGCCGAGGGTGAGACTGGGCGAGCGTCCATCAACCGCCACTGCGGTCGTCACGAACACCTTGTCGCCCGCCACGATCGGGCTGGAGTGGCCGCCGCCGGGAATGGCGGTGCGCCACGCCACGTTCGTGCGATCGGTCACGCTCCAGGTGGACGGCGGAGTGCCGCGCCCGACCCCTGCCAGAGCTCCACCGCGGAAGGCTGTCCAGTCTGCCGAGACCGCAACTGAACCGACACCGATAGCCAGGGTGAGGCCGACCAGGGATGTACGCATGGAGAGGATTGTCCGTGAAACTCGCACTGCGTCGAACGATTGACTGACGCGCGTCTGCTGCCGCGGGACGAGCCGCGTGGGAACGGTGATGAACGAACGCCGTAAGATCAGGCCATGTTCTCTGGTTCAGCGGAGGTGGCGGCGTTTCTGGTGGCCGTCTGTTTTGCTGCCGGTTTGAATGTCTCCGGCACGGTGGCCCTGCTCGGGGTGCTTGCACGTGTCGGCGTGGTTGATTTACCCGGCGGGCTTGACGGCCTCGATTCATGGTGGGTCATCGGGCCGGCCGGTGTGTTGTTCCTCATCGAGATCGTGGCGGACAAGATTCCGCTGTTCGATCTCGTCTGGAACGTGCTCCAGACCTTCATTCGGGTGCCGGTGGCCGGGCTGCTGGCGTACGCGGCCCTGCCGGAGCTCAGCCCGGGCTGGCAGCTGGCCGCAGGCGCCCTTGGTTCGCTGCTCGCCCTGGTGGCGCACACCCTCAAGTCGACCGTCCGTACCGCGGTGAACACGTCACCCGAACCTGCCTCGAACGTGGCAGTCAGCCTCGGCGAAGATCTGCTGGCGCTTGGCGTCGTGTGGTTCGCCACGCAATACCCATGGCTCGCCGCGACAGTCGTGTTGTTCGTTCTCGCCACCGGGTTCCTGCTCGTCCGTTGGCTCTTCCGCCGCCTCCGCGCCCTCCGTCGTCCGGCTCCACGCGCCGTCCCCTAGTCCATCTCGCCACCTCGCCACCTCGCCACCTCGCCACCTCGCCATCTCGCCATCTGTTTTGGCTGTACCATTCCCCCGGGAGGTTCTTGAACATGACGCGACTCCGTCGCCGCCTTGCATTGACTTTGCCGCTGGCCTTTGTGGCCGCGGTCCTCGTTCCGCTCTCCGCCCAGAACGCCGCCAAGCGGCCCATGACCGTGGGGGACATCCTTGCGTTCCGCGCGATGTCGACGACGTCGTTGTCGCCGGACGGCAGCTGGTTTGCCTACCGCGTGTCGCCGCTGGAGGGCGACAGTGACGTCATCGTCCGCCACACCTCGTCTGGACAGGAGTACAAGTTTCCGGTTGGCTCGGGCACTGGTCCGATGTCGTTTTCGGATGACTCGCAGTGGCTTGCCCTGTCGGTGTCGTTGACCCGGGCAGAAGCCGAAGCGGCACGCCGCGCCCGTCGGCCTGTGCAGACCAGCGCGTTGATCGTGAATCTGTCGACGGGCGACAAGGTCAGCATCCCGAAGATTCGCCGCTTTGCGTTCTCAGGAGAGATGGGCGGCTGGATCGCGCTGCATCGCTACGGCGCCGACGCCGGGGCTGCGACGCCCCCGACCGGTGGACGAGCAGGTGGCGCACCGCCGGCAGCCGGCGCGCCGCGCGACACGCGTCCACGCGGCACCGACCTGATTCTGCGCGAACTCAAGACGGGCACCGAGATCAACGTCGGCAACGTCTCGGAGTTTGCGTTCAACAAGAGCGGCAAATACCTCGGCCTGGTGATCGACGCAGCAGATCAAGCCGGCAACGGCCTGCAGATTCGCGACATGGGCACCGGCACGATCACGTCACTCGATACCGACAAGGCGTTCTACGAGCGCATGGCGTGGACGTCTGAGGGCGACGCGCTGACGATGCTGAAGGGCACTGACGACCGGCAGTACCGCGAGCGGTTGTTCTCGGTGGTGGGCTTCACGGGTTTCGGCAGCGGTGCTCCGAAGAAAGTTGTGTACGACCCGAAGGCCGACAAGTCATTCCCGGCCGGCATGTCGGTGAGCGGCAATCGGACGCCAACATGGAACGATGACCGCACCGCCATGATCTTCGGCATTGCCGAGTTGACGCCGGCGCCGCGGCCGGCCGGGCGCGGAGGCAATGGTGCCGCCAATGCGGAGGGTGCGGAGGGCGCAGCGCAGGCGCCCCCTGCGGGCGCCAACGACACGAACGAGCGGCCGAACCTGGTGATCTGGCATTACAAGGATCCGCGGCTCCAGTCACAGCAGCAGGTGCAGGAGAACGCTGACCGCAGCTTCAACTACCCGGCGCTCTATCGTCCCGGCGACAACACGATGATTCGCCTCGCCGACGAAGAAGTGCCGACGGTTGCGGTGACCGGCCGCGGCAAGTGGGCGATTGGCACGAGCAACACCGCCTATCAGCTGATGGGCAGCCTCAACGGGCAGCAGTTCCGTGATGTCTATGCGATCGACACCACCACCGGCAAGCGCACGACGGTGAAGAAGAACCTGCGCTGGACGTACTCCGCGTCACCCGACAGCTCACGCTACATCTTCTACGAGGCTCGCAATTTCCACGTGTTCGACGCCGAGACGGGCACGACGCGCAACATTACCGAGAAGATCCCGACGTCGTTTGTGGACACCGAAGACGACCACAACATCGTCGATCCGCCCGCGAGTTTCCTGGGCTGGACGTCGGACAACGACTACGTGCTGCTGTCGGACAGCTGGGACATCTGGAAGGTCCCGGTTGCAGCGACCGAGCAGGCGGTCAACCTGACGGTGAATGGCAAGAAGGACCAGATTCGTTATCAGAACCGCGTGCCAGGGATCTACCGCGATGAACGCGGCATTGACCTGAGCAAGCCGCAGTACTTCTCGGTGATGGCCGAGTGGACCAAGCGCGCCGGCTACGGCGTGCTCGAACCCGGCAAGGTCGGCCTCAACATGCTGCTGTGGGAAGATGCGGCGATCTCGAGCCTGACCAAGGCCGAAAACAGCGACATCTGGATCTACCGCCGGGAGACCCCCACCGACGCTCCGCAGATCTTCGTGACCGACGCGACGCTGAAGAATGGTCGCAAGATCGTGGACATGGCGCCGGAAGCCGAATCACTGGCCTGGTCGGCGGGCGCCCAGCTGATTGAGTTCAAGAACGCCAAGGGCGAACGGCTTCAGGCGTCGCTGTATCTGCCTGCGAACTACGAGAAGGGCAAGTCGTATCCGACGATTGTCTACATCTACGAGCGATTGACGCAGGGCCATTATCAGTATGGCCGGCCCACGGCCAACGGCTTCAGCCGCCAGGCCTACACGAGCAATGGGTACGCCGTGCTTCAGCCGGACATCAAGTACTACATCAACGATCCGGGGATGTCGGCCGCGTGGACGCTGCCGCAGGCGGTGAAGGCCGCCGTCGCCACCGGCATCGTCGATCCTGCCAAGGTCGGCCTGCACGGGCACTCGTGGGGTGGCTACCAGACGGCCTTCACCATCACGCAGACCGATACGTTCGCGGCAGCTATCGCCGGCGCGCCGCTGACGAACATGATCAGCATGTACTCGGTGATCTACAAGAACTCGGGCGGCGTCAACGGCGCGATCTTCGAGAGCAGCCAGGGACGTTTCACCGGTGGGCCCTGGGAGCTGTGGGATGCCTACACCCGCAACTCTCCGGTGGCGCACGCGGCCAAGGTCAAGACGCCGCTGATCATCCTGCACAACGATGAAGACGGCGCCGTCGACTTCACGCAGGGCATCGAGTACTACAACACGCTCCGCCGCATGCAGAAGCCGGTGGTGTTGCTCGAATACCCTGGTGAAAACCATGGCCTTGCGCGCCCTGCCAACCAGCAGGACTACACCGTGCGGATGAAGGAGTTTTTTGACCACCATCTCAAAGGCGCGCCGGCACCCGACTGGTGGAAGGACGGGGTGCCGCGACTCGACATGGACAAACACATCGACGAACGCGTGAAGTCGCTGCAGGACATGAAGAAGGCCGCGTCGGGGTCAGGCTCGGGCGGCGGCGGCCAGTAGGAACGACCTTGCGGAAGGGCGCGGCCACTCATGGGGTGGTCGCGCCCTTCGTGTCTCAGAAGTTGCCGAATCGGCTGTTGACGACGGAGTTGAAGATGGAGCCGAAGCTGTAGCTGAGGCCAAAACCGAGATAGTAGCTGTGCCCCGTCGCCAGCTGCCGTCGTCGCAGCAGCACTTCCTCCGCCGTCGCGCCGCCTTTGCGGAGCCCAATCTGGTCGCGAATGCGGTCGTACCCGCCATACACGTTGAACGAAAACCCCTTGAACAGGCGCACATCGGTGCTGCCGTAGGTCGACACGCGGTGGCGATGGGTCTTGTTGAGGTGCTGGGACATGCTGACGCCCGCCGACAGCGAGCCCCAGGGCTGCCGCAGGCTGAGGTTCGTGTTCAGTGAGTGGCTCGGCACGATCTCCGATGACTTGTCGAAGATGGTGATCTCCCGATATTCATAGCGGCTTGCGCCAACGGTATACAAAATCGTCAGGCTGCGCCGTGCCGACTCCGTGTAGGGGAAGAAGTTGTATTCGAGCGCCGGCGCCAGCGTTGTGACGATCCGATTGTTGGAGAAGGTCGATGAAGAGACCGATGCCCGGCCCCCAACTGACCAGTGTGTGGCGAGACTCTTGACGACCAGTGAATTCATGCTCCAGCTTGACGACGTACTTTTGACCTTGTCGCCTTCACCCAGGTCGAAATTGCTCTCGCTGTAGTTGCCGTTACTCGACACGTTGATCTTCCAGTTGGCCGTGGTGCGATTGGCCGAGAAACTCAGCCGGTAACTGCTGTAACTCTGTGATTCCTCGCCGTCGCGATTGCCGCTGAGGTTCGTCCTGAAGACCCAGTAGTTCCACGGGTCCTTCGTGGGCGCGGCCTGCGTGGTCGACTCGGAGGACGGGCGGGTCCACTGCACGTCGAGCTGGGTGCCTGCCGACGAGTCGAGGGCGTAGGGCGCGATGCCAAGGCGGAAGATGCGCGCGAACTCCTTCCGGCGGTCGTCGCTGGTGGCCGTTTGAGCCGTGGTGAACGTCAGGGTGCGGTCGATGCCCTGGAATCGGCCGATGCCAATGAACTTGACGGTCCAGGACCGACCGCCTCCGCCGGTCGACTCAGTCGTGACCAGGAGGTGAACATCGGCGACTGTGCGGTCCCGAACATAGTCAATGAATGTGACGTTCTGCCGAAGATACTCGGTGTCACATTCATCGCAATCGACGAAGACGCGCAGTGGATTCGCCTGAGGCGAGGCCGTCTGTGCATCGGCGGAGTGTGTCAGTGTGGGGAAGAGCAGGCACAGCAGGAGCGCCATGCCGGCGGCAATGGTACGAAAGGACATTGTCGGCGGATAAGACGCCGACGAAGGGTGCTGGGTTGGGAGAAGAGCAGACCTGGCGCGCTACTCGGCCTTTTTGCGGCGACGAGTCGTCTTGGTCTTTTCAGGCGCGGGTTCGTCGGTGGGAGCCAGCGTCACGATGGACGAAACGAACCGCTTGGGACCGTGGTTGTCGAAGTCGATGACGATGTGCACCCCGTCGGTGTCGGTAACTGTGCCAGGGCCGTACTTGGATTGCGACACGCGCGTACCTTTGGTGACCTTCACAGCGACGAACCTCCCGGGCGAAGAAAAAACGAGGACCCGGTTGCGATGATTCAACCGGGTCCCGATATTGTAGCGCGGACCCCTACCAGCGGGGTTCGCGACGGTTGTTGCCGCCGCCGCCACCGCCGTAGCCGCCGCCACGGCCGCCGCCACCACCGCCGCCGCCAAACGCCGGCTTCGGACGCGCCTCGTTCACCGCAAGATTGCGTCCACCCATCGGCTGTTCGTTGAACATCTCGATGGCTTTCTGCGCTTCTGCGTCGCTGACCATTTCGACGAAGCCGAAGCCCCGGGCGCGGCCAGTTGCGTTGTCACGAACCACCGTGACGGTGTCCACAGCGCCAGCGGCGCTGAAGTGATCCCGAAGCTGATCCTCGGTGGCTGAATACGGAAGGTTGCCGACGTACAGTTTACGACCCATTCTCTGACTCCTTGATTCCCGACCTCGTCGCTTTCATTGCTCGTTTGGGAGAACCAGGATCAGAACGACCAGGGACACTCGACGCGAGGCGGAAGCAAATGAGGGGCGGACTCTTTGCGAGACTTCAAGGATAGCATAGTCGGATCGTGATCACGTTCTCCCACGTTTCGAAACAGTACGGCAAACAGATACTCTTCGTCGAAACAGACTTCCAGCTGAATCCAGGCGACAAGGTCGGACTCGTTGGTCCAAACGGCGCAGGAAAAACGACGTTGTTCCGGATGATCGTCGGAGAAGAGTCCCCCGACGACGGCGAAGTGTCCGTGCCGAAGAAGCTCACGATTGGCTATTTCCGCCAGGACGTCGAGGAAATGGCCGGGCGGTCGGTGCTCGACGAGGCGATTGCCGGCTCAGGCCGCCTCGGTGACCTGCACCACGAGCTGGAATCGCTGCAGCAGGCCATGGCCGATCCGGACAAGGCCGACGAAATGGACGCGATTCTGGCGCGTTTCGGTGAAGTGCAGGAGGAATACGATCATCTGGGCGGCTACTCCCTCGAAAGTCAGGCCCGCGAAGTACTACACGGCCTGGGATTTGATGACGCCCGGATCGATGGCGACGTCGGGGCGCTCTCGGGCGGGTGGAAGATGCGCGTGGCCATGGCTCGCGTCCTGCTCGG
>CBINOO010000085.1:0-16906 GCA_966252305.1 uncultured Acidimicrobiia bacterium
TGGCGCCCGCCTCAGCCAGGGCGCGGGCGTTTGACTGGTCGACCCCGCCATCGATCTCGATGTCGACATCCCGACCGTCGAGCATCGCGCGGATGGCGCGGATACGGTCGTAGGTCCTCGGGATGAACGACTGGCCTCCGAAGCCGGGGTTCACCGACATGACAATCACCTGATCGATCACGTCGAGCACGTCTTCCAGGTGCGTGACCGGCGTGGCGGGATTGATGGCGACGCCGGCGCGCGCGCCGAGTTCACGGATGCGCGTCAGGGTGCGATGCAGGTGCGTCGCCGCTTCGATGTGCACCGAAATGATGCCGGCGCCGGCCTTCGCGAACACGTCCAGGTAGCGATCCGGATCGGCAATCATCAGGTGCACGTCGAGCGGGTGGGGCGTCGCGCGACGCACGGCCTGCACGACCAGCGGCCCCATCGTGATGTTGGGCACGAAGTGGCCGTCCATCACGTCGATGTGAATCACGTCAGCGCCGGCCTCGGCGACGTCGGCCACTTGTGCGCCGAGGCGCGTGAAATCGGCGGCCAGAATGGACGGCGCCAGCTTGATGTTCATCGACTGATCTCGAGGGAAATGGGATCGCCCGGGGCGATCTGGAACCCGGCTGCCGGAGACTGGCGCACGACGATGCCCGAGGGGAGGCCGGGGTACGGCACCTCACCGAGGATGGTGACGCGGAACAGCCGGCGCCGCAACAGTTCGGCCACACGCGCCCCCGGCGTGCCGATCAGGTCCGGCATCACATACGTCGCGGCTGCTTCACCGCGGTTGACGAGGATGGCCACGGAGGCCGTCGTGGCGCCGGCCGGTGGGTCCTGCGCGACGATCAACCCGGGAGGATAGGCGCGACTCTGAATTTCGGCGGACTCCCGGATGGCGACGCGCTCCTGAGACAAACGAATCTCGGCGGCGCGTTCCGACTCGCCGACGACCTGAGGCACGACGGCAGGCTCAAGCGCTTCACTCAGGCGCAGTCGCACCGGCCTCTGACGTCGAATCACGGATCCGGGCGTCGGGTCCTGCGTCAGCACGTGATCGGGCGGCAGGGTTTCATCGGGACGCTTGACCGGATCCACCGTGAGGGCCAGGCCGGCGTCTTCGAGCAGCGCTGTCGCTTCGGCCACCGACTTGCCGCGGACGTCAGGCACCGTCACTTCGCGGGCCTTGACGGCAATGCGCATCGATGCCAGCAGGAAGATGAAATACGTGGCGGCCAATCCGGCCAGCAGCAGCGTCCATCGTCCTGCCGTCCACACGCGAGTGCGCAGCGTTGGCGGCGGAGGAGTCGGGGCTGTTGTGGGCATACGGGACAGGCTGAACCGCAAAAAGTGTACTACGCAGGCCTGCGCCGCAGGCGCGCGGCAAAAAACGCATCGGTGCGATCGCGGGGCGGCACCGTGCGCAGGGTCCCGTCCTCAGCGGCCCCGGCGCCCGTCCACGGCACGAGGGAGAACTCCGGATGCGCCGCGAGGAAGCGAGTGACGACGCCCTCGTTTTCTTCGGGTTCACTTGAACACGTGGCGTACGTGATCTGCCCGTCAGGAGCCAGCGCCGACGTCGCCTGTGTGAGCAGCTGCAGTTGCGCGTCGGCCAGGGCCGGCAGCGCTTCAAGGGAACTGGACCACTTGAGATCCGGATCGCGCCGCAGCGTGCCGAGTCCGGAACACGGCGCATCAACAAGGATGCGATCGAAAACCGGGGCCACGGCCATCCCTGCCGAGCCGTCGTGAGCCAGCACCCGGGGCGGCACCCCGGCCGCCCGTAACGTCTGCCGCAGCAGATGCACACGAGCCGGACGAACGTCCCCAGCGACCAGCAATCCCCGACGCTCCATGGCTCGCCACAGGCGCACGGCCTTTCCGCCGGGTGCGGCGCAGACGTCCAGCACGCGGTCGTCCGGCCGCGCGTCAACGGCATCGGCGACCAGGGCGGAACCGTCATCCTGCACCGCGAGTTGTGCGCGCAGCGCGGCGGGCAACTGTCCCAGCGTGCCGGGCAACAGCCTGGCCATGTCGGGCACGAGCAGACTCGGCGCCGCCGCCACTCCCTGCTCGACGAGCCACGCGGCCGTGTGTTCGACGGCGGGATCCAGCGCGCGTACGCACGGTTCCGGCGCGGTGTTGTTGAACTGGCACCAGGCTTCGGTGGTCTCGAATCCATACCGATCGAGCCAGCGCGCGACCAGCCAGCGCGGATGCGAAAGCGTGATGTTCAGGTAGTCGATCCGCTGCCGCCGGGAGGAAGAGTCCTCAGGTCGAGGCGGCAGGTGGGCGGTGTGCGGCGCGCGCAGATATGCGCGCAACACGCCGTTGACAAAGCCGCCCGCGCGGTCGTTGACCAGCGCCTTGGCGCCGTCCACGGCCGCGTGCACGACGGCATGGGCCGGCACACGATCGAGGTGCCGCAACTGATACAGGGCGACGCGGAGTGTGGCCCGGGTGAATTCGTCGATGGCTGCCAGCGGACGCGAACTGAACTGCGCCAGCACGGCATCACACTCGGCCTGCCAGCGACATGTGCCCACCGCCAGTTCCATCAGCAGGCCGCGGTCGCGTTCATCCGTGACGTCCTTGCGCGCGGCATCCAGTTCCGCGGCCAGCGTGCGGCGTCCTCGTTCGACCGCCACCAGGGCTGTTGCTGCGCGTCGACGAACTGGACTCACGTCAGCACCACACCGGCCGGCACCGCGGTGCCATTGAGGAAGTCACGCACGGCCATCGGACGGCGCCCTTCCGGCTTCACGCGCGTGACGTGCAGGACACCCGTGCCGCACGCCACCGAGATGGCGTCACCCGAGGTGGCGATGACCTGTCCGGGCGTGGCGCCTGCAGGCACCCGCGCATCGTCGTCAGGCCGCGCGGCCAGCAGGGCCAGATGTTTGTCCGCGAGTTGCGCAACGGCGAGCGGCCAGGGCTGCAATCCGCGGATCTGTCGATCGATCGCGGAGGCGGCGCGCGTCCAGTCGATCGCACTTTCCGCGCGTTCGAGTTTCGCCGCGTAGGTCACGCCGTCGGGATCCTGCGGATGTTCAGCGACCGTACCTCCAGCCAACGCGTCAAGCACGTCGATCAGCGCCGCGCCGCCCATTTCGGCCAGGCGCGCCTCAAGCGTCTCGCTGGTGTCATCAGGGGCGATCGGGGTCGACACGGTGTGCAGCACCGGGCCCGCATCGAGCGCGCGCACGACGCGCATGATCGAGATCCCGGTCTGCGTGTCGCCCGCAATCAGGCTTCGGTGGATCGGCGCGGCGCCTCGCCATCGCGGCAGCAGCGAGGCATGGACGTTGACCATGCCGCGCGGAGGGGCGTCGAGCAGCGCCTGGGGCAGAATGCGACCGTACGCGGCAACGACACCGATGTCGGTGCCGAGCTCCCGCACCTGTGCCAGGAACTCGTCGCCGGCCAGTTTGTCAGGGTGGAATACCGGAATGCCGTGCGTCAGCGCGAGTGCCTTCACCGGGCAGGGCGACACGTGCTGGCCACGACCGCGCGGGCGGTCGGGTTGCGTGACAACCCCCACGACCTGATGGCGCGATGTGAGGAGGTGCGCGAGTGATGGCACCGCGAATTGGGGCGTGCCGAAAAACATGACGCGCAAACGGACCGGTGTCACCATGTGCCCAGTCGTTGACGTTTCCTGATCTTGCGGACAATCAGGTCGCGCTGGAGTCCCTTCATGCGATCCAGGAACAGGCGGCCGTCCAGGTGGTCGAGTTCATGCTGGAGCGCGCGCGCCAGCAGGCCGGTGCCCTCGACCGTGATCCACGCCCCGTCGCGGTTTTGTCCGCGCACGACGGCGCGCTGCGGGCGCGCGACGCTCGCCTGGTAGTCAGGCACGCTCAGGCAGCCCTCTTCTTCAAACTGCACGCCCTCGCGCTCGACGAACTCAGGATTGACGAGTTCAATGACCTCGCCGCCCCGTTTGCCGACCGAGAGATCGATCACACAGACGCGCAGGGGCACATCGATTTGCGGCGCGGCCAGCCCGATGCCCGGCGCTGCGTACATGGTCGCAATCATGTCGTCGAGCAGGGTGTGCAGCGACGTGTCGAACTGCGTGACGGGTGTGGTCGGCCGTTGCAGCACCGTTGAGCCGAACCGCACGATTGGTCGAATCATGCAGGACCAAGCCGTGTGAGGAGCCGCGCGCGCCAGTCGGAGACGGCGGCGGTCAGAGCGCGGAGCGTGTCGCCGCCGAATTTTTCAAGCGCGGCGTTGGCCAGCGTCAGCGCCACCATCGCTTCGCCGACCACCGCGGCTGCGGGCACGGCGCAGACATCGCTGCGTTCGATGGCGGCCTTCTGTTCCGACATGGTCGTCAAGTCGACCGAGCGCAGCGGTTGCATCAGCGTGGCAATGGGTTTCATCCACGCACTCACGCGCACGTCTTCGCCGTTGGTGACGCCGCCTTCCAGGCCACCCGCGCGATTGGTGGGCCGGGCCACGTGTGAGTGTTCGAGCACGATTTCATCGTGTACACGTGAACCGGGCAGGTGTCCAACCGCGGGACCGACCCCGACGCCAACCGCCTTGATGGCGTGTATCGACATGAGGGCCTGGGCCAGGAGTCCGTCGAGTTTGCGATCCCAGTGGGTGTGGCTGCCCAGGCCAGCGGGCACGCCGTGTGCGACCACCTCAAAGACGCCGCCAACGGTATCGCCGGCCTCGCGGGCCGCGTCCACGGCCTGCCGCATGCGTGCCGCGATTTCGAGATCGACACAGCGGACATCATCATCCGCCGCAAGGGCGGCAATCCGCTCGAAGGGGATCGCCTCGTCCCCAGGCAGCGAGACTCCGCCGATGGTCACGACGTGGCTGGTGATCGTGACGCCGATCTGCGAGAGGACCGCGCGTGCGACGGCTCCGGCCGCCACGCGGGCGGCCGTTTCACGCGCGCTGGCGCGCTCGAGGATGTCGCGCAGGTCCTGTCGTTCGTACTTCAATCCGGCGGAGAGATCGGCGTGGCCTGGGCGCGGACGAGTCACCGGCGCGCGTCGGGCGCCAGGCAACGACTCATCTGGCGTCGCTTCGACGCTCATCGTGTGCTGCCAGTTGGTCCAGTCCTTGTTGCGGATCAGCAGGGCGATGGGGCTGCCCAGCGTCTCGCCGCGCCGGATGCCTGAGAGAACCTCCACCCGATCCTGCTCAATGGCCATGCGGCGACCGCGGCCGTAACCCAACTGTCGTCGCGCCAGATCCGGGTTGATGTCGGCCGACGAGAGGGGAACACCCGCGGGTACACCTTCAACGATGACGGTGAGCGCGGGGCCGTGTGATTCGCCGGCTGTCAAAAAACGAAGCATCCGCTCTGCATTTTATCGAAGAATCTGCGATCCCTCTCCGCTGATGCGCCGGAAATCGGCGGTTCAAGTGGGCCGCGATCTTGCACAGCACGAAGGCATGAGCAGCACGGACCAGTGGCGTGCATGGGCGTCGACGCTCGATGTTGACGGCGTGGGTTGTCGAATTGTCCGGACGCCGGAGGCGCCGACAGGTCTGGATGATGCGGCACGCACGACTGCGCTCACCGAGCTGGGTTACCTCGTCGTGTGTCCGCGATCGGCGGCACCGGTGTTGCCGCACGACGAGCGACTGCGCCGGCACGTCGCGTTGCTGGTGGATGGTCATTGGGATGAGACCAGTCGTCACTGGGTGCGCGTGTTGGCGAGAAGCAGCCCGCGAGCCCATCTGGTTGTTGTCACTCGCGATCACCCGGGCTCACACGCATCGCTGGTGCGCGAGCGTGCAATGGCGTGGCGGCCGGTGCCCGCTGATGCGCGGTGGCAACGGGCGTCGGCATTGGTGGCGCGTGGCCGGCCTGGTGCTGCCGTGCAGTGGTGGCTGGCGTCGGTCGCTGCGGCGGCACGCAGGCGGGATCCGGCCTCGTTCATCGCGAGACTCGAGTCCGCATGGCGCGCACTGGACGCCGACAGTGCCGCGCGACACGTGCTGGCCCGGCACGCCCGCCACGCCCTCGCCTGGCTCAGGGATCGCGACGAGTACGCAGCGGCCGTCCAGGTGGTCGCCTGGGACGTGATGCGGGACGCAGCGTTTGATCGCGCTGACGCGTTGTGCGCCGGCCTCGAGGTCGAATGCACCTGCGATGACCAGCCGGTCCCGTCCCACGTGCGTTCCATCCAGATGGACGCGGCATTGTGGACCGGCCGGTTCGACCGCGCGGCCGTGCTCTGCGACGAGGTGCCCGAGAACGAGCGCGCCTGGCGGGAGCAGGTCGTGTTGTGGCTGCGGGGCGAGCACACGGGGGCGATTCACCACGCCGGCAGCGGCGCCATGTGGACGCGCGCCATCGAGGCGGTTTCGACGGGCCAGTGGCCCAATCGGCGCGACGAGCGCCGCGCTGAGCGGCTCCTGCGTGAGGCGGTGGTTGGCGTGCCTGGAGCCCTGGCGCGCGCGGATGTCTGGGGCGCACACGGCGTGCGCCGTTTTTGCCTGCGGAGGGAGACGATGGGGATGTGGGGCGGAGTGGCGGCATTGCTGGAGGTCCTCAACGAAGCGGCTGATGAGCGGGAAGTTCTTGAACGTGGCTGCCGGTGGATACGCACGCATACCGGGGCGGAACGGGTGTGCATCGTGGCCGGCCCACAGGAGGCCGTCCTGGCCGGCGACCCTCCAGGCGGCCGGTTCCACGCGGACGACATCCGCGGTGCCATCCGCCACGGCGGGGTGACGATTGGATGGGTGACCGCGTCACTGGGCCCGCAGGGCAGCAGTCGCGATGAACTGGAGGGCTGCGTGACGGCGCTGGCTTCGGCAAGCGCGCCCGCCGTACGCGCACGCCTCGACGCGCTGCAGGCACGGACCGCTGGGGCGACGTTGAGCGATCAACTGCTGGGCCGCAGCCCCGCGATGCAGGCGCTGCGGGACACGATTGCCCGGGTGGCGCCGACCACCTTTCCCGTGCTGGTGGAAGGGGAGAGCGGGGTCGGCAAGGAACTGGTCGCCAGGGCCATTCATCGGCTGAGCCCGCGGCGCGATCGCGCGTTTGGCGCCATCAACTGCGCGGCCATCACGGACGAGTTGTTTGAAGCGGAAGTGTTTGGCCACACCAGGGGCGCCTTCACGGGCGCGGTCACGGGTCGCACGGGGCTGTTTGAAGACGCGCACCAGGGGACGCTTTTCCTTGACGAAGTCGGTGAACTGTCGGCGCGGGCGCAGGCCAAGCTGTTGCGCGTGATTCAGGATGGGCAGGTGCGCCGGGTTGGAGACAATGCGGGCCGCGCCGTCGACGTGCGTATCGTTGCGGCCACCAATCGGGTGCTCGCTCAGGAAGCGCGCGAGGGCAGATTCCGCGAAGACCTCGTCTTCCGGCTCGCCGTCGTCCGCATTCAGGTGCCGCCGCTCAGGGAGCGGCTCGAAGACATTGCCGAACTGGCCGCAGCCTTCTGGGCGCGCGCCATTGTGCATCGACCCACACGCGCGTGGATTGGGCCGGACGCGCTCGCGGCGTTGTGCCGGCACCGCTGGCCAGGCAACATCCGGGAACTGCAGAACGTGGTGGCCGGACTGGTGCTGGCTGCTCCGACCCGAGGCCCCGTGACCGCGCGCCACGTGGCCGAGGTGCTGCAGGGGGACCAAGCGGTGGTGCCGGAGCCGCTGGCTGCCGCTCGCAGGCGTGGCGACATCCGCATCGTGACCGCAGCGCTGGCCAGGCATGCGGGCTGCCGGGCCGCCGCCGCCCGGGATCTTGGTGTCTCACGACAGGGCCTGGGCAAACTCATGACCCGCCTGGGCATCAGCGACGAGGTTGCCTCGGGCCCCGTGTTGCGGTGATCATCGCAGCGCATGTTTCGTTTCATGGTCCGCCGGCTGGTGCTGACCATCCCGGTGCTGCTCGGGGTGGCTACGCTGGTGTTTGCGCTGCTGCACCTGGTGCCGGGGGACCCGGCGCAGGTGATGCTCGGGGAAACCGCCGCGCAAAGCGACATCGATCAGTTGCGGACCTCGCTGGGGTTGGATCGTCCGCTCCCGGCCCAGTACGTCCATTTCCTCTCCGGCCTCGTGCAGGGGGATCTCGGGACGTCCTTCCGGTACGGCACACCCGTCGCCGGCGAGATCACGCAGCGGTTGCCGCACACGATACAACTCGCCCTGGCGTCGATCAGCGTGGCGATTCTGATTGCCGTGCCGCTGGGCATCCTGGGGGCGCTCTATCGCGGCCGTGCCATCGATCAAATGGCGATGACCGTGTCGCTGGCCGGCATCTCAATGCCCAACTTCTGGCTTGGTCCGCTGCTGGCAATCGTGTTCGCCGTGTGGCTGGGCTGGTTGCCGGTGTCGGGCGCCGGCGACTGGCGGCACCTGGTGCTGCCGGCCGCCACGCTGGGGGCGGCGCTGGCGGCGATGCTGGCGCGGATGACGCGTGCGAGCCTGATTGAGGAACTGCGCGAACTCTATGTGATGGCCGCTCGCGCACGCGGATTGTCGCAGACGCGCGCGGTGCTTCGGCACGCGCTCCGCAACAGCCTGATTCCGGTCGTGACGATCCTCGGCCTGCAGTTTGGCGCCGTGCTGACCGGCACCATCATCACCGAGACCATCTTTGCGTGGCCGGGGGTTGGACGTCTGCTGATCCAGGCCATCAACTTCCGCGACTATCCGCTCGTGCAGGGTTGCATCCTTTTCATCGCCACCATCTACGTGATGGTCAACCTGCTGGTCGACCTGGCCTACGGATGGCTTGACCCGAGGATTCGGTTCGAATGACGCGCCGCATTGGCCTGGCCATCATCGTGCTCACGGCGTGTGCGGCCGTGTTCGGGCCCGCCGTGGTGCCGTATGACGCAGACACGCAGGTGCTGGCACAGCGGCTGGCGGCGCCGTCGTGGACACATCCGCTGGGCCTCGACGAGTTGGGACGCGACATTCTCGCGCGCCTGGTTGAGGGCGCGCGTATCTCGCTGGGTGTCGGGCTCGCGGTGGTTGGAGTGTCTTCGGTGCTCGGCATTCTGATCGGGTCAATCGCCGGTTACGCGGGTGGGGTGGTCGACACCGTCATCGGCCGCGTGATGGACGTGTTGCTTGCGTTCCCCGGGATTCTGCTGGCGATCGCGCTCGTGGCCGTGCTTGGGCCATCACTGACTAACGTCGTGCTTGCGCTGTGTGTGATCGGCTGGGTGGGCTACGCGAGAGTCGTGCGGGGGCAGGTCCTCAAGGTCCGCGAACTCGAGTACGTGCAGGCGGCGCGCGCGCTTGGGGCGCCGGCATGGCACATCCTGCTGCGGCACGTGATTCCGCCCACGCTGCCGGCAGTGACCGTCCAGGCGACGCTGGGCATGGCGGGCTCGATCATCGCGGAAGCGTCGCTGAGTTTCCTGGGACTTGGCGTGCAGCCGCCGACGCCCTCGTGGGGCACGATGCTTGATGCCGGCCGGGCGCACCTGTTTGACGCGCCGCACCTCACCATCTTTCCGGGCCTGGCGATTGCGCTGCTGGTGCTCGGCTTCAACTTCGTCGGCGACGCTCTGCGCGATCGAATCGATCCTCGCGCGACGTAGGCGGGGTGCCGGAGTGCCGGAGTGCCGAAGTGCCGGAGTGCCGAAGTGCCGGAGTGCCGAAGTGCCGAAGTGCCGGAGTGCCGGAGTGCCGGAGTGCCGAAGTGTCGAAGTGCCGGAGTGCCGAAGTGCCGAAGTGCCGAAGTGCCGGAGTGCCGGAGTTATCGGATGATCGGACGGAGCCGGCGCACGGCTGGGTCGCGTGGCGCCAGTGCAGCGGCCCGCGCGAGCAGACTCCGCGCGCCGTCCGCGTCTCCAGTGTGCCAGTGCGCTTCCGCCACCCACGTCAACAAGGTGACGTCCGTACTCTCCGGAGACAGCAGCGGATCGAGAGCGCCCCGAGCGGCCCGATAGTCGCCAACCCTCAGTGCCCATTCGCCCAGCCTGCGCTGCCGCTCGGCGCGGGCCTGTGGTCCCGCGAGCACGTCGTAGCGCGACAGCCACACGCGTGCTTCGTCGAATCGGCCCGTGGCGGCCAGCGCCTCGGCCAGATACTGAAAGGCGTCCCGGGCAAACGGCGTGGTCGCCACCGCTTCCCGCAGGAGCTGACTGGCCTGTTCCGGGTCACCCGACAGGTGCAGTGCGCGCCCGTAGGCCGCGAGGCCTTCCGACCTGCGCACCGTGCCGCCCAGCGCCAGCTCGAGCGGCACCAGCGCCTCATTCGCCAGACGAACGCGGTCTCGCGCGTCGCGTGAGGCCTCGGCTTGCTGGAGGATGACCCGGCCACGCGCCAGCGCCAGGTGAGAGTCGCCGGGGTACCGCGGCTCGGCCGCGGCAAACGTGGCTCGCGCGGCTTCGAAGTCGCCGTGCGCGGCCTGGGCCAGCCCAATCGCGATTTCGCGGTCCCGCCCCGGCTGCCGCGTCGACAGCGCAAGCAGCTGGGTCATTTCATCGGCAGAGCGGCCCAGCGCGCGATACAAGTCCGCCAGCTCCTCCCGCGCAGGCCCCAGTGAGGGGTTGGCGCGGACGGCCCGCTCGAGGGCATCGGTGGCGCCTGCCGTGTCCTGGAGGTCGCGCAGGGTGACGCCGAGCAGGTACAGCGCTTCGTCGAATCCCGGTTCGAGCGTGATGGCCTGCCGCAGCGGTTCGACCGCGGCAGCTGACTGGCCGCTGCGAAAGCGGGTGAGGGCGAGCCGGTACAGCAGCGTGGGCGACTGCCGATCGATCGCGGCGGCCTGGGCATACCACTCGGCGGCGCCGGCCGCATTGGACTGCGCCTCTTCCAGCGCGGCGAGCGCGAGCAGCGGATCGATTGCACCCGGCTGCAGGCGTGCGGCTTCGCGGTAGTCCCGGGCCGCATCCTCAAACCGGCGCTGCGCGCGATACGCATCGCCACGTCGGAGATGGGAGGTCACCGAATCGGCCCGCAGGGCGATCGCGCCCGAGAAGTTCTCGATGGCCGAATAGGTGTTGCCGGCCGCGAGCGCCTGCTCTCCAGCCAGGACCAGTCGACGGTACCGCTCGGCCTCGTTGAGGCGCGTCACGGCGAAGACGGCGGCAACGCCGACGACCACCAGACCGGCCAGGGCGACTGAGAGGCGCACGGCAGCGATTGTATGGGATGGCGGGAACCTCCGGCCCCAGGCGGTGTCCAAGCAGAAAAGGGGGAGTGCTAACATGTTGGGCGAGACCACTGTGAAGCCTCTGCGATCGCTTGTCTGGTCGGAGTCCCGTGTTGGATCCGGCGCCGAAGGCCGCGCCGAATGGGCCGACGACTGGGCGCTTGTCCAGCAATGCGCCACTGGCGACGAAGCCGCCTGCACCCGCCTGGTGACCGATCACCAGCGCATGGTCTACCAGCTTGCCCTCCACCTGCTTGGTGATCCTCAGGAAGCGCTGGACCTCTCGCAGGAGGTCTTCCTGCGGGTGTTCCGCACGCTCGGCCAGTTCCGCGGCCAATCCGCGCTGCGCACGTGGATCTACCGCATCGTGGTGACCCAGGCCTCCAACCGCCGGCGGTGGTGGCGGCGTCGTTACCAGGCCCAGCAGGTGCCGCTTGACGATCATGTGGCCACCCACGGCGACCTGCCTGAAAGCCGGTCGTTTGCCAGGCCCGATGAAGTGGCGCAGCAGCAGCAGATCGCGCGTCAGGTGTGGGAGGCGCTCGACCGCCTCCCCTTCGAGCAGCGCACGATTCTGGTGCTGCGCGAGATCGACGGGCTCAGCTACGAAGAAATCGGATTTTCCCTCGGTGTGGCTGTGGGCACCGTGAAGTCGCGCCTTGCGCGCGCCCGTGAACATCTGCGCGACACACTCCGTCAGGTGCAGTCATGACCTGCCGCGACGTGCAGCGAAATCTGGCCGCCTACTTTGACGGAGAACTGGGCGGCGCCGCCCGGCTCGAGATTGCCTCCCACATTGACGGCTGCGCATCGTGTGCCGCCGAAGTCGAAAGCCTCCAGGCCCTCGGCGACCTCCTGCGAGGTTCCGTCGCGCCGCTGCCGCCGGCTGAGGTGCTGGCCGGCCTCGCACCTGGTGTTGTCAGTCGCATTTCCGCCGAAGATCGCCAGTCGCTTCGCGCCCGCCTTGGCGTGATGTTCGAGGATTGGCACTGGTTCGCCGTCGGCAGTGGTGCCTGCAGCGCTGCGTTTGTCTCCGCATTGCTGGTCTTCGCGATGTTGTATTCGCCGACGACCCAGGCGCGGCAACTCAACGAACGGGTGGGCACCCTCTACATCATGACCCTGCCCGGTGACGGCTCAGGGCAGCCCAACGTGCTTGAGTATGCGGATGCTCTGGGATCCCCCGCGGAAGATCATCGGTATTCGCTGCCTGGGTCGTATGGATGGCGCGGTGAGCAGGAACTCGTCTCGCAACTGGACCGTTCGCTGATGCGCCACGGTCGGTATCTGCGGTTTGACGAGTTGTCGGAGGCCGATCGCGAAGAGGTCAGCCGGCTGATGGAAGCGATCGTGCGGGCACGGCAGTCGGTGCCCAGCCGACGCCCATCCGGTCCGGCCACCGTCACCTCGATGCACCTCTACATCAACGAACACGTTACGGCTGCCGGCCTGTAGCCGTCGCGCTCGTCACGTTCTGCATCACGTCTGCAGCCCGCACCACCAACGCGGTGGCCGCCGCCGCGTCGGGCAGCGTCACCACATACGTCTCACTGCGCGAGTCGGTGAGCCCATCTTCCGCGGACAGCACGTGCCAGCCGGAGCCGCCAATCGCATACTCCACGCGATGGAGTCCGCTGTGGCCATCCGTGACGCGCACCTGCGCGCGAAGCCCGGACACGCTCACGGTGATGACTGGTGGCGTGTTGTCGACGTCCACGGCATCGCTGTCCCGATGTCCGGTCAGGACGCGGTCCGGCGTGTTCGTCAGCGCATCCGACGCCGTCACGCGCACGAAGTACCGGCCATCCGCCACGCTGGTCGTGTCCCACACAAACAACGGATCCGCCAGGTCTGAACGCAGCGGCCGCCACGAGGTTTCGCCTTCGCGGCGGTATTCAAGCGTGTAGGACAGGCGGTCTTCGTCAGGGTCGTCCGCCTTCCACTGGAGCGTGCGCAGCCCGCGCTGAAACATGCGGCGTCCCAGTGAGGGGGCCGACGGCGCCTCCGCACCGGGTGGACGACGGGACGCCGCGACCGCATCGTCCAGCCCCGCAATCGCGCCTTCATCGCTGGTGAACGGCCGTTGAAACACGACGCCGGCAGGGTGGATGGTGATCTCGGTGACGGCGGGTTTCGAGTTGCGGGGCAGATACGCGACCGTGACCGAGGTCAGCGACGATCCGGCCGGGAAACTGGCGCGCCACTGCAGGTAACGGGCGACCGGGCTCGTGATCGCCTGACCGGCTGATGTCGAGTACGCCGACGACCAGTCGCTCCACGATTCGTCAGGTACTTCCGTGTTGCCGGTGCGTGTCTGCAGAGTCACGCCGCTCGTGGCGTCCCACTGGATCGTGCCCCAGCGCGTGAGCGTGCGGCCGTCGCGGACTGACGAGGTATACGTCGATGCGGTGTTGGACGCCGCCGTGTTTTCCAGCGCGAGGATCCGGCCGGGATTGGCGGTGGCCATCAACGTCCGGTTCCCGTCGCGCAGCAGGCGCGTGACCTGGCGCGCGTCGATGGCGGTGACCAACTGCGCGGAGCCGTCAGTGCGCACCTGATACACACGTCCGTCCGGGCCAGTGGCAATGAGCACGGTTTCCGGGTCGATGACCGCGATGTCGTAGATGGCGTCAGTCGTCTCCCAGATCGGATCCCAGTCGCCGCCGGCATCGACACGATAGAGGATGGACCGTCGGCCCGTCGGAGGCGTGGACGGCCCTGACGTGCTCGAACTGCTCAACTGCGCGCCACCCACGGTAATGGTGACGCTGCCGGTGACCGCCGCCTCACCTCCGGGCTCGCCTGACGCCGACAGCCCCACGGCAAATGCGCCGCCATCAGCGGTCGGCCGGATGGCGCGCAACTCGGTGAGGGGCGATTCAAAGATCACCGACAGGCGACTCCCGCCTTCGATGCGATACAGGCGGGCGGGCAGGTCGGTGCCGGCCAGGACCCGGCCGGACTGGTCGACGGCCAGCGAAACGACATGCCGCGCAGGAGGCCGCGCGACGACGGTGGCCGCCCCGTCGGGGGCCACGCGGTAAATCGTCGCGGGATGTCCGGCGCCGACCCACAACTGACCGTCGCGGTCGAACGCCAGCGCCCAGATGTACGGCTCCGCCGGATCAAAGAACACGCGGCTCGTGCCATCCGCTTCAACGACATGCACCGCACCGTCCGGCGAACTGCCGGCAAAGACCCTGGTGCCGGATGTGGCAACCGCGTGAATGCCGGCCGGCTCCACGTCGAGGATGGTCGTGACGTCCTGACCTCGGCCCCGTACCAATCTGCCGTCGCCGCCCGTGCCGGCGTACCACGTGCCATCGGCGCCCGCGAGGCTCCACGCCTGCGGCGCGGTCAGGTCGTTCACGACAGTGAGTGCCGGTGACGGCAACAGCCGTCCATGGGCGTCAATGGTGACGCCGGTCGGCCGGCCCTCGAGGAAATCGGCCTGCGAGGCGACCGTCCAATACTGTGGACCGGACGCCGCTGCCGACGCCCACAGCCCAATCGCACTTGTCAGCACGGCGCCGGCGAACAGTCTGGTTCGCGAATGATTCATCGATGACACCTTGAAGGGAACGGGCTACCGCTGCGGATGCACGGTCACGGCAATCTCGCGCGAACCAAACACCACGGTGGGAACCTTGATCTGCCAGCGGCCAACGATGGCACGCGAGAGGGAGGCGGCCGGCGTGGAACGGTCCGCGTCAAAAACCGCCTGAACCGAACTGGGCAGGCTCGGCTGCGACTGGCCCGCGGCGGACACGCCACTGGCTCCGGTCGTGAGCCGCACGTGCACGAAGTGATTCGCGCGCGATTCCTGCAGACGCGCCCACAGCGCATCCAGGCTCGCGGGCGGCTGCGGCCGGAGCTCCTGGTCTTCAAGTGTCGCGACCCCGGCAGCGTCACTGACCAGCAGCGTGAGGGGCCCCGTCGACTGCGCGGGCATCGTGATGGGCAGCGACACGGTTTCGGTGGGGCCGCGGTAGTGGCGCAGCTGCACATGCAGGGTGTGTGTCGACCCGGCCGTCGGGCGCACCGTATCCAGCCACGCACGCTCGATGGTCGCGTATCGATGTTCTTCAGACACGTTGAGGTCCACGCGCATCGATGACGGCAACAGCGGACGGAAGGAATTGGCGGCAAGAGCCCCCAGCGGCGTGAGCACCGTCGTGGCTGCCTGCGTCAGCGCGGTGTCGCCGGTGAACGTGTCATCGATGGTGATGCGGCCCTGCGCGCCGAAATCCACCTCGCCCTTCACGCCAATCGTGGTGGGACCGGCCGGCCGCTCCCAGGACGACAACGCGTTGAGCATCGACACGAACGCAAACAGCGGCGTGAGGCTCTGGTCATGGACGACGTGAAAATTGAACGTGCGGACCGCGGCATCCGAGGCGTGAAGGGTGATGGTCACGTCCAACTCGTCGGGGCCGGGGCCGAGTACGCCGCCGACGCCAACCGAGCGGTCCTGTGTCATCCGTCCGATGACCGGCCCCATCTCGCCGATCTTCATCGAGCTTTCGAGGCTGGGCAGGACGGTCAGTACCTGCGCCCGTGTCATCGGCATCGTCGTCGGGCCCTGTTGCAGGAAGGCGTGGCCAAACGCGTAGACCTGCGCGCCGTCGACGTGTGTGACCGTGCCGGTCGCGCCCATTTCGAGGTCGCCCCGCAGGAAGGTCATGCCGATGGGATCACCGGGCCGTAGCGGCGCGGTCGAGCCGTCCGACTGTCCGCCGGTGAGTTCGGCGACCGGTGCGCCGAGCGCGTGTTCGAGGTCCTTGCGCACGCCGCTGGTCAGGCCGCGCGCCATCATTGCGGCGCCAATCGGCCGCAACCGTGGCGCCCAGTCCGCCAGCGACGGGGCGCCCACGACGTCCACAGGGCGCAGCGGGGAACGCAACGGCGTCGCGGCACGCGCGGCGACTTTGGAGAGCGCGCCGAACACCTGGTCAGGTGTCGCGGGCCAGGTGAGATCAAATTCACCGCGGGAGGGCCGGTCGCTCGTGGCACGCATCGCGTCCACCATCTCGGCAATGGGGGTGATGCCCGCGATCGGTTCACGAGGGAACGACCCGAGTGAGTAGGACACGGCGCCAATGAGCCGGCCATCCACATACACCGGGCTGCCGCTCATGCCCTGGATGACGCCGGTCTGCGCCAGGGGCCCCCCCTCGAGCCTGGCAACGATCAAGTCACGGCCGGGCGCGATCACATTGCGCAGGACGCCGAGAATATTCGCGCGAAACTCTTCAAGATTCGCGCCGGTGAACACCGTGCGCCCGATGCCGACCATGCCGGGGCGGATCTCGGTGACCGGGAGGAACTGGGAGGGCTGACCAGCAACCGGCCAGGCGGCAACGGCAGCGCCGGCCACCAGGAGCAAGGCCAGCGGCAAGGTGCGTCCTGTACGGAACTTCAGGGGAGCCACGCCCCGTTATAACACGCGGGCGCTGGTCGTCCGGTTGACGCTCGTCCCAGCCCTCTGATAGCCTCCTTCCAGTTTCGTGATGCGTCCGACCTCCCTCCACACCTCATTTGCGGCGTCGTATTGGTGGTGGTATGCCCAGCAGGCTGGGGAGGGCGACGCGCGCCGGTAGGCACCACACGACGCGAGTTTCAAAGGCCTCTCCAGTCACGCTGGAGAGGCCTTTTTGTTTGTGCAGGTATGACGAAGATACAGATTGTCGAGACCGTGACCGCCGACACGATGGCGGACCTGATGCGCCGGCTGGCCGATGCCACCGCCGGCGATCTGGTGGAGTTGCGTGTCGACGGCGTGGCCGACCTGGACGTCGCCGCCGCCGTGGCGCGCGCGCC
>CBINOO010000086.1:0-16889 GCA_966252305.1 uncultured Acidimicrobiia bacterium
AAAAAGCCACCCGACGTCTTTTTTCAGGAGCCGCGGTCACCGGGCCCTCACCAGCCGCGGGCCCACCGGCGGCGGCAGCAGCGCCGACACCGCGGACAACGTCCGCGGGGTCGCGCCGCGGTTGGACTCCACGATCGCCCGCGCGGCGGCGCCCAGCCGCGCGCGGGCGTCGGCGTCCTGCACCAGCCGCGTCCACGCCTCCGTCAAGCCGGCCGGCGACGACACCTGCACGGCCGCCGCGCCGTCGACAAACGCCCGGGCGATCTCGGCAAAGTTGGACATCGACGGCCCGAACACGATGGCCTTGCCGTGCACCGCGGGCTCAAGGATGTTGTGCCCCCCGGCATCGACGAGACTCCCGCCCACAAACACCACCGTCGCCACCTGGAACAGATGCGCAAGTTCCCCGATGGTGTCGAGTACGACCACGTCGGCATCGGGCGCCGCATCCACGCTCAATGCCGAGCGGCGCACGACGCGAAAGCCTTCCCCGCGCGCCAACGCGACCACCTCGTCGAACCGCTCAGGCTTGCGAGGCGCCACAATCAGCAGCGCCGTCGGACTCACACGCCGCACCGCGGCAAATGCCGCCAGGACGTGCTCGTCCTCTCCCTTGAGGGTGCTGGCGGCCACCAGCACGGGTCGGGATTCCGGCACCCGGAAGTACCGCAGCACCCGCCCGGCGCCGCGGCCCGCCGCCGCCCCAGGCACATCCAGCGACTCGAACTTCAGGCTGCCGGTCACGGTGACACGCGCCGGATCGGCGCCGATGTCGATGATGCGGCGCGCCGACTCCTCGCTCTGCATGCAGAAGCGATCCACGTCGGCCAGCACCGTCTTGAAGAACCGGCGGACCATCCGGTACCGGGGATACGAACGCGACGAAATCCGGCCGTTCACCATCAGGGTGCGCACACCCTCACGCCGGCAGGCGCGCAGCAGGTTCGGCCAGATCTCGGTCTCCATCATGATGAAGAGTTTCGGCCGAACGAGACGCAGCGTGCGATTGACGAACAGCGGGAGATCGAACGGAAAATAAAACACGGCATCAACGCCGGTCAGCCGTTCGCGGGCAATCTGCTGCCCGGTCATCGTCGTGGTCGACAGAAAGATCTTCAGATTCGGATATTGCCGGCGCAACTCCGGCAGCAACGCGCGCGCGGTCAGCGCTTCCCCCACCGACACCGCGTGAATCCAGATCGACGAATCGCCGTCAAGATTGAAGGAAATCGGCAGCACGCCGAGCCGCTGCGCCAGACTGCCGACGTATTTGCCGTGGCGCAGGGCCTGGTAGAGGAACCAGGGGAACAGGATCACCGCCAGCACCAGCATGGCCAGCGAATACAGGGCGTACACGAACACGAGAATATAGGTAAAATCGCCGGTTATGGCGATCAAGGTCGGCATCAATGGTTTCGGACGGATCGGCCGCAACATCATGCGTGCGGCCATGGCTCATGACGACATCGACATCGTGGCGGTCAATGACCTCACCGATGCGAGCACACTGGCCCACCTGCTCAAGTACGACTCGATCCTGGGCAACCTGAAGGCGGACATCTCCGCCGACGGCGACACGATCACGGTCGATGGCGATGCCTTCAAGGTGCTGGCCATCAAGGACCCGGCGCAACTGCCCTGGCGCGACCTCGGAGTTGACGTCGTGTTTGAAGGCACCGGCCGGTTCACCAACCGCGACGATGCGGCGAAACATCTGGCGGGGGGCGCCAAAAAGGTCATCATCACCGCCCCGGCCAAGAAGCCGGATGTCACCGTTGTGATGGGTGTCAATCACGACAAATACGACCCGGCGGCCCACCAGATCGTGTCCAACGCGTCCTGCACGACCAACTGTCTCGCCCCGGTGGCCAAGGTGCTCCACGAATCCTTCGGCATCAAGAGCGGCTGGATGACCACGGTGCACGCGTATACGAACGACCAGAACCTGCTCGACCTGCCGCACAAGGACATCCGGCGCGCCCGGGCGGCTGCGCTGTCGATCATCCCGACCACCACCGGCGCGGCCAGCGCCGTGGGCGAAGTACTGCCAGCGCTCAAGGGGCGGCTCGACGGCATCGCGATGCGCGTGCCCACGCCCAACGTTTCGGTCGTCGACCTCAACGCCATCCTGGAGAAGTCGACCAGCGCCGAAGAGATCAACGCCGCCTTCAAGGCGGCCGCCGACGGCCCGCTCAAGGGCATCCTCGAGTACGTCACGGCGCCGCTGGTCTCGATCGACTTCCGGGGCAACCCGCACTCGGCCATGCTCGACGTCGCCTATACCAAGGTAATGGACGGCAACTTCGCCAAGATCATGGCGTGGTACGACAACGAGTGGGGCTACTCGAATCGCTGCGTCGATCTGCTCCGCTACATGGCGTCAAAGGGACTCTGAGGCCGCGACGTGCACAGCATCCGCGATCTTCAGCTCGGCGGTCAGCGGGTGTTCATCCGCGTGGATTTCAACGTCCCGCTCAAGGGCGGACACATCACCGACGACACCCGCATTCGCGCCGCGATTCCGACCATCCGCGCGGCGGTTGATGCCGGCGCCACGGTGATCCTCGCGTCGCACCTGGGGCGCCCGAAAGGCAAGCCGGCGCCGGAGTTCAGCCTGAAGCCTGTGGCGGAGCACCTGGCGAAGTTGCTTGGTCGCCCGGTGGCGTTCGCGCCCGACTGCATCGGGCCCGCTGCGGCCGACGTGATCGCCGCCAACCAGGGAGGCGTGATCCTTCTCGAGAATCTCCGGTACCACAAGGCGGAGGAGGCCAACGATGCCGACTTCGCGAAGGCCCTGGCATCGCTGGCCGATGTGTACGTCAACGATGCCTTCGGCGCGGCGCATCGCGCCCACGCATCGACTGAAGGCATCACGCATCACATTGCGGCCAAGGCGGCTGGACTGCTGATGGAAGCCGAGGTGAACTACCTCGGCCGCGCGTTGAGTAGTCCGGAGCGCCCGTTTGTGGCGATTCTCGGTGGCGCGAAGGTCTCCGACAAACTCGAGGTGATCGACAACCTGCTCGGCAAGGTCGACGCCCTGCTGATCGGCGGCGCGATGGCCTACACGTTCCTCAAAGCCAGGGGCGTCGACATCGGCAAGTCGCTGGTGGAACCGGACCTGCTCGAAACGGCATTGGCGCTCGACGCGCGCGCGAAGAAGGCAGGCGTGCGGCTTGAACTGCCCATCGATCACGTCGTCGCTCCCGCCCTGGCGGCAGACGCGCCCACCCGGGTGCTCGACATCGATGCCCCCTCGGTGCCCACCAACGGCGCCATGGGCAATGACATGGGGCTCGACATCGGGCCCAAGACCGTCACGCATTACGCCGAGATCATCAGCGCGGCGAAGACGGTCGTCTGGAACGGCCCCATGGGCGTCTTTGAACTGGCGCCGTTTGCTGCGGGCACGATGGGCGTGGCGCGAGCAGTGGCGGATGTCGACGGCACCACGATCATCGGCGGCGGCGACTCCGTGGCGGCGGTCGCACAGGCCGGCGTGGCTGACCGCATGACCCATATCTCCACCGGCGGCGGAGCCTCACTCGAGTTCCTCGGGGGCCAGACGCTGCCCGGGGTGGCCGCGCTGGACTGAGCCATGACGCGCATCCCCGTCTTCGCGGCAAACTGGAAGATGCACAAGACGGTGCTCGACACCGTGGCGTGGATCCGGGAGTTTGCGGCGCTCACGAAGACACTCAGCCGAGCCCAGGTCGAGGTGGTCGTCGCACCACCGTTCACGGCGATCCACGCCGCAGCCGAAGCGACGCGCAACGGCAGCGTCGCCATCGCCGGGCAGGACCTCTACTTCGAGCGACAGGGTGCCTTCACCGGCGAAATCAGCGGCGCCATGCTCAAGGACGCCGGCGCCGAGTTCGTCATCATCGGGCATTCAGAGCGGCGGCGCCTTTTTGGTGACAGCGACGAGTGGGTCAACCGGAAGCTGCAGGCCGCACGTCAGGCCGAACTCACACCAATCGTCTGCATCGGTGAAACGCTGGAAGAGCGAGAGGCGGGCCAGACGCTTGCCGTGCTCGACCGGCAGCTCAAGCGTGGCCTCGATGGCTCCACCGGTGACCAGATTGGCGCCCTGATCCTCGCCTACGAACCCGTCTGGGCCATCGGCACGGGCAAAAACGCCACAGCGGCGGAAGCCGGCGAGGCGCACACCCACATCCGGAAGCGACTGCGGGAATGGTTTGGCGGGGTCCACGCCGACCGGTGCCGGGTGCTGTACGGAGGGTCCGTGAAACCCGAAAATATCCGGGAACTCATTGGCCTGGAGGATGTTGACGGCGCCCTGGTGGGTGGGGCGTCCCTGGAAGCCCGGTCATTTGCGGCCATCGTCGAGAACGGCCAGTAGGGCTATAATCGGCTTCTTATGCTGTTCTACGTGTTTCTGACCGTCTACATCATCGTCTGCCTTCTGTTGCTGGTGGTTGTATTGCTGCAGCAGGGCAAGGGCGGAGATATTGCCGCGGCGTTCGGCGGCTCGAGCAGCCAGGCGGCCTTTGGTGCCCGCGCGGGCGCGACGGTGCTGACGCGCGCGACCACGATTCTGGGCGCGCTGTTCATGATTGGTTCATTGCTGCTGGCCGTCATGGGCTCCAGCGGTGGATTCGGCAGCTCGGTTGTCAGTGGTGTAAGTGGCCCCGCTCCGGCGGCCGCGCCCACCGCGCCCGTGACGCCGCCCGACGCGATGCCCCTGGCGCCGACGACCGTTCCGACGCCTGTGCCGACCCCGACCACGACGCCGCCCGCAACCGATCCCGCGACGCCACCGGCCGGCGGCCGCTCAGGCGGCGGCGGACAGCAGTAGTTCACCCCGCCGTCGTCACACCACCGAGCAGACCGATCACCTCACCGGTGATGTAGCTCGAATCAGCATTCGACGCGAGGAACACGATCGCCGGCGCGATCTCCTCAGGCTGCGCAGGTCGACCCATCGGGGTCGACTTGCCGAACTTCGCCACATCCTTCGCACTCTTGTCGGCCACGTTGAGCGGCGTCCAGACCGGTCCGGGCGCGACCGCATTCACGCGGATGCCCTTGCCGGTCAGATTCTGCGCCAGGGACTTCGTGAACGCATGGATGGCCCCCTTGGTCGAGGCGTAATCCAGCAACTCACGATGGCCCTCCAGGCCGGTGATCGAGCCAACGTTCACAATCGCCGAGCCACGACTCATGTGCCGAAGGGCCGCGCGAGCCATGAAGAAATATGCGTGGATGTTGGTCTGAAACGTCCGCAGCCACTGTTCGTCGGAGATGTCCTCAATCGACGATTGATGGTGCTGATACGCCGCGTTGTTGACGAGCACATCGAGTCGCCCGAATTGTTTGATCGTCTTCTCGACCACCCGGTCACACGTCTGGCGCTTGCAGAGGTCGCCGACAAGCGGCAGGCACTCCTGCCCTTCCGCGCGCACCGCCTCGGCGGTCACATCCGCGTCTTCCTGTTCTTCGCGAAGATGGACAAACGCCACGCGCGCCCCTTCACGCGCGCACAACACCGCAGTCGCGCGTCCGATGCCTGAGTCTCCGCCGGTGATGAGGGCCACCCGCCCTCGCAGCCTGTCGGCCCCGACATACGCGGGCGCCTCAAACTGCGGGGGCGGGGACATCTCAGCTTCAGCGCCTGGGCGGCGCTGATGTTGCCGGGGAAACGGTGGTGATGGCTTGCGAGAGCGGGCCTTCGTCATGGTGTCTTGCGCGGTTCCTTCGGCGGCGGTTCCTTGACCGGCGGAGAATTCCGCTCACCGGGAGCGCGCTGGGGTTCAGGCTCAGGCGCCGGCTCGGGATCCGGAATCGTCGACGGTGGGTCACTGGCCGGAAACGTCGACTCGATCGTCTCGTCGAGCGTCTGCTCAGGTGTTTCGGGCTGGTCAGGGCGCTTGCGCTCATTCGTCGTCATCGGCGCACCTCCGGTCCGCCCATGGCATCACCACGGGCCGCGTTGAGATTGACGATGGACTCGGCAATCTTCGAAAGCCGCGCGTCAGCCGCCTTCTCTTCCTCGAGCGTGGCCTTCAGGGACTCCACGACGGGATCAAGGCCCAGCAGCTGCGCGTGGGCGATCGCCGTGCCATACGCCGCGATCTCGTAGTGCTCGACACGCTGCGCGCCTCCAATGATCTGCGCATCACGCAGGCTGCCGTCCGCGTATCCGTTGCCGATGTGCCCCTGCACTTCTTCGATGATGCCGCGCATCCCCGCGCAGGAGCGTGCGCGCGCAGGCTGCGCCATCGCCTCAAGCGCCTCCTCGAGTCTGGTGACATGCACCTCCGTCTCGGCCAGGTGTGTCGTCAAGGCAGACTCCAGTTCATCGTCGGTAGTCGCCGAGATGACTTTCGGCAGCGCCTCGGTCAGTCGCCGTTCCGCATCGAGCATGTCCCGCAATTCCTCGACAAACAGAGCTTCAAGCGTGTCAACGTTCGGCATGGCGTCTTTCTCCCACTGATCGCAGCGTCGCCACAGCGGCGCCGTGCGTTGCCGCGGGAGGGTTGTGCAGGAATCGATCCATGCTCGGACCACGCGATACCGAGGACATGGGCAGCGTGCCGCCCACAAGTGGATGTTCATTGCCGCTGCGGGCACTCGGCTTCCACACTCAATCGACGACGACATCCGCGCGGCGGTGGAACGTGCCTTGCAACATCTCAGCGTCATGATGACCAACATCAGTCGCAATCAACGGTTGGTGACGATGGCCGCCGGCGTAGGGACGGCGGCACTGGCTGCGGGCTTCCCGAAGGCGAGACGGCCCCTGGCGTTGGCGTCCGCTGCGCTCATTGCCAGGGCGGCCACCGGCTACTGCCCGGTCACATCGGCGATGCACCGCGTCACGGATCGCCGCGATCGCCACACGCAACGAGCCTTGTCCGGGCCGAAAGGCATTCCACTCGACGCGTCGATCTCGATCGACGCAGCGCCCGACGAGGTGTACGCCTTCTGGCGCGATCCCGCGCAGTTGTCGCAGGCGCTGCCAGCCAACGTGCTCATCGAGGCCGTCGCCGCCGACACATGGCAGTGGTCGGTGGGCGCCGTGGGTGCAGCGCCCGTGGCGACGTGGAATGCGCGCATCATCAACGACGAACCGGGCAAGGTCATCGGCTGGCGCACGATAGGGGCGTCAAGCATCATCAGCGCGGGCAGCGTCAACTTCCGCGCGAATCGAGACGGCCAGAAGACGGAGGTCTCGATTCGTCTGCAATACGCACTTCCCGATGACGACCTGACCGCGGCCATGGAGCAGTTGCACGGTGGCCGGGCCAGCGATCTTGCTCATCAGTTCCTTGAACGCGCCAAGCAGCTGATCGAGGGCCGATTCGCCGAGGAGGTCTGAGCTGGACGGCAACGTCTTTCAGCGGCTGTGGTTCATCATCAGGATTCTCGGACGAGCGTTCAAAGCCTTCTGGGAAGACAACGTGATGCGCCTGGGCGCGTCGGTCGCGTACTACACCCTGTTTGCGATTGCGCCGATCCTGATCATCGTGATCGCGGTCGCCGGAGCCGTCTTTGGCGATGCCGCGGTACGTGGAGAGGTCGTGACGCAACTGGATGGCCTGGTGGGAACTGAAGGCGCAACGGCCGTCCAGGCCCTGTTGCAGGGGGCCGCGCGGGACCGCAACACACCGCTGGCTACCATCATCGGCATCGTGACACTCACGCTGGCTGCGACGGGCGCTTTCCTTGAGCTGCAGTCCGCGTTCAACGCCGTGTGGCGCGCGAAGGCCGATGGTTCGAGCGTCAAGATGTTCCTGATTTCACGTGTTCAGGCGTTGGGGCTCGTGGTGGCCATCGGATTTCTGCTGCTCGTCTCGCTGACGATCAGCGCCGCGTTGGGTGCGTTCGGGGGCTGGCTTGGACGCATGATGCCCGGCGTCCCGCTGTTACTCGACATTGCCAACATCCTGGTGTCCTTCATGGTCATCACCTGGCTGTTTGCGCTGCTCTTCCGTTTCCTGCCGGACACACATGTCTACTGGCACGACGCCATTGTTGGCGCGGTCGTCACCACCATCCTGTTTTCCGTAGGCAAACAGCTGATCGGCTTTTACCTCGGCCGCAGCGCGAGCGCATCGGTGTACGGCACGGCCGGTTCCGTCGTCTTGTTGCTGCTGTGGGTGTATTACACCTCACAGATCGTGCTGATCGGCGCCGAGTTCACACGACTGTATGGTGACGCGCGGGCACAGGGGCGATTGCCTCAAGGGGCCGGCTCACAGGCCTGACACCGAGGACCCGGCATGCTGACACCGTTCTGGATTGATGGCGTGACCCCTCGCGGCTATCCCGCCGCTGAACACGACATGACCGTGGACGCTGTCGTCATCGGAGGCGGCATCACGGGCGCGACGACGGCCTACCTGTTGAAACAGGCTGGGATGAGCGTCGCGCTGCTCGAGCGGGATACCTGCGGCAGCGGAGATACCTCCCACACGTCTGCACATCTCACCGCCATCACCGACATCCAGCTGCCGACGCTGCTCAAGTCGTACGGCCGGGCGCAGGCCGAAGCCGTCTGGGATGGCGGCTTTGCGGCGCTGCATCAGATCGCCGGGACCGTCGACCGCCTCGGCATCGAGTGTGACTTCCGGTGGGTGCCTGGCTACCTGTGCGGGCGCCTCAACGCCGCTGCCGACGCCGACCGCGAGGCCCTGACCGCCAACGCCAACGCTGCGTCGGAGCTCGGGTACGACGCGCGCCTGGTCGACAGCGTCCCGGCCGTCCATCGTCCCGGCATCAGATTCGAATACCAGGCGCGATTCCGGCCGATGGAGTACCTGAACGCGCTCGTCCAAGCGGTCGACGGCAACGGCAGTCATGTCTTTGAACACAGCGGAGTCACGGCCGTCGATGAGGAGCCACTGGTGGTGCGAACAGAGCGCGCGTCGTTTTCAACGTCGCTCGTGGTGGTCGCCACCCATGTCCCCATTCTCGGCAAGGCCGGCCTGATGAAAGGCGCGTTGCTGCAGGCCGACCTGTACCCGCATTCGTCGTACGTCGTCGCGGCGGAAGTGCCGAAGGGTTCTTGGCCCGATGCCCTGATCTTCGACTTGTCGGACCCGTACTACTTCCTGCGTCTGGAGCCGCGAGACGACCACGACGTCCTGATCGCCGGCGGCTGCGACCACAAGACCGGGCAAGTCGCCGATACACACGCGCCGCTTGATGCTCTCATCGAGACGGTACGAACCTTCGCGCCAGACGCGGCGATCACGCATCGCTGGACCGGGCAGGTCATCGAAACGCGTGATCGACTGCCCTACATCGGCGAAGTGGCGAAGGGCCAGTATGCGATCACGGGATTCGGCGGAAACGGCATCACCTTCGGCACGCTTGGGGGGATGATGGCGCGCGATCTCGCGATCGGCCGGAACAATCCATGGAGCGGCCTGTTCGACGTCAACAGAACGCTGCTCACTGATGGCCTGTGGCACTACATGCGCGAGAACGCGGACTACCCGTACTACCTCGTGCGCGATCGATTCGTCGGGGCAGAGGGGCACGACCTGCGCAGTGTGGCGCCTGGCGAAGGTCGCCTGATCGATCTGCGCGGCAATCGTGTGGCCGTCTATCGGCGCCCATCCGGCACGTTGAGTGTGATGTCGCCCGTGTGTCCGCACCTGGGGTGTCTGGTCAACTGGAACACCGCCGACTCAACGTGGGACTGCCCGTGCCATGGTTCGCGCTTCTCACCGACCGGACGCGTGCTTCGCGGCCCCGCTGAGAGTGATCTGCCGTCGCTGGAAGAGTGACGCACGTGGCAATGCTCTTGCACTAATCAGGAGTGGAGTCGAATCCCACACATCAAGGAGCAAGACACATGAACGGATCACGTCGCTACGAACAGGATGATCGCTTCCGCCGCGCACCGGAATACGAGGAGCGCCGCCGAGGCTCACAACAGGGACAACCCAACTGGCGCCCGTCGCCCGCCCAGGATGAAAGCTGGCGATATCAGGATGATGGTCGCTTCACCATGTCGCCGCCGCAGGAAGGCTATCAGCCGTACAGCGACGGCTGGCTGCCGCAGAGTCAGCCACAGAATCAGGGCTGGCGTTCACAGAACGACAGCAACTGGCGCTCGCAGGGTGATGGCTATCGGTCGCCGAACGAAGGCGGTCGGTGGCAGGAAGGCCCGGACCGCCGCTTTGGGCAGGGGCGCGACACGGGCTGGGGCTCGCGCGACTACTCGCTGGGGCGGCAGGACTTCGCGCAGCGCGACGGCATCTCGTCGAGCGGCGAGTTCGCCGGTCGCGGCCCGAAGGGCTACGCGCGGTCCGACGATCGCATCCGCGAGGAAGTGTCCGATCGGCTGACCGACGATCCGTCGGTTGACGCGTCGGAGATCGAGGTGGAGGTCAAGGACGGCCGAGTCACGCTGACCGGCACGTGCGACGACCGGCAGCAGAAGCGTCGCGCCGAAGACATCGCCGAACAGTGCTCGGGCGTGCGGGACGTGATGAATCACATCCGTGTCGAGCAGAACGATCGCTCATCGGGTCGTGAGGGGGACACGTCCAAATCGAACCAGTCCAACCAGGCGTCATCCACGCGCGGCGCCACCGGCACGGGCCCCACGCGACGCGGCAGCAGCACCGAGTCGATGTAGGGCACCCCGCATCCCCGGCGGCCGTCCTGTGCCCCTCGCAGGAACGGTCGTCGGGGGTGCACCCCACACTCGTGGTAGCGGCCCTTCAGCCACACTCGTGGGGCGGACCTTCAGGTCCGCCAATCAACCTTACGGCGACCGCGGTTTTCGCCTATACTTGGTGGCTCAGCCTCTGCTGAGCGGCCCATCCGGGCAGCACCCAGCAGACTCACCCCACGCGGAAGTGGCGGAATTGGCAGACGCACCAGCTTGAGGGGCTGGCGCCCGCAAGGGCGTGGGAGTTCGAGTCTCCCCTTCCGCACCAACAACTTACACGGAACTTGGCAAGGTGCTTCGGGCAATGCGGTGGGGACTTTGGAGGGGGATCACTCCGGCGAAGGGCGCGGTCCTGCGCTGGGCGGGACGAACTTCCAGTTCCAGGGTCACTACATCGAGCGATGAAGCTCCGAGCCGAGGCGTAACGTATAGAACCAGTGAACGCCGATGGGGCACCGTTCTGCTATAGTCCGCCCACGGCAACCGAATGGACGCAACCATGAGTTCCGACGATCCGCTCCCGCTCGACAGCCCAGTCAAGATCGCTGAACGCGGCGAAGCCCTGTACGGACAACTCCACAAGGAGCGCCTGGAAGAAACCAGCAAAGGTCAATTTGTCGCTATCGACGTTTTGACCGGACAAGCGTATGTCGGCCGGTTCCCGGAACTTGCGCTGAATGCCGCCCGTACGGCCGCCCCAAACGGTGTCTTCCATTTGATCCGCATCGGTGCGGCCGGTGCCTTCCGCGTCAGCTTCAGCACGCCCGCTCATGGCTTCTGGTCAGGGTCACTTCGACGAACAAGGTAACGTCTGCCTCAAGCTTCACCTGTGCGGCGTTGCACACGCCCAGCCCGGCGTGGAGTTCACAGGCATCTTGGATACTGGCTTCACCGGTTTCATCCAACTGCCTATGCAGCATGCCTTTTCTCTCAAGCTTCCGCTTGAGGGCACGGCGACGTACACGCTGGCTGATGGGTCTTCGGCGACCTGCTTAACAGCCCTGGCGCAAACGGAATTTGCCGGCAAGACCCAGACTGGTCTGGTCACGCTGGCGATGGGCTCAAAGGACATCCTCATCGGGATGGGATTCCTGCGCCAATTTGAGCTGGGCGTAATTATCTTTGCAGGCAACGTCTACTTCCTTGACGAGGAAGCCGCACAAGACATGGTGAATGAGGACATTGCTGCCGAGAGTGGAGCATCAGGTGACGACGGCCCCGCTGGAAAGTCTGAACTGACTTGAAGCAACCCTTAGGGTGCTGATGGCGGCGAAGGCAACGCCGGAAGGAGCCGAGATTCCGGCTCTGCCTCTCCGTCCATTGTCGACAAGTCCTCGGCGGTGGCTAGGTCATCTTCATCGGGATGAGTGTGCAGGTCGAAGTACGTGACGTTAATCGAATGAACTTTGCATCCGAGGATAACCAAGTGGTCGCTGGGCATCGGCATCCATCGAAACTCGTCGCCCCGCCCTTTCGCTCTGGACGCACCAATCAAGGTTATGGACTCCAGCTTCCCGTCAGCGGCCATATCGTAGTCTGACACCAGGCCGCGATAGAGCCTGGTCTTGTCCTCAGCGTGCTCGACCAGAATGTCCACGTACGCAAGAACGCCGTCGCCGAGAAACGGCCCGCGCGCTTGGAAGAGGTAGTACCAGGGGTGACGCCAGCGGAAGAGCGTAATCCGAGAATCTAGCCCCATGCGTTCAACCAGCCAACGTCCTGCCACACCCAGTCCAGCACTGACACCGATCAGGCCGAGGTACATCAGCGCCGACAACCCTGCGCCCGCCCGGATGATCCCTGCAATCCTTGTCAGCTCGTGATCCGGGACCGCTCCGGACAACAGGTACAGCGTGGCTTGGATGTCGAGGTGATAGCCGAGCGATCGGCATAACAGATAGGCCGCGGTGTCGATGGGAATCGAAAACAGGACATAGAGGGCGGCCTCCTCCAGCGCGGAAACGCCGGCGCGCCGCTTCTCAAACCGCCCGTTGAAGTACGCGTAGTAGGCAGCAATTCCGGGCAGGAGTCCAATAAGGACGACAAGTGCCGGAAGTGCGATGTTCACGGCGAGCTAGCCGTTATTGGCTACCCGCCGAATGATGACTTGCACGGTCTTCTTGCCATCGCGGTTCGGCACATCAACCTCGACCTTGACCCCGCGCCCCGTCGGCTGTCGGCTTGCCATCTTGTGCATCGCGCGAAGGATCTGTCCATCACGCAGAAGCCGCCGCGTGTTGTCGTCGATGATGCCCATGGGTTGATGGTAGCGCACTTTGCCGCTCCCTGTGACCCGTTACCCAAGTGCTGGATTCCGGGGCTCTGGGCTCATAATGGCGGCCATGACCAACCCGGTTCGCTCCAGCGGCCGACACCGCGTGCATCATGTGGTCGGCGGGAAGGCTATCTCACGTGCCCATTGGTTTCAGGGAGAGTACCGCGCGGACGTCGACCTGCCGGTCGGGCCGCAGCCCGGTTGGACGAGTTGGCCGACGCTCGAAGAGGCGTGGACGAAGGCCGAGGAAAGCATTCAGGCATTCTTCCCGCATGATTGCGCGGAAGCTGGCTGCGAGCCAGTCGCGGAGTACGGAAACTAGGCGCACCGCTCCCGCAGTCCGTTTGACAGACTTGAGGCGCTCACCGCACAATCCGCGCGGGGACCGGATCTCCGCCCGGGATGGCGGTCCTCCGGAGGCGGCGTCGACCGATGGGACAATCACCGGCGTCGCCTCCGAGCCACTGAACTACCTCGCTCGCATCGCGGCGACAAACCGACGGACTGCCTCACGCTGCACCGGTCCGAGCTTGTCGACGTCAGCCGTGAGCCCGGCCTCGATGTGCAGCGTCACCCCGCCCAATCCGTATTGCCGAGCCGCGCGCGCCTGGCGCTCCCCGTAGGCTGGGTCGGCTGTGCGCGCGCCGGGCCGTGCCTGCTCTGCGATACCCAACGCCTCATCGTCCACCACGAGCAAACCTGATGCCTGCTGCACCCGCGCCATGATGGCCGCGTTCTCCTCTGGGGTGCGCGATCGATCGGCGTGGTGCGTCACGTAACTGCAGACCGACACGAACGGGGCTTCTCCGCCGTGGGAACTGCCGCAGCTGGTGGCGAACTGCGCCGGCACCATCCGCTCGAGTTCGCGCAAGAATGCCGGGTCGCTCAGATCCTCGACCTGCGTGCCGTGGGTGGACTCGTTGGCGATTTCGATGCCGGCGACGGCCGCCGAGTGGGCGGATGCGATGGCCACGACCTGACGGAGATAGTTGCGCATCGCGGCCCGGCCCATCCGATAGTCGCGCGTGTCCACAAGCACGACAACCTCCGCGCGCAGTCCGGCGCCAGCCAGCGTGGACAGCGTGAGGGGTAGCTGCCGCAGTCCGTCCGCCAGGGTCCGAGGCGTCCGGTACACGGAGGCGACGACGATGCGGGCGACGGTGAAACCCTCCTCGCGCATCATGTCCACCCACCGCCGATCGCCAGACTCGAGGCGCACGCCCAGGTCGAACGACGTCAACCCGATCCACGGCTGCGGGATGCGCGGCCGCGCGGCAGTCGTCGGCGCGTTGGCCAGGTGATTGACGGGCGGGACCTCGATGAAGTGTTGGTCGTTGACGTGGTAGTGCGACGGATGCCCGGCCAGCGTCGGCCGGCCCGTGGCCGCCCCGGTCAGCATGTCCCAGACGTGCAGGTCACCGTTGACCAGGCGCGCGATCGATTCCTTCGACGGCGGCGCGTTGGGAGACGTCGCTTTGTGCCCCCACTCGGGCCCGTGGGTGAAGCGGAGCTGCTCAGTCAACTGCCGAGTCCAGTGCCTGAGCGTGGCGATGTACGTCTCCGACCCATCCCCCATCGGGAACGGGTACGCGGCGACGAAGCGCCGGATGGTCACCCACACCGCCGGCGGAATCTCCTCGACCGAGGTCTCAATAACTGGCGGAACAATGACCGGCACAGGCGCGCGCTCGAGCGCGATGCGGATCGGCGCCATATGGCCCGCGGTCATCGTTACGATCTGCTGCTCACTGACCAGGTATCCGTCGGCCGACGCGCTGACCGGGAACGCATCGCCGGCGACGAACTCTTCCACGATCGAGCAGTCCGGACGTGTCGCCCAGGTGCGCTGTCCGACAGTCACAGACGAGCGGCCGCACTCGGGCCCATCAACGATGACCGTGAGGATGGCGACCTGCGGCGACGGCGTCTCGATTGGTGTTGGCCCGTTGTCGACAGGCGGGGTGACCGGCGGTGCGATGTGAATGCCGCAGGCCGCGGCGATGACGAGAAGGAATACGAACAAGGATCGCTTCATGGGTCAGGGCTCCACTTCAGGAAGGTCAACGGTTTGCCCAGCAAGGGCGTGGGTGCAATCGGACAGGAACTCGATGCGGCCTTCTCGGATAAAGGAATGGCAGACGGAATGGTCCGCGTAGCGAATGAGCAGTGACGGGCTGAACGTCGGTCGGTCGAGGTCTCGATTCCACGTCCACAATGGGTGCGCCTGTCCGTCCGTGCGCGCAATCACGGGACCATGGTTGAAGCCACAGCCCGGGCACTCGAACGACGCGTACGTGCAGCCGTTGGACCCCGTGAAGACGTCTACCCGAGGCATCTACTTCGCCCCCATCGCCTTGTTCCGGATCAATTCATCGCGGAGTCCATCGAGCGTCAGGCGTCCAGCCATGAGCTCGCCGACGTAGTGCGCCAAGCCGCTCGGGTCGGCTTCGCGGCCAAGGACATCGCTGTACAGCTGCCGGACGCCATCGGTGAATGCCCGCCGCGCGATCGCGTCGCGTGGGTCCTCGTCGACAACGGGCGGTGTCGGCGGCGCGGGCGGTTGTTCCGGATCCACCAGTCGCACCACGCGGCGTGCGCCGGTGCGGGCTTCCCGGCCGTCGGCCGACGTGGCGCGAACGACGAGCGCATACTCGCCCGCTGCCCACGAGATCCGGGCCTCGAGGCGGCCATGCTCGGCCCATGACTCTGCGATGCGCTGCACGTCGTCGCCGGCGAGCAGATCGACGCGCACCTCGTGGCCGGCCGCGCCCTCGATCTGGTACTCGAGGCTGACGGTGCCAGGTGTGGTCACTTCGCGCGTGTAGTCGATCACGGTGACGGCCAGCTCGGACTGGGCTGGAGGCGGTGTCTCAGGCGGCGCCGGTGCCGGCGTGACCGGCGTCTCTGCCCCCTTGACCGGTGGCAGCACGTCGATCGTTGACGGGGCGCGCGGATCCCATACGATGTCGCCAGGCACCTCAGCGGCCGACCGGCTCCACCGAAGGTCCACCGCTCCTGGACGAGACGTGCCCAGCGGGCCGAAGCCCGTCCCAGCAGCCAGCAGCCCGCGGCCGTCAAACGCCCACGGGTGGCTGACGACCGTGTCATCGGGGCGCAGGTAGGTGACCCACGTCTCGCCGCTGACAAGACACGCGGTGGAGTGCAGCACCGACCACGGCAAGTCGATCGGCGGCAATCCATGCGCGCGCAGCACGCGTCCGTACCGGCCCTGTGGCTCTGTCCATATGGCGACGTCGGCCGAGATGATGGACGCCTGCGGGTACGGGTAAAAGTTTGCCGGCTGCGCGCCAGGCTCATGCCAGTGGCGGTCCTGCACCGTCAGTGCGCCGGGGCGATATGCGCTGGCGCCGATGCCGGCCTCGGCGTGGTAGTAGTCCCCCACGAAGAGTGTGTCGTCCCACGCCATGTCGAGAAGCACGGCCATGGGCAGCACCAAGCCCCACGACGTCCACACGCCGCGGTCAGGCGACCACGCCGCCCAGTGCTCAGCGCCGGCGCGCACCAAATTCGCGGTGTCGGTGACACGCACCGGAGCATCCGCGGTTCCTGGCACCTGCGCGACGACGCAGCCGTGCTCTTTCGACGGCCAGAGCAGTCGGTCACCCCACCAGTCGGGCATGCCGTTCAGGCCGCCCCCCTTGGCGACCTCGACCCCATCGACGTACACGCCGTCGCCGGCAATGCCGTGTGCCACCCGGCCGGTGATGGGATGGACGCGCATCAGCCCTGCCCTTGCTGGCCGAGAATCTGGCGCACCTTGGCCGAGTCGGCATCGGTGCGCTCGATCAGTCGATCGGCGGCCGCGATGAATCGGTCAAAAGCCGCGCCCACCTGGTCAGGAGTCCACCGACCGCCGGAGCCATCGACCACACGGCCGAGGCCTGCCAGCGCCACGATGTGCTGCTTGATGAGGTCGATCGCCGGCGACGAGAGCACCGGCAG
>CBINOO010000087.1:0-16817 GCA_966252305.1 uncultured Acidimicrobiia bacterium
GGACCGCGTGCACGTCGACGTCACGCGACCCGCGCAGACCGACACGGAAGGGCTGAAGGTGCCGGTCGTGTATGAGTCGTCACCGTACTTCGCCGGCACGTCAGGCCCGCGCGAGTTCCTGTGGAACGTGAACCAGGAACTTGGCGCCGAGCCGCCGCCTCGCACATCACAGCCGGAGATCGACTTCCAGCCAAATCGCACCAACGTGTCGAACTCCCAGGTCACCACGTGGGTGCCGCGCGGCTTTGCGGTGGTTCATTCCGAAGCGCCGGGTACGGGGTTGTCCACCGGATGTCCAACGGTCGGCGGGGCTCCTGAAGAACTCGCGCCGAAGGCCGTGATCGACTGGTTGAACGGCCGCGCCAAGGGGTACACGACCGTCGACGGCACCGAGGAAGTGAGAGCCACGTGGTCGACCGGCAAGGTGGGCATGACCGGCACGTCGTACAACGGCACGATTCCGCTCGCGGCGGCGACCACCGGCGTTGAAGGCCTGGAAGCCATCATCCCGATCGCGCCAAACACGTCGTACTACCACTACTACCGGTCAAACGGCCTCATCCGGCACCCGGGCGGATGGCTCGGTGAAGACATCGACTTCCTGTACGACTTCGTCCACAGTCAGGATCCCGCGCGTCGGGCGGGGTGCAACAGGATCTACCGCGACGGCCAGTACGTGGAAGGCCGCGATCGCGTGAGCGGCGACTACAACACGTTCTGGGCCGAACGCGATCTCTTCAACAAGCTGCAGAACGTCAAGGCGGCCGTGCTGATGGCCCACGCGTTCAACGACTGGAACGTCGTGCCCGAACACAGCGTCCGCATCAGCCTCGCCCTCAAGGGCCGCGTGCCGCTCATGCAGTACTTCCATCAGGGCGGACACGGGGGCGCGCCACCACTTGAGCTGATGAACAAGTGGTTCACGCGGTATCTCTACGGCGTCGACAACGGCGTCGAGAAGGAACCCCGCGCGTGGATCGTGCGCGAGACACCACCACCTCCAGCCGGCGCGCCGGCACCGGCTCGCGGCCGCGGTCGCGGCGCCACTCCTGCGCCTACACCCTATGACGACTATCCGAATCCGAAGGCGGCGGCGGTGGAAATGCGGTTGCTGCCCGGCGGGCGGGCGATTGGCGGGTTCGAACGCAGTGGGCGCACGCAATCGGTGACGCCGGGGGAAGAGACTCTGATCGACAACGTGGAGCTCGGTGCGCCGGCTCTCGCCTCGGCGCCCGAATCGCCCCACCGATTGTTGTACGCGACGCCCGAACTCACGGCCCCCGTGCACATCTCGGGTATTCCGCGTGTGCACATCCGCCTGGCGTCGAACAAGCCGGCCGCCAACCTCTCGGTGTACCTCGTCCAGCTGCCATGGACCGAAGGTCCCATCGGCACGAGCAACCTGATCACGCGCGGCTGGGCCGACCCGCAAAACCACCGCTCGCTCACACGCGGCGGCAACTACAACAGCATGGACCGCGGCACGCCGCTGACGCCAGGAGAGTACGTGGAGCTGACCTTCGATCTGCAGCCCGACGATCAGATCATCCCGGCGGGGAAACGCATCGCGTTGATGATTCTCTCGAGCGACCGCGACTTCACGCTCTGGCCCAAGCCGGGGACCGAATTGAAGGTCGACCTCAACGCCACGCGCGTGACCCTGCCGGTCGTGGGTGGGGCGCAGGCCCTGGCGGCGGCGTTACCAGCCGTTACAGTCCCACTTGAATCCGCACTTGAGGCAACGAAGGCAGCCCTTAATCAGGGCAAGCTCCGCTGATTCGGAACAGCGCGGACAGACGTCACCGGAGGGCGGAGGTGGCGCGGGAGGTGTGGGTGGCGCGGGTGGTGTGGGGCTGCCCATCGCCCCCCATTATCAGCGGACACGCGTCCATCCGTTGCCCGCGAGGCGCCACAGTTCGTTTGACGGATTCCTGTCGAATCCGCCGAAGAGCAGCATGGACCCGGCCGCGGGATCGAAGGCAAGACGCGCGTAGCGCCGCGCAGGGCCTGCGGTCTGTTCGCGTGTCCATTGCCTGCCGTCAAATGTCCACGTCTCGCGCTGTTCGGCCTCCTGCAGGCCGCCGCCGTGCAGTACCACGAGCCGGCGCGCCGCGTCGTAATCCATGGCGACGTGGTCGCGCGCGGATGGGCCGGGGACCTGCACCTGCGACCACCTGGTCCCGTCGTACTCCCAGGTATCGCCGAGGCTCGGGATGTTCGGCGCCATCACGGGCATCCCGCCGAACAGCACCACCTTTCGCCGCGCCGAGTCGTACGCCATTCCTGCCAGGGCGCGGCCTTGCGGCCCCGTCGCCGCAGACCTGGTCCATCGTCTGCCGTCCCACTCCCACGTGTCATCGAGCAGCGTGGTGCCGTTGACGCCACCAAACATGACGACGCGTTGCCTCGCGCTGTCATAGACCATGTGGTGCGTCGTGCGGGGCGGCGGGCCGTCGGTGGCCACCTGTACCCACGACGCGCCGTCAAAGGTCCACGTGTCCGCCAACGCGCCGGTGGCCCTCGTGTCGCCGCCAAACATCACGATCTGCGATCGCGCGGCGTCGTACACCATGGCAGGGCTGTTACGTGCCGGCGGGCCTGAGCCATCAAAGCGTGTCCACGCGCCGCCATCCCACTGCCAGGTGTCGGCGACGTATCTGCCCGTGTACCCGCCGAAGATCACCAGTCGATTCCGCTTCGCATCCATCGCGGCGCCCACGGAATACGCCGGAGCCGGCGCCACCGGCGGCGGTTGATGCGGCGCGCGGACACCGGAAGCGGCGCCCAGCGTGGCCATCACGAGCATGCACAGCAGTCGAGTCATCGGCGGCATTGTCCGGCAAGGCCGGGGATGCCGCATGCGTCCGGTCACGCATGACGGGGGACCGGTCCCTGAAGGCCAAACAGGCATAAAATCAACCGCATGCGCAGAGGCAGGTGGGTGATCGGGCTGTTGCTCGTGCTGGCGGTATTGCCGCTGGCGGCGCAGCGGCGCGGGTTCCGCGGCTTTGGCGGTAATTTTGCGCCGGCGCCCGTGGCCCACCCCTACGATGGCAAGTTCGCGATCGTCCGGCTGTGGTACCCGAACTACCCTGGCTGGTCGTACGACTATCCCGACATGGAGCAGAACCTCAATCTGATCCTGCCGGAGCTGACCGCCATCCAGCCGAGTCCCACGGGCGGCAACGTCCTTCGGATGGATGATCCGGAGCTGTTGAAGTTCCCGATTGCGTACTTGTCCGAGCCCGGTTACTGGTTTCCGACCGAATCAGAAGTCGTCGGCCTGCGCACCTATATCCAGAAGGGCGGCTTCCTCATCGTCGATGACTTCCACTTCGGCAATGAGTGGGCGGTGTTCGAGGAGGCCATGCTGCGCGTGCTGCCCGGCGCGCGGATTCACCGCCTCGAGGTGTCACACCCGATCTTCAATACGTTCTTCGCGATCCCGACGCTGGACGTGCCGTACCCGGGCCGATTGGGGGAACAGGGCCTGATGGGGGAGTTCTACGGCATCTTCGAGAACAACGATCCCAACCGGCGCCTGTCGGTCGTGATCAACTTCAACATGGACATCGGCGACTACATGGAGCATTCGGCCGAGGGCATGTATGCGGTGGATCCCACCAACGAAGCCTACAAGTTCGGGATCAACTACCTGGTGTACGGGTTTACAAGGTGATGGCGGGCCTGACCACCTTCGCCCAAGGCTACGGTGGTCCACCGAAGCTTCAGCGCAGGTGGAAGGCCCGCACTACTTGATCGCGTAGAGATGTTTGTCCGTGCGGATGTAGATCACGCCGTTGGCAAGCGCGGGTGAGGCCCAGATCGGTTCGTCCAGCGAGTTGGTGCGCAGCACTTCGTGTTTCGGCCCGGCGCGAATCACAAACGTATCGCCGTCTTCCGACGTCATCAGGAACATGTCGTCAAACGACACCGCTGACGCGCGGAAGGTCGCCGGCACCGGCACACGTCCCCCTTCATACACAATCGCTCCCGTGCGAGCGTCGAGGCACGTGGTGATGCCGGTGTCGGTGAACAGGTACAGGTAGTCGCCAATCGCGATGGGCGACGTGACGTACGCGGTGCCCTTGTTGTATTTCCACGCAATCCGCGACGCATCGTCCTGCGCGTCCGGCCGCAGCGCGAGCACGACCTTCGCCGAGTTGCCTGCCGTCGCGAAGACCATGCCGTGTGTGGTCACGAAGCTGGGGATCGGATGGCTGCGCGTGCCCTCCGTGCGCCAGCGTTCCTTGCCGGTGTCAGGGTCGTAGGCCACCACGGCTTCGGCGCCAGAGGCGATCAGGTCGAGCCGGTCTCCGACGGGCATCAGGATCGGGGTGGCCCAGCTGCGACGGTTGTTGCGCTCGGCGCGCCACACCTCCTTGCCGGTGTTGCGGTCAAACGCGCGAATGTTCGACCCCGCGCCCATCTCCTGATCCACCTGCAGGATGACGAGGTTCTTGTGGAGGATCGGCGAAGTGCCCGGGCCCATGCCCGCCTTCGCGATATTGCCCAGGTCGGCTTTCCACTTGAGGTCGCCGTCCATGGTGTACGCGTAGAGGCCGTGTGCCTCAAAGGACGCAAACACGAGCTCCCCATCAGTCACGACCGACGACGACGCGTAGGTGTTGAGGCGGTGCCGGTCGTCGTACATCGGCCCGTCGTAGGCCTGATGCTGCCAGAGGATCTTGCCGGTCGTCGCGTCAACCGCGAGCGTGTACAACGCGTGGTCGTAGTCGACAGCCATGCTGTCCGGGTTGACGTATCCGGGCTTCAGGTCAAAGCCGAGATGATCGGGCGCCTTCCGGCCGGGCACGTGTTTTCCCTGAATCGATGTCGTCAGGAAGATGTAGTTCCCCCAGACGATGGGGGAGGAGTGTCCGCGTCCCGGAATCGGTGTCTTCCACGCGACGTTCTCGGTCTGTGACCAGGTGTCCTGATACGTCCCCGTCGCAATGCCCTGTCCGTTGGGACCGCGCCACTGCGCCCAATGCGCGTTGTGGGTGGCGTCAGTGGTGTTGGTCGCGAAGGTGGCGTAGGTCGTATTGGAGGCGCAGGTGAGCGCCGCGACCACGACGGTGGCGAGGGTGACAGTGAGTCGGCGCATTATCGCGGCTCCTTGCCGAGCGCGGCCATGACGGCCTTGACGAGTTCCTCCGGGCAGTCGTGGATGCCGGCGTCGTTGCAGGCGAGTTGTCCGGCGATGATCGTGTCCCGATACTGAATCAGGAACGTGGCGCAATTGGGGCATCGTTCGACGTGCGCGTCAAATCCTGCCTTCACATCCGGATCGAGCGTCTGCTCGAAGTACTCGAGCAGGAACTCCGAGACTTCGCGGCAACAGAGGTCGGTCATGCGTGGGCTCCCGCCAGGTGAGGTGCGATGAGGGTGCGCAGCGCCATTCGCCCGCGATGCAGGCGAATCTTCACCGCATTGGGCGTCGTGTTGACGACCTTGGCCGTCTCTTCGGTCGACAGTCCTTCGATGTCGCGCAACAGGACCACCGTGCGGTAGGTCTCGGGCAGTTCTTCAATGGCCTTGCGCACCATCTCCGCGGTTTCCTTTCGCGAAAGCGCCACGTCGACCGGCTCGGTCCACGACGGGTATTGCTCGGCGTGCTGGTCGTCGGGCAGGAATCGCGGCAGGAAGTCGTTGATCGGCTCCTCGGGTTTCCGGCGCCTGGTGCGCAGCTTCATCAGCGCGGCGTTGACCACGATGGAGTGCAGCCACGTCGAAATCTTGGACCCGCCTTTGAACGAGGCGCGGGACCGGTACGCGTTGATGAAGGCCTCCTGCACCGCGTCACGCGCGTCTTCTTCGTCGTGGAGCATGCGCCGCGCCACCGCGAGCAGGCGGCCGCCGTACGTCCGCACCAGCGTCTCGAATACCTGTTCGTCTCCTGACTTCAGGCCCTCGACCAGCTCGGATTCTTCCATCGATGAGGGAAGGGTAACACACGGACTCGTGCGGTCATTCGTGGCGGGCCCGGAATCGCAGGCCAAACTCACGCAGATGCCCGATGACGATGATGGCATCGTGTCCCGCCTCCGTGATGCGGTACTCGACGTGCGCCGGTACGACGCCCTTCACCTCGCGCTCGACCATGCCGTCGCGTTCCAGCTCACGCAGCTGCTGGCTCAACATCTTGTGTGTCACGCGGCCGAGGCTGCGTTTGAGTTCGCCGTACCGCCACGGGCGATCCTTCACACGCCACAGGATCGGCATCTTCCATTTGCCGCCGACCACGGCGAGCGCGAGCTCCGCGGGGTTGTTGTAGTGGCGACCTCGGAACGTGAAGCCAGGCACGGTGCTTCCCTCGTGGGAAGTAGCCTACCGCAAAGTGCGTACTGGCGCGGTGGCCGGCACCGGGCTACCGTGAGTCGCATGAGCGCCAACGCCAACGTCTGTCGTCCTTCGCGGCCCCGCCGCGTTCTCATCGTCGGGGCCAATCCGGCCGTGTCACCGATCACCGGGTGGCCGGTCGGCGCCTGGGCCGCCGAGATTACGCACCCCTATCTGTCGTTTGTGGAGGCCGGCTACGAGGTCGACTTCGCGAGCCCCAACGGAGGCGCCATTGAGTTCGACGCGTTGTCAGATCCTCGACACGACAGCGGGTATTCGAGCGCCGATCTGATCAGTCTCGGCTTCCTGCACCACGCCGGACTGATGGACCGGCTTCGTTCGACGCCGCGCCTGGGCGACGTGGAGGTGGCCAGGTATGACGCCGTCTTCCTCGCCGGGGGGCAGTCGCCGATGGTCACGTTTGCCGCAGACGAGGCGTTACACGCCGTTGTCGGCCGCGTGTGGGACGCGGGCCTCGTGCTTGGTGTGGTGTGCCACGCCGCATGCGTGCTCCTGCGAGTCAAAGACGCCGAGGGCCGCCTGCTCGTCGACGGGCGGACCTGGACCGGCTTCGCGGATGCCGAAGAGGCCATCGCGGAGCAATGGGCCGGACAGAAGATTCAGCCCTTCTGGATCGAGCGCGAGGCCAGGAAACTGACCGGCACCAACTTCATCACTGCGGGACCGTCCCGCGCGTTCGCGGTCCGTGACGGCCGTCTGGTCACCGGGCAGCAGCAGTTCTCCGGCGCGGAGGCTGCGCGCCTGGTCATCGAGGCGGTGGGACGATGAGGATCGCGATTGTCGGCGCAGGCAATGTTGGCGGCGCGCTTGCGGCCGCGTGGACCAGGGCTGGTCACACGGTGGTCGTCGCCGATCGGGACCAGCCGCGGGTGGCCGCGCTCGAGGCGGAGATCGTGCTGGTCGCCGTGCCGGGAGGTGTCGTGGAGGCGGTGGCCGTGGCTCTTGGTGAGCTCGGCGATCGGGTGATCATCGACGCCACCAACGTGGTCGGCGCCGGCATGCCGGATGGACACACAACCGACGCGTTGCGCACGCACACGCGCTCGCCGCACGTCGTGAAGTGTTTCAACACGACGGGCTTCGAGAACATGCAGCGCCCGCAGTACGGCACCCAGGCACTCGACATGTTCGTGGCCGGCGACTCCCCACACGGCAAGGGCGTGGCGTCCGCACTCGCACAGGATGCCGGATTCGACCAGGTCTGGGATGTCGGTGGGAATGCGCAGATCCCGCTGTTGGAAGCGCTGGCGCTTGTCTGGATCAACATCGCCATCGTGCAGCGACACGGGCGCGACCTGGGTTTCAAGTTGCTGCGCCGTTGACGTCCGCCACACGCCTGCACTGATTCGTCAGCGCAGACGCGCGCTCGTCACATTTCGCGATCGCGGTTCCCGCGTGTGCCGTCCCTGTCTGGCAGGGAGTTGCACATGCAGAACATGCGTCGAGTGTGGGCCAGTGGTGTCTTGTTGCTGCTGATCGCGTCGGCCACGATGCTGGCCAATCCACTGACGCGACGTGTGCGTCCGCTATCGGACCGCGGGGAACGGTTGCTCGCGGCGGGGATCGAATTGTCCCCGACGATTGCGGACCTGATCGACCGCATCGAACAAAGCGACATCATCGTGCAGGTCGACATGAAATACGCGTTCGACGTGCCGTTCGCCGTGACGCGCCTGGTCACGGCCACGCCGCAGGCACGCTACGTGCGCGTGTCCATCAATCCTCGTCATTCTCCGACACGACGCCTGGAACTGCTCGGGCACGAACTGCAACATGTGGTGGAGATCGCCGAAGACGTGACGGTGCGCAGCCAGGACGAGATGCGGGAATACTTCACGCGCATCGGCCGGCGGCACTCCGCAGCGACCGGGTTCGAAACCGAAGCGGCCATCGGCGCCGAACTGCAGGTGCGGCGCGAGGTCAATCGCGCGCAGTCAGGGGCGTTGTCACGCCTGCGGTGACCCGCATCTGTTCGTGGCGGCCTCCGGTGCCGGTCCAGGTCCTCAGATCAAACCGGCTACCCGCGGTCGCCGTGTAGACGCTGACCGCGCCGGACGTCAGCGGAGTTGCGGGCCGAATGATCGAGGCAGCGCCGGTCTGCATGAAATGCGCCGTCGAGTCGCCCACGACACGGGCGCTCCCATCGGGTGACACCAGAACAGCGGTGGCGCGGTCAATCGCGATCGCGCGCGCCGGCCCGCTGCTGATCCACCCGTCGTGTTGCAGGCGCGTCATGAACGCCACGGTGCGTCCCAGCCGGCCCCGTTCGATGACGTGACTGTCCGTGATGAGGCCTCCCATGTTCGGCAACGTGAGGAATCCGCGATCGAGGGTCATGTCCTCGTTGAATGGATCGGCCGTGGCCTCAGCCGTGGTCACCGAGCCCTTGAGTGCCGCATAACTGAACTCTCCGAGGATGGCCAGGCCGGCCGACGTGCCTCCAATCGGCACGCCGCGCCGCGCCGCCGCATTGATCGCATCCTCCACAGGGCTGTCCTTGAAATACGTGACGTATTTGCTCTGATCACCGCCCGCGAAGAAGATGCCCTCGGCATCGGCAATGTGGCGCAGGAGCACCGGATCGGTTGACGCATCACGACTGTGCACGACAAAGGACTCGATCGAGTCGAGCCCGCCGATACGCATCGCAAACGGGTGATACCCATCCGAACCGGACGCGCGAAGAATGACGATGTCCCCGCCGCCGGCGCGTTCAAAGAACCACCGGAAGGCGTCGGGCTGATCCGTGCCGCCACCGGCCAGCAGGAGTCCGCCGTGTACCGCAGGCATGACGTTCGCGGGATTGCCCGAGACGTAGCGGTCGTAGAGAGGCCCCTTCGTCAGTGTGGAGCCCGGCTGTTGGCCATGCGTGGCCAGCACCGTGCAGAAACAGACGGCTATCGAGACGGCGACTCTGATCATCGCGATTCTCCTCGTCCTCCGAACACACACGCCCGTGCGCCAAGCGCCGGCGACAGCCCGGCACTGTGCGCATAGTCTGCCAGCCACGGGGGAAGTGGGCGGTCCGCCTTGATATCCCTGGCGTCAACCTCGACGGCGGGCGGGAGCGCCCGCACCCAGGTGTCCCACCAGGGAGTGATGCCCCGCGCGAGTGGTTCCAGCACCAACACGGTGGCCCCGGCCTCTGCGGCCCGCTGCAATCCGTCGAGCAATCGCGTTCGAGGGGCCGGCTCCAGTTCATTGATCGACCAGCCGGCGATGATGCCCGTGCCGTTGAGGTTCCGTGGCCGTTGCGTGAGGCGCTCGACGGCAGCCACGGCGTCCATTCTCGAGGCCCGGCCCGAAAGGCCGACGGCGCGCCAGTTCCACCGCGCTTCATCCAGCGCCCACGGATGCAGGTCAACGCCTTCAATGGCAGGCCGCGGCGCAGGCAGTGCGCTCGCCCATGCGGCCGAACAGACGCCGGTGCCGCAGCCCAGGTCAAGCAGGCGCTCGAGCGACGTGGTCGCCAGGCCGAAGGCGCTGACGGCGGCCTCGACGGTGAGCCAGTGCAACGGCGCGTAGAACAACGCAAAGGCCGCGCGTTTGCCGGCCGAGTCGAGCGGCGATCGGTCGGGCAGTTGATTGCGGCGCTCGAGGTACCGCACCGAAAGCGCGCGCACCGCCCTGGTGAACTCCTGCCGCGTGAGGTGCGCCAGGTGACGCGCGCGCAGCGCCTCGGCGAACGTGTCGGTCACGATCGGGCCTGGGTATACCGCGAGGGCAGCGGGTGGCTGATGGCCGAAGCCAACCCACGTGCAGCGTCGGAGACCATGTCGATCTTCACGCCCGTCTCCACGCCCAGCCCGTTCAGCATGTACAGCAGGTCTTCGGTGGCGAGATTGCCGGTGGCCCGTGGCGCGTATGGGCAACCGCCGAGTCCTCCCGCAGAAGCGTCAAACGTCGCGATGCCGAGATCGAGGGCGGCCAGCACGTTGGCGAGCGCCGTCCCCCGGGTGTCGTGGAAGTGCAGGGCAATCCGTGACGCGGGAATGGTCGTCAGCATCTCGGGCAACATCGCGCGGACCTGGCCCGGATGTGCCACGCCAATCGTGTCACTGACGGCAACTTCGTACACGCCGAGGTCGAGCAGCCGGCGCGTGAGCTCGATCACCCGATCCTGAGACACCGCGCCTTCAAACGGACACCCGAACGACGTGGACAGGTACCCGCGCACTCGCAGACCGGCATCAATCGCGGCGCGCGTGACCTCGCGGTACGTCACGAACGATTCCTCGATACTGCGATTGGTGTTGCGCTGCGAAAACGTCTCGGAGGCCGCGGCAAAGATCGCGACGTCGGTGACCTCCGCGGCGATGGCGCGTTCCAGGCCCGCCATGTTCGGGACCAGCGCCGAGTAGCGCGTGTCCGGCCGGCGTCGGATACGCCGAAACACCTCTTCCGCGTCCTTGAGTTGCGGCACCCACCTGGGGCTCACAAACGCCGACACCTCAATCTCGCGCAGGCCCGCCGCCGTCAACTGGTCGATGAACGCGACCTTGGCCTCGGTTGAGACGGGTGTCGCCTCGTTCTGAAGTCCGTCCCGGGGACCGACCTCGACGATGGTGACCGGGGAGGGAAGGCCTGCCATCCGCTACTCCAGGTCGACGAGCACCGTCGAGGGTTGCACCAGATCCCCTTCCTTGCAGTGGATCTTTGCGATGACTCCCGCCCGTGGCGCGCGGATCGGCATTTCCATCTTCATCGCCTCCAGCACCACCAGCGTATCGCCCTCAGCGACGGTGGCACCTTCGGTGGCAGGCAGCCGGACGACCGTGGCCGACATGGGGGGCCGTAACGCGTCCGCGTCAGCCGTACGGGCACGTGCCCGCGCGGGACCGGATTCCACCTGCGCCTCGGCCACACGGCCGTCCACACCAACCCACGTACCCGCCGGTGTTCGTGTGGCGACCACTCGAACCCGGGCATCAGACGTTGACACGATCAGTCGGCCATCTCCGGCGCGGGTCACCGTCCATTCGCCATCGACACCATCGAAGCGCACGGTGCCCTTGTCGACGTGTGCCACCAGGTCACGGCCGGCAAGGCTGACTCGAAGCTGCCGGGCCATCAGAACGCCACCTTTCCAAGCGTGACAAACGGATCACGCGAGGCCGGGTGGTCCCCGGTGCCCGCCGCGGCCGCGGCAGTCTCGGGGCCCACGGCCGCCGCTGCCGCAAGCGCGTACAGCAGGGCGTCGGGCAGGGGCGCGGTGAAGTCCTCGAGGTGCTCTTCGATGAAGCGTGTATGGGTTTCGCAGGCGCCCACACGCGGGTCGCGCAGCAAGGTCCGCAGGAACGCAATGTTGTGCCGGAGGCCGAGCACTTCGAAATCACCCAGTGCCCTGACGGCGCGGTCGATCGCGGCCTGACGGGTCGCCGCCGACGTCACGAGTTTGGCGATCATCGGGTCGTAGTGCACCGTGATGGCCTGGCCCTCACGCACGCCGGCGTCGACGCGGATGCCGGGCCCCTGTGGTTCGCGATACCGCAGCAAGGGGCCGGTCTGCGGCAGGAACCCCGCATCAGGATCTTCCGCGTAGACCCGGCACTCGATCGCATGTCCACGCAGGGACAGGTCTTCCTGCCGGAACGGCAGCGGTTCACCAGCGGCCACCAGCAGCTGCGTGCGAACAAGGTCGATGCCGGTGACTTCTTCCGTGATCGGATGTTCCACCTGCAGGCGCGTGTTCATCTCCAGGAAGTAGAACTCGTCGCCGGCCAGCAGGAACTCAATCGTCCCTGCGTTTTCGTAACCAACCGCCTGCGCTGCGGCCACGGCCGCTCGTGTCATCCGCTCTCGAACCTGCGGCGTCACGGTTGGCCCTGGCGCTTCTTCAATGACTTTCTGATGCCGTCGCTGCAGCGTGCAGTCGCGTTCAAACAGATGGACCACGTTGCCGTGACGGTCGGCCATCACCTGCACTTCGATGTGGCGGGGCTGTTCGATCAGTCGCTCGACGTACACCGATCCATCGGCAAAGGACCGCAACGCTTCGCGTGACGCCGCCCCGATGGCCTCCTCGGCTTCACCCGCCGAGCGGACAATGCGCATCCCTTTGCCGCCGCCTCCGGCCGTCGCCTTGAGGAGCACGGGGAAACCGACGCGGGCCATTGCCGCAGCGACGATTGCGGGATCCTGCGACGAGGGCGTTTCGCCAGGCACGACCGGCACACCCGCGGCTGACACGGCGGCGCGGGCAGCGGTCTTGGATCCCATCGCGTCAATCACGCGCGCGGACGGGCCGATGAACGTCAGCCCGGCGTTGACACACGCCGCGGCGAATCCCGCATTCTCCGACAGGAATCCGTAGCCGGGATGTATGGCATCGGCGCCGGTTCGTCTGGCGGCTTCGAGAATGGCCTCCACGCGCAGGTAGCTCTGGGTGGCCGGCGCCGGTCCAATCTCCACCGCATCGTCTGCCAGCTGCACGTGCGGCGCATCGGCATCGGCTTCCGAGTACACGGCGGTCGTCGCCATCCCGAGTTCACGACACGCGCGGATGATACGGACCGCGATTTCGCCGCGGTTGGCGATGAGGACCCGCCGCATCATGCCTGCCACCCGGGCGCGCGCTTCTCGAGAAATGCGCGCATGCCTTCCTGTCCTTCCGGTGAGACCCGCTGGTCCGCGATCGCCTGCACCGTGCGGTCGAGCACATCTGCCGGCAGCCGCCCCGCGACGTCGCGCAGGAGGGCCTTGGTCGCCGCGATGGCCGATGGCGCGGCTTTCATGAACTGCTGTACGTAGCGATCCACGGCCAGGTCGAGACGGTCGGCCGACACGACGTCGTGCACCAGGCCGATCGCACGCGCGGTGGCAGCGGGGAAGCGGGCTCCGCTCAGGCACCACTCCCGCGCCGCCGACAGGCCGATCTTCCGGACGACGTAGGGCGAGATCATCGCGGGCAGGATCCCGAGCACGACTTCGGTGAATCCAAACATCGCATCGTCGGCGGCCACGACCACGTCGCAGACCGCCGCCAGCCCGGCGCCGCCGCCAAGCGCCGCGCCGTGCACACGGCCGATGACCGGTACCGGCAGCTGATCGAGCGCCAGGAACAGGCGCGCGGCCGTCGTCGCGTCCGCGATGTTTTCGTCGCGGGTGTAGGCGGCCATCTTCGACATCCACTGCAGGTCCGCGCCCGCGCAGAACGTGGCGCCGGCGCCACGCAGGATGACCACACGTACGGAGCCGTCACCGGGGACCGACTCTGCCCACGCGGCAAGTTCCGCGATGAGCGTCTCGTTGAACGCGTTGCGGACCTGTGGCCGGTTGAGGGTGACGGTGGTGACCGGGCCTGGGGTGATGGTGATGGTTTCCATCGCCTACATCCTGAAAATGCCGAAGCGGGCATCGGCGATGGGCGCGTTGCAGGCGGCAGACAGTCCCAGCGCCAACGCCTCCCGCGTGCGCGCCGGGTCGAGGACGCCATCGTCCCAGAGTCTGGCGGTCGAGTAGTACGGCGAGCCTTCGTGATCGTATTTCTGCAGGATAGGGGTCTTGAGCGCCGATTCGTCCGAAGCGCTGAAGGGTTTGCCCTCGCGCGCGAGCTGATCGCGTTTGACCGTCGCCAGCACCGACGCGGCCTGTTCGCCACCCATGACCGAGATGCGGCTGTTGGGCCACATCCACAGCAGGCGGGGCTCGTAGGCGCGTCCGCACATGCCGTAGTTGCCGGCGCCAAACGACCCGCCAATCACGACCGTGAACTTCGGCACGACCGAGTTCGCGACCGCGTGCACCATCTTCGCGCCGTCCTTGGCGATGCCGCCCCGTTCGTACTGGGAGCCCACCATGAAACCCGTGATGTTCTGCAGGAAGATCAGCGGCACCTTGCGCAGGTTGCACATCTCGATGAAGTGCGTGACCTTGAGCGCCGACTCGGAAAACAACACGCCGTTGTTGGCCACGATGCCGACCAGGAACCCGTGCAGCCGCGCGAAGCCGGTGACCACCGTGGTGGCATACCGCGCCTTGAACTCGTCGAAGCGGGACCCGTCCACCATCCGCGCGATGACTTCACGGACGTCGTAGGGATGCCGAGGGTCGACATTGACGACGCCGTAGAGCTCCGAAGGGTCGTAGCGCGGCGCTTCCGGCGTGGTCAGGTCCAGCGGCAGCACCTTGGTCGTGTGCAGCGTCGAGACGATCGTGCGCGCCAGCTGCAACGCATGCTCATCGTCGTCTGCCAGGTAGTCGGCGACACCAGAGAGCCGGGTGTGCACGTCGGCGCCGCCCAGGTCTTCAGCGCTCACGTCTTCGCCGGTGGCAGCCTTCACCAGCGGGGGACCGCCGAGGAAGATCGTGCCCGTGCCCTTGACGATCACCGTTTCGTCCGACATCGCCGGCACGTACGCGCCGCCGGCCGTGCAGGAGCCCATCACGATGGCGATCTGCGGGATACGTTCCGCCGACATCCGCGCCTGGTTGTAGAAGATGCGGCCGAAGTGGTCCTTGTCGGGGAAGACATCGGCCTGGAGGGGGAGGAAGGCCCCGCCGGAGTCAACCAGATACACGCACGGGAGACGGTTTTCGAGGGCCACCTGCTGGGCACGCAGGTGTTTCTTGACCGTCATCGGATAGTAGGTGCCGCCTTTGACCGTCGCGTCGTTGGCGACGACCATCACGTCGCGGCCGGAGACGCGGCCGATGCCCGTGACAATCCCCGCGGCCGGTGCGTCGTTGTCGTACAGGTCCCACGCGGCCAGCGGCGACAGTTCAAGGAACGGTGTCTCGTCGTCGAGCAGTTTTTCGATGCGCTCACGCACGGGAAGCTTGCCTTGTTCTCGATGGCGGGCCAGGTAGCGTGGGCCCCCGCCCTCTCTGGCCTGGGCCGTCCGAGCGTTGAGCTCGTCGAGCAGGGCACGCATCCGGTCGCGGTTGGCGGCAAACTCCGGGGAGTTCGTCTTGACGTGGCTGGCAAGAACGTCCATGACCGGTTCATTATCGCGGATGTCGACCGGCGTCCGAGATTAGAATCCGAATGTGAGCGATCGAACAACGATTCTGCTGTGCGCCCTGGCCGGAGCGGTGCTGGGTGGTGCCGCCGGGTATCTGCTCTTCACCGAAGATGGTCAGCGGTTGCGTGATGACCTTGAGCCGAAGCTGACCGACCTGGTGGCCGAATTCGAGAAGGCGCGCGCGGCGTTTGCCCCCGAGCAGCGTCCCGCACCCGCTGATGTCCGACCGTTCGGGCGGTGAGCCGGCGCGGTCGTCACGCCTGACGCGATTCTGGCGTCGGCATGCGCGCAGCCTCAGGCTGGGCCGTGACGCCATCTGGCGCGGGGTCATTGAGTTTCACCACTCAGCCAACCTGACCTACGCGGCCTCGATCGCGTATTACGCGCTGCTGTCCATTTTTCCGTTTTCGCTGCTGGTGCTGACCGTCAGCGGTCGCATCACGGTTGGCGAAAACGGGTCCACCCTGCTGCAGGTGATTGCCTCGGCCATGCCGGGGCAGGTGGATTTCCTGGGGCAGATCGAAACGCTGTCGGGCAGCGCCCTGCAGTTGAGCACGGCCGGCACCGTCCTGTTGCTCTGGGCGTCGATGGGGGTCTTTGGCGCGCTGACGTCCGCCGTGAACCACGCCTGGGGCGTTGAGCAGCCGCCGGGTTTCTTCAAACACAAGCTGATTGCGTTTGTGATGATGCTGGCCGCAGGGCTGCTGATGGTCCTGGCGCTGCTGCTCATGTCAGCCGCGCACATTGCGGACACGATTTTTTTTGCGCAGCTGGCCACCCGGTTTCCGGTCCTCGACTGGTTGCGCGCGTTTGTGGTGCACAACGCCCCGATGCCGCTGTTTGTGCTCGTCGTCGCCTTGATCTACTACTACGCGCCCAACGCCAAGGTACGGATGCGCGACGTGTGGGTCGGGGCGCTGGCTGCGGGGATCCTGTGGCGGCTGGCGTTCGCGCTGTTCTCCTGGTATCTGGGCGATCTGTCGCGGTTCCAGAGTGTGCACGGGTCGATCACCACGGTCATCGCGTTTCTCCTCTGGGTCTATCTGTCGGCGGTCGTGCTCCTGTATGGAGCGGAGGTCTCTGCCGCCTACGCCAGACTTCGAAAACACCTGCCGCAGGAATCGCCCGCCGCGCCTGCGCGAGAATAGGGACAGGGAGTCCCCATGCCAAACCGCCTTCAGCACGAACGCAGTCCGTACCTGCTGCAACACGCCAACAATCCCGTGGACTGGTACCCGTGGGGAGACGAGGCGTTTGCGCGCGCACAGGCCGAGCAGAAGCCGATTTTCCTGTCGATTGGGTACTCCACGTGCCACTGGTGCCACGTCATGGAGCACGAGTCGTTCGAAGACGCCATTGTGGCCGACGTGCTCAACCAGCACTTCATCTCGATCAAGGTCGACCGCGAGGAGCGGCCCGATATCGATCGCGTGTACATGACCTTTGTGCAGGCGACGACCGGCGCGGGCGGCTGCATCGCTTCAGCTGGAG
>CBINOO010000088.1:0-16742 GCA_966252305.1 uncultured Acidimicrobiia bacterium
CACCGGAGTGTGCCGCCGTACGTCATGTGCTCGCCGCGTGCGTCGTCACCAAACGTCAGGCCGAGAAACGGCGTGAGAAACCAGTCGGCGCGCGCCGGCGCGGCCGTCACCAGAAGAACTGCAATTGTCGCCACCACGAGGCGGCGTGCGTGTATGAACATCGTGAACCTCCAGCCGGCATGACTGCAGGTTTTGTTCCAGCCCGGCGCGCACCCCGACGGGCACGGCAGTGCCCGGTGTGGGCACGCGTCCGGTCAACTTGGGATGTGCCACTGCCCAATCACGGCAGCGTCATGGTCGTGGGCCGTACCCTTTGCACGGATACCCGGGCGTCGGCGGCCCGAACGGCGTGGCAGACTTCGGACCGAGCAGGGCCAGCAGCGCCGATCGATGTGGTTCGTTGAACGGCATGAAGGGGCACACGGTCGCGTCGTTGACGGCGACCATGAAGTCGAAGGAGTTCGACCCCGGGACGCCGCTCGTGGCGCCGATCCGCTCCCCTGCGACGAAGGTGATGTTCACACGCGGCACCTGAAGGTCCTCGAATTCGATTGGCGGCGAGACAGACAGGTCCTGCGACGGCGCCGATCCTCCGAGATAGGCAGCGACGATGTCCGCGCGAGGGCTCGTGATGTGATTGAACCTGACGAGGGTGTCCCGCTCGCCGGGGCGGGCCGGGTCGCACGCGACCAGCAGGAAGAGATCGAAGTCGTCACTGGGAAACTCCGGGCGTGCCGTCTTGCGACGCAGGCGCACCAGCACGCTGTCGCCCGGAGCGAAGATGTCGATTTCCGCACCGCGGTTCCGAATCCACTGATACGAGAAGCGAGGGTCGTTGGTCTCCTCCCCGTTGGTGATCATCGTCAGGTCTTCGGGCCGGAAGGGCGCATGGGTGAGCGCACCGTCGACGGTTGTTTGCGCCAGCGTCACGCTGCGTCCGCCAAACGCGGAGCACGCGGTCGCGACCGGTGGCGCGGGTGTCGGCGTGGGCGTCGGCGTGGGAGCCGGCGTGACTGGTGTCGTCGGTGTGTCCACGGCCGGGGTGGTGGGACTGCTGCCTCCACACGCCCACGTGCACACCAGCAGAAGCAGAGCAACGACGCGCGTTCGATGTAGCACGGCTGTAGGATACGGGCGCGGCGACCGCGAGGCTCACCAGTTGTTCTCAGGAACTCTCAGGATTGGCCGGTTACACTGTTTGACTGACCATGCTCCTGACTGCCTTGTTCGTGTCGTCCGTCCTCACGTTCCAGCCCCCCCAGGCCGGCCCGGCCGCGACCCAGGTGGCGGGCGCGCCACAACAGTCCTTCGCGGTGCCGCGGGTGGAAGGGGCCGCAACAGCCGTTGATGGACATCTTGACGAACCCGTGTGGTCCCGCGCGGCTCGTCTCTCGGGATTCTCGGAATACCGCCCCGTCGATGGGCAACCCGCGGCGGAACGCACGGAAGTCCTCGTGTGGTTTGCCCCGGATGCGATTCACTTCGGGATCCGCGCGTTCGACTCACAGCCCGACGCCGTTCGCGCCACCGCTGCCGATCGCGACAACCTCGACCGCGAAGACTCGGTCCGCATCTTTCTCGACACGTTCAACGACCGGCGTCGTGCCTTTGTCTTCGGCGTCAATCCGCTTGGCGTCCAGGAAGACGGCGTGCAGACGGAAGGCGCGTTCAACGCCGGACGCATGATGGGTGGCGCCATCGATCTGAGCCCGGACTACCACTTCGAATCCCGGGGACGGCTGACCGAGACGGGATACGAGGTGGAAATTCGCATCCCTTTCAAAAGCCTGCGCTACTCGGAGGACGGCGGCGGCCGATGGGGCGTCAACGTGCTGCGCAAGACCCAGCGCACCGGGCGTGAGGACACGTGGACCCCGGTGCAGCGGGTCGCCAGCTTCCTCGGGCAGTCCGGGACGATGGAAGGCCTGCAGGACTTGCAGCGTGGCGTGGTGACGGAAGTGCAGCCCGTGCTCACAGCTGCGATCAACGGCGTTCGCATGCCCGACGGCCGTTTCTCGCGCGATGACGGTGACGTGCAGCCGGGCGTGAACGTGCGACTCGGCTTCACGAACCTGTCGGTGGATGCCACCATCAATCCCGACTTCAGCCAGGTCGAATCTGATGCCGCGCAGGTCACGGTGAACGAACGCTTCGCGTTGTTTTTTGCGGAGAAGCGGCCGTTTTTTCTCGAAGGGATCGAACTGTTCGCCACGCCGAATCAGCTGGTCTACACCCGACGCATCGGGGATCCCATCGCAGGCGGCAAGGTGACCGGCAAGATTGGCCGCACCGGCCTGGCCCTGCTCTCCGCGGTTGACGATGCCGGCCCGACACGTGACTGGGTGACGCTCGCACGCGTGCGGCGCGATCTCGGGCGCGACTCGCTCATCGGCGTCACCTATACCGACCGGTCCGGAGACGCGCACTTCAACCGCGTCGCGGCGGCCGATGCCCGCATCGTCTTCAAGAACCTCTACTACGTGCTCGCGCAGGTGGGCGGCTCGTGGACCAACGAAGGCAGCGCCACGCGCGCATCCGGGATGTGGCAACTCGAGTTCGATCGCACGGCTCGTCAGTGGGGCTTCAACTATCGCCTGACGGGTTTTGGCAGGGACTTCGTCGCGGGCTCCGGCTTTGTCCCCCGGTCGAACATGGTCGAGTTTCGCGCGTTCAACCGGCTGACGTACTACGGTCCGCGTGGAGCGTTGGTCGAAAGTGTCTCGACATTTTTTGGCCCGTCGCGTCTCTGGGAGTACGCCGATTTCGGCCGGCGCTCCCCCATCGAAGGCGGCGAGTCGGTGACCGTCTCCGGCACCCTGCGTGGCGGGTGGTCGTTCAGCCTGCGGGGCGGACATGACTTCGTGAAGTTCGCGACCGGGCAGGACACGCGACGTGAAGTCGGCGTCTACAACACGACCATGTCGGTGACGACGCCGGTGTTCGCGCGAGTCAATGCGCGCGTCGAGGTGCGCGCGGGCGGGGCGCCGATCTTCGCGGAAGCCACCGAAGGCACGGAGACGCGCCTGACGACGTCCTTTGCCCTTCGCCCCACACGTTCAGTTCGGCTCGAAGGCAGCATCGTCCGCACCCGGATTACGCGCGAACGTGACGGGAGCCTGTTCGCGTTGTCGACGATTCCCCGACTGAAGGTCGAGTTTCAACCCCGGCGGTCGCTGTTCTTCCGGGTCGTGACCGAATATCGCGACGAAACACGACTGGCCGCCGACACCCGTGGGTTACGCACCGATTGGCTGCTGTCGTTTGAGCCCACACCCGGGACGGTGGTGTTTGCCGGCTATGGCGCGGGCTACGAACAACGGCCGGACCTCTTCCAAACCGAACAGCTGCGGCGCACTTCGGACGGGTTTTTCGTCAAGCTCGCATATCAGTTCCGGCGGTGAACCCGCGCGGCTATACTCTGCCGCATGACTGCAACCCCGCTGACGCGGCAGGCCCGGGTGACCGGCCTCGCCGCCCTCCTGTTGTGCTGTGCCGCCGTGCTCGCCGCGCAGGGTCGCGGGGCGCAGACTGGAACGACCACGTTTCCTGGCGGCCGGATGAACGACGATGGCTCGCTGGCGCCGGCGGGCCCGGTCAGTTCGCTGTTCACGCAGGAGGCCTATACCCAGTACGAAATTCTCGAGCCCGGGTCGGATGCCTTCGCCATCACGTACCACATCGAGAACACCCGCGCCGGGGCCACCGAAATCGTGAACGCGACGCGCCTGGGCAGCAAGGGGACCGACATCTCGGTCTTTGATCCGCGCACAGGCCTGCCGGTGCAGTTCACCTACGACCAGGATGAACGCGGCCAGTACGCCATCCGCGCCACCCTGCCGTTCCCGGTGCCCGAGGGCGGCATCGGCCGTCTGCTGATCTACAAGACTTATACCGACCCACGCACATATCAGGTGAACGGCGACACGATCACGTGGGTGCGCAGTCTGAGCGGATACCGGCTGGGTGTGGTGCTCCCCAAGGGCTTTGCCCTCACGTCGTCAAACGTCGCGGCCCAGCTGTCAACGCTGCCCGACGGCCGGCTCAAGCTGGCGTTTGCCAATCCGAGCGGCCAGGCCAACAACCTGACGGTGCATGCGCGCAGAACAGCGGCGGTGTTCACGCCGCACCCCTATCGCGACATGTTCCTCGATGACATGAAGACGTTGTACGACCTCGGCGATCCCGCGACCGGCGCCTACCGCGTGGAACAGATGTACTCCGATCCACGCAAGGGCGCGACGGCCAGACTGGATCTGCTCGACTACCTGAAGCTCTCCGACGTGGTCGTCACCGATCTGGATACCGCCAAACCCTTGCGCATGTCCACGCGTGGCGCTGACACCACGGTGCGGCTCGATGTCCCCATCACCAACGACAAACAGAGCGCACATCTGCGCGTGACCGGCACCGGGCGCGATGGGTATCAGCTGCAGGACGGCACGCTGACGTTTTCACACGTGATGCGTGGGCTGCGTAACACGGTCCTGCTGCCGGCGGGGTGGGACGTGACCGGGGTCTCACAGTCAGGCACGGTCGGCAGAACACGGGAGGGCCGCATGTTTGTCGCCCTGGTGAACCTCAACGCGGAGAACGACTACCGCGTCACGGTGCGCGCGCGCAAACCCGACGCGCAGTAGCGCTGCGCTACACTCGGAGTCATGCGCTCCGAACACGATTCGATGGGCGACGTGCTGGTGCCTGACGAGGCCCTGTACGGCGCAAGCACCGCACGCGCCGTGGCCAACTTCCCGATCAGCGGGCATCACATGCCCGACGGTCTCATTCGCGCGGTCGGTCTGATCAAACGCGCCGCGGCCGCGGCCAACTCCTCACTCGGCCGACTGCCCGCTGACACCAGCGCTTCGATTCAGGCCGCGGCCACGGAGATCGCCGAAGGCCGACTGTCGACGCACTTCCCGGTGGACGTCTTCCAGACCGGCTCCGGCACCTCGACCAACACCAATGCCAACGAGGTCATCACCAACCGCGTGAATCAGCTGGCCGGGGCGCCGCTTGGGTCGACGCACCTCGTGCATCCCAACGATCACGTGAACATGGGCCAGTCGTCCAACGACGTGATGCCCTCCGCGCTGCACGTCAGCGTCGCGGTGGCCGTGCAGCAGGAACTCGTGCCGGCGCTGACGATGCTGCAACAGGCGCTGGCGACGCAGAGCGCGGCACTGGCCGACGTCATCAAGATCGGCCGGACTCACCTGATGGATGCCACGCCGCTCACGTTGGGGCAGGAATTTTCAGGGTATGCGGCCCAGGTCGACAAGAGCATCGAGCGCGCACACCGCGCGGTCGGGCTGCTTGAAGAACTGGCCATCGGCGGCACGGCCGTCGGCACCGGGATCAACACCCATCCCGCGTTTGCGCGCCTCGTGTGCGAACGGCTCTCGGCGGATACCGGCATCACCTTCCGTGAAGCCGCCAACCACTTCGAAGCCCAGGGCGCCAGAGACGACTGTGCAGAAGTCGCCGGCATTCTGGCCGCGATCGCGGCCGCGCTCACGAAGATCGCCAACGACATCCGGTGGCTGGCGTCCGGCCCCCGCAGCGGACTCGCCGAACTCCTGCTGCCCGCCACGCAACCCGGTTCATCCATCATGCCCGGCAAGGTGAATCCGGTCATGAGCGAGATGCTCGTGCAGGTCGGGCTCTACGTGCAGGGGCTCACGCAGACGGTCCAGCTGTGCGCGCGTGACGGGCACCTCGAGCTGAACGCAACGATTCCATTGATGGCGTTTGCCCTGCACGAAGCGATTCGTTGCCTCGCGGCCGCGGCACGCACGTTTGCAGAACGGTGTGTTGATGGTCTCGAGGCCAACCGCGAGCGCTGCCGCGAACTCGTCGAGCGATCGCTCATGCTGGTGACAGCACTGGCCCCCGTGCTGGGCTACGACGTCGCCGCCAGTGTGGCCAAGGAAGCCCACGCCACTGGACGCACCCTGCGAGAGGTAGTTCTTGCCCGCGCGCTGCTCACGCCTGAGGAGCTCGACCGTCGTCTGGACCCGCGTGAAATGCTCTCGAACGCTGGCACGCCCCTTGAAGGGAACTCCCGGTGAAGGGAGTTCATCATGAAGACCATCGTGAGTTCACTCGCCGTGTGCCTGCTGGCCGGGACAATTGCGATCGCCGCCGCACCGCGGCAACAGCAGCAACAGCAGCAGGAGCCTCCGCAGAAGCCGCAGCCCACTGAGGCGACGCTGCTCGGATGCCTCGTCCAGGGCTCGATGCCCAGCGTGTTCATCCTGGACAACGTCAAGGTCACCGGAGGCGGCATCAAGGAAAGCGGCATGCGCTACATGGTGATTGCCGAGGGCAAAGATGTGGACCTGCGCTCCCATGTGAACCACGAGGTGGAACTCCGTGGCATGGTCAGCACAACAACCCCGCCACCGACACCACCAACCGAGGAAAAGGACCTGCCGACCATCCGGGCCCGTGAACTGCGCATGATCAGCTCCACGTGTGGGGTGTAGGCAAGGGGCGGCGGGGAGCGGCAGGGGCGGCTACAATTTGCCATGCCTTCTTCCCGTCGCGAGTTTACTGCCCTGGCATTGTCGGCGCTGCCGGCCCTCACCCTGCCCCGCTGGTTGACGGCGCAGGCCAGACCCAACTCCCGCTTCGGTGGCGTGCAGGTCGGCGCCATCACCTACAGTTACCGCACGATGCCGGATCAGAGCGCCGAGGCGATGTTGCGCTACGTCGTTGAATCCGGCGTAAGTGCGATTGAACTCATGGGTGAGCCCGCAGAGGCTTTCGCTGGTCGTCCGGCGGCGTCACGCCCCGCAGGGGGTGGACGCGGGCGCGGTGCGCAGATGACGCCCGAGCAGCAGGCGGAAATGAGGGCGGCGCAGCAGGCTGCGCAGAAGGCGCTGCGTGACTGGCGGCTCTCGGTCTCGATGGACCGTTTCAAGGCACTGCGCCGCATGTACAACGACGCCGGCGTTTCGATCTACGCGGTCAAGCTGCTCGCGCCGACCATGACCGACGAGGAATTCGAGTACATCTTCAATGTCGCGGAGGCGCTCGGCTGCACGCACACGACGCTGGAGTTGCCGACAGACGAAGCGCAGCTGAAGCGTATCGGTGAGTTCGCCGTGAAGCGGAAGATCTACGCGGCGTACCACACCCACACGCAGGGATCGATGACGGCCTTCGATCGCGCGTTCGAGTTGTCCCCGGGCAACATGGCGAATGTCGACCTCGGGCACTACGTGGCGGCAGGCAACGTTGGCGGCTCCCCGATTGAGTTCCTCCATCGGCATCACGCGCGCATCTCCAGTGTGCACATCAAAGACCGCCAGTCGAAGGAGAACGGCGCGGCGAACCTGCCCTGGGGCCAGGGCGACACGCCAATCGTCGACATCCTGAAGACGATACAGAAGCAACGGTGGACCTTCCCGGCCACGGTCGAACTCGAATACCGGATTCCCGACGGATCGGATGCTGTGCTCGAAACACGCAAGTGTGTCGAGTACTGCGCCAACGCCCTGGCCTGAGTGATGGGGGACGTCGGGCGGCTGCGGCAACAGGAGATCTACCTGGGGCGGCTCGCAGGCCGTCAGGCCCGTGTCCCTGTCGCACCGCAGGCGCTTGAAGACGCGACGCGGCGCGCGCTGCGCCCTGAACGCTGGGCCTACCTCGCGGGTGGCGCAGGCCGAGAGGCCACGATGGACGCGAATCGGCGCGCCCTCGATCGCTGCCGGATCGTGCCGCGTGTGCTGCGCAACGTTGAAGAGCGCGACCTCTCCATTTCGCTGTTCGGTCGCCGGCTGCCCACACCGCTCCTGCTCGCTCCGATCGGCGTGCTGGAACTCGCGCACGAAGACGCCGACCTCGCCGTCGCTCGTGCGGCCGCGCGTCGTCAGGTGCCGTTCATCTTCTCCAGTCAGGCCTCGCGACCGATGGAAGCAACGGCTGACGCCATGGGCAAGGCTCCGCGCTGGTTTCAGCTCTACTGGAGCCGCTCAGATGAACTGGTCGGAAGTTTCGTCTCCCGTGCGGAACGCTGCGGATGTGAAGCCATCGTCCTGACACTCGACACGACGATGCTGGGATGGCGACCGCGGGATCTCGACCACGCGTCACTCCCGTTCCTGCAAGGGCGCGGGATTGCGCAATACACGAGTGATCCGGTCTTTCGCGATCAGCTCCGGTCGGTGGCGCCCCGCAGTGATGCGGCCATCACCCCGCACGCCATCACCACGGCGCTCGGACAGATGCGTCGGTACCCCGGATTCCTGGCGAAGTTCTCGCGGGCGCCGCGCCTGGCCGTGCAGCACTTCCTGGCGACCTACTCGCGCCCGTCACTGCGGTGGGAAGACATCCCGACGCTGCGGAGCATGACGTCGCTCCCGATCCTGCTCAAGGGCATCCTGCACAGAGACGATGCGACCAGGGCCGTGAATGATGGCGTCGACGGCCTCATCGTCTCCAACCACGGCGGGCGGCAGGTGGATGGCGCGATTGGCGCGCTGGAAGCTCTCCCGTCAATCGTGGATGCCGTGGCCGGTCGCGTGCCGGTGTTGTTCGACAGCGGCGTGCGGGGCGGCGCTGACGTTTTTAAGGCGCTGGCGCTCGGAGCGACGGCCGTCTGCCTGGGGCGCCCGTATGCGTACGGCCTCGCGGTGGCGGGAGAACACGGAGTCGATGAGGTGTTGGCAAACGTGCTGGCAGAACTTGATCTGACGATGGGGCTGTCAGGCTGCGCCTCGATCGCCGAGATCTCGCGATCGCACGTGACGATAGAATCGAACTGAGGTCCCCATGACACGCACGATCATCCTCTCCACTGCGACGTTGCTCCTGACCGCGAATCTGCTGGCGCAGCAGGCCCCTCCGGCGCAGGATGAAACCGCGCGCATCAACGCCTGGTTCGAGAAGAAGTTCGAGGAACAGCTGACCTTCAGCCCGATTCAGCAGACGTTCCTCGGTCGCAAGTCGGGGCAGATCGATGACATGTCGATTGCGGCCCAGGACCGCATCCTGGCCTGGCAGCGTGCGTCGGTGGCCGAGATGCAGCGCACGTTCGACTACACCAAGCTGACTCCCGAGGCACAGACGTCGTGGGATATCTGGATCTACCAGCTGCGGCAGGCCGAAGCCGCGGTGCCCTTCCGCGACAACGCCTACATCTTCGACCAGATGTCGGCGATCCATGCGTTTTTCCCGCAGCTGCTCATCGCGTTCCATCAGGTCGACAACGGCGATGACATGAACGCGTATGTGAATCGCATTCGCGAATCGGGGCGGGCGCTGCATCAATTGATCGAGATTGCGAAGCACAACGCGCAGGAGGGCGTGCGGCCGCCGAAGTTTGCGTACGGCTTCGTGATTGACGAATCAACCAAGATCATCACCGGCGCGCCGTTTGACGACAGCGGCATCGACAGCGCGATCTGGGCCGACGTCAAGGCGAAGCTCGAGGCGTTGCAGAAGAACGGCGCCATCGACGCGGCGCGGGCTGCGGCGCTCCAGGAAGCGGCGCGCACCGCGTTGACCGGTCCGTTCCGTGAGGCGTATACCGCGCTGATTACCTGGCAGAAAACCGACATGACCAAGGCGCCGGACACCAGTCTGGGTGTCAGCCGGCTCCCCAACGGCGCGGCGTATTACGCCGAGCGCCTGGCGAATCAGACGACGACGACACTGTCGGCCGACGAGATCCACGCGATTGGCCTGGCCGAGGTCACACGCCTGCGTGGTGAGATGGAGGCCATCCGCAAGAAGGTCGGCTTCACCGGGGATCTGCAGGCGTTTTTCGCGGAGCTGCGCGACAGCAAGGACAACCCGCGCTACTACTACCCCGACACCGATGAAGGTCGCCTCGCGTACATTGCCGATGCGACGGCCGCCATCAACAAGATCAAGGCCGTGCTGCCCAAGTACTTTGGCCTGCTTCCGAAGGCTGACCTGGTCGTCAAACGCGTCGAACCCTTCCGCGAACAGCCCGGCGCGGCACAACACTACTTCCCTGGGACGCCCGATGGTTCACGCCCGGGCATCTACTACGCGCACCTGTCCGACATGAAGGCCATGCCGAAGTCGGAACTGGAAGTCATCGCGTACCACGAGGGCCTGCCCGGCCACCACATGCAGATTTCGATCGCGCAGGAACTGACGTCGGTGCCGACGTTCCGGCGACAGGCGGGCTTCACGGCCTATTCGGAAGGCTGGGGGTTGTATTCGGAATGGCTCGCGCGAGAGATGCCAGGCACCTACCAGGACCCCTACTCGGAATTCGGTCGCCTGGGCTCGGAGATGTGGCGCGCCATCCGTCTGGTGGTTGACACAGGCCTGCACGCCAAAGGCTGGTCGGAAGAACAGGCGGTGCAGTACTTCATGGCCAACTCCGCGACTACCGAACCGCAGGCGCACTCTGAAGTCCGTCGATACCTCGTGTTGCCCGGCCAGGCCACGAGCTACAAGGTTGGGATGATCAAGATCCAGGAACTGCGGCGCAAGGCCGAAGCCGCGCTTGGCGAACGCTTCAACATCCGCGCGTTCCACGACACCATCCTCGGCGGCGGCGCCTTGCCGCTCACGATCCTCGAACAACGCGTCGATCGCTGGGTCGCGGACACCAAACAGTAGCCGCACCTGCCGCTACCTGCGCTCCCCCTGCAGCGAGCGTCCCGTGCGCTCGAGCCACGCGGAGTAGAGCGTGTGGCGTGTGAGGAAGCGGCGCACGAGTGACGCGAGCACCACGGCGATCATCAGCGGCATCATGAGCGCGTAGTTGCGCCCCAGCTCGAACACGAAGAAGAGGCCGGTCAACGTCGCGCCCGTGGCGGCAGCGATCACACACCCCATGCCCACGACGATGTAGGCGGTGGGATCGACGGGGAGGTCCGGAAAAAGGATCCGGATCAGTCCGGCAACCGCCGCGCCGGTGAATGCCCCGACCGACAGCGCCGGTGCAAACACACCACCCGACCCGCCGCTGTTGAGGGTGACGGCCGTCACACCGGCTTTGGCCACGGCCAGCAGCAGCGCGACGTGCCAGGACAACGACGCCAGGTGTGCAATGTCGACCTCGATGTGTCCACGCCCGGCAAGGACGCCGCCAGACAGCAGCACGGCGAGGGCCACCACCGCGCCCCCGACAAACGGCACGAGGCGCGGGGGGATGTGCCGCCGCCACGCGGTCGTCGCCGCTGCGGATTCCAGACGGACGAACAACGCCGAGATCACGCCGGCCAACACACCAAGAATGGGAAAGAAGATGAAGAGCTCGGCCTGGAGGCGGTAGCCGACCACCAGAGGAGCGGAAAACGCCGGGTGTTCGCCGATGAGCGCCTGCCCCACCACGGCTCCGACCACCGAACTTACGACGACCGGGGCAAACGCAGTCGACGAGAAGGATCGCAGGATTTCTTCGAGCGCGAAGAACGCGCCCGCCATCGGCACGTTGAAGGCCGCGGCAATGCCCGCGCCGGCCCCTGCGCCGACCAGGGTACGCACTTGCCGCGCGCCAAGCCCGAGCCGTGACGACAACTGTGACGCGACCGCCGCGCCAAGCACGGCAATCGGGCCTTCGCTGCCGGCCGATCCCCCCCCGCCAACCGTCACCGCGCTGGCGAGCGTCTTGGCGATCGCCGGGCGACCGGGCAGTTCTCCGCCGTGTTGATCCACCGCCAGCGCCACGTCCGGCACGTTGAGCCCGTCGTAGCCGTCACCCAGCCGGGAGACCAGCCACGCGGCCAGCGCGAGACACACGCCCATGAGGGCGATGCGGTAGGGCCACGACGCCGCTGCCGGCCAGAACTGCACCGGGGCCAACACCAGCAATTCGTTGGCTCCCCGGATCAGCGCGTAAAACACCGCTGCGCTGACCGCGCCGCAGATGCCGACCACCACCGACAACGCGAGAATGAACGTGTCCTGCGCGGGCCCGGGTCTCGCGATCTGCCGACGCCACAACTCGACCATGTCTCGTGCGCGGCTCACCCGTTGATTTTTTCACACCTTGCACATCCGGCTTCGGGGGGATAGCGTTGGCAGGCACGCGCATGGCCGAACGCAAAACACTCACCTACGCCAGCTACCTGAAGATCGACGATCTGCTCCGCCTCCAGCAGCCGGAGTCGCAGCCGCCCGAACACGATGAAACACTCTTCATCGTGATTCACCAGGTCTACGAGTTGTGGTTCAGGCAGATGCTGCATGAGCTCGACAAGGTCTGCGGCGACCTGACGGGCAACCGCCTGCACGATGCGATGCACACGCTCAAACGCATCCGCATGATCCTCAAGACCATCGTCGGTCAGCTCGACATCCTGGAGACGATGACGCCGACGTCATTTGCGAGTTTCCGGGCGCGCCTTGACACCGCGTCAGGATTCCAGTCGGCACAGTTTCGTGAGGTCGAATTCGTGCTGGGCTACAAGCGTGAACCGATGCTGGCGCACCACGAACCCAACTCTCCCGCCTACGTGCGGCTGCGTGCCAGGTTCGAGGCACCATCGATTCACTGGCATCTCTACGACTTCCTGGCCCAGCACGGCGTGACGATACCGTCGGAGCTGCGCGCGCGCCCACACACCGCACCGAACGAACCCAACGAGGCGTTGCAGGCGGAACTGATTCGCGTGTATCACGCGGAGCCGGATGTGCGGAATCTGCTCGAGACGCTGACCGACGTGGACGAGGGTCTGCAGGAATGGCGCTACAGGCACGTGAAGATGGTCGAGCGGACGATCGGCCACAAGGCGGGTACGGGAGGTTCGTCCGGCGCGGCCTACCTGCGCGACACCGTGTTCAGATCGTTTTTTCCGGATCTCTGGGCGATTCGGAACGCGCTGTAGCGTTCAACGAGGCAGGTTCCCTTCCCGCTACCAGTGAGTCCGCCAGTGCAATCAGCGCATCGCGACGGAGAATGCCTGAGACCAGTCGGCCTCGCAGGTGCTCGATTTCAGCCCGCCAATCGTCCGGTGGCATCAGGTCTCCCGTTACAATCGCAATGGGCAGGGCGCTCCATCGATCATCGGACCGGAGAGCTCTGAGGAGATCGATGCCAGACTGCCCCGGCATATGCATGTCGCAGAGCAGTGCGTCGACGTGTTCATGCGCGAGGATACCGATCGCATGTTCGGCCGACGTCGCTGCGCGACACGCGAAGCCGTGCTCGGTCAGCACCAAAGACTGGTACTTGACTATCGCAGGGTCGTCGTCAACGACTAGCACGCGTCCGAGTGTGGTGTACAGTGTGTCGCGCATACCCGCTGCTGACGAAATGCTGACGGCGTCATTCCCGTGCGATGCCTGAAGTGTCTGTCGAGTGCAGCCGTGTTCGGATAGCCAACCGCTGCCGCGATTTCCTTGACGGACTCGCTGGTGGTCAGCAGCCTGTGAATGGCTTCATCGACGCGAAGCCTATGGACGTACTCCATGACCGCGTATCCTGTCTTCTCTTTGCATTGACGGCCGAGTGACGATACAGACATACGCATTGGCCGCGCAAGTACATCTGGGCGCACCATCGGCGTCAACGCGTGCTGACGAATGTATGTCAGCAGCGGGTCGATGCGGTGCCCTTCCCGTCCATGACGTCGCGCATCGGCCCGGCGCAAGTGTTCTGCAATTTGCCCTTCCAGAAACGACCGCTCCAGCGGTGTTCGTGGTGGACGGCACTGCGACAGATCTGGCAGGTCCGCGTTGGAATAATCAGCAATCCGCAGTGCCCGTACCACGGCCCGCAGCCACACCCGGTCAACGGCCAGTGACGTAGGGGTTCGGTCCAGCATGAAAGCCTCGGTGGCTGGATGATACCACTCGTGTCTTGCCGACGGATTAATACGAATGACCGTCGGTGGGTACTGGTTGCACTTGCTGAACGGTCTCGCGGTGTGGAGACTCTTGAAGCATCATGGTCACTCTTCCTGGCGGAACAACGTTAGCCGGGGCCGTGCGCTCGGGCTTGGACTTATTGGCGACGATACTCGTGGTTGCCGTGGCTGGCGCGCTACTGGTTCGAATTCTGGCGGCACCGCCGCCCGCGAGAGCAGAGCGGATCGCGCCTTCTACGGCTGCCGGCGTGAGGCCCGAGCCGCCGCTCCCATCTCAACCGATCTCACTGGATGGAGCGGCAGTGATCGGCAGTTCGACCGCACCTGTGGCCATTATTGGATTTTCGGACTTCCAGTGTCCGTTTTGCCGGGTGTTCGCACAAACACATTGGCCGAATATCAAGCGCGCTCTGGTGGACTCTGGGCAGGTCCGATTCGCGTTTCGGCATTTGCCGCTTGATTCTCTGCACCCCCAGGCTCGGCGGATTGCCGTCGGCGCTGAATGTGCCCGTCGGCAGGAGCGCTTCTCGCCTTATCACGACCTGTTGTTCGAGAACCAGGCCGTGTTGGCAAAGGCCGACCTCACGTCCTTGGCCTCATCGGTCGGCGTGGACCGGCGCTCGTTTGCTTCCTGCCTCGACGCGCCCGATGCAGCCGCGGTGGTGACATCGGACAGCGCTGGCGCGAGTGCGCTGGCAGTCACTGGGACGCCGACGTTCCTGGTCGGACGGGTGGATTCCGACGGTCGCGTGAAGGTTCTGCGCCGGTTGGTCGGCGCACGGGACGTCGAGGCATTTAAGGCGGCGGTTGAAGAAGCCCGCCGCAATCCGTAGGTGTGGTTTCTTCAATGCACTTGAATCGGGAGGCTACCGTGAAACCAAGACTGAATCACCTTCGCCATTTGGCATTCCTCGTGATCGTCGTCGCCTACGGCCTGGTCGTCGACACGCGCCTGTTCGCCGCGCCCTATCCGGACGACTGCTCGGAAGTGTGTTCGACGTCGCCGTGTTCCTCGACGTGTTATGAAACCGAGCTCGACTTCATCAACGGTACGCACATCACCTGCCTGGAATGGGGCGACTACGACGCCAACGAAATCTGCTGCGGGGATGAGGTCTGCAACCTCGTTGCTGGGGAGAGCTGCGGAAGCTGTGGCGGGGATTGTGGCTCGTGCCCGGGCACCGTGACGTGCTCGAACGCCCAATGTGAGCCGGGTGAGGATTGTCACTCTTGTTCGGCAGACTGTGGTTCTTGCACCACCGGCAGCGGCTGCAACTACGACGGGACCTGTCAGGACGGCGAAGATGCCTCCTGCGCAGACTGCCTCGTGTCCAATCGTAGCTGTTCGAACAATAGCCAGTGTTCGGCGCCGAGCGCGTACGACATGGTCTGCATCGACGGGCGATGCGTCGCCCAGGACTATCCTTCGTATACCAGTGCATGTGTCGACAGCTTCGATTGTGCCCCGGGCTGGTTCTGCAAAGCGACCACGGACCTCTATTGCTCGGGGACATGCAGCGTGTGCTTACCGGGTGGCACAATGTAAGCCTCTATGTTCAAGGGACATTGCTACGGTGTGGTGGTCGTCCTGTCACTTTTTGCGTCGGAAGCTCCACCTCAGTCGGAGGTGGAGCTTGCGTCGATTGTCCGTCGGCATGTTGACGCCACGGACGACAGCGTTCTGAAGGAGTTCCTGGAATGGCCTCTGGGACGCGTCGAGCGGTTGTCTCAAGACTATTCGCGCAGCGGCCCGTGGCACGACTTTGCGCTCGTGTTGCTTCACACGGAGGCGTCGCTGCGTGCTGATGTGGGTCGGGCTGCTCACGTCCATGCGCAGGCGATCGAACGGCTGATCCGACAACGGGTGTGGCCGGCGGCACAGGTGAGTGACGACCGGCTCTTGAAGACTGCACTGCAGCAATGGTTTGCGAGCCTGCTTGTGGCCGCACCTGGGCGTCCTTGGGACCTGCGCGAGCTGATCGATAGTGGCGAAATCCAGTTAGCCTGGGGCATCCGCGACGAGTACTTCATGGGTCCGGTGGCGGCTGGCACAAGCACGCGGGGGTACGCGCTTGACGAGGGGCCGCCGTATGTCACCACCCCCCACGGTCGCTTTTCCGTTGCTCGGGCTGAGAAGGCGATCGCCGCGTTTGAGGACGCCTTGACTCTGGACCCCTCGCTGCTGGAGGCGCGCGTGCGGCTCGGGTGGGTGCAGGGACGTATTGGACGCACGGATATTGCGCTGGCGAATCTCGCCGAAGTGATTGCGAAAGCCGACGGCGACGCGACACGACAGGCCTATCTTGCGCATCTGTTTCGCGGGCGGCTAATGGTCCTGCACCGTGACCCCACCTACCAGCAGCAGGCGCCTGTTGAGTTCGAAGCGGCGACACGTCTGGAGCCTCGGTGGCCGGTGGCTCGTCTCGAATTGACACGACTCGCCCTCCTGCAGGGTACGCCACCGCCAGCGTCCGCAGGTCCAGCTGATGTCGACCCGTGGGCAACTTACCCACGCGGTTCCGGATGGTGGGAGCGATTTGATCGCATGCGCGCACTCCGGTCCGTCATCGCGGCGGGCATCAAAGCCGAAGGGCACCAACAGTGACTCGCCTGCAGTGCGCCACAGGTGTCCTGCTGATCGGGGTGGGAGCATTGCTGTCTCCCTCCTCGGAAGCCGCACAGGTCTTTCGTGCGCGTGTCGACCTCGTCACCCTTGATGTCATCGTCAAGGACGGGGGCACGATTGTTCGCGGGTTGCGGCTCGACGACTTCGAGGTGATGGACCGGGGTGTCCGGCAATCGCTCGTCGGCGCAGAGTCAACGACGAGCCTGGCACTCGCGCTCGTCGTTGACGTCAGCTCGAGCGTGCAGTTCGGCCGCCTCGAGTACGGGCGACGACTGCAACCCACAGCGGCCAATCTCGACCATGCGCTCCACGCCGCCGAT
>CBINOO010000089.1:0-16314 GCA_966252305.1 uncultured Acidimicrobiia bacterium
GGTGCACAACATCAATCCGCCTGACGGCGACATCCGGGAACGTTACGCCAAAGAACACAAGGCGCCCATGTCATTGGGCGCCTTGCCATCACATATCGAGTTGGTGGAGGGCCGGTTCTGGATTGGCAGCATCGCCCGGCACGATCGACCACGACTCAGGTCCGCACTCTGGGCCGTCCTCGCGAAGCGCCTGTTGTAGCACCTCGGAACCTCGGAACTACGGCACCTCGGCACTCCGGCACTCCGGCACCTCGGAACTACGAAACCGCCGGACTCCGCTTCGCAATCCACCCCGCGTCGCCCATGCCGCCGAGATTGGCAGAACCCTTGATGACCGCGCCGGCTTCGTCAATCTCACCGGTGAAGTGCATCTTGGTTTCGGTGCCTTCGGCGTTGATCGTGACCACGAAGTCGAGCACGCGGCCCTTCACGGTGCCGGCCAGCGGGTACTTGCCGTAGCGGCCCGCGTACGTGCCGGCGAGTTTTTCACCGTCCTGCGTGAACTCGAGCGTGATGTTGGCGTTGCCGACTTCCATCTCGAGCACGGTCTGCCACTTGCCGGCCACCTTCGCCGGTGGCGCAGGTTTTTCCTGCTGCGCGGCGACGATGGCGGGGGAGACGACGGCTGCGACCAGCGCAGCCGTCATCAGCGATGCGAACAGCGTACGACGAACACGAGTCATGGCTAGCCCTTCGCGCGAACGGCCGTGAAGGGGAAGTTGCCCACCTGATCGATGTACATCGTGCCGTTGAGCTTGTCTTCCTTGAGTTCGCTCTCGAAGTAGATCTCGATCATCTGGCCGCCGGCGTCGAAGTTGATGGAGAAGCCCAGCTTGCCGTCCTTGACTTCGCCGGCAATCGGCGTCGCACCCTGCGGACCCGTCATCGTGCCGGTCACCTTGTTGGCCGCGTCCACCTTGACCTCGAGCGGAATCGTCATGGCGCCCTGCGGCGACTGCGTTTCCATCGACCACTTGCCGGCGAACGAGGGAGCGGCCTTGGAATCGCCGGCTGCCTCTTTCTTGGCCTCGGCCTGCTGGGTGGGCGGTGCCTGCTGAGCGGCAACGACGGGAATCGCGGTCGCCAACGCCAGGGCCGCGAGGGTGATGCTCGAACGCTTCATGATTTGGGCTCCTTGTGTGTCCGTGTCTTCTTTTTTGCTGAACGCGCGGTGGCTTTTTTCGGGCGCCCGGACTTCTCGAGTTCGGCCAGTTTGATCGCCGCCGCCTGTTCGATAACGTCTCGAAGCATAGCACCAGTAGTGCCGCCGCCTCCGACCTTGTGCGACACCCAGAGCGCCGGGTCTTGCGCCGCCATGATGGCGGGAAAGTCGTCGCCGGATTTGACGCTCAGGGGCGCGAATTCCGTGATGTCGAGGTCGCCCGACCACTCGTCGCGGTGTTTGATGAGCAACCAGCTTGGTCCGGTGGATTTCTGGCCTGGCCGGCTGTAGCCGCGTGTGCGCACCAGCACCCACGAGCCCTTGAGCTTGTAGCCATCAAGCGTGAATTTCAGGTCACCCTTGGCCAACGCGGCGTCGACGTCGGGGGATTCCGGCACCCAAGTCCCTTCATCCCACAACATCACGACACCCGCGCCGTAACCTTCGGGAATCACGCCCTCAAACGTGCCGTACTCGACCGGGTGGTCTTCGACCTGCGCCGCGAACCGCTTGACGGACGGATCGAGGGAGGGCCCTTTGGGCACCGCCCACGACATCAACACGCCGTCATGTTCCAGGCGCAGGTCGTAATGCAGGTGGCTGGCCAGGTGCTTCTGCACGCAGAAGAAGAGCCCCTTGGTGTTTTTGCGGCGCTTCCCTGCGGGTTGTTCGTCCCCCCTCGGCTCAGGCGTCTTCGCGAAGTTCCGCTTCTGCCGGTATTTGTCGAGCGGAGACATGCACCTCCTAGTGGTTTGCCCCCGCCGTGGACTTCGCCATCATGTTGCGAATCGGGATGATCAGCGCGCCGAGAATCGCGGCAGCGATGAACAGTGAGTACGCCGTGCGCTCGAAGAGCAGCGGCATCTGTTCTAGGCGTTCGGGATCGACCTGGCCTCCGACGATGCCGGCGATGAGGTTGCCGATCGCGGCGGCGATGAACCACACACCCATCATCTGGCCGGCGAACCGTTTGGGTGCGAGCTTGGTCATCGAGCTCAGGCCAACCGGGCTCAGGGACAACTCGCCCCACGTCTGCAGCAGGTAGCTGACGCTCAGCCACAGCATCGACACGCGCAGCGCCCCGCCGCTGGCCAGCACGCGATCGGCCGCGGCCACCATGATGAGGAAGCCGCACCCGGCCAGCACGAGGCCAATGGTGAACTTGGTCGGGCTCGAGGGATTCATGCCCTTGGCGCCCATCGCCATCCACACCCAGGCAAACACCGGGGCAAACAGGATGACGAAGAGCGAGTTGACCGACTGCAGCCAGAGCACAGGGACTTCCCAGCCGAACAGGTTGCGATCGGTAAAGTCGGCGGCAAACAGATTGAGTGATGTGGGCGCCTGTTCAAACGCCGACCAGAAGACGGCGGCAAACAGGAAGAGCACCATGATCACCGCCACACGTTTCATCTCGTCGGCATTCAGTCCGCCGAAGATGAACAGGTACAGGAAGTAGAGTCCGGCCATCGCGATGACGACCTTGGCCAACTGGTCGGCCAGCCATGGCGCGTCGAGCGTGAACATGCCGGTCATCGCGGCCAGAACCAGCGCGCCCAGGACCGTGCATCCGAGCACGACCATGTTGCGGACGCGCCGTTGTTCCTCGGGCGGCGCGGACGGCGATTCACCAAGACCCCGCAGCGTGCCTGGCGCCCGAAGGCGGAAGGTGATCAGGCCGATCGCCATGCCGACGCCCGCCGCCCCGAAGCCGTAGTGCCAGCCCACGCGTTCGCCGAGGTACCCGGTGATCAGCGGGGCAATGAAGGCACCGAGGTTGATGCCCATGTAGAAGATGGAGAAGCCGGCGTCGCGGCGCGCGCCGCCTTCGGGGTACAACTCGCCGACGATGGCGGAGATGTTCGGCTTGAGCAGCCCCGTGCCGGCCACGATCAGAATCAGGCCGAGGAAGAACACGCCGTGCGCGAACAGCGCGGAGAGGCCGATCGCCAGGTGCCCGGCAGTGATGAGGATGCCGCCCCAGAAGATCGAGCGTTGCAGCCCCAGCCAGCGGTCGGCGATCCACCCGCCCGGCAGCGAGGCGAGATAGACGCACGAGGCGTAAATGCCCACGATGGCCGATGCGGTTTCCCGATCAAACCCGAACCCGCCGTCCAGCAGGGCCGCGGACATGAACAGCACCAGCAGCGGTCGGATGCCGTAGTAGGAAAACCGTTCCCACATCTCGGTGAAGAACAGCGTGGACAACCCGCCAGGGTGTCCGAAGAACGAACGGTCGTTACTCATCTCTCCACCTCGTCATCTCGCCATCTCGCCATCTCGCCATCTCGTCATTTCCCCATTCCCTCATTCCCTCATTCGGTCATTCGGACTGGGGCACAAACCCCGGGGGCAGGGCCGATCCCTTGCCGAAGAAATACTCTTCCATGTGTTTGGCGACCAGCTGCTGGGCTTCCTTCTGGAAGGGCAACAGGCGATACTCGTTGAGAATCATCTTCATTTGCTCTTCCCACATCGCCCATGCGTCGGCGGAGACGGACTCATAAATCCGTTGACCGAGGGGCCCGGGCCAGGGAGGGGCGGGCAGTCCGGGGAGTTCGCGGTGCAGCTTGACGCAATGAACAGTGCGGACCGGTGTGTCGCTCATGGTGCCCTCGCATCTTACTGTAGGTGGGCCCGGTGGCGACCGCTGGTGATCGCTGCCATCCTGCTGGCCGTGGGCCAGGCTGGTCTCGGGGCCCAGTACTTCGGCAGGAACAAGGTGCAGTACCGCACGTTTGATTTCCGCGTCCTGCCCACCGAACACTTCGACATCTACTATTACCCCGAGGAAGCCGAGGCGGCGCGGATCGTCAGCCGGATGGCCGAGCGGTGGTACTCGCGGCTGTCCCGCTTTTTTTCACACGACCTGCGAGGACGGCAGCCGCTGATCCTCTACGCATCGGCGGCACACTTCAAGCAGACCAATGCCGTGGAGGGGGCCATCGGCGAGGGCACCGGGGGCGTCACCGAGGCCCTCAAGCGCCGGGTCGTGCTGCCGATGGCCGGGACGCTTGCCGATACGGATCACGTCCTGGGCCACGAACTGGTGCATGCCTTCCAGTTCGACATGACGGGCGCCGACCCGCGTGACTCGGAATTCAGCCTGCCCGATATCCTGCAGTACCCGTTGTGGTTTGCCGAGGGCATGGCCGAATACCTCTCGATTGGGCCCATCGATGCGCAGACCGCGATGTGGCTCAGAGACGCCGCGCTCTCCGAGAAACTGCCGCACATCAAGGACCTCAACAATCCGCGCCTGTTTCCCTACCGCTGGGGCCACGCCTTCTGGGCGTTCATCGGCTCGAAGTATGGCGACCGCGCCGTCGCGTCGCTGTTGCGGTCGGCGGCCAATCCCCGGTTCGACATGAACGGACTCGCGGCGCAACTCGGCAGCGATCCCGACACCCTCACCGCCGAATGGCACGACTCGATCCTGCGCTCGATGGCCGGCATCCGCAGCGAGTTGCCGGCGCTGACCAGCGCGCCGCGCCTGCTCATCGACGAGGCGCGTGGCGGGGGCCGACTCAACGTGGGACCACGCCTGAGTCCCGACGGATCCCGCGTCGCGTTTTTCTCCGAGCGCGATCGTCTGTCGGTGGACCTCTACCTGGCGGATACGGCCTCCGGGGCGATCGAACGCAAGCTGATCAGCTCGGCGACCGATCCGCACTTCGACAGCCTGCAGTTCCTGCAGTCGGCGGGCGCGTGGCGCCCTGATGGTCGTCAGCTCGTCCTGACCGCGGTGCGACGCGGACGCCCCACGCTCGCGTTCGTCGACCCGGCCAATGGACGCGTCACCAGGGAAATCGTGCTCTACGACCTCGATGACGCATTGGCGCCGTCGTGGGCGCCGGATGGGAACTCGCTGGTCGTCGCCGGCAATCGCGGCGGGCTCTTCGACCTGTACCTGGTCTCTCTGCCGGCCGGCACGGTCCAACGCCTGACGCGCGACCCGTTTGCCGACCTCGAGCCGGTGTTCACACCCGACGGGCGCCAGATCGTGTTCGTGACGGAACGTTTTTCAACCGATCTCGAGACGCTGCGCCCCGGGGCGCTCCAGCTGGCCGTGGTGAACGTCGAGACACGCGAGGTCCGGGCACTGCCGGCATTCCTGCGCGGGAAACACCTGAGCCCGCAGGTCAGCCGTGATGGTCGCTTCGTCACCTTCGTGGCCGACCCGGACGGCATCAGCAACCTCTACCGAATTGCGCTGGACGGCGGTCCGGTGACGCGACTGACCGCAATGGCGACCGGCGTGGCCGGCATCACCGGCAGCAGTCCCGCGTTGTCCGCCGCCATCGATACCGATCAACTGTCGTTCAGCGTGTTCGAGAACGACGGCCACTCGGTCTACATCCTGGACCCGGCCGATACCGTCGAGATGGTGTCGCCGCCGGCCGATCAACGCGCGGCCGCGCTCACACCGGAAGCCGCCGCAGGGCGCCCGTCGAGCCTGTCGAACCTGGTCACTGGTGATGTCCGTCGACTCCTGACCGATCCGCAGCGAGGCCTGCCGCCACGCGACGATGCCGCGGTCTCAGAAGAGTACCGTCGTCCGCTCTCGCTCGACATCGTGTCGCAGCCGACGCTGACGGCGGGCATCGATTCGTTCGGCACCTTCGTGGGCGGCAGCGTCGCGGCATTTTTTTCCGACATGCTGGGCGACCGTCTGCTCAGTGTGGGGGCGCAGGTCGCAGGTGACATCGACGACCTGGGCGCGCAGGTGTCCTACATCAGCCGGCGTCATCGCTGGAACTGGGCGGCGTCGCTCGAGTCGATTCCGTATCGCGTGGGGTACCTCTCGTGGACGCGCGACGAAGCTGCCGGCACGACCACGCTGCGCGAGACGATCGATCGCCAGACGTACCGCGGCGGCTCCTTCGTGACGGCGTTTCCCTTCAGTCAGGCCACACGTCTCGAGGTGGCTGCCGGTGGGCACGCGGTGTCGTTTTCGCGCGACATACGCGACCGCGTCTATGACACGGGGAGCCAGGAGTTTCTGGAACGGCGCGAGACGGAAGAAAAGACCGGCGATTCGCTGGGGTTGGTCGAATGGTCGACGGCATTCGTGCACGACACGTCGTTTGTCGGCCCCACGAGCCCGATCGTCGGCAGCCGGTATCGCATGGAAATGCGTCTCACCCGAGGGTCGCTGCAGTTCCATACCGCCTTGATCGACTGGCGCAAGTACGTGATGCCCGTCCAGCCGGTGACGGTGGCGGTGCGCGTGCTGCACTTCGGCCGGTATGGCGCGGACGCGGAACACGCCCAGCTCGCGCGGCTGTACGCGGGGCACCAGGAACTGGTGCACGGCTACGGCTTCGGGTCCTACGAGCCGGGGGAGTGTACGGCCTTTGATCCCGATCGCTGTCGGGTGTTCGACCGGTTGATGGGCAGTCGTGTTGCAGTCGCCAACGCGGAGGTGCGGGCGCCCGTGCTGGGCCTGCTCAAGGGGGAGCTGGAATACGGTTCCTACGTCCCGCTGGAACTGGCCGTGTTTTTTGATGCGGGTGTGGCGTGGTCGGCCGGTTCGAAACCGTCGCTCCTGGGCGGCACACGCGGCACCGTACGGTCGTACGGCGCCGCGCTTCGTGCCAACGTCTTCGGTCTGCTCACGCTCGAACTCGCGCGCAGCCGCGCGATCGATCGCGCCGGTCGCCCCTGGAAGTGGCAACTCGGCATCATCCAGGGCTTCTGAACGTTATTGCGCGCGCCGGTCCCCAATCGCCCACAGGTATGACGCGGTGCGAATGAACAACTGGCCGTCAGAGATCGCCACCGTGCTCAGGCAGTACGGCGAGCAATCATCTGCAAGCCGGTTCGACGACAGGATCTCGAACTTGGGACCCGCGCGATACACCGTCGTGATGCCTTCTTCTTCCGTCGTCACATAGATCTTGCCGTCGGCCAGGATCGGCGACGCGCTGTAGGTGCCGTTGGGCAACCGCTCGGGCCCGTACACGACCGCACCGGTCTTCACGTCCAGCGCAAACGCCACGCCGCCATCCCGTACGACATACAGCAGCGTGCCGTCACTCACTGGTGTCGGGACGTCCGGCCCCTGTGCAAACGACCAGGCCACGTGTGACGCCGCCACATCGCCGGACCCGCCCGGCCGAATCGCCACCATCGGGTTGTTTCGCGTCGGCGCAATGATCAGATCACCCACCAGGGTCGGGGACGCGACGATGCGGTAGTTGCGCGCGCGCTGGGGATTGAGCACATCGGCACGCCAGTACTCGTCACCCGTCTGTGGATTGTGACCGGAGATGACGTCGCCGCCGGTGATCACGAGCTCGGGACGTGCGGGTGTGTCCACCCAGAGCGGCGTCGTGTACGCGTCGGGGGATTCCGACAGTGCCGGCGTGGGCCGCTCGTGCCGCCAGATCGTCTTGCCCGTCGCCGCGTCGATCTTCAGCAGGTAGGACGGGTCGTCCGTCTTCATGCCGTGCAGCACCTGCACATACAGCGCCCCGTCCTTGAGCAGCGGTGACGAGGCGTAGCCCCAGTTGAGGCCGAAGCGTCCGTAGTCGGTCTGGATGTTCCTGCTCCAGAGTTCCTTGCCCGAGAAGTCGAATGCCTTCAACGCTCCGACGCCGGTCATCACCCACACCGATTTGCCGTCGGTCACCGGAGAGGGTGAGGACATGTTCTGCTTGCGTTCCATGTGGTTGGAGTCGGCCAGCGGCCGTTTCCACATGACGGAGCGCTTGGTGCGGTCAATCGCCCACAGCTCCAGCTCGCCGGTGTTGGCTGCCGTCGCGACGTTCAGGAAGATCGTGTCTCCCCAGATGATCGGCGTGGATCCGCTGTACGCCGGCAGGGGCAGGTTCCACGCGACGTTCTGCGTGTCAAACGTGGTGCAGCCCAGCGGCACGAGCGGTCGCCCCTCCTGGCCTCCGCCGCGTCCCCCGCGCTGGCTCCCGTCTGGTGTGTCAGCCACGGCGACATTGAACGTACCCGACCCCGTCGCGCACTTGGCGCTCCAGGTGACAGGCAGGCCGGTTTCGGTGCTGACGCCGTTGTGTCTGGGGCCTCGCCAGGCGGGCCAGTCGTCGGCCAGCAGGACCGTGCCGGCAAGAGTGAGAAGTGACGTAAGGCTCAGAGCTGCGCGCATCGTTGCTGACTCCTTGAAAAACGCGTCGGGGGTCGTCGCACACACGAGCAGCCACGCTGCGGTCCGCTCGAAAAGGACGCGTCAGTGGCGGGCGCGAAGTGCGATCTGGACCCGAGCATCATTAAAACACGCCCCGCCCCCGAGGTCGGTCAACGAATCGGGAACGAGCGCGTTTGATGTCGCCCCGTTGTCCGTGCTCCGGGCCCACAGCCCTTTGGGCAGGGACACGACACCGGGTCTGACTTCCGGCGTGATGTCGGCGATACACCAGACTTCGCCGAGCTCATTGAAGATGCGAATCGCATCGCCTTCTTCGATGGACCGGGGCCGCGCATCATCCGGGTGAATCTTGAGCGAGGCAATCCCCGGTCTGAATTCCCCGAGTGTGGACGACACGGTGTGGGCGCTCGCGGGCGAAATCAGCGTGAGGGGATAGATGTCCGTCGCCGGATCCGGCTGAAACGCATACAGCCCCGATGTGGTCTCCAGCGTCGGCGGGGCGAGATGCACCTTCTGGTCGGGCGTCTTGGGAAACAGATCGACGAACTGAATCGGCGCGCCACCCTGGGGGCCACGGGCGACCTCGCCGGCGTGCAGGACGGCGCTTGTGTCTGCGTCCATGGTTGCCGTGACGTCGAGCAGGGCCTCCGTTTCGCCCAGGTCATCGTCGCTGGCATCGACGAGCCCAAGGCGGACCGCCAGATCGCGGAACACTTCGTGATTCGGGCGCGCATCCCCGACCGGTTCGATGACCGGCCGCACGACGTGCAGGTGATACGCGCCGTAGCCCTTGGCGATGTCGTAATGCTCGAGGAACGTGGTTGCCGGCAGCACCACGTCCGCGAACTTTGCCGTGTCGGTCATGGTCTGTTCGAACACCACGGTGAACAGGTCCTCGCGTTCCAGCCCGCGTTTGACCCGATTCTGGTCCGGCATGGTCGACAGCGGATTGCAGTTGTAGGCGAACAGCACCTGAATGGGTGGGTCCTGCAGTTCGGTGAGCGCCCGGCCCAGCTGATTCATGTTGATGGTGCGCGTGTCGGACGGAGGCTGATTGATCCAGCGCTCTGCGCTGAGTCCCCACGCGCCCGAGTTGCTCATCGTGTAACCACCACCGCGCACGCCGAACTTGCCCGCCACGGCAGGCAGCGCCAGGATCGCCATGGTGGCAGCGCCGCCGTTGCGGTTGCGTTCCTGCCCCCATCCGCAGCGAATGACCGCCGGCGATGTGGTCGCGTACCAGTGGGCGAGGGTCTGCAGGTCGGTCTCGGCGATGCCTGCGACCTGGGCGGCACGCGCCATCGTCCACTCCGCCGCGGCCTGCCGCAGCTGGTCAGCGCCAGTCGTGTGCGCGGCCAGGAACGCCTCATCGGCATGGCCGCCTTCGAAGAGCGCGCGGATGATGGCCAGCGCTACGGGCAGGTCCGCGCCCGGCCGGACGGGAAGATGCAGGTCGGCCGTGCGCGCCAGCGGCGTGCGTCGCGGATCCACCACCACGACTCGCGCCCCCTGCTTCTGCGCCTCCTTGATGTGGCTCACCAGATGGATGCTCGACGCCGAGGGGTTGGCGCCCCAGACGATGATGAGCCTGGCGTGGACGTAGTCGGTGTATCCGACACCGGCCATCTTGCCGTACATCGCGGTGGCCGCTGCCGTTGTCGGGGCGGCACAGACCGTCCGCGCGAGCCGCGAAGCGCCGAACCGGCGAAACAGCCTGGCATCCTCCAGTTCGTTGGTCAGCAGACCGTTGCTGCCGCCGTAATAAAACGGCAGCACCGACTCCGCGCCATGTGTGTCGCGCGCCTCGGTCATCCGCGTGGCAATCAGATCCAGCGCTTCCGGCCAGCTGACGACGCTGAAGTCTCCGCGTCCCTTTGGCCCGCGCCTGACCAGGGGATACAGGACACGCTCCGGACTGTAAACGCGACGATCGAATCCACGCACCTTGCCGCAGATGAAGCCGCCTGTTGCGGGGGCAAGGGTGCTGCCGTCGATCTTGGTGACGCGCCCGCCTTCGACCGAAACGGCCAGGCTGCAGCTGTCAGGACAATCCAGCGGGCATGCGGTATGCACCGTGGAGCGACCCCAGGAATCGGGCGGAGCGATGTCGGTCTTTGGAGCGGAGTCGCGCGAGGCCATGCTGTTGAGTGTACGATGCCCGTATGGCGAGCTTCCAGCAGCGTGTCATCGGCGCCATCACCCTTCGTGCCGCCACCTTCGAAGATGTTGAGCATGACGCGTCCGCGACCGTGCAGGCGGCCATCGTCGTGGTGGTCACCAGCGTCACGACCTCGATGTCGTGGTACTTCGGCATCGGGTCGCCGGGCTGGATTCTGCGAGGGGCGCTCAATGCCGTCCTGGCGTGGGGCATCGGCGCGCTCGTGCTCTGGCAGGTGGGCACCCGCTTGCTGCCCGGGCGGAAGACCGAAGCGGACTTTGGCCAACTCCTGCGCTGCCTCGGGTTCGCCCAGGCACCGGGCATCTTTGGGCTGCTGGCCGTCGTCCCTGTGCTCGGCCTGTTCGCGCCCTTCATCACGTCGATCTGGGTGATTGCCGCGTCGTTCATCGCCGTGCGGCAGGCGCTCGACTACGACGATACCTTCCGCGCCATCATGGTCTGCCTGATCGCGTGGGTTGCCTCGGTGATCGTGTTTACCGCGCTGGGCATCGGCACGAGCCGCGTGTTGTAGGCCTCACGCATGGCCGTTCCTCGTGTTGTCATCATCGGCGGGGGATTTGCCGGGTTGAATGCCGCGAAGGCGTTTCGCGGCGCGCCGGTGGACGTCATCGTTCTTGACCGCAAGAATCACCACGTCTTCCAGCCCCTGCTGTACCAGGTCGCCGCGGCGGCGTTGTCGCCCAGTGACATTGCGTCTCCGATTCGCTGGATTCTGCGCGCGCAGGACAACGTCCGCGTCTGGCTGGCCGACGTCACGGCGATCGACCGGGCGCGTCGCGTCGTGGTTGTGGACGGGGATCCTGGCGAGGTGCCCTACGACTACCTGATCGTGGCCGCGGGGGTGACTCATGCGTATTTCGGCCACGACGAATGGCGCCCCCACGCGCCTGGTTTGAAGACCCTTGAAGACGCGCTCGAGATACGCGCGCGGGTACTGCGGGCATTTGAACTCGCCGAGATCGAGACCGACCAGGCCGAGCGGCGGCGCCTGCTGACGTTTGTCGTGGTGGGCGGCGGTCCGACGGGCGTCGAACTGGCCGGGGCCCTGGCCGAGATCTCGCGGCACGCGCTGGTGAACGACTTCCGTTCGATCGATCCCGAGACCGCGCGTGTGATTCTGATTGAGGGCGGCGCAGGGGTGTTGCAGTCGTACCCGGATCCGCTGCCCGCATTCGCGCGGCGCGCGCTGGAGTCACTCGGCGTGGCTGTGTGGACGCACAGCGCCGTGACCGGCATCGACGAGGGCGTCGTACATGTCGGGAAGGCGTCCATCCGCGCGGGTACGATTCTGTGGGCCGCGGGTGTCGCGGCGTCGCCACTCGGCGCGGCACTTGGCGTTCAGGTCGATCGTGCCGGGCGTGTGGCCGTCACGCCCGAGCTGTCGATTCCCGGCGACGATTGCGTGTACGTCGTTGGTGACCTCGCTCTGTTTCGTGGCCCGGACGACGCACCCCTGCCCGGGGTGGCGCAGGTGGCCATGCAGCAAGGCCGGCACGCAGCGCGCAACATCCTCGCGCAGGCAAAGGGGCACACGCGGCGGCCATTCGTGTATCGCTTCTACGGCAACATGGCGACGATCGGCCGCAACAAGGCCATCGGCGACTTCGGGTGGTTTCGACTCAAAGGGTATCCCGCCTGGTTGATCTGGCTGTTCATCCATGTCGGCCAGCTCATTGGATTTCGGAACCGGCTGTCCGTCATGCTGCAGTGGGCCGTGTCCTATTTCACGTATCAACGCGCCGTGCGACTCATCACGTCGTCGGCACGACGGTCATGACGTCGGGCCGAGCGGCGGTGCGCGTGCGGGGCTGGTGGCTGCTGAGCCTGGCAGCACTGCTGCTCGTCCTCGTGCCATGGCCGGAGGCGTGGGTGGAACGCTGGTATGCCCGTGGCGTGTTTCCATTCGTGCAGTCGGCGGTCACGTGGCTCAGCAACAGGACGACGTGGGCCGTCATTGACGTGGGCCTGGTCACTCTCGTGATTTGGGTCGTGTGGCGGATCGGGATGGCCGTGCGACGTCGCGCGCGCCTCGGCATGGCGGGCGCCTTGTGGGAACTGACGCGTCGTGTCGTGCGGGTGACGGCGCTCGTGGTCCTGTTGTTCTACGTGAACTGGGGATTGAACTATCGTCGAACGTCGCTCGAAGTGCTCCTGGCCGATTCTGCAGCGGAGCCGGCAGCAGCCCCCGCAGCGTCGCCGCTGTTGGAGGCTGCTGTTGAGCACGCCGCTCGTGAGGCCTCGCGCCTGCGGGCGGCCGCAACCGAGGGACACCTGACGGTCCTGCCGTATCCGGTGGTCGCCGAGCAACTCGAGCCCGCGTTCCAGCGCGCACTGGGACGCCTGGGATTGCCGCCGCTGTCTCGCGCGGGTCGACCCAAGATTTCGCGGGTGTTGACGCCGTTCTACACCGCCGCGGGTGTGACCGGCATGGTCAATCCGGTGGCGCTGGAGTCCATCGTCCATCCCGACTTGTTGTCGTTCGAGCGGCCGATGGTGCTGGCCCATGAATGGGCGCATCTGGCCGGATATGCCGATGAGGCCGACGCCAGTGCGATTGGCTGGGCCGCGTGTGTCTCGGGAACGCCGGAACTGCAGTACGCGGCCCACATGTTCCTCCTGCTGGAAGCGGCGGGCGATTTGCCGCCGGCCACGTGGCGTCGGATTCGCGCGGGACTCGATCCCGGCGTCATCGACGACTTCGCCTCACTGGCCAGGCGTCTCCAACGTCAGAAACCCGTCGTGCGCGAGGCGGCGTTCACCGTGTACGACCAGTACCTCAAAACGAATCAGGTCGAAGACGGTGTGCGAAGTTATGGCCGGGCGGTGCGGGTGTTGTTGACACCCCGGATGCGGGCGTTGGTGACGCCGTAGCGTCGGTCCAGGTTCAGTCGAGTTTGTCGAGATCGTCGGGGGTGATCGGGCGGGAGGAGAGTCCGGTGCGCAGGTCTTCGGGTGCCGCGTCGGGCCCTTCAGTCAGCGGCACGTACACGAGGTACCACCCTCGATGGTTGCAGGCGTGGCAGCGATAGGGCTGCTTCTCTGACAGCGCCCTTCGCACGCGTTCGCCGATCGACTTGAGGCGCGACGGGTAGATCCGCGACGACCCACACGCGGGACACTTCCGCATAAGAACCCTCGGAGTCTACTACATCGAGGGCGTCAATGTCCTACAGAGTCGCTTTTGGCGTCATGTGGTCTGCAGTTTTGTAAGTCCCGCGGGGTCCCCGAAGTAGGCGTCGTCATGGTACCCCCGCGTCAGCAGCAACTGGACGTCGCTGATATGCCGTTCCTGGAATGCCGCTTCGCAGTAGGCCAGGTACAGGTGCCACATCCGCTGGAACGGTTCGTCCAGGCCCATCTGGCGAACGCGATCGATGGCGGCGAGGAACCGGAGTCGCCAGGCCCGGAGCGTCAGCGCGTAGTGGCGTCCCAGATCTTCCAGGTGGAAGGGGCGGAAGGTTGTGCAGGTGGCGATGGACTTGAACATCTCGACCAGTGAACCCAGTTCGCTGCCCGGGAAGATGTAGGTCTGAATCCAGTCGGTCGTGCCGCGGTACTCGCGATGAAAGTCCTGATCGTTCATCTTGATGACCTGCAACAGGGCCGCGCCGTTGGCGGACGTCAGCCGGTCGCAGGCGGAGAAAAACGCGCCGTAATGCTCCAGCCCCACGGCTTCGAACATTTCGATGCTCACCAGCTTGTCGAAGCGCCCGGAGAGGTCGCGGTAGTCGTCCTTGAGCAGCGTGATTCTGCTGCCGGCCTCCCCGAGGCGATCAAAGCGTTCACGCGCGCCGTCGTACTGCTGCTGGCTGATCGTCGTGGTCGTGATGCGGCAGCCATGGTTGGCGGCGGCGTAGGCGGCAAAGCCGCCCCAGCCGGTGCCGATTTCCAGCAGATGATCGGAGGGCCGCAGATCCAGTTTGCGGCAGATGCGCTCGTACTTTGCGCGCTGGGCCTGTTCAAGGGTGTCGTCGGCGTCGGTGAACCAGGCGGCCGAGTAGGCCATGGTTTCATCGAGGAACAGCGCAAAAAACGGATTGCCGAGGTCATAGTGCGCGGCAATGTTGCGTCGACTGCCGGCACGGGTGTTCCGGCGACGCCAGTGACTGAGCGCGGCGAGCCGCCGGCGCACCCAGGAGGCGGGGCCGTTCAACGATCGGAAGACCGCGGTGTTACGCGCGGCCAGGCGCAGCAGCGTGACGAGATCGGGCGAGGAGAAATCCCCGTCCATGAACGCCTCCCCGAGCGCGAGGTCGCCACCCCAGAGCGCCTTGGCAAAGACACGTTCGTCGTGCACCACGAGGGTGGCGGAAGGGCCGGAGTTGCCGCTGTCGAACGTGAACGTGCCGTCGGGGCAGACAACGGTGAGCGCGCCGGAGGTGAGACGGGAGGCCGCGGCGAAAAACGCGCGACGGGCGAGCGAGACGCGTGGCGTCATGAGCGGGAGGGGTGCGGGATGTACGGCAACCCCTTCCACCACAGCCTCAGGGCTTCGAAGTGGATCGCGGTGATGACCTTGGCCGTCATGGCCGGGTGTCGTCGAAGGGCGCGGTGAATCTCGGCGCAGCTCCATGGGCGTCGCTCCAGGGTTAAGGTGGCGTCAAAAAACGCGTCGTCGCTGCCGGCGCGCAGGGTGGTCATGTGTGCGACACACGAGGCCTGCGGTGGACGGATGGCAAACGTGTAGTCGAGGTTCATCTCGTTGAAGGGCGAGACGTGCATCGTCTTGGCCGTGCGGTGGCGAATGGTCCCCTCGGCCATCGTCGGTCCCGGCAGGAAGTACAGCGCCTGCTCGCCGAAGGTGCTGTGCACTTCCGCCAGCGCGGCCTGCACCCGTCCCTGCCGGTCGCAGCCGAAGTACAGCGAGATGGGATTGAAACAGTAGCCGAGGTAGCGCAGGTGCGTCAGCAGGTACGTCGGGCCGTCCGGCCAGCTGATCCCGCGCTGCAAAGCGGCCGCCTCCACCCGCTCACGGAGCGGCAGCGCCGGATCGCCGAGGTGATCGCGATCGTCGAAGGACGCCCAGTTGAAACGGTTGACGGAGAGCCACGGCGACACCGACATGGCCTCGGCCACCCGGTCGATGTCGAGCAGGACAAAAAACAACCGATACGTAAACGCGTGTGGCGTAGGTGCCACGCGCCGATGCCGGAGCCGGCCGACGTAGATCGCGGGCCCTGCTACCACGTGACCCCGAGCCGCGAGGCCACGCGTACCGCCGAGCGCAGCCCGTCTTCGTGAAAACCGTAGAACCAGTAGGCGCCGCAGAAGTGGGCGCGATGCTGTCCGCTGACGTCGCTCCAGCGTGCCTGCGCGTCGATGGCGGCCCTGGTGTAGAGCGGATGCCGGTACGTCATCCGGGCGAGCACGTGACGTGGGTCGATCTCCCTGGGAGGGTTGAGCGTCACGCAGTACTGCGTTGACGACTGCAGCCGCTGCAGCCGGTTCAGATCGTACGTGAGGCACGCTTCGTCGCGCTCTCCGAGCAGCGCATTCCAGGAGGACCCTGCGGCCTGACGGCGGGGCAGAAACGCGCGGTCGGTGTGCAGCCACGTGTCGTTCACGCTGGTCGAGAACGCGCCGAGCACCTCGCGCTCTGCCGGCGTCGCGTCACGCAGGATCGGCAGCACCTGGTCGCCATGGCAGGCGAACACGACATGATCGGCGTGCAGGACCTCGCCGGGCAGCGTCACCGTGACGCCGCCCACGGTCCGCGTGACGGACGTGGGCGCCGCGCCGGTGCGCACGTCGATCGCTGCCGTCTGCAGGATGCGATCGATGGAGCGAGCACTCCCGCCACGCACCACTTTCCAGGTCGAGTGATCGGTCACCGACAACATGCCGTGGTTGTGA
>CBINOO010000090.1:0-16260 GCA_966252305.1 uncultured Acidimicrobiia bacterium
CGCCACACCCACGGCCACCACCACACCCAGCATCAGCAGTTTCTTCATCATGCTACACACACAAACCAACCAACCCACCAGCCCACCAGCTCACCAGACCACCAACCAACCAACTCTCCAACACACAAGCCCACCACTCGGCAGCCCGCCTACTTGCTTCGCTTCACCAGTATCTGATCCATCACGACAATGATGATGACCGCGAGACCGACAATGACGCGGTCATAAAACGTCGCGCCTGGAATCTGCGGCAGCGCATTGCGCAACACGCCGAAGATCAACGCGCCGAGCACGGCGCCCGCAACCGAACCACGTCCACCGGTCAGGCTGGTGCCGCCCACCACGGCTGACGCGATGATATCGAGTTCGTAGCCGTTTGCGAGGTCGGCTTTGCCCTGCCCCTGCACAACGGCCAGGACGACGCCAGAGATGGCCGCCAGCAGTCCGGCGGCAACATACGCCGACGTTTTGATGAGCCCCACCCGAACACCGGAGAACAAGGCCGCTGTCTCGTTGCCGCCGACGGCAAAGATGGAGCGTCCCCACTGGTACTGCTTCATCAGCACCTGGAAGATCGCCACCAGCACAACCATCACGATGGGCGGTACCCACTCGATGGGAATTCCGGCCAGCGACCAGTTGCGTGGGAGTTTGGCGGACAGGTCGTAGAACCGCGCTTCGGTGACGATGTAGCCGACGCCGCGCCAGATGCCCATCACACCGAGGGTCGCGATGAACGGCGGCAGTTGCACGCGCACGATCAGCAGTGACGACACGGCCCCTGCGCTGAGGCCGACCAGCAGGCCCATCAGCGCGCTGGCCGCGAGATTCCAGTCTGCCTCCACGAAGAAATAGCCGGTCACCACGCTGGTGAGGCCGATGACGGCGCCCGGAGCCAGGTCAATGCCGCCGGTGATGATGACGATGGCCGCGCCGATGGCCGCAATGCCGTAAATCGAGGAGTACTTCAGAATCAGCAGGCCGTTGCCGACGTTGAAGAATGGATGGCCGCCGGAGTCGGGCCACAGATACCACGTGAAGAACACGACCTCCGCAAGGAGGATCATCAACGTGCTGAACTCGCGCGCCTTCCAGAACTGACTCATGCGGCCGTCACCTCGTGGGTCGCCAGACGCATCACCGATTCTTCAGTGGCGTCAGCCCCGGACAACTCCCCTCTGATGTGACCTTCGCGCATCACGACAATCCGGTCGGAGATCGCGAGCACTTCCGGCAGGTCGCTGGATACCACGACACAGGCCATCCCGGCATCGGCCTGCCGGCGAATGAGGTTGTGGATCTCGAACTTGGCGCCGACGTCGACCCCTTTGGTGGGTTCATCCAGCAGCAGCACGGACGGGTGCGTCGCCAGCCACTTGCCCAGCACCACCTTCTGCTGATTCCCTCCTGACAACGCATCGGGCGCGACAGCACTGCTGGGTGTCTTGATCGCCAGTGCCGCGATTTGCGTTGTGGCCGCCTCGGCCTCCCGCGCGGCTGCGATGCGCGCGAGGTCGTGGCCGGATGCGTTGGGCAGCGCCAGGTTGTCGCAAATCGACAGGTTGAAGTGCAGTCCCTGCCGCGAACGCTCTTCCGGCACCAGCGCGAGGCCCGCGTGTATCGCATCGCCGGGTGACGACACCGCCACCACGCGACCGTTGACTTCGACACGGCCTTTCACATCCGTCGCCAGGCCAAACAGTGCCTCCAGCAGTTCCGTGCGGCCCGACCCGACCAGACCAAATACACCGACGATCTCGCCCTTTCGCACCGTCAGGGACACGTCGTGTACGCGCCCGCCACTCGACAAGCCCGTCACCGCCAACGCGGGCACGTCACTGTGTTCCTGCCGCGTGCGCGCCAGGCGCTCAGGCGGCTCACGCCCCACCATCGCCCTGACGATGTCGGCGGGGGTAGTGCCGGTCTTCTCGAAGGTGCCGACGTACTGGCCGTCACGCAAGACGGTGATGCGATCACAGAGTCGCCACACCTCGGGGAGCCGGTGCGAGACAAACAGGATGGTGACGCCTCTGGCCTTGAGGCGCTCCACGACGGAGAACAGGTGATCCACCTCCGCGTCGGTCAACGACGTCGTCGGTTCGTCGAGCACCAGTACCCGGCAGTCGTAGACCAGCGCGCGCGCGACCTGAATCAGCTGTGCGTGCGCCGTGGACAGCCGGTCCATCGCGGTGTCCGGGTCGATGTTGAGATGCAGATCCGCAAGCAAGGCGCGGGTTCGTTCACGCATCGCCGGCTCGTCCAACCTGCCCCACGCGCGGGTGAGCTCCCGACCCGCGAAAATATTGCCCGCCACGGTCAGATTGGGGAACGCGAGCATTTCCTGGTACACCATGCCGATGCCCCGTTCGAGGGCTTCACGCGGATTGGTGAACGCCTGCGCCTCGCCGCCCAGGCGCATCACACCGGCGTCGGGTCGCAGGATGCCGGCAAGGATCTTCAGCAGCGTGGACTTGCCGGCGCCGTTTTCTCCCACAACCGCATGCGCCTCGCCGGAGACGACCTCGAAGCTCACGCCCGTCAACGCCTTGACGGCGCCAAACGCCTTCGTGATGCCGTCGAATGCCAGGGCCGATGAGGTCATTTCCCGCGGCCAATCGTATACGATCCGCCCATGAAACGACTTGCGCTGGCGACCACCCTCGTCATGGCTTCCGCTGCGATCACCGCGTGCGGAGGAGGAGATTCGAACACGTCCATGCCTCTCACCCCACCCCGAGTGACCAAGGCCGACTTCGGCACCACCGCGACCGGCGCACCGGTTGATGCGTACACCATCCGCAACGACAAAGGCGCGGAGATGGTCGTGTTGACCTACGGCGGCATCATCCAGTCGCTGAAGATGCCGGACCGCACGGGCGCCTACGACGACATCGTCCAGGGCTTCGACACCCTGGCTGAATACGAGAAGTCGTCGCCCTACTTCGGCTCACTCATCGGCCGCGTCGGCAACCGGATCAAGGACGGCAGCTTCACACTCGATGGCAAGACGTACACGCTCGCGAAGAATAACGGGCCGAACCACCTGCACGGCGGCATCAAGGGCTGGGACAAACTGGTGTGGACCGCCGAGCCCTTCAACGAGGCCAACGGCGCCGGCGTGCGTCTCTCCCTGGTGAGCCCCGACGGAGACGAAGGGTATCCGGGCAAGGTCACTGCGCGCGTGTCGTACACGCTCTCGCACGACAACGAGGTCATCGTCGACTACCACGCCACGACCGACGCGCCGACCGTCATCAACCTGACGCAGCACAGCTACTTCAATCTGGGCGGAGCGAAGACCGAGAACATCCTCGGCCACGAGCTGATGCTCAATGCGGATCGCTACACGCCGGTGGACGCGACGTTGATCCCCACCGGTGAACTGGCGCCCGTTGAGGGCACGCCATTTGACTTCCGCACGGCAACCGCCATCGGCGCGCGTATCGATGCCGACCATCCACAGATCGCCCATGGCCCCGGCTACGACCACAACTGGGTCCTGAATCGCACCGGCGACGGGTTGCAGACGGCGGCGACGGTCTACGAGCCGACCACGGGCCGGACGATGGAGATTCGCACGACGGAACCGGGCATTCAGTTCTACGCGGGCAACTTCCTCGACGGCACCCTCAAGGGCAAAGGGGGACGCACCTATCCGCGCCGCTCGGGCTTCTGCCTCGAAACCCAGCACTTCCCCGACTCGCCCAACCAGCCGAACTTCCCGTCGGTGGTGCTGCGCCCGGGCGAGACGTACACGTCGCAGACGGTGTTCGCGTTCGGAGCGCGCTGACAGTGTCGGCGGCCCTGAAGGGCCGCCCCACTTCTGCCGTAGGGCCGGGGCTTCAGCCCCGGCTTGCTCGGCAGCCCTAAAGGGCTGCCCTACATGTTCCGGAGCCGCGCCTACTTCGCTCGTCCGTAGTAGACATCCCCGGGGATGTGGTTACTGGCGTACACGCGTTCGAGAAGCGAGAAGAGCGTCGGGTCGTAGGCTTTCAGCGATTCGGGTGACGCCAGTCGTTCACCTGTCGGGGCGGTCCACGCAAAGTTGGACCAGAACCACCACTGCGTGCCTTCCGCCCAGTACTCGGCCACCGTGTTCTCGGCGTAGTGCCCCTTGAACAGCCCCTTGGCCTTCGCCTCATCGTAGGCCTGTTGAATCTCCGCGTGCATCGCCGGATCAACGGTTCTGATTGCCGAGTGGATCCCGTGCGAGAACTCGTGCACAAGGATGTGCTCGCCGAAGTACCGCGTGCCCGGAATGCCGAGAATGTTCTCTTCGCCGGCTGTCGTGTACCGTCCGCCGAGGCCCCGCGCGCGCCGATTCCAGTACTCCGCATCCGTCATCGACGCGATGCCGCCCGGCAGGTTGTAGCGTTCGCGCTCCCCTGGCGTCAGGCGCCGATCATCAATCGCCGGCTTCTTGTAGCTGCGGTACTCCGGCAAATCCGCCTGGCCCTGGAACCTGCCGATAATCCCGACCTTGTAACCCAACTTCACCATCTCGACGCGCACGTCGGGCCTCGCGCTCAGCATGTAATTGACGATGTCCCTCGCCATCAACAGCGCATCATCGTCCACCACACCGGACGCGATGATCGGGATGCCGTACGCGTCCGCGTATTTCTCGTAGAACGGGTCGAGCTTCAACGAGGCCGGCGGAGCGCTGATCATCCAGGAGCCAAACGACGGCACCAGCGGCGCGGACACGCTGGGCTCACCACAGGGAGGAATCCGGAACGCGCCAACCTTCGTCGAGTAGTTCGTATCACCCTTTCGGTAATAGTCGCCGACGTACCAGATGGTGCAGTCATCCTCGGGATCAATCGCTGTCTGCGTGTAGTCCTCCCAGCGAAGTCCGTACGTCTGCGCATCGGCCCCTTCCGCGAGCACCACCTCACGCAGCGTCAACTGACCGAGCGGGTCGGCCGCGCGTCTGGCCGCGAAACGCTGCCCGGCATGGTGCGGTGTTCCGCCGAACGAGTACCCGATCCCGATGTTGCCGAAACGATCCATGGCCGGACTCGCCATCCAGCGATAGGCTCCATCTGGCGCGTAGGTGCTCTGCTGATGCAGGCGCAGCGACCGGTCCTCGTTGATTCGGAACTCATACCAGCGCACACCGCCGGCCGCAGCCTCGGTATTGACCGAGTGCAGCGCAACAACGGACTCCTGCGTCTGTCCATTCACACTGAGGTTGCGGTAGACCACACGCGCCATCAACTTGTCGCCCTGCGCGTCGAGCCGTCGCTCGGTGCCGGGCTGCGGCACACAACTGGTCAACTGGCCGTCACACAGGTAGTGATATGGCGCGACCGGCACCTTGACCACTGGTGTCAGCCGTGTCTTCGCCGGATCCGCCCAGTCGACGTGGAAGTTCCACACATACACGCCGTCATCGTCCACATCGCCCTTGAGCTGAGAGCCGCCGGTCGCGAGCATTGGATTGGGCGCTCCGGGGGGAGGCAGGCGTGAGCCGTCGAGATCAGCGTTGTTGAGGAAGTTCACGTCGGGCACGATCACGCACTGCTCGGTCGCCGCCTCGCCACGCAACATGCGCTGGCGATCGACGACACACGCGTGTTTCTCAATGACATCGTCACCGGTGCTGGTGGGCACGTAGTAGCCATCGGGCCACACGGCCGGGCGCGGGTAATCAGGGAAGAGAGGACGCAGGAATTCGTACCGGTAGTACTCGCCGAGCGGGTCGTCGGTCACGCTGACGGCGTAACACATGGAATACGGGCCCGAGGGGCGCGGGGTGGCCGCAGCAGGCGGTGTGGGTGAGGTCCCTCGAGCTGGTGGCGTGGGGGGAGGAGGTGGCGTCGGGGGGGCTGGCGGAGGGATGAACATCCGTGTCGCAGCGCCGGGCTGGGTGGCCACTCCTGGCGTGCTGACCACTGCTCGCTCCGACGGTGACGGCACAGCCGGTTGATCGGGGCGCGCCTGTCCACGCCGAAAGATTGGCATGACGATCAGCCAGCGATTGGCGAGCTGGTCGTAACGCACGACCGTGTCGCCGTTGTTTGTCGTATCGCACATGCCCGTGAAGCCGCGAAACACCGTGTTGTTGGGCACAGCGCCCCAGAGCACCGTGCCCTGCTTGTCAAAGACCGCCATGCGCGTGTTTACCGACTGCATGACGTGGCGGGGGCCAACGGCGAGGCTGTTGTCGGAAGGATTGCGGCCGGTTGACGGCCCGTGCGGGCCCGTGAAGCTGGCCCCAAGCCCTTCAAAGGAGCGCACCAGCGTCGGCGCGGGCGCGGTGCCCATGGACGTCTGTTCCACGGCCGCACCGGCCGCGCTCTTGGGCGCCTCAGCGGGACGGCCTGTATTGGACTGAGGCTGCGCCGACTCGTCTTCGTCGACCTCCGCGACTGCGACGGGCCGCTGATCGTCGATGAACGAGTCGAGGCGCGGCGAACGGTCGTAGGCCACGGCGGAGCGCACGATGTCTGCGCCGACAATCGGTTCCGGCCCTGACGCGTGATCGTACGCCGCCAGAACGGCCGCGGTGCTGACGAGCAGGACCACAACAACACTTCGTTTCATGTCGATTCCTCAGCGGCCGGCGACGGCCACAACCATGTCCCAGTAGGCGCGCATGAAGCGGTGCAGTTCAGCCACCAGAATCCGCTCTTGATCGCTGTGCGCGCCAAAACCCTTCGGCCCGTCCTCGGTGTCGATACCGGGGCCAATGCCGTAACACTGGATTCCCTTCGCGCGCAGATACGCCATGTCCGTGGCGCCCGTGCTCATGCTCGGCAGCGTGGGCGCGTTGTAGTGCGTACGCACCGCCGCTTCGATCGCTTTGAACACCGGCGAATCGATGCGCGCCTCAACGCCGCCAGGTCGGGTATCACGCTTGCCGAGCCGCACTTCCACCGCCGGGTCATCAACGACCTTGCGCACCTGTTCGACAAAGGCCGTGATGTCTTCGTCCGGCAACACGCGCGTGTCGACGGTCGCGACGGCCTCGGATGGAATCACGTTGATGCGATTGCCGCCGGCGACGATGTTGGGCGCAAGGGTGGAGCGGAGGATGGCCGCCATGCCCGGCTCGAAACGACGGAAATAGGCGTCCACTTCGGGCAGGGTCTTCGGATCAAACACGCCGCGGTATCGCGCCGCGGCCTCCGGCTCGGAGATTTCGGACAACCGCTTGAAAAACGCCGCGGTCGTTTCGTTGAGGCGAATCTCCGGCTGCCACTTCGTGATGGCGGCGACAGCCTGCGCCAGATGTGTCACCGCGCTGGTTTCGAGCGGCACCGAGCCGTGCCCGGCCGGCCCCTTGGCCACGAGCTCAATCGCATACGGCCGTTTCTCCAGGGTCTGCACCGAGGCGTATCGCGCGGCGCCACGTTCCCGCACCACGCGACCACCTTCGGCCAAACAGTACTCGGCGTTGATGGCGTCGAGGTGTTCGTTGACCATGAACTGGATCCCCACGCGTGTGGAGCCCTCCTCCCCAGACTCGGCGAGGAAGATCACGTCGCGGTCGAGCGGCACGTTGAGCCGCTTGAGCAACAACATCACCATCAGCGAGGTCGCGACGTTGTCCTTGTCGTCGACCGTACCCCGGCCGTAGACGTAGCCACCGTCGATCGTCGCGCTGAATGGAGGGAACGTCCATCGCTCCGGGTACACGTTGACCGTGTCCGTGTGGGCCATCAGCAGCAGCGGCCGCTTCGCGCCGGAACCCTTGAGGCGCGCAACCAGATTGGGCCGATGTGACTCCAGGGCGAATTCCTGGACCTCGATCCCCTCGTCGCGCAGCACTTTGGCGAGGTAGTCTACGGCTTCACGTTCGCGGCCCGGAGGATCGGAGGTATCGAAGCGCAAGAGCGCCTGAAAGTGCTTGAGCGTCTCGGCCTCGATGAACGTCCAGTCCGGAGGCTGGGGCGCCTGCGCCAACACAACCGCCGAAGCCAACACGCCGGCCATCACCACACCCGCGCAAATCCGTCTCATGTCACTCTCCCACCAGGGCGGCTTCGTGACGCATCGCCTCGCGCTGCAACCGCTCGTACGTTGCGTGTGCGTCCATCCTCGGTTGCACGATTGTCGCCGGTCCCAGGCCCGCTGCTTCAACAATCGTCGTCCACGCCAGAGGCGCCTCGTCAGCGAGTCGATCCGCATGCCACGCGCGAAGAGCGGCACCGAGGCAGGCGGCATTGGATGACGAGCCGGTCCAGACATCGACACCCCACACGTCGGCCATGACTTGCAGGAGGTCGCGGTTCGCCGATGCGCCGCCGGTCGCTCGAATCACCGTCGGCGTCACGCCCATCCACGCCGAATGCCTGGCCATCGCCAGCATCTGGCCCTCAACGACAGCCCTCACGTTGCCAGCCACATCATCGTCTGCAAGCCCGATGCGGTGTGCGCCTGTCGCAGCCACCGTGGGCGTAATCTCGGGCACGAACCACGGGAACATCAGCCGGCCGTTGTTGCCGGGCGGCGTCTGCGCCAGTACTGACGAAAACCCCGGCCAGTCGAGGCCGAACATGTCACGCACCCGTTCACGCGCAAGCGAACCGTTCGCAAACACGGTGATGCCCATCCAGTCGCCGGTCGGCGCACCAAACACATGTCCGGCGCCCTGTGGATGCACACGCGGCTCACGCATGACGCCGCTCACGGTGTCGCTGGTGCCAAGCGACACGACAATCTGCCCTTGTTCCACGACACCGGTGCCAACCAACGATGATGGGTTGTCACCCGTCCAGGCAATCACACGTGCGGCCGGCAGCTGATAACGCGAACGCCACTGCGGCCCCAGTGTGCCGACCACGCTGTGCGACGCGACAATGGGCGGGAGGCGCTGCGGGAGACCGACTGCGGTGGCGTGCACCGCGTCCGGCCACCAGTCGCGTGTCGAGAGATCCATCAGGTTCATGCCGCTCGCATCGCCAGGTTCGAGTGGCGCGTCACCGTCGATGAGTCGAGACGCAAGGAACGAACTGACGAGGTGAATGCGCGCAGTGTCTGCGTACGCCGTCGGCTCGATCTCGAAGAACTTCCTGATTTGCGGTCCTGCGAAACGTTGGTACGCGCGTGACCCGGTATGGCGGGCGAGTCGCTCCGCTCCACCGACGGCCTCCGTCATGGCCGCACATTCGTCGGAGGTACTGGCGTCAAGCCAGACCGGCGACACCGAACGAGCGAACGTGCCGTCCGCGCGGAGATACACGGTGCCGTGTTGCTGAGCGGCGCCGCTGATGGCTCGCAGCTGGGACAGGTCTTCTCCGCAACGGGTGAGCGCGTCCATCACCAGATGCAGCGCGTCCTCCCACATCTCCGGCGGCGCCATGGCAACGGTCGGATCCACGCCGGGCAACACGCCTCGCACCGTGCCGTACTGCGGTAACGCGTCGTCGTACTGCAGATCGTGTGTCCACACGATGAAGGCCCGGCAGCGCTCAACGGCGAGCAGCACCGCGCCCATTCCCTGGGTGGAGGCGTCGATCCCGAGATACAGCGTGCGGTCGTTCGGCACGTCTACAGGCTGACCCAGGCCCCGGTCTCGGCAGACCGGGCAACAGCATCGATGATCTGCATGTTCCGAACGGTCATCTCGAGCGGATACGGCACTGGCGTGTCGTTCATGATCGCCTTGGCAAACGCGTCGCCCTGCACGGTGTATTGGTCACACGTGGGGATGACGATTTCCTCGCGATCACCGCCAAACAGATCGCCGCCGTCCGTCCACATGCGGCAGGGTCTGTCTGGCGGCGCGTTGAAGGGAATCTCGATCTCCAGCCGCCGCCTCGTGCCAAACATGTGGACGCGCTGATAGGGCGTCATCCGAGTGCTGCAGGTGCCAATCGCCTGACCGGAAGGATAGTCGAGCATCAACGACGTGAGAATGTCCACACCGCTGTCCGGGTCGCGCGCCATGAGTCCCATTGCGCGCCGCGGCTCCTCGCCGAACAACATGCGCGACGAAAGAATCAGATAACAGCCGATGTCCATCAGGCCGCCACCGCCCCAGGCCGCGACGTTCCTGATGTTGGCGGGGTTGTCGTTGAAGTAACTGAACACACCGACAAACGACTTCAATTGCCCCAGCGCGCCACTCCGGCACAACGTGACCGCGTGTTGCCACTGCGGGTGCGTCCACACCATGAAGGCTTCCTGAATCTTCACGCCGGTGCGATCGCGCACCGCGAGCAGGGCCTCGGCCTCACCCGCGTGCAGACCGATCGGTTTCTCGCACAGGACGTGTTTACCTGCTTCGGCGGCAGCCGTTGTCCATGGCAGATGCAGGTGGTTCGGCAGCGGATTGTAGATGGCGTCGATGTCGGGATCGGCCAGCAGCGCTTCGTAGGAACCGTAGGCGCGGGCGATGCCCAGCCGCGTGGCGGCCTCTCTGGCCTTGCCTTCGTCGCGTGAGGCGATGGCGACGACTTCGGTATGTGCGCCGCGCTGCATGCCGGGAATGACCTTCTCGAGCGCGATCTTCGCTGCGCCCAGAACACCAAATCGGATCTTTCTCATGCAGGAGGAATGTACCGCAAAGTGGGTCGGTGAGCCCGGAGGTGAGTTTCCCGCAGGAAACTCACCTCCGAGCTCATCCTGATCCCCGGCGTCATCGACCCGACCAAGGTCGCGCGAAAGATCTCGTCACTGCTCTTGACGACCGAAGTGATGGTGGCCGACATCCCCGAGCCGAAAGATCGAAGCCCCGCGGGCGGCGGGGCGTCAGCCCCGTTTTTTCTTTGTGTGGCAGCAACGACAACCGTTGGTGCCCGACGCTGATCCGCCCGGTCCATGTGACCAATCCCCCGCTGGCGCCAGTTTGGTGCCGCCGAAGATGACGCCGGAAAGCCCAGAGACCGTAGCCACGCTGCGACGCTCGAATCGACCGGTTGAGCCCCAGGGTGTTAGCGGCCACGCAGGGGCAGCGATTGGACGTTTCCGGAGCGGAGGACCTCTGAGACCTCCAGCACGACTTTGCCCTTCTTGTCGCGGACGACAAGTTCGAAGGTGTCGCGACCCGGCCCGGGTTCACCTCGGTCCACGGCGGTGACTTCGAACGTATAGCCCGACGCGCCGTTCCACTTGCCTGTTCCGCTGAACATCACCGTGTCAGTACGCTCACGGAACGACGGCAGCCCCCGCAACCAGCCTCGACCCGGACTGACGCCAGGGTCATCGGAGAACACCATCGACGTGATCGCTGTGGATTCGAATCGCGTGTGCTTCCCACGTCGCGACTCACCGTCGACCCTCAGGCGCAGCGAGTCCTTATCGTGACGACGACGCTCGTGGACGACGCGGTCGACCTCGAAATCGAATCGCACCGTCACGTCATCGTCACTTCGCACGCTGCCGTCGCCCTTCATGCGACCTCGCGTGTTCGTGGGTGGCGGCGGTTCGACCGCCGTGACTGTGACCGTGAAGGACGATGAGGCACGGTTCCCGGCGGCATCGACCGCCGTACAGGTCACCGGTGTGACGCCCAGGGCAAACGTCGTCCCCGAGGCAGGTGCGCACGTCGCCACGCCTGCGCCGTCGACCAGGTCACTGGTCTCTGCGGCGCTGTAGGTCACCACCGCGCCCGCCGCACCGGTCGCGGACACCGAGATGTCTCCTGGCGGCGCGATCGATGGCGCCGTCGTGTCCACCACCGTGACCTCGAATGTGCCCGACGCAGCCTCCCCGGCGCTGTCCGTCACGGTGCAAGTTACCGTCGTGGTGCCGAGCGCGAACGTGGAACCGGACGCCGCCGAGCAGGACGCCGCGATCGCGCCGTCCTCGATGTCGTTGCCGGTCGCATCAAACGTCACCACCGCGCCCGCCGCGCTGGTCGCCTCCACCGTCTGGCTCGCCGGCGCCACAAATGTCGGCGGTGCGTTCGGTGGCGTCACCGTCACCAGGAACGACGCAGTCGAGATATTGCCAGAGCCATCAACGGCGGAGCATTCGACCGTCGTGTCACCGACCGGGAAGCCGGCACCTGCGGCAGGACTGCACGTGACGGGCAGGTACCCTGACGTAAGGTCAAACGCCGTCGGCAGGGTGTAGACGACCGGCGTCACGACACCGGTGCCTTGCACAACCATGTTCGCCGGCATGTCGATGAAGACAGGACCGGTCGTATCGGTAGTGGACTCCGGGTCGGCTGGGGCTCCGTCCCCACCGTCCACGCGCCCATCCCCATCGGAGTCGGCATTAAACGGGTCGGCCCCGAGGGCGATCTCCTCGTCATTGGTCAGGCCGTCGTTGTCGGCATCCGGGTCGATGCAGTCGGGGATGCCATCACTATCGGTATCGGCCACCTTCCCCGTCGCGGGATCCACCTCGCACTGGGTCTGCAGGTAGTCGGCCATGCCGTCGTTGTCGCGGTCCCCATCACATTCGTCACCGATACCGTCACTGTCGAAGTCCCACTGCCACGGGTTGTACGTGAAGCGGCAGATATCAACGCTGTTGAGCACGCCGTCGGCGTCATCATCATTCAGCACGGCGTCGTCGATGCCATCGCCGTTGGCATCTGAATCACAGGCGTCGCCGATGCCGTCGCTGTCTGTATCCTGCTGGCTTGGATCCGCCACGACAGGGCAAACGTCGAACTCATCGAGGATCTTGTCGTCGTCCGCGTCCGGGCGACTTGGTGCGATTACGAAGAGGGGCTCGATCAGCGAGACATCCTTCGTGCCTTCGGCTGTCTTCAGCGTGACGTTACCGCCGGCTGATTCCCGAGTTATCCGCCATGTCGAGAGGCCAACGCTCTTGCTCTCCTCCATTACGGCAACCGCGCCGCCCGCAAACACCGTCACCACGTTGTCCGCTGATTCGTCCAAGCGAATCTCAGCCTCGCCCTCCTCGACCCGCAGGTGGAGCGAGGCGGCAGCCAACTTGACCCGGCTTCCCTTCTTCACAGCGGCGTGCTGGCCGCCGGCATACACCTTGACGGGGTCGGTCCCGTGATCCTTCACCTCCAGCGTGAGCTGGCGCCGACTCTCCAACTTGGCCGCCAGAGCCGCCACCTGCGCCGCCTCGGCCGCGCGGGCCGCATCGGCTGCCTGGGCCGCCTTCGTCGCCGCGTCGGCCGCTTGGGCCTCCTCGGCGTCCTTTGCCGCCTGGGCCGCCACTACAGCCGCCAGTTCCGCCTGGAGCGCCTCACGGGCACGGGCATCGGCCTCCGCCGAATCCGCCGGCCGAAGTGAGAGTCGTTTGCGATTCGCTGTGGGCGGCTCATTCGTCGGCCCCACGTCCAGACGCCCCTTCAGCTGCACCCCTTCCTCTGTGGCTACGCATTGTTGCTTCTTCGCCATCTTTCTGGTTTGCAAGTCGAATTGGGTGCTCGTCCCCCACGCTCCGCACGATCTCCCATCAAGCGGCATGACGAAAGACGTTCCCGCAGTCGCCGGATCCGGATCGATGCTGTCGTCGATCCCATCTCCGTCCTGATCGGGATCTTTCGAGTTCTTGATTCCATCGTTATCGAGATCTGGATCGTCGCAGTCAACAATCCCGTCACCATCGCCATCACGTGGCCCTATGGAGGGGTTCAACGGGTTGCCGAAACATTGCACCTCAGCGAAGTCGGAGTGCCCATCGCCATCCGAGTCCGACAGGAGCGGGCTGGTTGGCGGCGTGAGCGCCTTCTCCTCGGCGTTGGACAGTCCGTCATTGTCAATGTCGTCGTCACAAGAGTCGCCCGTGCCATCCCCGTCCGTGTCGACCTGCCCGGGGTTGTACGCGGATGGGCAGTTATCGGTCTCGTTCGCCACCCCGTCGTCGTCCGCATCGTCGGGGTCGCTGATGGTCAGTAGGCCAGGGGAGGCAGAGTTCGCGGGCAGATACTCACTCGAACCGGTGTACGAGCAAACGAACTGATAGCGTCCGCCATCAGTCCCGAGAATCGGATTCGTGATCGGAAGCGCCTCGCCATTCAGTCCGGTCGCTCGGCAGGTGCCCTGCTGCGGGGTGCCATCGTAGGTAACCGTCCGGCTCAGTGCCTCGACCTTGGGTTTCACTCGCGCGATGACCAGCGTCTGCGACCCGATCAGGGTGCTGTAATTCTGCAGTCGGCCTTTCGGGTCATTAAGGACGAGATTAACCTCGTATTCTCCCGGCGTCTCCCCAGCTGTTCTTGTGTACTCGGCGGAGACTTGGTCTCCGACATAGAAGCGGTCCGCTCTCGATGGGAAGATCGGGTCTGGAGTGCCGTACTGCTTCGTACGCGTCGCCGCCGGCAACGCCACGCTGCGCGGCAGGACCTCCACCTGCATCACGAACGAGACCGGCAAGTTATTCAGGTCCCCAGCGTAGGAACAGGGGACCTCGTGCATCCCGGCGTCGGCACGTGTGCCACTTGCCCAGGTCATCACGTTGCCGACTGGGCCTTCCGCCGCGCACAAAATTGGTCGGCCGGGCCCCTCGTAGGCTTCACTCCTTGACGTGATCGGCACGGGCGGCCACTTCGCAATGACCAGCGGGGCGGACTCTTCCGCCTCGATGTAGTTCTTGGACCCGTTAAATCGGCAGGTCACCGTGTAGTCGCCGGGGTTGACTGGCGCCTTGCTGGCCCCTGGGATGTATGAGATATCCCCATTCAGACCGGCCCCATCCACTCCGACGAACGTGCAGCTGCCTTTGCGGGCCGACCCGTTGTACACGAAGACGCCACCGGTGGCGGTCACGGCCGGCACGGCCTTGGTAATTTCAATGGTGGCCGACGCAGAGTGGGCAAAGTGGTTTGGGTCGTCGGCCGTGCACTTCACGGTGTAGACTCCGACATCGCGTGGCGCGTTGGCCATCACCTGCCCATCGGAAGTCTTCCACGTCTTTTGCCCCGACAGCGGCACATCGCCCACACCCCGGATATCGCACGACCCGCCGCGCGGGTTGCCGTCGTACACAAACGTGCCGCCGTTAGCGGTGACCATTGGCGCCGCTTTCGCGATCACCAGTGGCGCCCAGTCCACCGCAGGCTGGTACTCAGCGTCGCCGGCGAAGGCGCATCTCACGACATACTCGCCGGGATCCTTCGGGCGCGCCGAGCCGCCGGGGTTGTACGACACATCACCGACCAGCACCTCTCCGTCGCTGCCGGTCACCGTGCACGAACCACCATGCTCCTGACCGTCATAGGGAATCGCAACGCCGGGCAGCGTGCCGATGGCGACAGCCGACGTCGAGATCCGCTCGACCCTCACGGTCACGCTGTCGCTCGCCACGCCGCCACGCCCGTCATCGACCGTCAGTGTCACCACGTGTGTGCCAATGGCCAACGTTGGGGTGACGACGACCCCGGTGCCGATAATCTCCGATGTGATGTCGCGCCACGTGTAAGCCAGTGGGTCGCCATCGGGATCGGACGACGCCGCCCCCTTGAGCGCCACGACAGCTCCGGTGACGGACGTCGCATTCACCGACTGGTCCACCCCGGCATCAGCCACCGGCGGGGTATTGAGTGTGAGAGTGACCACCAACGTCGACGACGCGCTGTTGCCTGCGGTGTCCGTTCCAGTACACGTCACGGTCGTCGCGCCCAGCGCAAACGCCGAGCCCGACGCAGGCAGGCAGGTCGCCACGCCGACGCCGTCCACCAGGTCGCTCGTCGTCGGCGCGATGTACGTCACCACCGCGCCGGCCGCGCTTACTGTGTCTGCCGAGACATCGGCCGTGGCGGCGATCGACGGTGCGGTTGTATCCACGACTGTCGCGGCGAATGTGCCAGAGGCCGTGACACCGGCGCCATCGGTCACCGTGCAACTCACCGTCGTTGTGCCCAACGCGAACGTCGCACCAGACGCCGGTGAGCAGATCGGCGCGATCGGGCCGTCCTCCGCATCGTCGCCAGACGGGGTGAACGTCACCACCGCTCCGGACGATCCCGTCGCTTCAACGGTAATGTTGGCCGGGACCGTCACTGTTGGCGGTGTGTTCGGGACGGCCAGCGTCAGCGTCAGCGTCGCCGTTGGTTGTGTTCGCCCGACACCCGCGCCGGTCAGCGCCAGTGAGATGGTCTCGTCTGTTGTGTTGGAGGGATCGTGCAACAACTCGATCGGCACCGTGACCGTGTCCTGCCACTGTGCGAACGTCAGGGCGATGGGACCGTCAAGGTAGTCCTGTCCGGGTGTCGCGGGTGTACCGGCACCAGGAAACAACGAGACCTCGATGGCACCGGTGACACTCAGGTCGCCCTCACGGACGACGGTGACGACATTCGTCACCCTCGCGAACTCGGGGCGCGACACCTGAAACGATGGGTGCGCAAAATTGTAGACGTTGGGCAGTACGTCCACC
>CBINOO010000091.1:0-15833 GCA_966252305.1 uncultured Acidimicrobiia bacterium
CCGGTACTGGGTCGAGAAGTTTGGCGCCGATCCAAAGGTGATTGGCCGCGTGCTGGAGATGAATAACCGTCCGCACACCGTTGTTGGCGTGTTGCCGGACTTTCCGGAGTATCCGCGCCACAACGACGTGTACATGCCGACCTCGGCGTGCCCTTTCAGAGCCGGGGCGGAGCAGAACCAGGTCACGATCGGTCATCGCGCGTTTGCATCGCTCACCGTGATCGGACGACTCGCTGAAGGGCGATCCCCCGAGGCAGCCGCCGCTGAGCTGGCGGACATCGCGGCGTCGTTCGAGCAGGATCACGCGGGCGACTACCAACGCGCGGGCGTACAAGGGCTTTCGACCGGCGTGCGGCACATGCACGACCAGCTCACGGCCGATGTGCAGGGCCTCACATGGATGCTGTCGGGTGTGACGCTGCTCGTGCTCATCATCGCGTGTGCAAACGTCGCCAACCTCTCGCTCGCGCGCACGACGGCGCGTGAGCGCGAACTGGCCGTCAGAGCGGCACTGGGGGCAGGACGCACGCGCCTCCTGCGCCAGTTGCTGACCGAGAGCCTGTTGCTGGCCCTGTGTGGTGGGGTCATCGGCATCGGACTGGCATGGATATCACTTGATCTGCTCGTGCAATTTGTCGGCAGGTTCACCGCGCGCACGGGCCAGATTGAAATCGACGCCACCGTGCTCGTCTACTCGGTGGCGGCGGCGGTGCTTTCAGGACTGGTGTTCGGCATGGTCCCGGCGCTGGCTGCACGTCGGAACCTGGTGTCGTCCATGCGACTGGGTGGCAGCCAGGCCGGCGACACGCCGCAGCGCCAGTACCTGCGTTCGGCCCTGGTCGTTGCGCAGGTGGCCGTCTCAAGTGTGTTGCTCGTGGGTGCCGGCCTGCTGCTCGAAAGCGCCTGGCGTCTGGCGGCCGAGCCACTCGGCTACAACGGCGACCGTGTGCTCACTGCGGCGTACTTCGGCAACTTCTCGCTGCAACAGCAACCGGGCGCGCAGTTCGACACGCAGCTGCTTGAACGACTGCGCGGAATTCCTGGCGTGACAGCTGCCGCGACGACGACCTCTGTGCCTCAGTCAGCGATCAGTCCAGGCCAGACGCCGTTCGACATTGTCGGCCGCGCGCCAAAGGAAGGTGAGCAGCGCGTCACCGATCAAAACGTCGCCAGTGACGGTTACTTTGAAACGCTCGGCATTGCGCCGCTGGCAGGACGCACGTTCACCCCCAGCGACACCTCGGAGTCTCCTGCCGTGGCGGTCATCAATGCGTCGATGGCCAAGTACTGGGACGGCGCCGATCCCGTCGGCTCGATGTTCCGTTTTGCCCAGTTCAACGGGCAGCCGGTCGAACTCACGGTGGTCGGCGTTGTGCCGGACTTCCGCCTCTACAGCGCGGATCAGGAGTCACTGATTCCCGCGCAGTTCTACCGGCCGTCGTCGCAAAACGGTGGCTTCGCCGGACGCGTGATGGTTCGCACGGCCGGTGATCCGATGACATTTGTTCCGGCGCTCAAGGAGGCTGTGCACGGCATCAACGCCGGCGTGCCGGTGGAGGAAGTGCAGACGCTGGCGGATCTTCGTAACGAGCGCCAGGCGTCGCCGCGTCTGACGACGGCGCTCCTGTCGATCTTTGCGGGCATTGCGCTGACGATCACGTTGGTGGGACTTGCCGGCGTCATCGCGACGTCAGTGAGCCATCGCACACGCGAGTTCGGGCTGCGCCTCGCGCTTGGCGCCTCGCCACGCAGCGTGGTGGCGATGGTGGTGAGGCAGGGTGCCTGGATGGTCGGCCTCGGCCTTGTCGCCGGCATCGCCGGCGCCATCGGCCTCAGCCAGGTACTGTCGGCGTATCTCTACGAGACACAGCCGACAGACCCGTCGGCCTACCTCGCCGTGGTCGCAGTGTTCCTGGTGGCCGGCGCGCTGGCGTGCCTGGGACCGGCACGCCGCGCGACGGGGATCGACCCGCTGGCGTCACTGCGAAGTGAGTGAGGGCCATCACTGGCTCTTGAGGGCGATGGTCGGTGCGACGCGCGTGGCGCGTCGCGCCGGCACGATGTTGGCCAGGAGCGCGGCGCTCGTCAGCGCGACGAACGCCGCGCCGACGATGGGCAGGTCGAAGCCGCCGCTGTCGAAGAGCAATGAACTCAGTCCCTTCACCGCAACCCACGACAGGCCAACCCCCACCACCAGTCCAATCACCGTCATCGTGAGCCCCTCGCGCAGCACGAGGGAGACGACGTCGCGTCCGTTGGCGCCGAGCGCGACACGGATGCCAATTTCACGCGTGCGGCGGGTCACGAGGAACGACTTCACGCCGTAGATGCCCAGGGCCGCCAGCGCAAGCGCGATCACACCAAACGCCGTGAACAGCTGCGCCGCCGCGCGCACGACCCAGAGCACGGCATTGCGTTCGCGGAACATCGCGCCCGTTTCTAACGAGACGACAGGCAGCAGCGGTTCAACCTCGCGGATGGCATGGCGCAATGTTGGCAGCAGAGCGACTTCATCCAGGCCGGCCGTCCGCACGTGCAGGATCATGCCCGAGCGGAATCGCTGTGCCTGCGGCCGGTACACATGGGGGCTTGGTTCGGAGTCGTTCATCTGGTGGCGGATCGCCGGCGCGATACCGATGACCTCAAGGCGCTCGGGCTCAAGATCGCCGCGATTGACTTGAATCGTCCGCCCGATGGGATCCTCCGCGCCGAACACCCGCTCAGCCAGCAGCTGATCGATGATGGCGACGGGAGGGGTGTTGGCGGCGGTGACTTCCGCGCGTGTGAAATCCCGTCCTCGCAGAAGCGAGAGTCCCAGCGAAGGAAAGTAGTCGTCGGACACCGACTGCGCAATGCTCCACGTCACAGCGGTGGCGTATGACGGGTCGGAGGCCGGCACGACGTCGCCGGGACGCTGGACGCCGGACTGTTCGGTAACCTCGCCAAACGGCATCAGCGAACCAAGCGAGGCGTTGGTGACACCAGGCACGCGACGAACGCGTTCAAGGACGTCACCATATGTGCGCTCGGCGCGAGGACGATCAAATCCCGCGAGACTCGTGTCCAGTGATGCGTGAATCCCGGCATCCAGCGAAAAGCCCGGCGTCACTCCAGCCGCGACCCACGCGCCGCGAATGAACGCGCCTGCCGTGGTCAGCAGCGCCAGGCTGAATGCCACCTGTGCCATGACCAGCGCGTGCCGTACCCGCTGTCGGCGTCCCTGCGCCGGCAGGTCGCCGGCATGTTCCTTCAGGTTGGGCAGGATGTCTGTGCGCGACGAGGCCAGCGCGGGTCCCAGCGTTGAGGCGATGGTGCCCAGGGCCGCAAACACCAGCGTGGCTGCAAACACCCGCAGGTCGGGCGCGATGTCGAGCGACAACATCACCGGCAGCAGTCCGTTGAGGCCGCTGATGAGGCCACGCGTCGCGGCCATCGACAAGAGGATCGCGACGACTCCGCCGCCAAGCGACAGGAGCAACCCCTCCGTCAACAACTGACGCACGAGCTGGCCGCGTGAACTTCCCAGCGACAGGCGAACGGCAAGTTCCTTCGCGCGTGCCGACCCTCGAGCCAGCTGCATGTTCGCGAGGTTGAGCGCCGCCACGAGCAGCACGATGCCGGACATCGCCAGCAGGCTCGCGCCCACCACCGCAATCGGCCCGTCATCCTGCGGCGAGGTCGAGATGCTCAGGCGCGACACCGGAGCGATGCTCAGCACCTGGTTTTCATTCTCGGCCGGGTACGCATCGGCCATGGCCAAGCTCACCGATTCGAGCGCCGGCGCTGCCGCCTCTGCCGTCAGGCCATCACGCAGGCGTCCGTACACGATGAGCGAGTGATGCCGCCGGTCGCGGAGCGTCCCGATGAGATTGTCGGAGGAGAAGTCGTTGACCATCGCCTCGTACACACCCATCGGCAGCCACAACTCAGGCGTCACCAGTGCGGTTGTGCCCGAGAATCCTTCCGGCGCGACGCCGATGATCGTGAAATCGCGCTGATTGATACGTACCTGGCGTCCGAGCACGTCCGCGGGACTTCCCAGGTGCTGCCAGAACCGGTGACTGACGATGGTGACCGGAACGTCGGCGCCTGGTTGTTCCTCGGCCGACGAAAAGGTGCGACCCTGGGCCAGCGGCAGCTTGAACGTCTCGAAGATGTCGCCCGTGACGATGTCGATGAACGCGCGGCGTGTCGAATCACCCGTCGTGATCCCCACCATGCCCGGCTGGTGGGCCGTCAGAGATGCGAAAATGTCTGTACGCGCCCGCAGGTCAGCAAAGTTGCCGTACGAAAAGGCCCGATACGAGTCGGGCTCCGTGCGATGGCGGCTGTAGACCTGCACCAGCTCGTCACCCGCGCCCGGCAGGGGCTTGAGGATGAGTTGGTTGACCAGGCTGAAGATGGTGGTGTTGGCGCCGATGCCGAGCCCGAGGACCAGCACCGCGATGACGGTGAATCCTCGTTGACGAAGGCTCTGGCGGAGGGCAAATCGCAGGTTCTGCAGGAGGGCGGTCATGGGCCACTCAGACGGACACGGATGCACCGAAGTTCGATGGCGTAGAATTCGTGCCACCGGCGCACAGCCGGGACACAGGAGGTCGATGTGAGACGGACGACGACTCGGATGTGGACGACGGCCGGGATGCTGGCCATGCTGGCCATGGCGACCCCGACAGCATTGTCGGGCCAGGCAGGTGGCGGCCAGGGTGCTCGCGGCGGAGGGCAAGCCGGAGCGGCCCGGAGCATTCCCCCAATCAGCGAACGCACATCGTCGATGCAGAAAATCGACGGGTTCTTTCCGCTGTATTGGGATGAGGCCACCGGCAGCCTGTTCCTCGAGATTCCCACGTTGGGCCGCGAGGTGCTGTATGTGAGCGGCCTGTCAGCAGGTGTCGGCTCCAACGACCTCGGTCTTGATCGCGCCCAGTTGGGCGGCACCGCCGTCGTCAGCTTCCAGCGTGTTGGACCGCGAGTGTTGATGGTGCAGCCCAACTACGAGTGGCGCGCCAACAGCCAGAACCCGGCTGAACGCAAGGCGATGGAAGATGCCTTCGCCAAGTCCGTGTTGTGGGGATTCACGGTGGCCGCGGAGGGCAACGGGCGTGTGCTCGTCGACTTCACCGACTTCATCATGCGCGACACACACAACGTGGGCTCGCGCATCGGAGGCCACCGATTTGATCGCACGCGCAGTGCGGTGAACATCGAAGGCACCAAGGGATTCCCGAGCAACACCGAGATCGACGTGATCTCCACATTCGTTAATGAAGGTGGCGCGGCCGGCGGCCGTGGTGGTGGCGGTGGTGGGGGGCAGATCGGTGGCCGGCTGGGCGATGTCGCGCCCAACTCTGCCGCGGTGACGGTGCGGCAGCATCACTCCATCATCGAGTTGCCAGACGATGCGTACACGCCACGCATGATGGATCCACGCTCGGGGTATTTCGGGGTGAATTTCGCCGACTATGCCAAGCCGCTGGGTGAAGACCTTCAGGTGCGCTACATCAACCGGCACCGGCTGGTGAAGAAGGACCCGAACGCTGCGCGCAGCGAGCCGGTCGAACCGATCATCTACTACGTTGACCGCGGCGCTCCCGAGCCCATTCGCACAGCGCTGATTGAAGGCGGCCGCTGGTGGAACGAAGCGTTTGAGGCCGCGGGCTTCATCAATGCCTTCCGTGTCGAGGTCATGCCCGAAGGCGCCGACCCGATGGACGTCCGCTACAACACGATTACGTGGGTGCATCGTTCCACGCGCGGCTGGAGTTATGGCTCGTCCATCACCGATCCGCGCACAGGCGAAATCCTCAAGGGCCATGTATCGCTGGGGTCCTTGCGGTGGCGACAGGACTACCTGATCTTTGAAGGTCTCCTGTCCCCGTACGTGAACGGCAACGAGACGCCGGCGATTCTTGAAGAGACGGCGCTTGCGCGCATCCGCCAGCTGTCCGCCCACGAAATCGGTCACACGATCGGCCTGGGGCACAACTACTACAACAGCACCAAAGGCCGGATCTCGGTGCTCGACTACCCGCATCCCCTGATCACGCTGCGGGCGGACGGGTCGATGGACCTCTCGCAGGCGTACGACGTCGGCATCGGTGAATGGGACAAGGTCTCGATTCAGTACGGCTACTCGCAGTTTGCCCCCGGCACTGACGAAGCGGCCGCGCTCAAGCGCATTCTCGATGAGGCGTGGGATCAGGACCTTCGGTACATGTCCAACCAGGACCTTGACCTGCATCCCGGAGTCGACCAGTGGAACAACGGCACCAATGAAGCGACCGAACTCAACCGTCTGCTCCAGTTGCGCCGCGCGGCCATGGAAGGGTTTGGCGAGCGCGCGATCAAGGTCGGTCGTCCGATGGCGCTGATCGAGGAAGCGCTGGTGCCCGTCTACCTGCACCATCGCTATGCGGTGGACGCGGCGGTGACCGCGCTGGGTGGGCAGGAGTACATCTACGCGATACGGGGCGATGGACGCACGCCGGTGCGCTGGGCGCCGGCGGCGCGTCAGAACGCGGCGCTGGATGCGCTGATGAACGCGCTGCGACTGAGTGACCTCGTGTTGCCATCGGCAGTGGTCCAGAATGTGCCGCCGCGCCCGCCCGGCTTTGGCAACAACCGCGAGATGTTCCCGCGGCTGACCGGTGGCGCGTTTGATCCGGTCGCGCCGGCCGTGGCGGCAACAGAGGTCGTGCTCGGCGGCATTTTCAACAACACACGCGCCGCGCGGCTCGTGGCGCAAAAGGCCGTCGACGCCTCGCTGCCGGGTCTGGAAGATGTGCTTGACCGGCTGGTCACGACGATTGCCGATGTGCGGCCGGCCAACGGCTACGAGTCGGAGATCAACCGCGCGATGGAGCGCGCACTGGTCGGCAACATCATGGAAATGGCCGAGTCGGCGCCCATGACGCAGGTGCGGGCGATTGCGACCGAGACCCTCAAGGGCCTGCAGACGCGTCCGACACTGGTCGCCGCGAATACCACCAACGCTGCCGAACGCGCCCATCGTCGTCTCCTCCAGGACGACATCAAGCGATTCCTTGACCGGCCGTACACCGAGCTGCGTCCGCCCGCGGCGCCGCAACCGCCGCCCGGCGCGCCAATCGGCGACTTCGGCCTCGACTACCTGCTCGGCCTCGACTACTGCCGCGTGCGGTGAGATGGCCGTGGGGCGGGCCTTCAGGCCCGCCTGATACCTAGACATCCTACCGATTGATCGGTAGGATGCCTAGGTATGCGACCCAAAGCCGCCGGCAGCGACCTCCTTCAGGGCACCCTTGACCTCCTGATCCTCCGGACCCTCTCCGGAGGCGCGATGCATGGCTACGCCATCGCCCAGCGCATCAACCTCGTCTCCCGCGCGCTGCTGCAGGTGCCGCAAGGCTCCCTGTACCCGGCGCTCCATCGCCTCGAAAACCGAAAGTGGGTCAAGGCCGAGTGGGATCGCACCGATACCGGCCGCGAAGCCAAGTTCTACACGTTGACCCGCGAAGGCCGCGCCCAGCTGGCGCGCGAACAGGACGCGTGGCAGCGCCTCTCGGAAGCCATGGCCCTGGTGCTGGCGGCCGACCCTGAGAAAGGAGCGGCATCATGAGCTGGCTGCCACGGTGGTTCCGCCGGGCGGAACGCGAACACGATCTTGATCGCGAACTCGCCTTCCATGTCGACACGCGAACCGAGGAGCTGATGCGCGACGGCCACACTCGCGATGAGGCTCGACGTCTCGCCCTCGCGGAGTTCGGCGGGTACACGCCAATCCGCGAAGTCACGCGTGACGCGAGCGGCGGCCGATGGTTGACTGACCTCTGGCAGGATCTCAAATACACACGCCGTGTCCTGTGGGCGAACAAGACGTTCACCGCCGCCGCTGTGGCATCGCTGGCGATCGGCCTGGGCGCCAATGCCGCGGTGTTTCGCGTGATGGACAGCCTGATGTTCAGGCCGCTGCCGGTCGAATCACCGAACGAACTGTTCTACGTGGTGAGCGAAAGCGCGGGCGAGTCGCGTTTCTCCCATCCGGCTTATCTCCGCCTGGCCGAGGGCGTGGCCAACCAGGCGCAGCTGACCGCCTCCTCGTCAGGCATGACGGTGCAGGTCACGGTCAACGGCGTAGAGCAACTCGTGGCGGCGCAGCTGGTGGCGGGCAACTGGTTCGAGACGCTTGGCGTGTCGCCCTCTGCCGGCCGGCTGTTGTCTCCCGAGGACGACCGCATGAACGGCAGCGAAGGCGTCGCCGTCATGAGCGACCGCACGTGGACACGACACTTCGCCCGCAATCCTTCGGTCGTTGGATCAACGCTCATGGTGAACGGTGCGCCGGTCACCGTGGTCGGGATCGCCGAACCTGGATTTGATGGGGTCTTTGTGGCGTCGCCCATGGGCCTGTGGATGCCGACCGCAGCGCAGCCCTTCATCCACGCCCATCCGAATGTGGGGAACGACAACGGGGATGACACGGCGCCGTGGATGCCGCAGGACGGGATTTCGTGGCTGTCGGTGTGGGGACGTCAGCAGCCAGGCGCCAGCCGCGACGCCATCACGCGCCGCCTCGAGGATCGGTACGCACAGGTGCTGGCCACGCGGTACGAGAGTGTTGAGGATCCTGAACGTCGTGCCAGGCTGACCAGCGATCGCATTACCGTGCTGGACGGCGCACACGGCCTGTCAGGCACTCGTGAGCGCCTCGGGCCGGCCTTGACCATCCTGCTGGGCATGAGCGCGCTCGTGCTCATCGTGTCGTGCGCCAACCTGGCGAACCTGTTGCTGGTCCGTGGTGTGGCGCGCCAGCGCGAGTTCTCACTGCGGTTGGCGATCGGCGCCTCACGCGGTCGACTCATTCGGCAGTTGCTGGCTGAGAGCGTGGCGTTGGCCGCACTCGGGGGGGGCGCTTGGACTCGTGCTGGCCACCTGGGGAGGACGACTGCTGCTCCGCGTGGTGTCATCAACGTCGACGCCCGTGCCGCTCGATCTTCCGCTCGACTGGCGCATTCTCGGGTTCGGCATTGCCGCAACACTCGTGACTGGAGTCCTGTTCGGTCTTCTTCCAGCGATCCGCCTGTCGAAGCCGGCGGCCGGCGAGGCGGCGCATGGTTCTCGCGTAGTGGGCCCGGTGCGAGGCCGCTTTCCCGTGGCGAAGGCGCTGGTGGCCGCGCAGGTGGGGTTGTCGTTTGTGCTGGTCGTGGCCGCAGCGTTGTTCATGCAGAGCTTCTCTCGGCTGGTGGCGCTTGACTCCGGCTACGACCGCACCGCGGTGGTGACCGCGCGTTTTGACACACGTCTGGCCCGTTACGAGCCGCAACAGTTGCCCGTGTTGTACAGCCGGCTGATCGAAGCGGTGTCCGCTATACCCGGGGTTGAGTCTGCGTCTCTTGGAGCCGTCGGTCCGGCCACAGGCTCACGGCGCGCGAGCAGTTTTTCGCTCGATGGTTCGGATCGGATCGGCGATCAGGCGATGGTGACGCGAGAAGACCAGATCAGCGCGGCCTTTGTACCGACGCTGGGAATGCGCGTGGTGGCGGGGCGGGATCTCAGCGAGCGTGACCGTGCCGGAAGCCAGCGTGTGCTCCTGGTGAACCAGACATTTGTCCGCCGCTTCTCTGCCGATCGCGATGTGCTCGGACGGCAGTTCAGCTACGGCGGTGACGATCCCAGCTACACCATCGTTGGCGTTGTCGGCGACGTCAAGGCGGATGGCCAGCGGGAAACGGTTGAACCCACGGTGTACTTCGCACTCGCGCAACATCCGGAGGAATACGTCCGGAATCTGTACGCGCGTGTTGGCGTGGATCCCGTGTCCGCGATCGAATCCATCCGCCGCGCGATCAACACCGTCGCGCCGCAGCTGGCCGTGCGTGAAGTCCTGCCCCTTGGTGAGCTGAGCGAGCGCACCGTCGCGACCGAACGCATGATTGCGCGATTGGCGGCGGTGTTCGGGTTGCTGGGCACCATCGTGGCGGTTGTGGGCCTGTATGGCGCGATTGCCTATTCGGTGGCGCGACGTACCAATGAGATTGGGGTGCGACTGGCGCTCGGTGCATCACCCGGCAGCGTGCGCTCGCTGGTCATCCGCGAAACACTCGTCATCGTCGGCATCGGACTCGTGCTCGGCGTAGGCTTGGCGCTGCCGGCCGGTCGCGCGGCTGAGTCCATGTTGTTTGGTCTGTCGCCGTACGACGTATGGACGCTCACGGGCGGGGTCGTCCTTGTCGCGTCAGTTGGACTGCTCGTTGGCGCCATCCCCGCGTGGCGCGCCTCACGCGTGAACCCGGTGACGGCACTGCGCCAGGGGTGAGTTCAGGGCTGCCGTAGGGCGGGGCTTCAGCCCCGCCGGACTCCGGCGGACTTAAAAGTCCGCCCCACATCTGCTCGGATGTCGCGTGGGGCGAGACACATGTGGGGCGGGCCTTCAGGCCCGCCATGTGAAGTTATCCCTGCGGCTTGAAATAAAGAACCAGCGCCGCGCCGACCGACACCAGGACGAAACCCAAATAGAGCAGTGGGTTCGGCGCGACCTTGGGTGGATGCAGGTACATCGTGAACAACACGTTCACGACCGGCGCGCCGCCAAACACCAGCGGCATCACGTAGGCCGGCACGCCACCCGCGCGGAAGGCGTAGATGATGAACACGGCGCCGATGGCGCCAAGCATCCCGGCCGCTGTCGCACCCATCGCGCCAGGCATCGACCATCCACGCGTCAGTTCACCTTGCGCCACCAGTGCCGCCACCGGCACCAGGACACCAACGATGAAGTAGGCGACGCCGACGCAGAGTAGCGCCCGGAAGGGGCTGCCCAGCTTGACCTGTCCCTGATGCAGCGCCGGTCCATACAGGCCCCACGACAACGCCGCACCCAACGCAAATCCGATCCAATGCATGGAAGGGATAGTAACCGAGGTTCCGAAGTGCCGGGGTTCCGAAGTGCCGGGGTTCCGAGGTGCCGGGGTTCCGAGGTGCCGGAGTGCCGAGGCGCTCAGAACGAAATCCGAACCCCCAGCTGCGCCTGGCGCGCCGACGTGACGGTCGACCGGATCTGCCCGAACGTCGCGAGCGGCGTTTCGGTGGCCGCAGTGCCGGCGAAGGCCACGAGCGACGGCGGGCCGAAGTTCGCGCGGTTGAAGACGTTGAACACTTCAACTCGCAGCTCGAGCGTGCCTCGGCCAAACGAGAGGCGGTCGAGCTTCATGAACTTGCTGAGCGCCAAGTCCAGCGTGCGGAGGTCGGGTCCGATGAGCTCGTTGCGGCCGACGTTGCCGAACGTGCCGGCAGGCTGCAGCACGAACGCATTGGGATCAAACCACTGCGACGGATTGCCCGTGACGGCGTTGTCCTTGTTGTACCCGGGCGCGTAGCTGGGACGGTCCGGTCCGGTGCCGGGCCCCAACGATGGCGACCACAAGGACCGCGACCGGTTGGTCTGCACAAACACGGTCAGCGGATTGCCGCTGCGCATCCGCAGCAGGCCGGAGAGACGCCATCCGCCAAACGGCTCCCAGACGAAGTTGGTGACCCAGTTGTGCTCGGCGTGGAAGTCCGACAGCCCCTTGTTGTAGTCGGGAATGAACTCAGGCATGGCCGACGTCGTGGCCGTGGTCGAGTCCGAGAAAAACGTCGAGTTCTGCGTGGTGTCTTCCGACCTGGACCACGTGTACGACGACTGCAACTGCAGCCCGTCGCTCCATCGCTTCTTCACTTCGACGATGAGCGCGTTGTACCAGGAGTCGCCATCACTCGACTTGAGCTCGATGGCCGAGAAGTTCGTGTTGGGACGCGTGAGCCCGGTCGGATAAAACAACGTGCCGTCAGCGAGCGTCGTCGGCGTCGGCACGTTCACGTCCGAGTTGCGCCACAGATGTCTGCCGCGTGAGCCCGCGTAGCCAAGTGTGACCAGCCAGTCGGTGAAGAACTCCTGCTGCACATTTGCGTTCCACATGTGGACGCGGGGCAGCTCCACGTCGTACTGAATTGGCCGCACGGAGATCCCGATGCCTCGCTCAAACGGAGGGACCGGGAATGTCGGGTTCGGAATGATCACGCGCGGCGTCGTCGGTGGGTTCGTGACGGTGACGATCAGGTTCTGATGATTGTTGGTGTTGTAGTAGAGCCCGTAGCCGCCGCGAATCGATGTGCGGCCGTCCCCACGCACGTTCCACGCGAACCCGACACGCGGTGACAGCGACGGTGCGGGATTGTCATACAGCGGACCAGGCGTCGGTGCGGGTGCCAGCAGGTCGGGCATGTTGACGTCGCGTCCGCCCTCATCAATCGGCATGGTTGACCCTTCCAGCCGCAGACCCAGATTGACGGTCAGGCGCGAGGTCAGCTGCAGGTCGTCCTGCAGGTACGCGCCGAACACCGTGAAGGGCCACTTGCGGTTGACGTCACCCTGCGGGGTCAGGCCGATGAACTGCGCCGGCGTACCGCGCAGGAACGTGGCAAGGCTCGCGAAGCGGAACACACCCAGGCTGAACGTGGGATTGAACTCCTGCGACACGTAGTGCTCGGCGAGTCCACCGGCGCGCAGGAAGTGCCTGCCGGCCACCTTACTGATGTCGTATTGCGCGCTGAAGACATCCTGGCTGATTCGCACGTTAGCCGACAGCTGCGGGCCAAAGCGCGGGATGCCACCAATGTCGATCGCACCCATAAGACCGCGCCCCGGGACAAACTCCGGCAGGGGCTGCGACGTGTTGGCCTCCACTTGCTGTCCAATACGCGTTCGGCTGAAGCCCAACCGCGCCGTGTGGAACACGGTGTTCGACAGCGCCTGCTTGTACTCCGCCGTTGCGAAGTGATTCTGCGAGACAAACGAGCGCGGGAACTGGGGGAAGTCCGTCGGCAGCCGCTGCTCCGCATCGTCAAACGTGTAGCGCACGAAGGTCTGCGCGCCATTGGGCAGCACCGCATCGATGCGGCCCTGGATGAAGTGCTGCGTCAGTTTCTGGTCAAAGGGGAAGCTGTACCGCGCCAACCCGCCGCCCAACGACTCGCCATTCGCCACAGGGAATTCATTCAGGTACGGCAGCGTGAGCGGACTGATTGCGATCTGCGCCTGGCCGGGCAGCACGCCAAGGCGCGCGTTGTCGTCAGGGACCGTGGTCACGACCGTGCGGCCGAGATTTTCGAGCAGCGCCTCGTAGCCGATGAAATAGAACGCGCGGTCCCGTCGCAGCGCACCGCCGGCGGTGCCGCCAAACTGATTGCGCACGAAGTCCGGCTTGTCACCTGTGTCGAAGTAGTTCTTCGCGTCGAGCGCCTCGTTCCGGTGGAACTCGAAGACGCTGCCGGTGAAGCGATTGGTACCCGACTTGGTGATCGCGTTGATCTGTCCCCCGACGTTGCGGCCAAACTGCGCGCTGTAGGTGTTCGACTCGACGCGAAATTCCCGGACCGTGTCCATTCCCAGCGCCGTGCCCGCTGCCGAGCCGGCCGGACTGTTGGTGAAGTCGTTGAGCAGCGTGCCGTCGAGCAGGTAGACGTTGGCGCGGGGATCCTGACCGTTGACGCTCATCGCGAGCCCGTGCGCGACGACCGAGCCGTTGTCACGGTGGGGAAACGGATTCACCGCCGGCAGCAGAGACATCAGGTCAGTGAAGTTACGGCCATTCACCGGAATCGACGCCATCGTCTGCTGATCCACGAGGTAGCTGAGCTCCGGCGTTCGGACGTTGACCGGAGATTCGAACACGTCGACGATCACCTGCGTGTTGAGGCCGACCTGGAGCGTGAAGTCGAGACTGCGGCTCTCGCCGACCGAGAGCGTCACGCCCTCGCGCACGCCCGGCTTGAAGCCGGTCAGCTCCGCTCGGACGTCGTAGCGTCCAGAGGGGAGACCGTCGACCGTGTAGCGGCCGTTCTGACCTACGACCGTCTGTCGTGTCACGCCAGTATCCATGTTGCGCACGATCACGGTCGCCCCGGGCAATACGCCATCGGCGTCGCGCACGAGGCCAGAGAGGGAGGCAGAGGTCTGCGCCAGAGCCGGCGCAGCCAGAGAGAGGAGGAAGACGAAGCCGAGAACGAGACGAAACAGAACCCGCATCCAGCAAGTATAGTGAAGGAGACTCATGGCACAGGCGAGAGCAGAAGGCGCCGTTGCCGAGACGGAAGTTGGCAGCTACTTCGTTGCGAACTACCCCCCGTTTTCGGTCTGGACCCCCGAGGCCGTGGTCTCCGATGCGCTCCCGGCGCTGATGGCTTCGTCCCCCGCAAGCAGTGACTCGCGGCGCGTGCCGCTCGGCCTGTACCTGCACGTCCCCTTTTGCCGGAAGCGGTGCCACTTCTGCTATTTCCGCGTCTACACGAACAAGAACGCGCAGGAAGTGGAGTCGTACCTCGAGCTTCTCGCGCGCGAGTGGGAGCTGTACTCCTCTTCACCCACCATTGCCGGGCGGCCGCTCGACTTCGTCTATTTCGGTGGCGGCACGCCGTCGTTTCTCTCGACGCAGCAGCTCGATCGGCTCGTGACGAGGCTGACCGCGACGACGCCGTGGACGCAGGCGGAGGAGATCACCTTCGAGTGTGAGCCCGGCACGTTGACCGAGGCCAAACTCGCGGCCATCCGACGATTTGGCGTCACCCGTTTGAGTCTCGGTGTAGAAAACTTCAGCGACGAGATTCTCGAGAAAAACGGCCGCGCGCATCGCTCGCCGGAGATTGGCCGCGCCTACGGCTTCGCCCGCTCCCTTGGCTTTCCGCAAATCAACATCGACCTGATCGCCGGCATGCTGGGCGAAACTGAGGACAACTGGCGACGCTGCATCGACCAGACGCTGGCGCTCGAGCCGGACAGCATCACCATCTATCAGATGGAGCTGCCGTTCAACACGACGATCAGCGCCGACAAGCTCAAGGGTCTCGGACAGTTTGACGACCAGGTCGCGCACTGGGAAACAAAGCGCCGCTGGGTCGGAGAGGCCTTCGCGGCACTCGAAAAGGCGGGATACCACATCGGCAGCGCGTACACCGCGGTGAAGGATCCGAGCCGCACCAGGTTCGTGTATCGAGACCGCCTCTGGCAGGGCGCCGACCTCGTTGGCCTCGGCGTTGCGTCGTTTGGTCACGTCAATCGTGTGCACATGCAGAATCTCGATTCGTGGGACGCGTGGGCTGCCGCGATCGAACAGGGCGACCTGCCGTTGGGCCGCGCGTACCACCCGAGTGACGATGAGCGGTTGATCAGGGAGTTCATCCTGCAGCTCAAGCGTGGCTGGATTAATACGCAGTACTTCCAGGACGCCTACGAAGTGGATGTGACGACGCGTTTCCGCGACGGGATCCGGGCACTCGAGGCGGAAGGCTGGCTCGCGTCACGCACTCCTGACAGGTTCGAGCTGACGCGGCAGGCCCTGCTCCGTGTCGACACCCTGCTGCCTCGATTCTTCCTGCCCCAGCATCAGAACGTGCGGTACACATGACGACATCCGAGTACGACGCAATCGTGATTGGCGGCGGCCCCGCCGGCTCGACCGCCGCGGCCCTTCTGGCCCAGCACGGCCACAGGGTCGTCATTCTCGAGCGTGAAGCGATGCACCGGTACCACATCGGCGAGTCGTTGATCCCGTACACCTGGTTCACGCTCAATCGGCTCGGCGTGATCGACCAGTTGCGCCAGTCGGCCAACCCGAAGAAGTACAGCGTGCAGTTCGTTTCGATCACCGGCAAGGTGTCGCAGCCGTTCTACTTCTTCCAGACCATCAAACACGAGTGTGCCGTCACCTGGCAGGTCGTGCGCAGCGAGTTTGATTCGATGCTGCTCGACAACGCTCGCGCGAAGGGCGCGGAGATCGCCTACGTCCTACGCTGTGATAGCCATTTTCCTTCAAAGCCTG
>CBINOO010000092.1:0-15746 GCA_966252305.1 uncultured Acidimicrobiia bacterium
CTACCGTCACAAGGTTATCACGCCGGTTTTCGGCCATCCGCGTGAGGTCTACTCAGTCGGACGCGCCGGAAGGCCGGAAGGTTTCTCGAACCTCATTTCGTTGGACACCCGTCGCACGAGGACGCCGGGCAGGTCGAGCGCGCCACCACCCTCCTGTCGGCGTGCCAGCCCCCTGACGGCCTCGATGTGGGACGTTGCCCATTCCCGGTCGGGCGCCACGGCCTCGGCCATCTTGCGAATGACCCGGCGTGCCAGCGCCGCAGGCGCGGCATTCAGCGCCTCTCGTGCCACCCGCCGTTCAGTGCCCACGTCTTTGACGATGCGGGAGGCCAGGTCGGTGGCAGCGGCCTCCAGAAACTGCTCGTCGTCGGCGGCACATGCCGCAAACCGGCCGATGGCCTCCACACCGCCGGGCGCAATCTCGGCGGCCACACGTTCCAGGTGTGGCAGCAACTCGTGACGCAGCCGGTTCCTCGGGATCGCCATCTCCGCATTGGATGCGTCTTCGCGCCAGGCTTCTCCGGCCTCGCGCAGCGCAGTCCGCAGATGTGCGCGACGGCATCCCAGCAGCGGCCGCACGTAGATCCCGTGCGCCTCCCGGATGCCGCCAAGACCACGCAACCCGGCCCCTCGAAGCAGGCGGAGGAGGACGGTTTCGGCCTGATCATCGGCCGTGTGCGCGGTGCAGACCACCTGCGCGTTGAGCCGGCCCGCTGCGCCCTCGAACGCGGTGTATCGCAGGCGACGCGCATCTGCTTCCGGTGAGCCGCTCCGAGCCACAACCGGCGCGCCAATCACGTCGATGGGAACGCCCAGTCGCGCGGCCAGGTCCCGGCAGAACCGTTCGTCCGCGGCTGACGCCTCACCACGGAGATGGTGGTTGACGTGGATGATGCCAGCCAGGACCACGTCCGGCCGTGGGCGCGTCGCGAAGTTGTGTAACCAGAGAACCAGGGCGACCGAGTCGGCGCCGCCGGAGACCGCCGCCGCAACCCGGCGACCGACCAGCGCGGGGTGCAGCACTGCCGGGAGGTGCAACAGGGGCATGGAGGAAGTTGGTGCCGGCGCAGGGACGGTCAGGACCTGAGGATAGTGGCGGTTTTGACTGTGCGTCTGAGACCGTCAGGGCGCTGGGATACCGTCAGGAATCCCGTCACTTCTCTTCGCGAGGCCATACGGCAAGGATACATCCTCTGACGGCCGCCGCCGGGCCACGCGTTCTCCTCCGCCGCTCGCGGCGTGCGCAACCAATTGCGCTCCTGGACCAGGCGCCAGCAGTCGTGGTGCAGGGCCGACAGCGCCGGAGCGCGGCCATGGGTCGGTTGTCCAAGTTCGACCAGGCGTCCTGGGGCGGCCGGTAATACAGCCTGGACACCGCTGAGCCATTCCTGGACCGGGCGCACTACGCGGGGCAAGCGGCAAGTAGCCCCCACCCAACGCGATTAGGGTCGCCGCGAAGTAGGAAGTAGGTTGACAACTAGTTGTTTGACCCAATCAGAAGTACCAGACTAACATCCTGCCTCAACACTCAGCTTGGAGACTTCGCTACATGTCACGATTCGCTAAGTTATTCGTCATAGTGTCCTTGTTTGTCCTGCTTCCCGCCTCCGTGGCCTCAGCACAGGTGACCCATTCCAGTAAGGTCTGGATTGACGTGAGTTTTGGCGTCGCTTCAGCGGCGGAAAAGACCAAGTCGACGTCTATTAGCATCCCTGATGGCGCCGGAGAGTTCGAGGACTATCGCACAACCTACAACATCCCGCGTGGCGCGGCGGCTGATTTCGGCGCGGGATACATGTTCACGGAACGGCTTGGGGCAGGAATCGCATTCAATGGAACCGCACACAAGGATGCCGCAGACCTGTCAATCCGGATTCCGCACCCCAACTTCTTCAACCGACATGCGACCGACGAAGGACCGACCGACGAGGATCTTGAACGAACTGAGGGCTCTGTCCACTTCAAGTTTGTCGTTCGCCCAGTTCACACGGACAGGGTGTCATTCCGTGTGTTCGCCGGTCCGTCCTATTACCGGCTGACTATGGACGCTGTGACCGACATCCGCTACGCGCAGGTGTTCGTCGGCTCGTTGAACGCGGTTGAAATCATCAGCTACGATTCAAGCGAAGTCGAGGCCACGGGCTGGGGCTTCCATGGTGGTGCTGATTTGTCCTACTTCTTCACAAACAGTTTTGGCCTTGGAATCGGGCACAGCTCAGTCGCGGAACGGTTACGGTCGACGACGATCGTGTGTTGAGCGCTGATGGCCCGTTCGACGTAAAGGTCGGCGGCTTCCAGGCCTTCGGTGGACTGAGATTCAGGTTCTAGTTCCTGGGGGCGCTGGAGGCCCCGAGCAGGGCCTCCAGCGTCCCATGGGTCTGCTTCGTTCCCACAGTCGACAAGGGAGTACTTGATGAACGTTCGAACACTCACAGCGACCGCACTGATCGTCACCGTAGGGGCCGCCTCGCTCGTAGCCGTCGCTTCCGACAGAGGCCAATACGTTGGAGGTACTATCACGACCGTTAAAGAGAAGGGCCGAGGCCAAGTTCGACAGCACCTCGACGACCGAGCTCGTGTTCGATGCGGGCAAGAAGGGGCGCGTCACGATTCCATATGTAGGTATTCAGGAACTGGAATATGGCCAAAAGGCTGGCCGACGCGTAGCCACCGCCATCCTGTTGTCCCCCTTGGCGCTGTTTTCGAAGGGCCGGAAGCATTACTTCACGATCACGTTCAAAGATGCCACCGGAGCTGACCAAGTCGCCGTTTTTGAACTTGGCAAGAACCTCTACCGGCCGCTGATAAAGACCGTCGAAGTACGGTCCGGTAAAGAAGTTCTTCTTCAAGACACTGAGGCGTGCAAGCAGTACAAGACCGCCAAGGAATGCGAGGCAGGGAAGTAAGGGCGACGTGGGCCGCGGCCGGCGGCCTCCCACGTGGGACGCTGTCGTCACCAGGCCTGACGGCACGACGACGTCATTCAGCGCGACTGCACACATCGGCTACGTGGCAGTTTGAGTCGAGCAGGGCGACACGGCGATAGAGGTGCGTCTCAGCCGACGAAGCAATACACCTCTGCCGGTGGTAGGGACCACGGCCAACCTCGGCAGGCCGAGGTTGATCACATAATGCTGCTGTCGGGAGTGTCGTCACGTCAACAGACTCCTTGAATAGCCATTGCAGATTCGTCCCATGCCACACCTCGGCCGAGCACGCCCAAGCAGCAGACGACTGGAGCGATGAAGTGGCAACACCGCGCCTGACGACCCTCATTCTTGGTGCCGGAGCAAGCAGCTCATGGGGATTTCCGTCTGGCCTGCAACTGAAAACCGCCATTGCTGATCAACTGGCGAGCGAAAGAAACTCCAAGCTGGCAAGCTTCGTTCGAGCTGTGGGTGCCCAAATCGGTCCCACAGTTCCTGAAGAGCTCGGCAGGGCGCTGCGACATTCGTCAGACGAATCTATCGACGCGTTCGTGCAGGTCACCGCGCACAGAACTTTCTACACAGCAGCGAAGCTTGCGGTGTCCGTTGAGCAATATTCCGGACTTCATGGTCGGCCGGTGACTATGGGTGGCGACCAAGGCCGCAGCGGGATAGGACTGCTCGCACTGAGCGACCTGCTTGCGGCCGACCGATACCTCGGCGCTTCCCTCGAAAATCGCCCAAAAAGTTGAAAGCCCGTGCATTGGTTTGCACGGGCTAACAATGGAGGAAGTTGGTGCCGGCGCAGGGACTTGAACCCCGGACCCTGCGGATATGAGCCGCATGCTCTAACCAGCTGAGCTACGCCGGCGCCAGCCGTCAATCATATCCGATCAGCGGCCGGTTCCCCAGTCCAGACGCGGGATCAGGTCATGCGCGCCAAGCGCGCCGATGACCCAGCGAAGGCGGTCATCAAGCGGCACAGGCCCGGCGGGGTCGAAGATCGACTCGTCAAAGGGCGGCACATCGGCCCTCTGGAAGTACATCGTGGCGCTCATCCGTGTGGTCGCGGAGTCCGCGCTGCCCCGGCTCCCCCAGTGCGCCAGATGCGTCGACCACGCCAGCACCGAACCGGCTTTGGCCGGCACGGCCCGGATGTCCTGGAGGTCGAAATGCTCCGGGTTGACGTCGCGCTCGGTGCTCCGAAACGCCCGATCCGCGTTGGCCGGCACCACATAGATGCAGGAGTCGGCGGGCGTGACATCCGTCAGCGCCACCCACAGTGTCATGATGCCGGGCCGCTGACCGGCGACGATGCGAGGGTCGGGCCCGAGGGAATCACGATGGGGCGAAGCCGGGGCCCACAGGCTGTTGATGGCCTGGTCACCGGCCGGCACACGGAACGCCCAGAACCCATGCGCCACCCAGCGGTACGCATCGCCGAGGATGGGGGCAAACAGCGGTTCGAGTCCCTCGAACAACGCGTAGTACTCGTCGTAGACCGCAACAAACCCGGCGGGAATCCCGCGCGCGGCCAGCGTGTCCATCGCCTGTCGAATCGGCGCCATCCGCGTCTCGTGCACCAGTGGCGGCGTGGCGAGATAGCCGTCACGATCGAGCTGCGTGGCGGCGCGTTCAGCAATCGCCCCTGTCACACGCGGCGCATCGGGCCGCGATATCGACAGCGGACACACGCTCACGGTCAGATGCGGATTGAGGTCTCGCCAGAACTCGGCCGTGCGGTAACGCGCCCAGTGACGCTCGATGTGCCGAAGCGCCAGCACGAAGTCGAACCCCGCTTCCACGCGGGCGACGCTCGGGCGACCCATGAGGCGTCATGTTATCAACATGGCATCGCCGTAGCTGTAGAACATGAACCCGCGCGCAATCGCATCCTGATAGGCCGACAACACGAGGTCGCGCCCTGCAAAGGCACACACCAGCAACAGCAGCGACGACTGCGGCAGGTGGAAGTTCGTCATCAACGCATCGACACACCGGAACTGGTGCCCCGGCACGATGCACAGCGACGTATCCCCGCGACCGGCTTCGATCGGCAGGCCGGCCATCGCTGCCGACTCGAGCGCGCGCGTCGTCGTCGTGCCGACCGCGACGATCCGGCTGCCTCGGGCACGGGCTCCACGAATCTCCGCCGCCGCATCGGCGTCGATGCTGAACGATTCCGCGTCCACGCGGTGCGCGCTGATGTCCTCGGCCGTCACGGGCTTGAACGTGCCGTAGCCGACATGGAGCGTGATGGTCGCGTGATGGATGCCGTGCGATGCGAGCGATGCGATGAGGGCGTCGTCGAAGTGCAGGCCCGCCGTTGGCGCCGCAATCGATCCCTGCGCGCGCGCGAAGATTGTCTGGTAGCGCACGCGGTCCTCGGCGGTATCGGGCCGGCGGATGTACGGAGGCAGCGGCATGTGACCAAGAAGATCGAGCGCTTCGGCGACGGGCCGTCCGACGGCCGTGAATCGGACGCAGCGACTGCCGTCCTCGGCGCGCGCGATGATCTCGGCGCGCAGTTCGACTCCCGGCAGTCGAGCGTCGTCGGTGAAGTCGATCGTCGCGCCGACCGGCAGACGGGCGCCTGGATTCACGAGCGCCCACCAGTCCTGCTCGCCGACGGATGTCCCACTCGCGGGCCGCAACAAGAGGCATTCCGCGCGGCCCCCTCCTGCCCGCCTGCCGAGCATCCGCGCCGGAAAGACCTTGGAGTTGTTCGCGACCAGCAGATCGCCCGTTCGCAGCCACACCGGAAGGTCCGCCACGCGCGACTCAGTCCACGTCCCTGCTTTCCGATCGACCACGAGCAGGCGCGACTGGCCGCGGGGCCGGGGCTGCTGGGCGATCAGGTGTTCCGGCAGCTCGAAATCAAATTCCGCTAGACGCACCGAACGATGGTCGCATGCTCGCGTGGGGAATGGGGGAATGGGGGAATGAGGAAATGAGGAAATGAGGAAATGGGGAAATGGGGAAATGGGGAAATGGGGAAATGAGGAAATAGGATGTATCGGTGACAACACGGCTTGGGGCGACGCTGGGCGCCGGTGGAATGACGGTACGAGTGTTTTCGGCAAACGCCACGGCGATGACGTTGTGCCTGTTCGAGAGTGCGGACGCCACACGCGAGTACTCGCGCCTGCCGATGCTGCGAGAGGGCGACGAGTGGGTTGTGGCCGTGCCCGGGGCAGCTCCGGGCACGATTTACGCCCTGCGTGCCGACGGCCCGTGGTCGCCTGCTACCGGCCAGTGGTTCGACCCGTCACGTTTGCTCTTCGATCCCTACGGGCGCGCGTTCGCCGAGCCCTTCTCCTGGAGTCAAGGCCGGCATCCGCGCGCGGTGATGGTGGACGACCGCTTCGAATGGGGCGCAGACGCGGCTCCACGCACGGCCTGGGCCGACACGGTGATCTACGAAGCACACGTCAAGGGCTTCACTGAGCGGCACCCCGAGATTCCGACGACACTGCGCGGCACGTACGCGGGGCTGGCCACCGCGCCCGCCATCGGCCACCTGCGATCCCTGGGTGTCACCGCTGTTGAACTGCTGCCCGTCCATGCGCGTGCGGACGAGCGCGACCTGTACCGTCGCGGCCTGACCAACTACTGGGGCTACAACACCCTTGGCTTCTTTGCGCCTGAGCCCCGCCTCGCATCGGCTCGGACGCCACAGGGTGTTGTCGACGAATTCAAGGCCATGGTGCGCGCGCTTCACGCGGCCGGCATCGAGGTCATCCTCGATGTCGTCTACAACCACACCGCCGAGGGTGATCACATCGGCTCAACGATGTCGTTCCGCGGACTCGACAACGCTGCCTACTACCGTCTGCGAGACGACGACCCGTCGCGATACGCGGACCTCACAGGCTGCGGCAACACACTGGACGCGCGCAAACCCGCCGTGCGCCGACTGATTCTCGACAGTCTCCGCTACTGGGTGGAGGAGATGCATGTCGACGGCTTCCGCTTCGACCTGGCCTCGGTGCTCGCCCGTACGGACGCCGGCGTTGCGCCCCACGCCGGCCTGATCGCGGACATCACCAACGACCCGGTGTTGTCGCAGGTCAAACTCATTGCCGAGCCGTGGGATGCCACGGGTGAGGGATACGCCCTTGGCCGATTCCCACGAGGGTGGGCCGAGTGGAACGGACGTTATCGCGATGACGTCCGCCGCTACGTGAACGTGGACCGGCGACCGCACAGCGCGCTGGCCACACGCCTGGCCGGCAGCAGCGACATCTTCAGCGCCGATCGTGGTCCCACGGCGAGCATCAACTTCGTGACGTCACACGACGGATTCACGCTGGCCGATCTGGTGTCCTATCGCGAGAAACACAACCTCGCCAACGGCGAGAACAATCGCGACGGCGAGTCGCACAACCTCAGCGACAACTGCGGCGCTGAGGGGCCCGTCCCGGATGCAGGCATCCGGGCCACGCGCTCGCGTCGGCAGCGCGCGTTCTTCCAGACGTTGTTCGCCTCGCTCGGCGTGCCGATGATCAGCGGCGGCGACGAACTTGGCCGCTCCCAGCTGGGCAACAACAACGCGTACTGCCAGGACTCGCCGCTCACGTGGACACCGTGGACGGCCGACGACGGCGCCGACCTGGCGCTGCTCGAGTTCGTGCGCGCGTTGTCCGCGTGGCGGCGCGCCACACCTGCGGTACGGCGCGACGAGTTCCTGACGACCCGCGATGTGTCGTGGCTGCGACTGGATGGGTCGCCGATGAAACACGACGCATGGACCGCCGGCGCTCTCGACGGCTTCATCATGCGGTTCAACGGCCCCCCGCCGCTTGACATCGTGGTGGGCGGCGAGTCGCTGACCGTTCGCACACCTGTCGGCTAGAGGCTCCAGCGCAGCAGGATCGAACCGACGGTGAATCCTGCGCCGACCGACGTGAGGAGCACGAGGTCCCCCTTCTTGAGCCGGCCGTCCGCGCGCGCGTCCGCCAGCGCGAGCGGAATCGTGCCTGCCGTCGTATTGCCGAATCGTTCGAGGTTGATGACGACCTTGTTCTTGTCGAGCCCGATGCGCTCGGCCGTGGCCTCAATGATGCGTCGATTGGCCTGATGAGAAACGTACAGGTCGAGATCCGCCCCGGTGATCTTGTGACGATCGAGCAGCCGCTGCGCGATGTCTCCGCTCTTGCGCACCGCGAACTTGAAGACCTGCTGGCCGTCCTGCTTCACGAAGTGCTGCCGTGTATCAATCGTCTCGTGGGAAGCGGGCCGCTTGCTGCCGCCCGCGGGCATACACAGCGCAGGCCCGCCATGACCGTCGATCTCGTGCAGGAAGTCGATGAGGCACGGTTCGCCCGGCTGCGCGGGTGATACGACGACGGCACCCGCGCCGTCACCGAACAGCACACACGTCGAACGATCGGTGTAGTCGATGATGCTCGACATGACGTCTCCACCGACGACCAGCGCATGTTCAACCGCGCCGGTCGCGACCATCTGCCAGGCCACGGTCAGCGAATAGGTGAAGCCGGAGCACGCGGCGCCCAGGTCGAAGCCCCACGCCTTGTCCGCACCCAGTTTCGCCTGCAGCACACACGCGGTGCTCGGAAACACGGTGTCGGGTGTCGTCGTGCCGACCACGATGAAACCGATGTCCTGCGGCGTGAGGCCGGCCTCCGCGATGGCCGCGCGCGCGGCCGGTTCCGCGAGATCCGACGTGCCGGTGCCCGGCTCCGCGATGTGTCGCTCCCGTATGCCGGTCCGCTGGAGAATCCACTCGTTGGAGGTCTCGACCAGCTTCTCAAGGTCGTCGTTGGTCAGCACACGCGGGGGCACGTACGTCGAAAGCCCCGAAATCTTCACCGGTCGAATCACCACAAACGGTCCTTTCCTGGCGCCATCAAGCCAAAGTACTCATATGCCCGGGCTGTGGCGACCCGCCCGCGCGGCGTGCGATCGAGAAACCCGATCTGAATCAGATAGGGCTCGTAGATGTCTTCGATCGCGTCTCGTTCCTCTCCAATCGCGGCCGCCAGGCTGTTCAACCCGACCGGCCCCCCGCCGAACTTGTCGATGATCGTCCTGAGCAATCGACGATCCGCCTCATCGAAGCCGTGTGCGTCCACCTCGAGCAGGCGCAGCGCATCGTGACAGACAGTTTCGGTGACGACGCCGTCGGCGCGCACCTGCGCGAAGTCGCGAATACGCCGCAGCAGGCGATTGGCGATACGGGGTGTTCCCCGCGACCGCCGCGCGACCTCCGCCGCGGCATCGTCTTCAAGCGTGACACCCAGGATGCGGGCGGACCGTTCGACAATCTCGGTGAGATCCACGTGTTCGTAGAAATCAAGGCGATGGACAATGCCAAAGCGGGCACGCAGCGGAGACGTCAACAATCCCGCCCGGGTCGTGGCCCCGATCAGCGTGAACGGCTGCACCGGCACCTTGACCGACCGCGCGCTGGGGCCCTGGCCAATCAGGATGTCGAGTTCGAAGTCTTCCATCGCGGGATAGAGGATCTCCTCGATCACGGGGCTCATCCGGTGGATTTCGTCGATGAACAGGACTTCGCGGGACTGAAGGTTGGTCAGGATGGCGGCGAGGTCACCCGGCTTTTCCAGCACGGGGCCGGACGTCGCACGTACGGCGACGCCCAGTTCGTTGGCGATCACGTACGCAAGCGTGGTCTTGCCCAGACCCGGCGGACCGTACAGCAGGACATGATCGAGGGCCTCACCGCGCTGACGTGCGGCCGTGATCGACACGTGCAGGTTCTCGCGAACACGGTCCTGCCCGATGTATTCATCCAGCGAGCGCGGGCGCAGCCCCGCGTCATACTGGGAATCATCGTCCTGCGGCGTCGCCGTCACGAGGCTCATCGCGCCAACTCCTTCAGGACACTGCGCAGGCTCTGTTCGAACTCCCCATCCGGTTCAGCCTTCAGCACGCGGTCGACGGCCTTCTCGGCGACGCTCCGCTGGTACCCCAGGTTGCCCAGCGCCGACAGCAGGTCGTCGCGCACACCGGCAGGCGACAAGGCGGCCGGCAACTCGCCAACCGACTCCGGCAGACGGTCTTTCAGCTCCACAACGAGGCGCTCCGCCGTCTTGCGGCCGACGCCGGGGATTGCCGTCAGCCGCCCGAGGTCATTGCCGCGAATCGCCGTCACGAGCACTTCCGGCTCGAGGCCGGAGAGCACGGCAAGGGCCAGCTTCGGTCCCACCCCGCTGACGGTGATCAGGCGCTCGAACAACTGTTGTTCAAGTTCAGTCGCAAACCCGAACAGCTGCAAGGCGTCTTCGCGGACGTGGGTGTGCACCCGGAGGCTGACCGCGGCGCCGACATCACCCAGCGCATACACGGTGAACAACGGCGCCCAGACTTCGTAGCCGACACCACCAACGTCGACCACGACACGCTGCGGCCGGCGTGCGTCCTTCTCGCGGAGGACGCCGTAGAGCGCGGCGATCACGAGGGCTGCCGCCGCAGCGGCGGCGCAGGACGGTAGTCCCGCCAGTTGCGAAGATGCCTGGGCAGCGAGCGCGTGGCCCGTGTGGCGAGCGCCGACGTGCCCGAGTGGAGGTGACACAGCGCCGCCGCGAGCGCATCCGCCGCATCGTGCGGCTTCGGCAGCTCGTCGAGCCCGAGCAGCAGCTTCACCATGTGCTGAACCTGCGTCTTGTCGGCCCGGCCATACCCCACCACCGCCAGCTTGATTTCAGCCGGGGTGTATTCGACCACCGGCAGCCCCGCCTGAACGGCCGCCAGCAGGATCACCCCCCGCGCGTGACCCAGCAGCAGCGCCGATCGCGCGTGTTTGGCATGGAAGAGGTTCTCGACCACGACACAGGAGGGACGATGCTCACGCAGCAGATGCGTCAACCCGTCGTGAATCATGTGCAGACGTTCGGGAAAATTGAGACCGGCGCCCGGCGTCAGAGCGCCGGTCGTGACCAGGCGATAACGGGAGCCGTCAGGTTCGACGCACCCGTAACCGGTGCGCGTCGAGCCTGGGTCAATCCCGAAGATCCTCACGCCAGAGACGCCTCGATGTCCTTTTCGTCGAAGTCGGCGTTGGTCCAGACGTTGCGCGTGTCGTCGCTGTCGTCGAGCGCGTCCATCAGCTTCATCATCTGCTGAATGGTCTTGCCTTCGAGGGTGACGTAGTTCTTGGGCAACATCGCCACTTCCGAACGCGACGGCTCGATGCCGAGCCCCTTGACGGCATCCAGCACGGCCTGGTGCGCGTCGGGACTGCACGTCACTTCCCACGCATCGCCGTCTTCCTGCATGTCATCAGCGCCGGCCTCAAGCGCGGCATTCATCAACGTGTCTTCCGCCGCCGCGGCCTTGTCGACGACGATGAGCCCCTTCTTCTCGAACATCCAGCCGACGCTGTTTGTTTCGCCGAGGTTCCCGCCGTACTTGCTGAAGATGTGCCGGATTTCGCTGACCGTGCGATTGCGGTTGTCGGTGATGGCATCCACGAGCACCGCAACGCCGCCGGGCCCGTAGCCCTCGTACATCACTTCCTCGTACGTCATGCCTTCTTCTTCGCCGGTGCCCCGGCGAATGGCGCGCTTGATGTTGTCCGCCGGCATGTTGACCGACTTGGCCTCCGCCACGATCGTGCGCAGTCGCGGATTCGCATCCGGATCGCCGCCGCCGTTACGGGCCGCAATGGTCAGTTCCTTGATGATGCGCGTAAAAATCTTGCCGCGCTTGGCGTCGGCCGCGCCCTTCTTGTGTTTGATGGTGTGCCACTTTGAATGGCCTGACATCGACAGTTCTCCCGCAGTGAAACAAGCCCCCTTCGCGGGTGGCCAAAATGACCCTAAATCGTAACACGTCAACGTTTACGGGCGAGGATCACCCAGGTATCAGCGTCGGGGGTCCAGGGCTCACCCTGGTAGCCACCCGCCAGTTGGTCGACCCGGAAACCCACACGTTCGAGCCGTTCGAGCATGTGGGCCATGGGCAGGGTGCGAAACCTGAGTTCAAAACTGTGGCGATGGACCTGCCGGCCGCGTCTGACGACATATTGCTCGTGAAAGATCGTGACGCCTCGTCGGCGATCCTGCCTGACCGACTCGACCAGGGTCAGCGTGGTGGTTGCCGACAGCCGCCCCCGCAGAGGCACCCGCCGCTCATATTCGTCCCACGCCTGCAGGTCGGGCACCAAGTCGATGCCCAGCACGCCGCCCCGCGAAAGGCCCGCCGCGACGGCCGCCAGCGTGGCATCAATGTCTCGATCGGTAATGAGGGACTGCAACAGCCCGTAGGCCGCGATGACCGTCCGCAGGCGGCGCGGACGCAGTGGCCAATCGCGAACGTCTCCGCGAATCAGGCAGGGCCGGATCGCCGCCGGCAGGCGCCGCACCCGGCGTCGGGCCCGCAGCAACATCGGGTGTGAGCGATCGATCCCCAGCGTCCGTCCTGATCCGGCGCGAACCCTGGCCATCGGCACCAGCAGTCGTCCGGTGCCGCAGCCCAGTTCAAGGAGATCCCCGTCGGTAGCCGCAGCGATGCCCTCCCAGAAGCGCACATCGCGTCGCCCCAACGTGCGGGCGTTTTCCCAGTCGTAGAAGGGCGCGTAGGTATCCCATCCCTGCCAGCCATCAGACATGTCCCAGTGTTCCTTCCTTGCGCGCGTGCCTCACACTCCAGGCGAGCGCGAGGAGTCCGCTCGGCACAGCCAGCACGGCAAAACCCAGCAGCGCCAGCGCATGCGGTGCCACGGCGTCCAGATCGGCGCCGGCCAGCAAGGTGGCGCGCAGCGCGTCCAGTGCGTGTGTGGTCGGCAGGAGGTAGCTGACGCGTTGAGCCATGTCGGGCAGGGCGCTGGTGGGAAACAACACACCCGACAACAACATGGTGACGGCATTCACCATCCACACGACGGGATCACCCCGCTTGAACACCACGGCGAACGCCGCCGACGCAAACCCGAGTCCGGCCATGGCGGCAGAGGCGAGAAGAAACACGACAACCGTTGCCGCCAGGCTCGACAGATCCAGCCCCACCAGGGGCGCCCCCAACAACGCGGCGGCGACGAGCCAGATGCACAGATCCACCGTGGCCCTGACGAACGGATAGATCGACGACAGCAGCATGACCGCCACCGGCGGCGTCGGCGTCGTCAGAATCGTCTTGATGGCTCCGGCCACCTGCACGCCGCGAACCGCCTGAGAGAAACAGACGAGGGCGGTCATCAAGGCCGCGTTCCCGGCCACACCCACCAGCAGGAACCCGAGCGCCGAGAAGCCATCAAGCGCCTGGGAGCCGAACAAGCCGGCCAGCAGCGCATAGGCGACGACCATCAGCATCGCGTCGATCAGGTCAAACGCAAACGACACCTTGTAGCTGATGTCGATCAGCGCGTCTCGACGGACGCACGCCCACGCCAGCGCCACCCATCTCATGACGGCACCACCTCCGTGGCTGCCCCGTATGCGCGCGCCAGGGCGCCGGGTTCGGCTCGGAGCAGGGCCGTCGACTGGTCGAGAGTGACTTGGCCCCGATGCAGGACGATGACGTGGTCACAGATGCGTGCGGCCTCATCCAGATCGTGTGTGCTCAGCAACACGGTGAGGCCACGATCGCATCGGGATCGGATGAGCTGCTGCGTGTGCGCGCGCGATTGTGGATCCAGGCCTCGAGTCGGCTCATCCAGAATCCACAGCGGCGCGGACGTCAGGAGCGCGCGCGCCAGCCCCAGGCGTTGGCGCATGCCGTCCGAGTACTGGTCCACGCGTCGATCCAGCGCGCCGGCAATATCAAGATGCGCGGCCGCCGCCTCGGTTCGTGCGCGCCACTCCCGCACGGGGACCTGACACAGCGCGGCAAAATACTCCAGATTCTGCCTGCCGGTCAGGCGAGGGAAAAAACCGGTGCCGCCCGACGGCACGTACGCGACAAGACGACGCACGAGATGAGCCTCGCGGACGACATCGTGATCGAACACAAGTGCGCGCCCGTCGTGCGGCAGCAGGAGCGTTGTCAGAATTTCAAAGAGGGTTGTCTTGCCGGCGCCGTTGTGGCCAAGGATGCCGACGACCGAGCCGGTGGGCACGGTCAGTGAAACACGGTCAAGGGCGGTGAACCAGTCGTGGCGGCTCCGCCATCGACTCGCCGTACGGAAACGACGTGTGAGGTTCTCCGCCCGAACGGCTGTGCCCGTCACGCTGGCACACAATCGCCGGTCAGAGGCAGGTGTTGCGCTTGGTCGTGCCGCCGTCCGACTTTGTGCCGCTCGCGCCCTGCGTCAGTTTGCCAATGTGCCCATACTCCAGCAGTTGCGGTGCCGACCAGGGCTTGCGACTGGCAGGAGTCCGGGTCTCGTCGTCGTGCCGGGGAGTGTCGACCATAGCTGCCTACTATGCCCGAAGGCACAGCGCATCTGCAATGGCGACGGCGTCGCGCGACTCGCGGGGGCCCAGGCGCGTGATGTGAAGGTCGGACGCGAGGTCCCCAACCAGGTGAAAGAGGCGGACCGCTTCGGCCTGATCTCGAATGTCGAGTCGAAAGACCTGGGAGAACAGCTCCACGGCCACCGGGCGCGCCGGCGTGTCGTGTTCGAGCAGGATCAAACGCGTGAACGCCCGGGCGCCATCGGCAAATCGCCAATGTCCCGTCGCGGTACCGACCCGGCGTTTGTTCGTGTAGTGCGCGGCCGGCTGGCCTTCACCGCTCCACCCGACCCGGTCGAGCGACGATTGCCAGAGGCGCAACGCGGGATAACTGGGCACGCCGGACCATCCCGTCGGGCCGCGGTGCACCACCAGGCTGTCGTCACACACCACTTCGGCGCCCGCGCGGGCACACGCGGCGACCAGCGTCGACTTGCCGGAACCGGTGGGGCCAACAAACGCGACGATCTCCCCGTTGATGGCCACCGCGCCGGCATGGAGCACGAGGCGGCCGCGCCGGCTCAACACCAGCGGCAGTACCTGATTGAGCAGGAGATGGAACACGGTCTGCGCCGGGACATCGGCTCCCGGTGCGACGATGATCGACTCGGCCAGGCGGTCGATGCGGAACTCGGCCAGCGCGGGGAACACCACGACCCAGCCGTCAGGCGTCGCGCCAAAGCGAGCCCATTCCTCGTGTTCGTCTCCCCACCGGTGATACCACTCCGGCTGGGCGGGCGGCAGCGCTCTCACAAACGTGATGTGGACCGTCGGCCCACCCGCGAGTGCGGGTTGCAGGTCCGGCAATGGAACGGCCGATGCCAGCTCGACATCAGCAAACGCGTACCGCCACTCGCCGTCAGTCGCGCGCAGGGCGTCCATATCGCGTCACCACTTCTGCCACGAACACCGCCGCGGCATCCGCGTCGGCAAACAAGTCGGCATGCCTTGATGCCGTTTCACGCTCCACCTCGCGCAAGGTGCGCGATCCATCACACAAGTCAATCACGGTGGCACGGGCGTGTGCCCATGGGCTCAGGCGGGGTCGATGATCCGCGCGCGTGCGGCGCAGGAGTTCACCAGGCACCAGCATGCCCGAGAGCGTCGACTGCGCGGCGCGACCGACCAGCCTGCCCTCCCGACGGACGGTCACCTCCCACGCGAGCACCACCTCTGCCGGACGAGCGCGCAGGGACACCTCAATCACGTCGCCGGCCTCCACATGGATCGGCGTATCGATGGGCAGGAAGGCCTGCCGCCGGCGGATACGCATCGGGTCGTCGGGGGCGTTGGTCATGGCGACGCCCGGCGCCAGCTCCGCGCGAAACCAGCCGCCGAGCCCTGACAACACGCCCGCATCGGTGGCCACGCTCCGGCAGGCGCCGATCACGCCGCCCACGCGATCAACGAGCGGCGTCAGCGTCAACACCGGCTGTGGGGG
>CBINOO010000093.1:0-15686 GCA_966252305.1 uncultured Acidimicrobiia bacterium
CCCGTCCGACCTGAGCCGGGTAATCGCTGCTCGCTTCGGGATTTCGCGGCAGGCTGCCCATCGCCACCTCTCCGCGCTTGTTGAGCAGGGCACGCTGCAGGTCAGCGGACGGACGCGGGGACGCCGATACGCGCGCGGCATGCAGGCCGACTGGACACACACCTATTCGTTGGGCCCGGCCTTTCAGGAGGACGCGGTCTGGCGTGCCGACCTGGCGCCGCTGCTGGCTCCCCTGCCCGACTCAGTCAGGGCGGTCTGGGCCCACGGCTTTGCGCAGGTGCTCAACAACGCAGCCGCCCATTCCGGAGGCCGCCGCCTCACCATCTCCCTCACGACCACCGGCCGCAGCACCCGCGCACTGGTCAAGGACGATGGCGTGGGGGTGTTCACGAAGCTGCGGCGAGCGTTTGGATTGCTTGATGAGCGGCATGCCCGCCTCGAACTGGCCAAGAGCCGCCTGACCACCGACCCTGTTGGCCACCTGGGCCGCGGCCTCGCTCGTCTCGCACAGCTGTTCGATACGTTTCAGGTCGTGTCTGGCGGTCTCTACCTGTCAAATCACTCCACGGCGGATGTGGAATGGCTCACCGAGTTCGACGACTTTGAAGCGGGCACCGCGGTGGTCATGGTGCTGGCCAACGATGCAGCCCGCGACATTCGCAGCGTCGAATCGAATCCCACGGTTGCTGTACCGGTCAGGCTGGCCCAGTACGGGGATGACCCGCTCGTCTCCCGATCACAGGCGCAGCGCCTGGTCGCGCGGCTTGAAGCGCGGACGGAGGCCGTACTCGACTTCGAAGGCGTTGCTGCGATTGGCGAGGACTTCGCCGATGAGATCTTCCGCGTCTTTCGCAGGCGTCACGCAGGAACGACGCTGGCGGTACGCAACGCGTCAGACAACGTCGCCCGTACGATTGCGCGCGTCGAAGCGATGGACGAAACGCAGAACGGGTTGTTGTAACCCCACGACGAGATTTGGAAACTCGGTCGTCCCGACGAAGTCCGGATCCGGCGCAAACCCGCACTTCTCCAACACGCGCTGCGACGCCACGTGGTCAGGATGGCACCCGGCCTCCAGTTCGGTCACGCCGCAGGTTCGTGCCAGCGACACCATCGCCTGCAGGGTTTCGGAAGCAAACCCTTTGCCCCAGGCTGCACGCGCGAACACGTACCCGGTGCTCGCGTGTGTCGGCGCGGCAAACGCCAGGCCTGTGCCGCCAATCAACTCACCTGTATCCCGCCGCCGCACGAGTAATGGCCCGGACGGCCAGCGCTCCCACTGGTCGTCACTGAACGCGATGAACATCCGGGTGTTCTCGGGCGACCGGTGCGTCGGCCAGACCAGGTAACGCGTGACCTCAGGGTCAGACGCGTACGCCGCAAACATCTCGTCGACATCCGCGTGTGTGGGGCGCGCGAAGGTCAGACGGGTTGTTGGCTCAGGCACAGCGGGACCAGCCGGCATCCCGCGAGTATCGCCGATCAGCGCCCGGGGCGCGTTGTTCGGAGCAGCGCGGAAAACGCTTCGTATTGGTCCGTCGCGACGAAGTCCACGCCCGCGTCGATCGCGGCTTTCCAGCGAAGTGCCGCCGCATCCTGTGAACCGAAGTTGTAGCCGGTGGACCAGCCGTTGGCGTCCCGTGTCGGCTCGTCGCTGCCGTTGAGCGTCCACATCCGCACCCAGAGGCCATTGGCGTGAGCAGCGTGCACGAGCGTCTGAAGGCGTTCGCGATCGCTGTCGGTCCAGTCCCCAGCCTTGCGCTGGCCGCCCTCTTCAACCACCGACCAGTTGGCGTTCCACCAGCGGCGATAGTTCGACGCGCGCGGCAACAGGCGCGCCGCGTTGCCATCCGAGACCGGCATGGCCGGGGCATTGATGGCGCCAAACAGCCGCAGGGTTGCGCCGACGGGCAGCCGGTCATGGAACGAGACCTGCTGGGCATCGGAACTTCCGGTCAGCACGAGCACCGGACGCGCGGTCAGCGGTGCCGGCGTTGCACCATCAGCGGTCCGCACCGCCGTCGTCAGCCACGATTCATACTGGCCGAGTGTCTGCCACAACGCCGCATGGTGCTCCGGCTCGTTCGACTTCAGATCGAGATTGAGGACCACGAGTGGCCACGTCGAGGGTTGTGGAGTGCGCAGTGCCGACTCGACAATCGGGCGAATACGCTCAAAGAAGTGCGTTGCCAGCGACGGCTCGCTGCCGTCAAACGGCGCGCCGTGTGACACCACCGAACGCGCCGGGCCGTTCGCGTCAGCGGGGATCCACACGAGGTCCTGCTCAATCGCGACGGGCACTCCGCCCGCCAGCGCGCGGTCAATCCGGTCGGCAAACTTGCCGTTGTACGGATACGCGTTGTGCGCGTCGAGCATGACCCGCGCACCGGGCTTGGCCGCAGGGCTTCCCTGCTGCGCCGCCACGGCGACCATCGCCAGAGCGATGGTCGTCAAGACAGCGACACACATCGACATGGCGGGCCTAAAGGCCCGCCCCACGACTGTAGGCGAAAGGGTGTATCTCCTCATTTCCTCATTTCCTCATTTCCTCATTTCCTCATTTCCTCATTTCCTCATTTCCCCCATTCCCAAGTACGGTCTTCCGCAAGGGCCCGGCCGTGGGGAGGAGGCCACGGCCGGACCCGGCGCGCCTGCGAGATTAGAACCCGAATCGAACCGCCAGCTGCACCACGCGCTTGTCGAAGGCGTTGCTGATGACACCAAAGCTCGATGAGCCCCACGTGCCATTGGGATCCATGTAGTTGGTGGTGTCCAGCAGGTTGAACGCCTCGATGCGGATGTCAGCGAAGCGTCGCTGGTCGAGCGTGATGCGTTTGACCAGGCTGAGGTCAACCGTGAAGTAGCCGGGGCCCCAGGCGGAGTTGCGCGGCGCGTTGCCGGCCGTGTTGAGCGGCTGCAGCGCATAGGCCGACGCGTCGAGGAAGTTGAAACGATCCTTGCTCGCGTCCGAGTTTGCGTTGGGATCGCCCACCAGGTTCGGGCGCAACGTGCCGCCGTTGCGGTTCAGGAAGCTGTAGGCCTTGCCCGTGTTGGGATCCGTGCCGCTGGATCCCAGCGAGACGTTGACCGGCATTCCGGAGCGGGCGGTCCAGATCGTGGAGAGCTGCCATCCACCAATCAGCGCATCAAGTGCCCGCGGCATCGCGCTGCCGAACGCGCGGCCGCGCCCAATCGGCAACTGCCACACCTGCGAGAAGGTGAAGCGATGCCGGGGAATCTGACCGTTGGGTCCGCGCTCGGCCTCCAACGCCTGGCGGATGTTGCTCAGGTCGGTCTTGATCGTCGCCTGCACGCCGTTGGCGCCGGCGCCCCAGGCGCCGACTTCATCCTCGGCGCGCGCGTAGGTGTAGGACGCGAGCGCGTAGAAGCCGTTCGACATCCGATGCTCGAGCTTGGCCTGCAGACCGTGGTAGGTCGACTGGCCCTGCGTGATGTTGTAGCTGATCTGCTGCCAGCCGGGGTACGGACGATTGGCCGCCACCGAGCCGTCGAGGCCAAACTCCACCATGTTCACCGACACGTTGGCCAGCAGGTTGCGACCGGCGTTGCCCACATACGCGAGTTCGGCCGTCGTCGTATCGGTCAACAGGAACTCAGCCGCCGTGTTCCACTGATACACGGTCGCGGCCTGCTGGTTGCGCTCACGCGCCTTGACCGCCACGGTCGACGGATTGTAGTTGGCCAACAGCGACGAGGGGAACGGCTCGGAGATGATCGCGGCCGCGCCGTTGCTGCCGGTGCCGGTCAACGTGGCGGCAATCAACGCGGGCGGGTTGAGCGCGATGATGCCTTCGCTGCCGCGCATGTCTTCCATCGAGTAGAAGACACCGAAGCCGCCGCGCAGCACCAGGCGCTGCGACTGCTGCCACGCCAGTCCCAGGCGCGGACCGAAGTTGTTGCGGTCCGGATCCATGAGGTACTTGTCGCTGTCGGTCGCGGTGACGAGCGTGCCGCTGGCGAAGTCGAAGTTCACGTTCTTGTTGTCGCCGGCGCCGTAATACGGCGTCGTGTACTCGTAGCGCAGGCCGAGGTTCAGCGTCAGATCAGGACGCACCTTCCAGTCGTCCTGAATGAACAGCGAATACGCCTGCTGCGCCCATTCAATCACCGGCGCCGTTGTGGCGGCCACCGAGCGCGCCCGCCCCAGCAGCAGGTCAGCGATGTCGTTGCCGCTCACCTGACCGGTGAAGCGGAATGCAGGCGTGCGGCGCTCGATGTCGACCAGTTCGTTGTTCTTGAGGCGCACCTCGAAGCCGGTGCGCAGGGAGTGCCGGCCGGCAAGGCGCGTGAGCGTGTTCACCAACTGCCACTGTTTCGGATTCTGGTACTGCGGACGGAAATTACGGGTGCCCAGGTCGTTGTAGTTGCTGAAGTCGATGAGCGGCAGGCCGCCGGTCGTGTTCACGAAGTCGGGCAGGCCGAGGAACCCGAACTCGGTCGCGGTCATCTCGTTGGCGGTCGCGTGGGCAAACCGCGAGTGCGTCCGGTTGTAGCCGACGCGCGCCTCGTTCACCATGCGACTGCCGATGATGCGGGTCCAGCTCAGACCGATGCTGTGGTTGCGGTTGTACTGTTCCCCCTGATTCCCAACGCCGTCTCCCAGCCCTTCGAAGATCGCATCGCGGTTGATGTCCTGCTGCAGCAGGCTGTAGCGCGCCATCACGCGATCGGTCGGTGAAAAGCGGTAATCGGTGCGGAAGTCCAGCTTGTGCGTCGTCTCCTGACCGTCGCGCTGCACGCCGTAGTTCTCAATCACGCGTCCGCCCGATCCGACGCGTCCAGCCAGATTGGGCTCCGGGAACAACGCCAGCAGTTTCGCGCCAAGGGGATCCCATCGGTTGGACGGAATCGTGTTGTTCGGGAACGGCTGCCCGGTCAGCGGGTCGTTGATGGTGCTGGCAAACACGCCCTGCCGCTGCTGCGTGGTCGGCACGTTCGTGAGGAACGTGTTCGAAAAGCTCCGGCGGAAGCCTTCATACGACGCGAAGAAAAACGCGCGGTCGCGCGCAATCGGGCCGCCCAGCGTGCCGCCCGCCTGATGCCACTTGAGGTCTTCCTTGGGCTGGTTCAGCTCCTGCGCGAGCCATGACTTCGATGCCAGCGCCTTGTCCCGGTTGTAATAAAACGCCGAACCCGACATCAGGTTCGTGCCGCTCTTGAGCGACACGTTCACCACCGCCCCGGCAGACCGGCCGAACTCGGCCGAGAAGCTGTTGGTCTGCACCTTGAATTCGCCAATCGCATCCGGCGACGGTTGCACGACCTGCGCCGAGAGTGACTGGGCGTTCTGCGTGCCCTGGTTGTTGTCAAACCCATCGAGCACGAAGTTGTTCTGCGTGTGGTAGTTGCCGTTGGCGACGAACCAGCCCGGGCCACGGGTCTCCACCGTCATCGTGCTCGGCGCCGTGCCCGGCACCAGCAGCGCAAGTTCCGTGTACCGGCGAGCCGCCAGGGGGAGTTCAACGGCCACTTCACCCTTGATGACCTGTCCCACCGAGCCGTCTTCGGTCTGGAGTGCGGCGCGGCGCGCCACCACCTCCACCGTCTCGGACGCCGATGCCACCTGCAGGGTCACCTGAAGAAACCGGCGCTCGTTCACGTCGATGCGCACGTTGGTGACCGTCGCCGTGCTGAAGCCCGACAACGACACCGTCACCGTATACGTGCCGCGGGTCACGGGAACAAACTGGGCATACCCTTCCTGATCGGACGTCGCCGAACGGCCGTCGTTGGTTCCGACGTTGAGCAGGGTCACCGTCGCGCCGGGCACCACGCCGCCGCTGGCGTCACTCACACGCACACGCAGCGCGGCGCTGTCGGTCTGTGCTGACGCGGTCGCGGCCACACACATCGCCACCACCATCGTCAACAGAACTGTCACTACACGTTTCATTACGTACCCTCCAGATGTTCCAATCTGAAGGGCGGCAATGACGTCGGCTTAACGGCGCTGCAAACTCCGTTCGAGTGTCAGACGACGGCCGTGTGACGTGCGCACCATGGTGAGGCCGTCCCGCCTGTCCCCATCGTGGACACGCTCTACCAGAGGCGTTCGAAGAACGACTGCTCGTGGCTGACAGCAGGCTTGCGGCGCCAGGTGGTGGGAGGATTCCCGCGTGGCCGCCAGCCGCCAGCGTCAAGCACCTTCGCCACGATTGCAAACGGCAACACGACAATCAGATACACGACCCCGAACAGCACCGTCGTCATGACGATGTGGAGGTGGTCGGCGAAGCGCATCCAGGCGCGTTTCATCGTTGGCCTCGCTGCGCCCAGATGACGAAGAACCCTGGGCGATAGCGCCCGCGCGCCAGGGCGCGAACCGATCGAGACGCTTCACGCGCTTCAAGCCGCGCGAGGGTCGCGGCGTCAGGCAGCGCGCGATAGCCATTGAGGCTGCTGGCCTTGACCGTGAAGCCGAGCCCCTCGAGCAGCGGCGCAATTTCCGCGTGGGTGTGCTGCGTTTCGTGGGGGTGCAGCACCTGATCACGGAACCACGACACCTGATGGGTCTTGTCGTCCATGTCGGACGTGAGCGCTGCGAAGGCCTCAAATAACTCCCGCTCGCCGGCTCCTGCAGCGCGCAGTGCTGCGAAGTGGTCCAGGAAGGGCCGGCGTCCAGGCCCGTGGTACAGCCCAAGGTGGAGATAACCGCCCGGCGCCACCCATTCGCAGGCCTTGCGGATGGCGGCGTGGCAGTCGGGGGTATGGTGCAACACACCCAGCGAATTCACGACATCAAACAGTTGTTCCGGCCGCCATGAAAAGATGTCGGTCTGCTCGAAGTGCGGTGGCCGTCGATCGGCCATCAACACGGCCACGCGCCTGGCCTGGCGCAACGCGACCGGATTGATGTCGATCCCCGTGACGGCCTGCCCGTAGAAGTGCGCGACTGAGTTCACAAACCATCCAGCGCCACACCCGACATCAAGGACCCGCATGTCCGAGCGCGCCTGCAGATGTTTCCGCAGCGGCGGATACTCACGCACGCGGTCCTTTCGCGTGAGCTGCTGCGCCATCTGGACGGCTCCGGAATACGCGTTAAACGGCAGCCCCTTGTAGAACTCGAGCACCACCTCCGTGGTGCTCCGTCCTCCCGCCTCGAGGGCACTGCTCAGCGCATATCCCTGCTCGGGCGTCATACCCGCGTCTGGCTTTGTCGCGATGACGTGGTTGCCCAGCACAAGCACGTCGATGCCGGTCCGCACAAAACACTGCCACGCATCGCGTGCCGAACAGACCACCGGCTCTCCCCGAACGTTGAAGCTGGTGTTGAGCACGACCGGGACACCACACTGCCGGCCTACCTCGGTCAGCAGCGCGTGGAAGACCGGGTTGACCGCCGCCTCGACCGTCTGCACGCGTCCAGTCCCGTCTTCATGTGTGACCGCCGGAATGACCGCGCGCTTTGACTCGCGCACCTGCGGAATCTTGAGCATGAAGGGCAACGACGTGCCGGGGGCCACGTCGAAGTACTCGTGTACATGCTCGATGGGCACCGATGGCGCGAACGGCCGGAAGAACTCGCGGTATTTGATCTTCTCGTTGACCCGCGCCTTCATCTCTGCCGACCGTGGTGACGCGAGGATGGACCGCGCGCCAAGGGACCGCGGCCCGAACTCCATGCGACCACGCGCCCATCCCACCACCTTGCCGTCATTGAGCAAGGTCGCCACACGGCGCACGAGTTCCACGTCGTCACACCGCGTGGCCTGCAGCCCTTCCCTGGCGACAAGCGCTTCAACCTCGGAGTCCTCAATGCCGGGCCCGAGGTACGCATCGACCATTGGCGGCGTTCTCGGATCCCCGAACATCGTCTGCGAGACCGCCAACGCCGCCCCAAGCGCGCCGCCGTCGTCGCCGGCCGCGGGCTGAATCCAGACAGAGTCAAAGAGCCCCGACTGCTCAACCTTCCAGTTCGCGACACTGTTGAGCGCGACACCGCCGGCGAGCACGAGGTTGCGACTGCCACTCACCCGTTGTGCTTCAGCCGCGAGGCCGAGGATAAGTTCCTCCACCACCGCCTGTCCTGAACGCGCAAGGTCGTGATGCTGCGGCTCGAGCGGCGCCTCAGGCCGGCGTGGCGGGAATCCAAACAGCCGCTGCCACGCGTCGTTGTTGGCGGACCACTTCGAGGAATAGGGAAACGCGAAGTAACGCAGATCAAGCGCAAAGCTGCCATCCGCGTGGCGGGTCACCATCCGGCGGAACTGGTCGACCAACGTTGGCTGCCCGTATGGCGCGAGGCCCATGACCTTCCATTCGGCGTCGTTCACACGAAAGCCGAGGTACGACGTGAGCGATGAATACAGCAGCCCCACCGAGTGCGGAAAGTGCATCGCATGCTCGAGCTGGATCTGCTGCCCCCGCCCCACACCGATCACCGTCGTTTCGGCTTCGCCGACGCCGTCAATCGTGAGGATCGCCGCATCTTCGTACGGGCTGCAGTAGTAGGCCGAGGCGGCGTGTGACAGATGGTGCTCGGAGAACAGAATCGGTCCGTGATACCCCGGCAACTCCCGCGCGATGAGCCCCGGAATGTTGACCTTGGCCTTCAGGTAGTCAGGCAGCCGGCGGGTAAACACCGGCAGGCTGCGCGGCCATGTGTGCACCAGCGTCTCGACGACACGCACCAGCTTTCGCAACGGCTTTTCGTAGAACACAACCGCGTCGATCTCGTTGACCGAGGAGAGCCCTGCTTCCGCGATGCAGTACTCAATCGCGAGGCGCGGGAAGGTGTCGGTGTGCTTCTGCCGGCTGAACCGTTCTTCGGCGGCAGCCGCGACGATGCGACCGTCCGTGACGAGCGCGGCGGCGGCATCATGGAAATAGAAGCTGAGGCCCAGAACCGTCGCCACACGGTGAGTATACTGTCCGTTCGTGGCCGCTCCGGAGACGATGCCCGCGTCGCGACGCTGGGCTCTGCGACTTGTCCTGCTGTCCCTGCCGTTGCTGGCGTTGGGCGCCGCCGAACTCTCGGCCCGCGCCTACTTCCATCTCAAATATGGTGTGCCAGGACACCGGTACGGCATGTCGAAGTACGACCCGGTGCTCGGCGCTGCTCCGCGTGAGCTCAGTTATTCACAGTCGGCGCACCTGAACGACCACGCCTTCCGCAACTCGGAGAACGTCTTTCAGCCCAAGCCCCCAGGCAGCCTGCGCGTCATCACGTACGGCGGCTCGACCGTGTTCTGCCACGACCTGCGTAATGACGAGTCGTGGTCCATTCGCCTGCAGGAACTTCTGCGGTCGCGGCGGCCCGGGGGTGAACGCGACCAGGTGCTCAACGGCGGCGTCGTTGCGTGGAGCCTGGGCCACAGCTTTGAACGCGCGCGGCGTGACGTCCCCGCGCTCCAGCCGGACGCCGTCATCATCTACTCGGGCGTGAATGAAGAATCCAACGCGGCCTATCTCGAGCGCGAAGGCACGCCACTGAAAGACCTGGTGGAACGCGGCGAGTATGGCCGATTCACAAGGAATCTCGCGACGGCCACCCCGCTGCGTGACGTCATCCTCTACAAGTTCCTGCGGGACCGCGTGCTCGTTCAGATCCAGCGAGCCACCAGCGGCCCCAGCACGGCGCCTCCGGATCCCACTCCTGATCCCGACGTGATGGCGAACTACCTGGAGACCGTGCGCCAGTTCATCACCTTCCTGCGCGAGCACCAGGTCACACCGATCTTCGTCAAGGAGGTCTACGACCACACGAACCCGGACATCCGCGCACAGGAACGTCGTCTCTCCTACTCCGCCAGGGCGGCAACGATGGTCGAGGGCTGGGGCGCGGTGCTTGTGGATCCGACGGATGCGTTTCTGGCGGCCGCCGCGGAAGGGCGGCAGCTCTTCCAGCCGTCCGGTGTGCACGTCACGGTGGACGGCGCCAGGCTGATGGCGGACGTGATTTACGCGAAGGTCTACGGGGCTACAGCAGCGGATAAATAAACGGCGCGAGCGGTCCGGCAAGCGAGGCGGCCACCAGCAGGCCCGCGAGCACCAGCAACAGAATCAGCAGCGGCATCAGCCACCACTTCTTCTCGGCTCTCGCCATCCCGAACAGGTCGGTCGCAAACCGACGCAACGCGCCCTGACGTTTCATTGCACCGGCATCTTATCAGGGGACGATGCCGAGCACGCGGAACCACGTCATGCCCGCCACGATCAACAACACTATGCCGATGGTCGTCATCACCAGGCTGTATTTGAGCTGGTCGAGCAATGAGTATTGTCCGGTGGTGAAGAGAATCAGGTTCGGCTTGGCGGAGATCGGCAGGCCGATCACCCAGTCAATCGTGAACGCGGCCGGCAGTGCCAGCGCCAGCACCGGCAGACCGAGCACCTGCGCCAGCGTGATCACCATCGGGATCATGATCACCGTACGGACCGTCTTCGATGTGAAGAAGTAGTGGGCATACATGTTCACGGCGATCACCGTCGCATACACGACCCAGAAGTTCATGCCGGGGCGGATGTCCAGCGCGTCGAAGACCTGCTGAATCGCCCACCGCGCGGCGCCCGTGTTGTCAAGCGCGAGGCCTCCGGCGTAGGCACCGGCGCTGAAGATCAGCAGATGCCAGGGGATGTCGGTGTCGTTCCAGCTCAGGATGCCGATGCGAGGCGACAACGCCACGACCACCCCGGCCATCGCGGCCATCACCGCGGAAATGCTGATGCCGAACCACGCTTCGTGAAAGCGGTCGGTGGCCCACAACAACACGACGCCGCCGAAGATCATCATTCCCTTCTTCTCCGCCGGCGACATCGGTCCCATGGCTGTCAGCTGCGTCTTCAAGGCGTCGAGCCCGCCGGCGATTCTCGGCATGGCGTCCTGCGGGGCAATCGGCATCAGGAACCGCGGCCCTAGCCACCACGCGATGCCCATCCCGGCCAGCGCTACGGGCAGGGCCGCGAGCATCCAGTCCGTGTAGTACACCTGCGTGCCGCCCATCGTCAGGATGAAGCCCACCGCCATCAGGTTCGCCGTCGACCCCGTCATGAATCCCGATGAAAAGATGTTGATGCCCATCAGGTTCTGCAGAAACAGATTGCGGCCGAAGTTGGTCGGCGACTGTGCGGTCGAGTGATACAACGCCGCCACCACCAGCATCAGCGGCAGCGTCATCACGGCGCGCGCGGCCGTCGCGGGTATCAGCGGAGCCAGCGCCAGCTGGAGCAACACAAACGCCAGCAGGGTCGTCGACGCACGGTGGCCGAAGCGCACCAGCAGGTGCAGCGCAAGGCGTTTGGCGAGGTGCGTCTTGATGAGAATCGCGCTGAGCACGAACGCCATGACGTTGAGCCAGATGACGTCGAGGCCCAGCACGCCCAGAACACGCGCTTCGTCCCACGCCCGGGTCAACACCAGCAGCAGCATGAGCGCGAGGGACGTGACGTAGGTGGGCAACGGCTCGCCCACCCACCAGATGAGCGCCAGCGCGAAGGATGCCAGTGCCGCGCGGCCCTGAGGGGAAAGGCCATCGGGCACCGGCCAGGCCAGAATTGCGGCGAAGACCAGCGGCCCGAGCGGCAGACTGACACGTTTCATCCAGCGTTCCGCCGGTCCGGCCGGCCGCTCCACGACAACAGACAGCCGGTGGGCTTCGATGTCGAGAGGGTCAACCGGCTGGACCGGCGGCGGAGTCATGATCGGTCGTCCGCGTGGGTGGCCCAGGTGCAGTACGGCCGATGGATCAGGCTGGCATTGAGGTAGCGTGTGTCCGGCGTCACTTCCCGGCCCAGCCAGGCCGGGCGTTCAAACGCCTCGTCTGGTGACGCCAGCTCGATCTCTGCCACCACCAGCCCCTGGTTCAGCCCGCGGAACTCGTCGATGTCCCAGACGTGACGCCCCACCGTCACGTGGTACCGCACCTTCTCGATCAGCGGTTGTTCACACAACGTGTCGAGCATCAACGTGGCGTCCGCGACGGGGATGTCGTATTCGAACTCGGGCCGCACCAGGGCTACGCCCGGTCCCTTGATGGTCAGCCGTCCGCGATCGCCTTCGGTCCGCACGCGGACGATCCGCTCACGCGCCGACGACAGGTACCCCTGACGAAATGGAAGGCCGGTGACCCCGGCCTTCCATGCCGTACCTGCGACAAGGAACTTGCGTTCGATCTCCTGTCCCACGACGCCCTCCGAGGTCAGAACATCATCGCCAGGCGCGCCTGCAACACGTTGAACTTGTCGTTCGGCGTGTAGCCGCGATCGCCGCGTGCGTACTGGTCGTTGGTGACGAAGAGGTAGTTCACCATCAGCCGCACGTTGGCGTTGGCGTACCAGTTGGCGCCCATCGTGACGATCTCCGTTCGCCCCCCACGCACACCCGCCGCATCGTCGTTGAGGTCCATCGCCGAGAAGCGCGCGACGAGTTCGAGCGCGCCGTTCCGGTGTTTCGGCACCACGCGCGTGAACTCGCCCACCTGATGGTCATAGGGGCGTCGGTCGCCGGTCGGGAACCAGCTGACGTACGCGTACCAGCCGTCATACATCGGCTCAGGCAGGGCGCTGTCGGTGCGTCGTAACACTTCACGGTTGTATTCCGCCTGCACGGACACCGGGCCCCAGACGGCCGCAGCTTCGGCGCCGTAGAGCGAGGCGTGATCAACATTGCGCACCTGCGGCGTGCTGATGAAGCGTCCGCGGTTCACATGCGTTTCCGGACGCGCCCTCACACGCCAGCGATTGGCGTCAGACAGGTCGTCCTCCGTCGCCGCCGTCGGCTGCAACTTCGCCGCAGCGACGCCCAGGTGCACCAGGTTGCCGTCTTTTTCATACGGCAGCGCCGTCACGCGGCCGATGATGTTGTTCGACTGGCTCTGGCCGATCGTGTCCACGGAGTCTTCCAGCTCAGGTCCAAAGAACCCCGCAGCCGCCTGCCACCGCGCCCCCCACGTCTGTGCGCCGAGACCGATGCGACGATCGGGCGAGAAGTTGTCAAGCAGTGACCGCTCCATGAACGTGATGTAGCGCGATGAGGTGAGGGTGTCGAGCCCGAACGGCGTCCGGAAGTTCCCCGCACGAATCACCGTGTTCTTGACGCCCATGTACCCGATCCAGGCATCCTTCACGTCCACCGCGTTGTCGACGAAGTCGACGTCAAACTGGCCCGCCCAGTCCTTCCACAACACCATGTTGATCGCCACGCGGCCGCGCCGCAGTTCCATGCCGTTCGACAACTGGTTGTCGCTGTTGAAGTAGTACGCCGCATCCAGATTGATGCGGCCGTCCAGCCACCACTGGAATCGTTCGTCGGGTGTCTGGAAGATCAGGATGCCCGCACGCTGAAACACTCCCATCGGCTCAGCCACCGTCTGCTGTTCCGCGGGAGGCGTGGATTGTGCCGCAGCCATGGACGCCATGCCGGCGGCCAGGACCGTCAGGAATGTGATGCGGATGGTCTTCATGATGCTGCGCCCTCCATCAGGCGCTTCAGGCCGGCGACATAGTTGACGTTGGCCTCGCCCGACAGCCCCAACGCACGCACCACCGCGGTGATGCGTTCAGGCGCCTCGGACTCGACCGCCACGGTCAGCACGCAGCGGTCTTTCACGTGGACGATCGACAACTCCACCGTGCAGTCATCGATCACCGCCTGACGCCGGGTCTTGCTGACGGGGACCACGACGATCCCGGGCACTCGCGGCACGAGATCGGTCAGGAAAGCTTGTTCGGAGTATTCGCGGGACTGGACGGCCGGCGGCCGAACCCGCCACAAGGTCCAGACAGGCGACAGCGCGGCTGAGCTGACAGGAAATGTCAGCTTGAGCACCGGCGACCACAACTCGAGTCCCTCACGGACGTCGTGCAGCTGCTTGACGTCGAGCACGCCGCCGCGAATCTTGGTGTTGATGCCGGGAACCGGACTGATCAGGTACGTTTCTGCGGATTCCTGCGCGCGAATCGGCAGATCCGCGATCGCCCGCGAGACGGTCTCGAAATGACTCCCAAACGTCCGCCACTCCCACCGTGGCGTCGGCCGCGTCGTCACCATGGTGTGACAGAGGGCAAGGCCGGTGCCAACTGCACCGCGCAACGTTCGGCCGGATCAGGCAGGTCCGGCCGTGCCGCCGCTGGTTATTCCACCCAGCGCGCTGAAAAAGCGACAGCGGCTCAGCTGCGGACTTTGTGGATGAGGTTATCGACGACCCGTCCGGCCGTCAGGATGACCAGGGCGAGTCCCACTGTGATGAGGGTCGTGCGCCACTGTCCGCCTCCGGCCGCTACCCCGAGGATGGAAACGACCCAGATCGTGGCGGCGGTCGTCAGGCCATAGGCTTCGCGTTCGTCTTCGCGCACCATGATGACCCCTGCGCCAATAAAGCCAACGCCCGCAATGACGCCCTGAATGATCCGGCCCGTTGAGGATGGGTCGCCGACCGACGCCGTCAGCGACATCCCGATGATCGTCGCCAGCGCGGATGCCAGGGAAACCAGCGCGTGTGTGCGCAGACCCGCCGGCTTCTGCTGGAGTTCCCGGTTGAACCCGATGGCAGCGCCGGCCAGCGCGGCAAGCCCCAGGCGACCCGCGGTCGCCCAGAGATCGGCCGGTGCGCTCAGCGCCTCCATCATGAGTCGAGCTTACTTCTTCTTCGGGCGATATACGTGTGTGGAGTGGCCGAAGAACACTTCTGCCGCCTCCATCATCGTTTCCGACATCGTCGGATGCGCGTGGATCGAGAGCTTCAGGTCGCTGGCCAGCGCGGCCATTTCGACGGCGAGCACACCCTCGGCAATGAGTTCACCCGCGCCGACGCCGACGATGCCGACACCGAGGATGCGTTCAGTCTCCGGATCAATGACCAGCTTGGTCATGCCGTCCGGACGATCAATGGCAAGCGCGCGTCCGAGCGCTGCCCAAGGGAACTTCGCGATCTCGACCTTGCGGCCCTGCTTCTTCGCGTCGTTTTCGGTAAGACCACACCAGGCCACTTCGGGATCGGTGAAGACCACCGCGGGAATGGCCTGCGGCTCAAACGCGACCTTGTGACCAAGCATCGCTTCCACCGCGACCTTGGCTTCGTGTGAGGCCTTGTGCGCGAGCATCGGTTCGCCCACCACGTCCCCAATGGCCGAGATGCCGGCAATGTTCGTGCGCATCGCGGAGTCGACGGGGATGAAGCCGCGATCGTTGACCGTCACACCAGCCTTGTCGATGCCCGGAATCGCCGAGTTGGGACGCCGGCCGATGGAGACCAAAACGCGGTCGTACGTTTCGTCTGACTTCGCGCCATCAGGGGACTCCATGGAGACCGTGATGCCGTTCTTCGCTTCCTTCATGCCCGTCACGCGGGTCTTGAGGAGGATCTTGTGGAGGGTCGTCTCCAGCCGACGCGCGAGGAACGTGACGAGGTCGCGATCGGCGCCCGGCAACAGGCCGTCGGTCATCTCGACAACGGTGACCTTGGTGCCGAGAGCCGCGTAAACAGAGCCGAGTTCGAGGCCGATGTACCCGCCGCCGACCACCAGCAGCGTCTTCGGGATCTCCGGCAGGTCAAGCGCGCCGGTGGAATCCATGAGGCGGTCGCTCTTCACGTCGAGACCGGGGATGCGCGTGGGATAGGAACCCGTCGCGATGATGCAGTTCTCGAATGCGAGCGCCTGCGTGCCGCCCGCTGCCAGCTCAATCGACAGGTTCTTCGCGTCGACAAACGACGCCTTGCCCTGGA
>CBINOO010000094.1:0-15291 GCA_966252305.1 uncultured Acidimicrobiia bacterium
CCGTCACCACTCGTCGGATGCCCGCCGCTGCCACACGTTCCACACACGGCCCCGTGCGGCCCACATGGCAACACGGTTCGAGCGTGCAATAGAGCGTGGCGCCGCGCGCCTGCGCGCCGGCCATCTCGAGCGCATGCACTTCCGCGTGCGCCTCGCCGGCCTTCAGATGTGCGCCCTGTCCGACGACGATGCCGGCGTCGTTGACCACGACCGCGCCCACGATGGGATTGGGATGTGTGAGCCCGCGGCCACGTTCGGCCAGGAACACCGCACGCTGCATGAAGCGCGCGTCGAGCGCCGGGTCAGGCAGAGAAGATCGCATCGACGTACGCGTCCGCGTCGAACGGCAGGAAGTCGTCGATGCCCTCGCCCACACCAACGAATCGGATCGGCAGCTTCAGGTCGTGCGCAATCGCGACGGCCACGCCACCCTTGGCAGTGCCATCCAGTTTGGTGAGGACGATGCCGTTCGCGCCACTGGCCTGCTGAAACTCACGGGCCTGCACGAGGCCGTTCTGGCCGACGGTCGCATCGAGCACGAGCAGCACTTCATGCGGGGCCCCAGGCACCTCACGTGACACCACCCGGCGAATCTTCTCGAGTTCCGCCATCAGGTTCGCGCGTGTGTGGAGTCGCCCGGCCGTATCAACAATCACGATCTCCCGTCCACGCGCCTTCGCCGCGCTCACGGCATCAAACGTCACTGCCGCGGGGTCGGAGCCCGACTGCGCACGCACGATGTCGACGCCGGCGCGCTCGGTCCAGACCGCCAGCTGTTCGACGGCAGCGGCGCGGAAGGTATCCGCGGCACACACCAGCACCGACCGCCCCTGCTGCCGGTAGAGATTGGCCAGCTTGCCGACGGTCGTGGTCTTGCCGGTGCCGTTCACGCCGACGACGAGGATGACGTGTGGCGTGGTCGTGATGGCCGGGGCACTGCCCGCCTCACCGAGAATCCGCCGCACCTCGCGACCGACGCGTTCGGTCAGGCTGCCGCGATCGCGTCCGATCGCCTCAACGATCCGTTCTGTCGCCGGCAACCCGACATCGGCGGCGATGAGCGCGTCTTCAACCGCCTCGATTGAGGTCAGTGACAGCGGCGTTGCCTGCCTCCCTGCCGGTGAAGGTGATGAGGCGGTCGTCGCGCTCCCCTCGTCGGCGTCGGCAAACCGGTTGCGTATCTGCTGCGCCGTCCGGGAGAGGCCGGCTTTGAGTCGATCGAACAATGCCATTACCGCACGCCCTGTTCGTGTTCGCCGCGTTGGGGACGCAGCATGAGTTCACTGGCCGCCGCGCGCGGGCTCTTGCGCCCGGCGAACACCTCGGCCATCTGTGCGGCGATCGGCAACTCCACGTTGAAGCGGCGTCCCAGCGCCAGCGCCGCCTCGGTTGTCTTCACGCCTTCAGCCACCATCCGCATGCCCGCGAGCACGTCCTCGAGCGAACGGCCCCGCCCCAGTTCGATGCCCACGTGCCGATTACGCGACAGCGACCCCGTGCACGTCAGCACCAGATCGCCAAGGCCGCTGAGCCCGGCCAACGTCTCGCGCTGGCCCCCCATCGCAATGGCGAGGCGCGCGATTTCTGCAAGGCCCCGTGTGATGAGCGCCGACATCGCGTTGTGCCCCAGCCCCAGCGACTCGACCACGCCGGAGGCGATGGCGATGATGTTCTTGAGCGCGCCGCCGACCTCCACACCCGCGACGTCGGGTGATCCGTAGAGCCGGAACTGCGGCCCGCGGAATTCGCGCTGCACGGCCTCGACCGCCGCGGCGTCATGTGAGGCCGCCACGAGCGCGGTCGGCAGGCGCTGCGCGACCTCCGCCGCAAAACTCGGCCCTGACAACACCACGACCGGCGCCCTGCGCTGTGTTTCTTCGGCGAGCACTTCGGACATCCGGGTCAGGGTCTCGGTTTCAATCCCCTTGGTGGCGCTGACCAGGATCGCGCCGGCATCCACATGGGGCGCCGCCTGCCGCACCACGGCGCGGAGTCCATGCGACGGCACAGCCACGATGATGAAGTGTGCGCCGGCCAGCGACGCCGTGGGTCTGACGGGCGCGGGAAAGGTGACGTCGGGCAGATACGTCGGATTCGCCCGCCGCTCCGCCATCGCCTGCATCAGCGACTCGTCACGTCCCCACAGGGCCACCTGATGGCCCAGACTGCCCAGGTGAATGGCCAGGGCGGTGCCCCAGCTGCCCGCGCCGAGTACCGCCGCGCGGGTGGCGTCTTGCCGTTCCTCCGACATCTCTTCTTGATTCTAATTGGCGTTCGGGTCCGCGCGCAGTGTCCGCCGCAGCATATCGAGGGCCGATTGCACCGACAGCTGACGCACCATCGCCCGGTCGCCCGGCAGCCTGAACGTGCGGACACTCTCGTGTCCGTCGGGCCCCGACACGGCAATTACCACCGTGCCCACGGGCTTGGCTTCCGAGCCACCAGTTGGTCCTGCGATCCCCGTGATGCCGACGCCGAGGTCCGCACCCATCATCGAACGCACACCGTGGGCCATCGCGATCGCCACCGGCTCACTCACCGCGCCATGTTCGGCCAGCAGATTCCCGGGCACGCCGAGTGTCTCGGTTTTCACGCGATTGTCGTACGCCACGACGCCGCCGACCACCCACGCCGAACTTCCGGGCACCTGAGTGAGGCGCCCAAGCAGCAATCCCCCGGTGCACGATTCCGCGGCTGCCACAGTGAAGCCACGCTCGCGGAGCATCTCACCAACCACCATCTCCAGTTCACGGCCGTCGGTGCTGAACACGGGCGTGCCCACGGCCGACTCAAGCGCCGCCACGGCCCGGGCGAGCGCGGCATCAAGCGCGTCGGCGTCATCCCCCTGCGCGCTCAGGTGCAGTTCCACGAGTCCCGGCGAGGCCAGGATGGAGGTCTCGATCGGCGGCTGCCATGAACGAAACGCCTGATAGACGGGCGCGGCCAGCTCATCGACGTGTGACTCGCCGCGTCCCGCAATCTTGAGCACGCGGCGGCGCAACAGCAGCCCACCCGTGCGGGCTGTCAGGCGCGGGGCAACTTCGCGCTCCCACATGGGCTGAAGCTCCCGTGGGGGGCCAGGCAGGGCAACGATCACCTTGTCGCCCACCGGCATCCACAGCCCGGGCGCGGTTCCGTTCGGATTGTCGAGGGATGCAGCGCCCTCGGGCACCATCGCCTGACGCCGGTTGATATCGGGCATCGCCATCTGGCGACGCGCAAATCGGGCGGCGATTGTCTCCACCAGCGCGGCGGACTCCTGCATGGTCACGCCGGCCACCGCCGCAATCGCGTCACGCGTCAGGTCATCGTCGGTTGGCCCGAGTCCGCCCGACGTGACCACCATGTCCGCGCGCGACAGGGCCAGCTTCACGGCATCCCGCAGTGCGCCCGGCCGATCGGCCACCACACTTTTTCCGATGACCTCGACGCCGACGTCGTTGAGCCGCGCGGTCAGCCAGAGGGAATTGGTATCAAGTCGGAACGCCGTGAGCAGTTCGCTGCCCACGGCGAGGATTTCGGCGGTACGAATCGGAGTCAGAGGCCCGGCCACCACCACAGGATACCGGTCACGACCACCCAGCCGTAGACACCGGCCATCAAATCGTCGGCCATGATCCCGAGCCCGCCATGCAACCCCTCGAGCTGGCGCGCCGGCGGCGGCTTGATGATGTCCAGCACGCGAAACACGAAGAAGCCGATGACCGCGCCCCAGAAAGCGGCGCCCGTCAGGAGCAACGTGACCAGCTGGCCGGCCACTTCATCAATGACCACCGGCCCCGGGTCCTCGCGACCGAGCGCGCGCGCGGCCACATCACCCGCCCAGATGCCGACGATGATGATGGCAATGAGCAGGGCGATCTGCGCCGCGGGTGACCACTGACGCGTCAGCAGATACACGCCAATGCCCACGGCAGACCCGACCGTGCCCGGGGCAAACGGAAAAAATCCTGCGCCCCCGGCGGACGCCAGGGCCAGCGCCAGCTTCGTCACACACGCACCACGCGCGTATGCGAGAGCCGATCCTGCACGGCGAGTCCGGAGGCGCTCACGGCTGACAACAACCCGGCGCCGGCCGGCAACATCGACACGGCGCGCACGGCCGCCTGCCGCGGAGTGGGCCGCATCGGCGCGCGGTCGTCAACCACACGCAGGCCCATCACCATCTTGCCGACGGTCTGGCCGCTGGTTGCCGTGAACATCCACTCGTAGCCAAGCCCGATCAGCGCGAAGAAGCCGAGCATGGGGATGACGGGAAGGATGCCGATCTGAGACCAGCTGAGCGCGGCCATCCGCAGCGTGAACTCCAGGGTTACACCGGCAATCGCCCCAAGCAGCGCGATGTCCACGAGCGCTGCCCGGACACGTGTGCCAAACGGCACGACGGACACGGCCGCAGCGTCCGCCACGGCCGGCCGCGATGAGCGCTCGCGCACCGGCGCGACCGGCTCAGCCGGATACAGGACCGGCTCTTCGTGCATCGGGGTCGGCGCGAGTGGATCCAGCGTCAGGTCGTCGACGCCGCTGAGCAGATCGGCTTCCGCGCCGGAGTACTTCGCGCGCAGCTTCGCGGGATCGGGCGTATGCCGGCGCACCGACAGCGGCGCACGTGGGCGCGCGGGCACACTGACCAGCGGCGCGATGTCCTCGTCGTCCTCTTCGTCGAACGCCAGGCCATCAATCGGCGCGACTGCGTCGCTGTTACCGATGACGTTGCCGAGGGCCAGAGGATTTCCAGGCGCATCGGCCTGCACGCCGGGCAGTGCGGCAATATCGAAGTCCGCCGTGATGGGCGCCAGCCGCGATGCCGGGGCCGCAGACGGCACAGGTGGTTCCGGTTCGGCCGGCAGTTCCCGCATGAACAGCGGCAGTTCGGTCGTCACCGGCGCCTCGGGCGCCGGCACGATGCGCGCGGTGACCGACACGGCCGTCCTGACCGGCTTGGGCGGCTTTGGCAGCGCCGGCGGCGTCATCGTGGCGACTGCCGTCGCCCGCCGCACGGGCGCCGCTGATGCCGCAGAGGCGGAGGCGGCGTCCATGTGCAGGTCCAGGTCGCCGAGAATGTCACGCGTGGCTGGCGACTCATCCTCTGCCATCACATCCAGCGGCAGTGTCAATTCATCGATCGAGAGATCGTGTCCGCAGTTGCGGCACCGCGGCTCCGGCTCAAAGCTGAGATAGTGGCACTTCGTACACCTCATCGCGCCCCCTGGCGAGCCTGATCGTCGGCCGTGGCCAACAACACCCGCTGAATCTCCACCCGTAACCTATCGGCCTCAGTGCGCTCGATCTGTTCAGCGCCCACCCGATCAAGCACGACCAGCGCGTCGGCCAGACGCCCGCGTGCAAACAGCGACTGCGCACGCGCCAGCGCCACTTCCCCCGACGACAGGACCGGCACCGGCAGCGGCGCGGATGTTGGCGTCTGCACACCTGACGGCGCTCCCCAGCCGAGTCTGGCGCGCACGCCAGGGCTGGTGATCGCGATCGTGACCAGCAGCAGCGCCGAGACCAGGCCCACCTGTGTCGCGGTCACCCGCCGATTGGCCCAGGACGTCAGGCGTTCGGTCAGCGACGGCTGCCGGATGTCAGCCGCGTGAATCCGTGGCGCGCCGCCCGACACGCGCTCAAGGCGCTCGAGGCGCGAGCGCAACGTCGCCGTCCGCTCATCGTCGCCAATCGCCGAGACGACCGCCGCCAGCATCGTCCGGGCGTCGTGCGCGCGGGACTCGTCGAGCAGTCGGGCCACGGCCTGCAGGGATTCCTCCGCCCGGCGCTGTCGCTCGGCCAGTGCGCCGCGCGCCCGTTCGATGTACGCCTTCGCACTGGAGTGGTGCCGATCGAGGAACAACACGCGCGTCCACAGGTGGATGGCGTGCTCGAATCGTCCGGCAAAGTAGTGATCGAGTCCCTCGTTGAGCAGCGTATCAACACGTTCGTCTCCCGACGCCGCCGGACGGCGGGGATCGGAGGCGTTCGCGTGGCGAGTGGGCTCAGTCATTGAGGTACGGCGCGGAGTATAGCGAGATGCGCGATCCAGTACAAGCAGAAAGTTTGTGCTTCAATAGTTCGCCATGGCTGTGATCGAGTGCATCCCCAATGTCAGTGAAGGACAACGAACCGACGTGCTCGACGCCATCGCCGATGCGATTCGCGGCGCCGGCGCCAAACTGCTCGATGTGAAGCCCGACGCGGTGCACCATCGCACGGTCTTCAGCTACGCCGGGGAGCCGGCGGCCGTCCGCGCCGCCACGCTTGCCCTCTTCGACGTCGCGCTCGCGCGCATCGACCTCCGGACACACCGGGGGGAACATCCACGCCTCGGCGCCGTTGACGTCGTCCCGTTCGTCCCCATCGAAGGCGCGACCATGGCCGACTGCGTGGCCATGGCCAAAGACGTGGCCGCCGCCGTGTCTGCCGCCCATGACCTGCCGGTCTTCCTCTACGAAGAAGCGGCGAGTGCCCCCACGCGACGGAATCTCGAAGACATTCGGCGGGGCGAGTTCGAAGGCTTGGCCGCAAAGCTGGCCAGGCCCGAATGGACACCTGACTTCGGCCCCACCACTCCCCACGCCTCGGCCGGCGCCTCGGTGATCGGCGCGCGGATGCCGCTGATCGCCTACAACATCAACCTCGCCACCAACCGTCTGGACGTCGCGAAGAAGATCGCCACAGCGGTGCGACATAGTTCGGGCGGCTTCCGTTTCGTCAAGGCGATGGGCCTGGCCCTTGAAGACCGCGGCATCGTGCAGGTCTCGATGAATCTGACCAACTTCGAAAAGACGCCCATCTTCCGGGTCTTCGAAACGGTCAAGCGCGAAGCCGAACGTTATGGCGTCCAGGTGCTTGAAAGCGAAATCGTGGGACTGGTTCCCTCGGCAGCGCTCACACAATCGGCCGCATGGTTCCTGCAACTGGACGGCTTCACCGACGCGCAGGTCCTGGAAAAAGCGCTGGACAAGTAGCGGCTTGCCGCGCCGAAGCCGTGGCGGAGGCGGCTTGACGCGCCGAAGCCGTGGCGGAGGCGGGCTATCCCATGCCGAGCGTGCGCATCTTGCGGTAGAGATTGGACCGCTCGACGCCAAGCACCTCGGCGGTGCGTGAGATGTTGCCATCGTGCAACGCCAGCACACGGCGGATGTACTCCCGCTCCCACTCGTCACGCGCGGCATACAACGGCTGCACCTCCGCCGGCGCCGCCGGCTGGCCGTCGCGCAGCACTGCCGGCGCGCTGACGCCGAGGAACGTCAGGTCGCCAATCGAAATGGCCTCACTGGGCGCCATGATCATGACCCGCTCCATCACATTGCGGAGTTCACGCACGTTGCCCGGCCATCGGAAGGCGCGCAGGCCGGCCTCGGCCTCAGGCGTCAGATGGCGGGGACGCCGCCCGTGCTCCCGCGCCATCTCATCGAGAAAATGACGCGCCAGCACGACAATGTCGTGTCCGCGTTCACGCAGGGCAGGCACGTGAATGGGGATCACATTCAAGCGAAAGAAGAGATCCTCGCGGAAGCGGCCGGCCCGAATCTCCTCGATCAGGTCCTTGTTGGTTGCCGCGAGCACACGCACATCGACGCGCACGCTCTGATGACCACCCACCGGTTCGATGACCTGCTCCTGCAGCGCCCGCAGCACCTTTGCCTGCGTCTTGAGGCTCATGTCCCCGATTTCGTCCAGGAACAACGTGCCGCCGTGCGCCAGCTCGAACTTGCCCCGCCGATCTGCCACCGCGCCCGTGAACGCGCCTCGCATGTGGCCAAACAGCTCTGACTCGATCAACTCCTCGGGAATGGCCGCGCAGTTGACCTCGATGAACGGGCCACCGCGACGCTGACTGAGCGCATGAATCTGCCGCGCGACCAGTTCCTTGCCTGTGCCGTTCTCCCCCGAGATCAACACCCGGCCGTTGCTGGGCGCCGCCATCGCAATCTGCTCACGCAGGCGCGCGATCGGCGCGCTGTCGCCGATGATCTCGAACCGCCGGTCGACCCGCGCGCGCAACGCGCGATTTTCAACCTCGAGTTGCCGCTGGCGGAGGGCATTGCGCACCGACAGGACGGTCTTGTCGAGCGACAGCGGCTTTTCGATGAAATCAAACGCCCCCAACTTGGTCGCGCGCACCGCATGTTCGATGCTGCCGTGACCGGAGATCATGATCACTTCCGACTCGATGCCCCGGCGGCGCAGCTGCTCCAGGGTCTCAAGGCCGTCGATGCCGGGCAGCCAGATGTCCAGCAGCAACACGTCGTAGTTCCGGCGCCCCACCTGCGCCAGCGCGGCTTCCCCGGACTCCACCGCATCCACGACGTACCCTTCGTCGCGCAGCACGCCGCCCAGCGAGGACCGCACTCCGGCTTCGTCGTCGACGATGAGAATGACGGACATGGACGACAGTTACTCCGCCGGCAGCGTCACGGTCACCACGGTGCCGCCCGGCACCGCATCGGCGACCTCAATCTGCCCGCCATGCTCGGAGATGATGCGCGAGACGATGGCGAGCCCCAGCCCGCTGCCCCGGCCTTTGGTTGAGTAATACGGCATGAACAATTTGTCCCGGTCTGCCGCCGGCACACCTGGACCATTGTCGATCACCTGCAGGCTGGTCGTCTCGGCCGCGGTATCGCACAACGTGACGAGCCGGATTGTCGGGGGCTCTCCATCAGGCCGCGGGCCAGCGGAGGGCCCACCCAGCGCCTCCATCGCGTTGTCGACGAGGTTGATGATGACCTGTCGAATCTGCTCGACGTCCACCCGCACCAGCGGCAACCCATCGCCCAGTTCCGACGTGATCTGCAGGGCGCCCGGCTGGAGCATGCCACGGTACAACGCGAGTGTTTCGGCGACGATGGCGTTGAGATCGGCCACCGCCATCCGCGGTCCACGCAGCCGGGCGAACTGGGCGAATTCATCCACCAGCCCCTTGAGGGAATCCACCTCCGTGATGATCGCGCCTGTGCATTCGTCGACCAGCGCCCTGGCATTGGGCGGCGCCTGCGCGAAGTTCCGGCGCAGGCGCTCGGCCGACAGCCGGATGGGCGTCAGCGGATTCTTGATTTCGTGCGCCAGCCGGCGCGCCACGTCACGCCATGCGGCCACGCGTTGTGTCCGGATCAGCGGCGTCACGTCGTCGAATACGAGGACCGCGCCTTCCGGTGCTCCGGTCGCCGACGCCAGGGTGGTCGCCGCAGCCGCCAGATGCACTTCCCCATCGGGCCGACTCAGCGTGAGCTCGTCAATCGCGGTCACCGCCCCCGTGGTCAGCGGCAGCAGCGCGCGCAGGTCTTCACGGGAGAACACGTCCGTGGCGAGGCGTCCCACGGCGGAACCATCCAGTGCCAGCAACCGCATCGCCGCGCCGTTGATCGTGGAGACACGGCCGGCAGCGTCAAGCGACACGACGCCGGTGGCCACGCGCTCAAGGACGGTCTCGATGTAACGCCGGCGCGCGTCGAGCCGTTCGCGACTGGTGCCCAGTTCGGCCGCCATCGTGTTGAAGGACTCGACCAGCGCGCCCAGCTCATCACCGGTCTCGGCCTGCAGGCGGAGGTCGAGTTGCCCTTCACCGATCGCGCGCGCGCCTTCGGCCAGCATCTGCACCGGCCGGGTGATGCGTTTGGCGATGTAGAACCCCAGCCACGTGGCCGACAGCAGGATGAGCAGCGTGATCAACAGGAACACGCCGATTGAAAGGCCCTGCAGCAGACCGCTCTGCAGGCGCATCTGCCGCCACTGCGAATAGGCGGCCGTGGCACGACGGGCATCCACCGTCATTTCCGCAGGGACGACCAGCGATGTCACCACGACACCCACCACGACGCCGGCGGCATCGCGGACCGGCGCCCCTGCCCGCACGAGCACGCCCCCACCCGGAAGCTCATCGTCGGTGGTCTGTTCGGTGCCCGTGGCAGCCACGCGCGCGGCGAGCCGATCCGCCGAGGCGCGCACCACGTCGGGAGGCGGCGCGCCGACCTGCTGTGCCAGCAGGAACACCACATCCCGTTCCCCGGTGGGCGTCGGTTCCGCCTGATAGACCTCGACGATGCCGTCACGCATCGTGGCCAGTTCGCCGCGGACGAGCGTCAGCACCGCGGGCACGTCGCCGGCGTCCACCCTGTCGGGCGGCACCACATCGGCCAGGTGTGCCGCGCGCACGGAGGCCGATTCGCGCCGCTCACGGTAGTAGATGCTGGCAATGGTGGCCGCCGAGTTGAGCGCCTGATCAACGGGGACGCTGAACCAGCGGTCCGCGCTGGTGCGCAGGAACTCGTTGCCCGTCACCAGGACCAGTGACGTCGGGACGATGGTCAGGCCAATCATCGCGAGCACCAGCTTCGTGCGGAAGTGCGCGAACGGGGTGCCCTGCTTGCGCTCCACGAACAGCTTGATGAAGTTGCGGCCCAGCACGAAGACCAGGGCCAGCAGCATGAACAGGCAGACCACCGCCAGCGCGTAGAACACGACCTCGCTGACCAGTTCCTGTTCCATCCGGGCCAGCCGGCCCGGCACCCAGAAGATCGCAAACAGGATGGCCACCAGCAACACGGCGATGGCCAGCAACGATCGCGGATTGTCGAGGGTGCGGCGACGCGGCGGGGGCGGCGGATCGGTCGGCGCGGGCGTGTCGAGCAACATCAGCGGCCTGCCGGCACTTCGACCCGCACGGTGATCGAGTCGCGACCAAAGGGCCACAACGAAAAGCCGCGCGGCAATCCGTCGCGCGCGCGCACGCGGATGTAGTAGTCGCCGCGTTCGGCCATGGCGGCCGTCGATTCAAGCGGCACACGCTCGAACTCGGTCGCCCACTGGCGCATCTCGTCTTCCTTCTGGGTCTGCTGCGACCAGTGCACCGTGCCGGCGCGGAGCTTGGAGACCTGATAGGCGCCCGTCAGCGGATCGAAGCGCACGGTTGACGCCACCTCGGCCCCGCCCACCGTCCTGTCAAACCACAACGTCGAACTGCGGCGCAGTTCCACCGAGTACGTCAGCGTCACGACAATCCCGCTCTGCACGGCTTCGTGGACGTCCGGTGAAAACACCGTCGGGACGGCAAAAGTGGCAAAGACCTGATCGTCGGCCAGCACCGGCGTGATGCGCACGGCCCCCTGCGCGGCGAGCACCGTCGCCACCGACGCCGCACACCACACCACGACCGGCAGCAGCGTCCTCACGCCGGCGGGCCAGCCACTCATCCGCGAAACAACTCGTTGAGTTCGTGCCGGAACTCGTCGAGGTCCCGGAAATTGCGGTAGACGGACGCAAAGCGCACGTAGGCCACCTTGTCGAGTTGCTTGAGCGCCTTCATCACGTGCGCGCCGATTTCGTCGGTGGTCATTTCGCGTTCAGGTTTCTCCTGCAGCGCCGCTTCCACATCGTCGGCAATCGTATCGAGAGCCGAGACGCGGACCGGCCGCTTTTCGACGGCCTTGAGCAGGCCCGCCAGCAGCTTCTGTCGTTCGAACCGTTCACGCCGGCCGTCCTTCTTCACGACCATGTACGGAATTTCGTCGATGCGCTCGTAGCTGGTGAAACGCCGGCCGCACCCGAGGCATTCGCGACGACGCCGGATGACGTCGCCTTCCTTGCTCTCGCGAGAGTCGACGACCTTGTCGCCCATCTGGGCGCAATACGGACACTTCACGGTTGCCCCGTCCCTTCCGTATTCATCTTCTTCAGCCCGCCCAGCGTGAGCCCCGCTTTCCGCATGAACCAGAAGCCGAGGATCGCCACCGGGACGAACGACACCAGGTGCAGAATCGTCCCCGCGGCCACGGCGGCCTCGGGTGACGCCTGGAAATGTTCCGTCACCGCCAACTTGTACATCACGTGGAAGCCGCCCGCACCTCCGGGCGTGGGCGCGGCCACACCAATCACCAGATACATGACCACCAGGAACGACCCCAGAAACGGCATCGTCAGCCCGAAGGCGCGCGTGACCAACCAGATCCCGAGGCAGATCGAAGCCCACAACGCGAGCGACCAAATCAGCGTGCGGACCAGCGCGCCGACATCACGCAGCACGCCCAGACCTTCGGCGAACTTTCGCGCAAAGTTGCCGATCGCCAGCGGCAGTCGCCCCGGCAGCCACCCAGTGAGACGGTCGACCAGGCTGCCCAGTCGCTCGGGATGGCCGGCGCATGCGGTCAGGATGCCGAGCCCGACGAGGGCGGCGGCGCCGGCGAGCAGGCCAGCGATCTCGACGTCACGGCCCACGGCAAACGGCAGGAACGGCAGCGCGGCGGCAAACAGCATCAACACGGCCAGCAGGTCGAGCACGCGCTCGACGATGATGGTGGCAAATGCCGCGGACGCACTCAGCTGCTGCTCCTTCGCGAGCAGGTAGGGACGCAGGACTTCCCCGACGCGCCCGGGAATGAGAAACGTGGCCGTGAAACCAATCACCGTCGTGCGAAACGCGGGCCCAAACGGGACTGTCCCCAGCGGCGCGAGCAGGATCTGCCACCGGGCCGCGCGCAGCACGTAGGTCTGGAGCGTGGTGGCCACGCCAAGCAGCAACAGCCAGGGATTGGCATGTGTGACCGCGTGGCGCAGCGCCTCCGGATCGAGATCCCGAATGAACCACCAGAGGAGCAGGATCGTCAGACCGGCAATGGCCAGGCTGGACCACGGAAAACGTCGGGTTGACGAAATGTTCGACATGACGGGACATGCGGCGCGGTCGCCGCGCGGACAGGTCCCGGTATTCTAATCACGGTATGGGCAAACGGGAGCTTCTCATCATCGCGGGCTTTCTGGTGGTCGGCGCCATCGTGTATCAGTTCACGGCGCCTCCGGCCACTGGCGACTCCGGTTTCTCGTTCGGCCGCATCTTTGACGAGGCCCGCCGCGAAATGCGCGGCAACCCTGGGCGCGCCGAGGTCACCCATACCGGCACCATTGCCGCGCCGCCTGCCCTCCGGGAGTTGCGGGTACTTCGACTGACACGTTCGGTTCAGGTCATCGGCGAAAATCGCCAGGACATCTCCTACGAATTGACGGCATCCTCCAACGGTCCAGACGATGCGACCGCGAAGACATATGCCGAACGCACCATCTTCGAGCAGGATGACCTGGGCGATGCCCTGGTGCTCCGAGTCGACTATCCGGAAGAAGCCAGCCAGCAGACACAGGCTGTCATCAAAGTGCCGGCCCGCCTGGCGGTGCGGATTGAAAGTGCGACCGGCGTCACGGTGAGCGGCGTCGCGGCCGTGCACCTCGAAGCGGCGCGCGGCACGGTCGCCCTCGAGAACATCGAGGGCGCGGTGACGGGCGCGCATCAGGATGGCAATGTCACCATCACCGGCGCCGGGTCAGTCAAGATGCGGCTGTCGCGATTGCGCAGCAAGCTGACCGGCATTCGTGACGGGCTGACCCTGGATGTGCGCGACGGCGAGTGCACCGTGGGCGACTCGAAGGGCGCGCTTGAAGTGGATTCCACACGCGCGGAGTTTTCAGTGTCTGCCCACGACGGCACGACGATCGTGCGTGGCGCGGACGGCAGCGTGCGCATCGAGGATCCCGCGCGGGAGGTCAAGGTCGACATGCGCCGCGCAGACGTGGAAGTGGCGACCGCCGGCGCTGCGCCGATTACCGTCATCACGACCGATCAGACCGCGCGCCTCGTCGCGCGGCCCACCGCGGCATGTGCCCTCGCCGCGCGGGCGATCGACAGCGCGATACAGGCAGCCGATCTTGGCCTGACCCCCGAGACCGCGGACGGTGACGCAAAACTCGTGCACACGTTCGGGGGCGGCAAGACGCGCGTGACGATCCGCAACACCCGCGGCGAGATCGTGCTGCGGAAGTGAGCTCGGAGGCGAGTTTCCCGCACTGACGACCGGAAACTCGTTTCCGAGCGCATTTTTTCTGTTAGCCTTGTCTCTCTTTTTTGCACGATGTCTTCGCTCGTCCTTGAAACCAATCTGCCTGGTCTCACGCTGCAGCGGCGCGGCAAGGTCCGCGACGTCTACGATCTCGGCGACACGCTCCTGATCGTGGCCACCGATCGCATCTCCGCGTTCGACTACGTCCTGGGATCCGGTATCCCCGACAAGGGCAAGGTGCTCACGCAGTTGTCGGCATTCTGGTTCGACAAGATCTCGGACATCACGCCGCATCACCTCATCTCGACCAACGTCGACGACTTTCCTGCCGAGGCGCGCGCACATCGCGAGATCCTGCGCGGCCGCACGATGTGGGTCAAAAAGACCACGCCGCTGCCGGTGGAGTGCGTCGCCCGCGGGTACATCTCGGGTTCAGGCTGGAAGGACTACCGGGCGACGGGCGCCGTGTGTGGCGTGACACTGCCTGCGGGCCTGCGCGAATCCGACCGCCTGCCGGAGATTCTGTTCACGCCGGCGACCAAGGCCGAGTCGGGCCACGACGAAAACATCAGCGAGGCCGAGGCCGCGGCGGTCGTGGGCGCCGATGTCCTGGCCCGCCTCAAGCAGTTGACCCTCGCCATCTATCAGCGCGGTGTCGAACACGCGGAGTCCTGCGGCATCATCCTCGCCGACACCAAGTTCGAGTTTGGTTTATTGCGCCGAAGCCCCGAAGGGGCGAAGGCGGAGGCGCATGACCTCCTCCTCATCGACGAGATCCTGACGCCTGACTCCTCACGCTTCTGGCCGGCGGATCAGTACGCGCCCGGCGGCGCGCAGCCGAGTTTCGACAAACAGTTCGTGCGTAACTGGCTCGAGGAGATTGGCTGGAACAAGCAGCCACCGGTCCCGTCGTTGCCGCCTGACGTGGTCGCGAAGACCCGTCAGAAGTACATGGATGCGTTCAAGCGGCTCACCGGGCGCGACCTGGAGACGGCGTGATCAAGGACGACCTCGACACGCTCGTGCAGCACCTGCTCGACCGCGGCATCCTCTTCGAGGACGCGCAGCGCGAGTTCGAGCGCCTCTTCATCACTCGCGCGCTGGCCAAGACGAACTACAACGTCTGCAAGGCCGCAAAGATCACCGGCCTGCACCGCAACACCCTCTCGCGCAAGATCTCGACGTATCGGATCAAGAAGGCCGGCTGAGCCCTTCGGCACTTCGGCACCCCGGCACTCCGGCACTTCGAAACTTCGGCACCCCGGCACTCCGGCCCCTCGGCACTTCGTCCCGCCCGCCGTGCCGCCGGCTGCTGCCTCCGCGGCTCGAGGCGCGAAACCTGCACCTGCGGCGATCTGTCCTGCGGTCAGTGCGCGTGGGGGCCCCCATCCCCACGCTTGGCTCTGGGCGCCTGCGGTGCACGTTTCCTTCCTCAGAGGCGCCTCAATCCGAGTCGGCCGCATCCGGC
>CBINOO010000095.1:0-15289 GCA_966252305.1 uncultured Acidimicrobiia bacterium
GAGCACCGGCAGGACGCGCGACACCGCTGTGAAGATTTCGGAGACTTCGATGTCCCCGTCACGGTCCAGATCAATCAGGACCTTCGCGGCGACCAGTGCCTGGTCGAGCAGGTTCTTGAGGAGGTTCTTCACTTGACACCTCCCGTCAGGGCCGCACGAATGGGCGCGGCGAGCATCCGGATCTGTCCGGCGAACTTCGCGAGGCCTTCGTGGGTGCTCCGCTCGAGCGCGGCCAGCACCTTGTCGACGCCGGCCGCCAGTTCACGCGCCAGGGCCGTCAGCGATTCCGCGGTGAGAACGGCCTTGGCTGTCTGTGCCGATGACTTGGCGACGCGCGCGAAGTCACCCACAGCCTGATTGATGTCGAGGCGCAGCTGTGACGGTGGAATCACCTCGTGCGCCAGCGTCAGCGCCTGGTCGACGATGCCGAGGATCTCCGTGCCGGCATTCGCCAACTGGATGGCTGCGCGGTTGATCTCCTCTGGCGTGACGGACACGGTCTGACCGGGCCCGGAAGGCGGCGCCGGCGTGCCGATGCGGAGGCCTGCGCAGGCCGATACGGTCAAGGCACCAGCCAGCAGCAGCGGCAGAAGATACAGGTTCCGGTTGATTTCCGCGTCGAGCGCCGCGCGCTGCGCCGTCTTGCTTTCCTCCATGGGCTTGAGCCCTGCCCGCTTGACCTCGACCAAGCCGGACGAGGCCAGGGCGAACAGCAGCGCCTGCACGATGAGCGAGGCCGTATCGCCGTCGAGGGAGTGAACGACGTTGACGGCGACCCACGTCAGGCCGGCTGTCCACAGGGCGACGAAGGCAAAGACGGGAGTCTTTGAAAGCGTCGGCGCATTGCCGAGGTACCGCTTCGTCAGGTTCGTGAGAAGAATCGCCAGCGTGACGATGCCGGCGATCGAGCCGAGGTATTCGGCGGTCAGTAGCGTGTGGCCTTCCATGGGGTGTGCTCCTTTTCGTCTCGGACTCTTCGGATGTCGGTTTCTGCGCGTGCTTCGAGGCAGTCGCCGGCGCTGGCGGCGGCGACGACCTCGCGGATATCTCCACCTGTGTGGGCCTGGACCAATCGCCCGGGCCCGACTCGCTCGCGGCGGTCGATGACCACCAACTCGAAGTCGGTGGCGTACCGTTCGATCTGCCGGCGGCGCAGCTCTTCGTGTGTCATTGCGGGTTCTCGATCTCGATCCAGACCTCGCCGGCGGCGTGGCGGATCTTCTGGTCAAGGGCGTCAAAGGCGAGGCGCGACTCCATCACCATCCCTGTCCCGCGCACGCGGCCGGGCAGGATGCAGCCTTCCGTGTCTGCGCTGCGGTTTCCGACGTGGATACGGATGCCTTCGAAGCCGGGCACGCCCTCGAGGAGCGGCAGCACCTTTGCGAATCGAGGCGATCGCGTACGCACGATGCGGTACCGGCCCGCCGGAATAGCGGTGTTGCCTGGCACCTTCCACGCGCTGACTGGTTGCCCGGCCAACTCGCGGACGACGTCCTCGAGCGTGAAGCATTGGAAGTGCCCGTCGACGAAGAGCACGCCGAAGGTGCCGAAGTCCTGCGACGGCTCGCGGATGAGTCGCAGGTGCATCACAGTTTCCCGATCAACTTCAGGACCGCCAGCGCGAGGCCGAAACCGGCCGCGAAAATCGCCGCGTGATACCAGCGGATGATTCGGTTCTCCCCGAAATCCTGGCCGCCGGCCCGATGCGGGTCATCTCTGACCGCATCGCGAATGTCGTCGACGCGCTCGCGGACCTCGCCCATCTCCCGCTCAACCGTACCGAGCCTCGGCTGGATGTTGGCGATGTCGCGCTCCGCGCCTCGGAGGCGGCCGTTGGTCTCAGTGACCTGGATGGTCAGCCGATCGACGCGGGCGTCCATCCCGTCGAACCTCTGGGTGATCAGTCGTTCAAGGGCCTGAAACTCACTCATCGCACTCGCTCCTCCGTCGTTCCTCTCTCCCCACAAAGACAACAGGCCAGCCGCACCACTCCCCCCGGAGCGATGCAGACTGGCCTGTGTCTGCGGGCTGCTGTTGGTCTCGGGTCCTCACCTTGCGAGTGAGGCTCCATCGCCAGCCACGGCGATGGATTCGGCTTGCGGCCTACGAGACCGGGCAGGTCGGTGCTACGGCACGCTGCTGGTCTCCTGGCACTTCGCTCCCTCGAGGAACTCGAACAGGTCCAAGAAGAAGCGGCGCTGAATGACTGGCGTCATGCGCAACGCCGCTGCGTTCACGGACGCCTTGAGCCGATTCAGTTCGCTGTCCTTCAGCGTCAGGGTCTGCGGGCCGTCGTGGAGGGTCCGTGCCACAAAACCGTGGAACTCGAGGCTGAAGTCGGGCCATGCGTCGATGGGCCTGGCGACGTCCTCCAGCGGATCACTCAACGCGTCCAGCGCGTCGAGGATGTTCGCGTTGACCTTCGCCACGGCTGGACCCTTGTCGCCCTGCTCGATGGCCGCACCGGCGCCCAGGTTGAAGCCGATATAGAGCCACTTGTATCGGTCACGATCGCGCTGCTGACCGCCGTCAAACACCAGAATCTTCATGGTCTTCTCTCTCCTCAAATGCATTCGCCAGGCGCGCTTACTCGGAAACGCTGACCGATGTGTCGCCACGGCTCTTCTTTCCTGTGGGCAGTGCCCGGCCGATCTTCGCTTCGACGTCGTCTCGGACGGCCTTCGGAAGTGCCGCCAGTCGATCCAGCACATCCATCGTCTCGGCCTCGTCAAGCACCTGCAGTTCTCGGCGCAGCGCGTTACGGAGGGTGGAATCAATCCACGCCGACTGACTGACAAGATAGTCTGCGTCGTTGACCCCGCCGGGTCTTGGGACTGCCACGCTGAGCGCGGCCATGATGTCTGCCGGAACCTGATACTTCATGCGAGGCCTCCCACGAGCCGCGCCCACAACGACGGGCCGGCGCGCCGCTCGATCTTCGCGAGACGTGTTTCGAGCTCCTGGATGTAGATCTGCTGCTGCTCCTGGCCGAACCAGAGTCGGGTGACCATCGAGCCGAGATTGCGTTCTTCCTCGAACGACTGACGGGCTGGCATCCACGGCAGCCGCCGGTCGTCACGTGTGGCTGTTCGGGTGTCAGCCAGCGAGAAAAGGCGCCCGTGGGCCGGCACTTGATGAACGGTCGTGCCTTCGTAGTAGAGGTCGAACACCCAGTCCGTGAGCAGGACGTTGTCGTCGTAGACCGCTACGGCGTTGATGGTGCCTGAACCTCTATCCCCGCCGGTGGGCGCGCCCCACACAAACCCTCCAGCTTCGGAGATGTAGCCGCGCAACGTCGGCCCTGCGCCAGTCGCGAAGCGGATGATGCCGCTGGCGTGCTGCGCGGACAACGTGAACCCACCGGCACCCTGCGCGAAGAAGTGCACGCTGGCGGCGATATCCAAACCGGACGTGGTATAGCCCTGCGAGTAGGCCAGAAAGTAGCCGTTGGTCGTCCCTGCCGTCAGTTGAAAATAGGCCGCCGCGCCAGTGCCGCTGGTCGTGTTTTCCAGTTTGATGATTTGACTCGCGCTGTTCGCCGCCGACCATGAGTGCGTGCCGAGGGCTGTGAACACGTTGGCGGCATTCAGCAGAGGCACGTTGCTGCTGCTTGAGATGGCAGAGCCGCCACCCCACGCCAGCGACCCGCCAGTCTTGACGGCAAACACTTCTGTGGTGCCAGCCACACCGCCAAGAATGCGCAGGTAGGTGGATGTCGCAGCGGTGGCGGTTTCCGTGAACACCCAGTCCACGCCCCGGTGCGTTGTGCCGCTGCTGTTCCAGGTCGCTGAGGCGGCCACTGTGGCCGTGGCGTCCGTCGTCACTGCCCCCCGCACAACGCCAAAGAACGCGATGTCCGTATCACTGCCCACCGTCACCCGCGCTGGACTGTTGGTGGTCGACGCGGCACGCGGATGAAAACTCAGCTTGCCGAGCGTGCCGAGTGCCGTACGGTTGTTGACCTGAATCCACGCGAGGCCGGCGGACGTGATGCCCAAGTCCACCACGTTCACGGACGCGTCGACGTGCCATCGCTGGATCGCGGTCGGCACCTCACCACTGGTCGCGGGGAGTCCGTCCTCGGTGCTGAACACGTGCAGCTTCGTCTGCGCCGCCACCAGCGCTGCGGTCGTCAGGTTGCCGATGAATAGGTTGGCCGACGCGCCCAGGTTGGTGATTGTTGACGGGGCGTCAGCAAACACCTGGCTGTACTGCGTGGACATCTGGTCCAGCTTCGTCTTCGTGACGGCCTGACCAACGGACCATGTCGGGGCTGTGTAGCTCATAGATCACCAAATGAGTCGAATGTTCTCGGTTGTCGGATCCAGCGACACGACGCGACCGTTGTCGTCAGCCACATACCCGCGGCCGACGCGTTCAGCGTCTGGCGTGGACGCCCAGTCCGGCGCTGAGTCGTCGGTCACATGGGCAATCTTTGCGCCGATGCCACGGAGATCTCCCAAACGCCCCACAATGGCCACGGTGGGCGCGAACGACTTGCCGAGCCTGACCAGTTCAAACGGTCGTTCAATGTATTCGCCGGCTGCCGCAGGCGCCCGATCGAACGTGACGAGCACCTTGTCGCCCACGCGGTGTTGGAGCAACAGCGGCACCCGCAGCTCGAAATCGACCTCAACAGGCACGGCGCCGGCAATGAGTTCGTACCGTTGCGCGAGCGTCTGCGCGTCCGCGCTGTTGCGCAGGAACGTGAAGATCTCCAGCGCGTAATCCGTGTCGTTCACGTAGGCCACTTTGGGCGACGCCTCTTCCTCGAGCGCCCACGCGCCTGACGCCAGATCTCGGTTGTAGGCCACTCGCACGGTGTCCACGACGGTCTCCAGCCTCGGCTGAGGTCGGAATCGCACAAAATCACTCTTGCTCAGCGTGGTCACTGTCGCCGCGTCATACCCCGGGCTCCAGATCCACCCGGTGAACTTCCCTGCGACCGTTTCTTGAACCGTGCCCATCACCGACCGCTCGAGGCACGGCAACCCATCTTCTGAGGTCGCGAGCAGGCTCGACAACTGCCGCGGCGACTTCAACCAGACGGCCAGTTCTTCCGGCGCTTCGGCGTCGCACGTGGCGAACGCGGCGGTGTCCACGTCGGAGATATCCACGCCAGCGACATTGGTCAGCAGGTCGACGACGATCGCGCCAAACGTCTTGAGGTAGCTGCCGGCGCCGTCCGGCTTGCCCGTCACGTCCACGACCAAGGCGTGCGTCTGCCAGGCGTAGTCGGCATGGACGACGGTGATGGTGCAGTCCGTCAGATTCACCGTGTAGTGCGTGGTGAGGGTGAGCAGCGTCCGCGCACCGGTGGCGCGCGATTCGGCCCACACCTGATGCACCGCGAACAGGGTTTGGTAATTCGCATCCGCGACGGTCCACTGCCCGTAGTCTTCCGTCGTGTCGGTCAGGTCCGGGCGCATGATCGCCCGCCCGTACCCGATCCACTTGCGGGTGCCACGGACGCCGTCCCCGAGGTTGAGGTACTCCCCCTCGAAATAGGGCGTTCTCGGGACATCGATGGTCAGCCGACGTGCACGCGGCTTGAGTTCGAATACGGCATGTTGTTCGTCGGCCGACACGTCCTCGACCTGCATCGTCGTGACCGCCACGTATTCCGACCTCGGCAGCGAGAGGCCGTTGTAGCTGCCCCCCACGTAGAACCGGACGCTCTTGTTCTTCCAGTGATAGAGCCCGTCTGGCGCCACGAGGGTGTCAAAGATGCCCGTCGCATTGAGCAATTGCACGTTCCCGGTCGTCGCCAGCAACTTCTGGCCGAAGAACATATCCTCGACTTCGGTGACGATCGTCGGCAGGACGCCATCCAGCCAAGGCTGGTAGTAGATGCCGGTGTCCGGGTCGTCATCGATCCGATTGAGCACAACAGGGTGCGTGGCGATGTAGAACCGCACGACGGCCTGCATCACCGTGAAGAGATCTGGGTCGCTGCCGGTCGTAGTGTGGACGTACAACGTCTCGGCTTCCTCGTCCCAGTACCAGCTGCCGGGGTTGGCGTCGACCTCGTCGACGTCCTCCTGTTCCGTCAGCGACGTCGCGTTCTGCTTCACACCGACGCACCGGCGCGTGAGCCCGCCGGGCAATAGCGACTGTTGACACACGCGCGCCAGGGACGCGCAGTACGTGTGGGGCGCGCTGACGCCGACTGCCGTCCATCCCGACACTTCCAGCGTGGGGTCGAACTCGGCCAATACCACACAGGTGCGGTCTGGTCGTCTGAGCCACTCGGCGAAGGTGCCTGCCATCGCTACCGGACCTCCTCCAGTTGCATCATCACGGTCCAGCGCCCGTAGGCCACTTCCTCCAGCGACCCCAGGTCGGTCATGAACCGCACGAGCGTCGTGCTCCAGGCTCGGTTGCTGTCCAAACTCACGAAGAAGGGCGTGTGAGTGCCCACCGCCTGAAAGAGCGCCCGCATCGCATCGAAATCCGCTTCGGGCACAAAGTCGAACACGAGCGAGAATCGGCGGTACTGGCGGCGCCTGGTCACCGTCACTTGGCCGTCAACCGAGAAGACGGGGATGGACGGGTCCACCGCTTGGTGTTCGGCCGGAGCGACGTAGTTGACGGTCGGCTCGTAGGGGACGCCCATGAACACGTAGCCCGCCTCGACGGGCCCAGTGTTGCTGCCGGGGTTGGTCCACTTCAACTGCCAGTGGCGGTGCGACTGCGTGGCGAACGTGATGTACGACACGCGCGACTGGGTATCAGCCAGCGGCAACGTGGCCACCTGCGTGGCTGATCCTGCCGTCCCGCTATCGCCGCGCTCGTAGATCTCCACAAAGGCGTCGTCGCGAAACTGCACCGGGTTGGCAATGGCCACCAGCGACACGGCCGCCACAGCCCCGAAGTCGACGTCCAGGGTGGGCGTGGCGATCCCGGTCGCCGACCGCCACGGATACGACCGGTCTGGGTTCTTCGCGGCTGCCGCCGGCAGGTTCGTCGCGGCGGAACTCGCCACAACCGTGGCGCCGGCTGCGCCGAACCGATTGACGTAGCAGAAGCGGATACGCGGCATCAGGGGCGTATCCTTCCTGCGGTGGCCGACAACGGCACCTGCCACTGCTGGCCCTGCAGGGCGCGCTGGCCGACCGCGATGATCCGCTCGTCGATCTTGTCGGTGCCCAAGTACACATTGAGCTGCATCACGCCCGAGCCTCCAGCGCTGCCGCCCGGCGTCGGCGCGCCCAGGCCCGACTGCCGCAGACCGAGCCGGTCGAGCGCTCCGGTGATGGCCTCGGTCATGAAACTGATATCGCCGATCAGTTCCTTGCGGCCGGGCTCAATGTGCGCAAGCAGCGGCCCGTACGCCATGCCGCCAGAAGCGAACGTCGGCGCGCCGTCGTCTCCGCCCTCCCACGCTTCCGGCCACTCGCCGGAGCGGCGAGCATGGAGATTGACATCAAAGTCGAAGGAATCCGGGATGTCGTTCAGTGCGTGCGGAACCCCCCGGATGGCATCGATCAATTCCTGCAGCTTGTCGATCATGCGCTGCGTGCTCTGCTCGAACGACTCCGAGAAGCGCACGCCCGACAGGTCCCGCAGTTTCTCCCCGTTCGCATCCGTGAGCAGGCCCTGCTCGCGCATGGCGTCGAGCACCGGCCGCATCTCCGCCGGAAACTCCCGTCCCATCCGGACACCCTCGTTGACGAAGTCCCGGATCTCCTGTGACATGGCGCCCACCATGTGCTGCATGTCGCCGCCACCGTCGACGAGCAGCTGCAAGGCGGCGTAGTACTTCCGCGCGTCTTCCTCAAACCGCAGATTGCCGAAGCGCTCGCCGACGTCGGAGGCCTGCAGGCCCAGCGTGCGCATCGCGTCTTCCATTTGCGCAAGGGACGGCATGCTGTCATCGGTCAGCCCGAGAAGGAGGCGCCGGTTCTCTTCGGTGACCTCTCCGAGCTCGAGCATGCGCCGGATCGTCGGCAGCAGCGCCGGCGGGATTTCCGCCCCCGCCCGCAGCGCCTGGCCAAGCAGTTCGTTGTAGGCGTCGGCCTGCCTCCGGATGATCGTGTCCTGGGCCACACCCGCCCGTGCCAGGTCAACGCTTTCCTGCGTGAGCCGCTTGACGATGTCAGCCAGAGCGGCCGCCTGAGCCGAGCCGGACAGGTCGACCCACGAGATGTTGTACCTCTGCAGGGTCGCGTCGGACCGCTCCAAGGCCTCGGTGATGGCATCAATGGCCTTCTGGGCCTGCTCAGGGTTGTTCTTGCCGACGCCCTGCGTGAGGTTCTTCCAGAGGCGTTCACCCTCATCACCCAGTGGCAGGAGCCGCTCGCGCAGGGCATCGAATCCGCCCATTGAGGCCGCGAACTGCTTCACCGAGTCGCGGCCAGCACTACCGAAGAAGCTACCCACGATTGAGGAAAACGCGCTGCCGAACAAGTCGCCGGCGACCGATCCCAGCGGGCCTGCGAAGGACATGACAGCGCCGGCCAGCTTCGGATGGCCAGACTTGAGCAGGTCCTCGACCGCATCGTCGGCCATGCGGGTGGCCAGCGTGGTGCCCATATGCGCTCCAGCGGCCCTGGCGACGTCGCCACCGCCCTGCAGGGCGCCCAGGATCACGCCGGGCAAACCGGCCAGGGCTTGGGCCCAGGCACTGCTCATGGCACCGGCAGCCAAGAGTTCTCTCTCGAGCCATTCCCGCCGCTTCCGATTCAGCTCATCGATCGAGTATTGCCCGCTGGCCTTCATCTGCTCGTAGGCCTGGCGTGCGGCATCCGCGGATTCACGCAGTTCGGTCTTCGTCTGGTACCCCTGCTCGGTCATCCGCAGGATGATGGTGTCCGCAGTCCCCGTCGCGAGATCGCGCTGCTGCTGGTAGTGCTTCTCGATCCGAGCGATCTCCTGGTCGGCCAGATCCACATTGGTGCCGTACTTGCGCCGCGCGGCCGCAATCGCGGCTTCCTTCGAGATTTCAATCGCCTGGAGCTCACGCGCGAGGCCCGTGAGCACGCGCATCGACTGGTCCCGGTCGTACCCGACGAGCGCATCGTGTAGCTCGCCCTCGAGCTTCATGCGCTCGAGCCCGCGGGCCTGCTCGGCTTCACGCTGCTCCTGTGAGGCCTTGAGACGGCGCGACTCGATGTCGATCAGGATCTTGTCGCCGGTCTCGGCCGCGTCGACGCGCGCCTTCTCGGCGGCAATGACCTGACGAACTTGCTCGAGCGTTAAACCGAGCACCGCGGCAATGTCGGATTCGGAGACCAGCTGCTGCTTGAGTTGGAGAATCTCGGTTCGTTTCGCGTCGGAGACGTCGACACTGGCCTGGCGCACGCGCGTGAGCAACTCCGCGTGCTTCGTGGCAGCGTCGTTCGCCTTGCGCTGCTCACGCTCCTGCTCGTCGAGCCGATCCTTGTAGAGCCGGACCACGGACTCGCCGATTCGCAACTCGTCCGCGACCTTCTTGGTTGACAGGCCCATGGCGAGACCGGCGTCGATGTTGGCCTTCTGCTCAGGTGTGAGGAGCGCCAGCTCTTTTCGAGCTTTGGCGAGTTCCTCCTGCAGGCTGCGCTGCACAGGCGGAGCCTTGGCGACCTCCTGAATGTAGGCGCGTACCTGCTCCCTCGACGCGCCGATGAACATGCCGCTGTTCTCGAACTCCTTGGACAAGACGACCTGTGCGCCCTGCGTCTCGAGCACCTTGTCGATGTAGGCCTTCATGGCCGGCGTCAGCTGCTCTGCCGCGGCCTTCTGCTCTCGAAGCCGCCGGAGGTACTCATCGGCGGGTCCACCCGTCAAGCGCAGCTGCATGTAGTAGGCCAGCTGCTCACCCGACAGGTTGCTGACCGCGTTGATCTGCTCGGCGATGCCGCCCATGAACACGAGCTGGAAGTTCGACCACTTCGCCTTGAGTTCGTCGATCTCGCCCTTGTAGCGGGCCAGCGCCTCGACCGATCCGTCGGTCATGACCACCGCGGCCTCGCGCGCGCGGTCATAGTGCTGGATCAGGCCGACCAACACGCTGTCGATACTGCGACCGAAAATCGCCTGCATCGTGGCGTTGCGCTCGCCCTCGGTGGTCATCCCTTCGAGGTGCGCCATGATCGTCTGGAGCTTCTGATCTGGGCTGAGCGCGATGAACTCGCTCCACGAGATCCCCATGCGCTGGACGGCCGCCTGCGCCTTGTCGGTCGCGGCGCCGCCCTTGGCCAGGTTGATCTCCATCTGATACACCGCGTTGGCGTACTCGGACAGATTGCCGCCCCCGAGCTTCGCCACGTAGGAGAGCCGCTGCAGCTCTTCGAGCGAGAGGCCGGTCTTGGTCCGCAGGTTGACCATCTCGTCCGCGGTGGCCATAGCCGACGCGGCCATCTGGGCGAACCCGACCGCGACCATGGCGCCGGCGCCGACGGCGGCGCCCACGGCCACCTGCTTCCAGGAATAGCCGAAGAGATCGGTTGAGCGTGTCGCGTCTTTCGTCTCGTTGTTCGACTCCTTGACGGAGTTCGCCAGGTCGCGCACAGCGGCCTTGGCGTCCTCGGTCGCGGGACGGATCTTGCTCTCGCCAACGATGCGAACGACGACCTCTTCGTCGCTCATCGCCGCTCCTTCGGTTCAGCCTTTGCCGGCCGCGGTTTGGCGGCGGCCAGAAATGCGCGGTTGTACTCGGCCCGGATGAAGTCGAGTTCAGCCATCGTGCGCGCGTCCTGCGCACCCGGGGTGCCCGGGCCGGGCAGCCGCACCAGGCGGAACTGGGCGACGCCGACACCGAGGACCAGCTCGTGCGTCATCGCAAACGTCCGCATCGCCCGTCGGGTGTCTGTCGTGATCAGCCGTACAGGACAGGTCGTCAGCGCGAGCGTCCCACTGCGCCACACCACGCTCGCCTGTGGCGACGACGGGGAGACGGGACGACCTCTCACGTCCTTGGCGACTCCATCGCAGCCGCGGGCCCAGCAGAGCCCTTCGTCTCGGCAGCGGCCGCAGTCGCCACCGGTTCGGTTCCAAGATGAGCCTTCGCGGACGCTTCCGAGGAACCGTTCGAACTCCAGAGCGACCGCCAGGCTTTTTTTCGCGCCGCCGACAGCTGATTCTCGACCATCACCAAGTGCGTGAGGCCCCGCAGCTCGAGGACCCGACCGCCGAAGTACCGGACCAGATCGGCACCGGCCGTCAGAGGACGATCGCCCGCGGCTTCCGCGAGCACCAGCTGCCCGGGCTCAACGGTGACGTAGTCCGTGATGGTCTGCACGATGAAGGCTCGCTCCTCGGCCTCTTCGCGGCGCACGAGCGCCTGCCACGCGGCCAGTGCCTCGTTCGACATCTCCGCCAACCGCCGGACCCGAATCTCCTCGTCGGACACGACGAATGTGGGGACCGTTGGCGTCTCCTCGGCCCAGCGCTCGACGGCGAGCACCAGATCCACGTACTGGCCCGCCGCGTCCGCGGCGGCCGGCGTCAGCGCCTGATACGCGTCGATCAAGGCTTGTTCGCGAGTCGTGCGCGGCCGCGCAGACTGGCGCTTCTCTTGTTCCTCCCCGGGCAGGCGCACGGAGATCTGCCGCTCCGAGTCCCGCGCCTGCAGGCGCTCGTAGCTGTCGCGCAGCGCGCCCGCCTGGTCCACGTCCAGGCGGGCGATCCGGAGGCGCAGGACGCCGAAGTCCTCGAAGGGAAACTCCGACGGGTAGTACGACGTCAGGCGGATCGGCTCGGCCATTACAGGAACGCCAGGAAGATCGCGTCGTTGACGCTGTCGGTCGAGTTGAGCCCCATCCCCTTGAACGGCCAGTTCACCTCTTCCTGCGGGTCATCGGTGTCGGGCACCTTCCACTCGACGCGCGGCAGGGCGACCGTCCAGATGTTGCCTTCCGTGAAGCCCTGCTGCAGGAATAGGCCGATGTCCGTGCCCGCTTCGGCGCGGTCGTAGATGGTGGCCTTCGTTTCGAGACGCGCGTCCAGGCTGAACTGAATCGCCGCATCGCCCTTCCGGTAGCTCTCCGTCGCGCGGTTTGACGCGCCGGCGCCGGCCTCGTTGTTGCGCAGCTCGAGGCCGTTGGTCAGCTCGCACGCCATCTTCATGAACCGGTACAGGTCGTTGCCGATCCAGCACTCGGACTGCCACCCCGCCGGCGGGTTGCCACCGACCTCCGTGAATCCGCCGGGCTGCGCCGGCACGTCCACCGTGGTCATCAGCTGGGCCTTGCCGTTGACCGTGAACTGCGACTCGTCGGACCCGTCGATCGCCAACGAGAACTTGTCGGCGTGGGCGCCCAGCAGCATCCGGTTGAGCGCGGCCGTCGAGGCGTCTGTCTGCTTCAGGTAGTGCAGGAGCCAGAACGCCAAGGCGTTGGCGGTGGTCATCTTGTACGTGATGCCCGCCTTCACCGCCGCGCCATCCGCCGGCGCTTCCGGCAGGTTGGGCGCCCAGGCCACCACGCCGGTACCGGTATTGGCCGCGGTCAGTCGCCGCACGCGTTTGACGCCGTCGGTGCAGGTGATGAGTACGTGGTCATGCACCGCCAGCCCCGTGGCCGAGGCCAGCGTGGCGCCACCCACGGCACCAGTGCCGTTACTCACCGTCGTCGAGAGCGTGACGTTCGTCTTCGACCCGAACGCCGCCTCGAATAGGAACGAGGCTTCGGGCAAGGTGTTGAGCGTGCCGCTCGGCCGCATGAGCGCGGTCACCTGCCGCAGGTCACCGGTCTCACGCCCGTCGAACCGCCGCGAGTGCACCGGGCTGAACCGTTTCTCCGGCGAGTTGCGCCGATTGAACGGGTCGCCACCAAGCAGGAGTTGAATGTGCCGAAAGGCGTTCGCGGCGGTCGGCTCCGGCGTATCGCCAAACGCGGCGTGCAACCCGCCGTACGTGCGGCCCTGTCGTCCAAGTGCGAGTCCCATGTCCTACTCCTTCTCCGTGTCCGTGGTGATGGCCGCGCGACGACTCGTGCGGCGTGACTGAGCGCTCCCCTCGGCGGGCGCTTCCGGTGGCGGCGCTGCCGCGGCCTGGGTTTCCTCAAGCGCCGCGGGCGCGGCATCCGGCGGCGCCGGCGACGCGAGGAGCTGCCCGACGACGTCGGCCGAGAGTCCGTCCGCCACCGTGAACGGACGACCGTGCAGCGTGCCGAGCACCCGATCGAGGTCGACGACCGTGCCCGGCGACAGCACCGCTGTCTCGGCGGGCCCGTGGACCGTGATGTGCAACGACTGGACGAGGACACGTCGCATGGGGAATCTCCTTCAGGGGCGGCCGTAGCCGCGATGGGTGGTGACAACGAAGGGCTGGCGCACGATGACGATCGGGTCAGCGCCGAGGCCATACCCGTGCAACGGCCGTGCGACCCGGCAGTCCTGCGCTGCGCCGCCGTGCCACGGCTCGCGATCGCTGCGGGTGGCCAGTGCGCGTTCGAGGTCGGCCGAGAGGTTCACCGCGGCCTCGAGCTTCGCGCCCTCGACCTGCGGGTCGGCTACATCGACGCGCGCGATGATGATCCCGGGGATCGAATCGCGCAGCTGGTCGGCTGGGAAGTATCGACGTGCGCCGCCGGTCACGTCCGGAAAGACGATGTGGAAGTACGGCAGCTCCGTCTCCGGCACGAGCAGGATCTCGCGGGGCTCGAAGGACACCGACGTCGACTTCGGGGCATACACGTAGCCGGCCGCGACCGTCATGGCCTGCAGGGCGGTTTGGATGCGCCGAGCGAGATCGAGTTCTACGGGCACAGGCATCGCGTTATTCCTTGATGGCGACCAGTACCGCCCCTTTGGCCGCATCCGTGATGTCGTCGTCCAGGCGCTGCCGCGCGATGGCGAGGTAGTTGTTCTGCGGGATCTGCACTTCGTCCTTGAGCGCGAACAGTGGCACGGCACGCGGTCCGAGCTGCGCGCGGCGGCCGCGACCGCCTGGCGGGATACCGAAGATCATCTGATTCGCGATGAACGTGCCCTCGTATCCGTGCGCCTTGGGCTGCTCCATCACGTCGCGGGCGGAGAATCGCGCCACGCCGCTGGCTGTCAGCGCCGCCGGCATCGGCACCGTCAGGAACTTCGCCCGCTTCGGCCGAATGGTGCCGCCGTACGCGAGGATGCGCATGTAGGGCGCCACGGCGAGGTTGGCGCCGACCACCAGCGTGACCCGGTCGTTCGCCTGATCGTCCTCGATGCGGTAGAAGATCGAGCGCTGGCCCATGCCGCTGCGGCGGTTGAGAACCTCGCCCGTCAGCAGCGTGCCCTTGATGAGGTGCTCGAACTTCTGCCCCAGTTCGCGGAAGCGATCGACCAGGTTGGGACGGATCCGGTTCGGCAGCGCCGTCAGCACCTGGTCCGCGCGCGTGGCGTCGACGATGATCTCCATCAGCCGAACCTCGTATCGCGCAGCCGCGCAATGGCGTCGCGCAGGTCACGTGGGAGCCCTTGCTGAATCGAGATCCCGGAGGGACCGATGTTGATGGAGCTGGCCAGCACGCCGCCGGCGGTGTGCCTCGAGTACAGGAAGGCCGCGACGTCGAGCGCGGTGCCCGTGACGTCGGCCGGCAGCGCGTCAGCCGCATAGCCGGCGGAGTACGCGGCGGTAATGTTCCCGACGCCGGCCGGCCAGGCGCCGTTCTTCATCATGACCATCGCGCGGTCAGCGTCGATCACGTACAGGCTCGGATCCACGGCTGTGCCGTCGATGGCCACCGAGGTCAGCGTGACAATCGGGAAATATCGCAGGACCAGCGCCCGCCGGCCGGAGCCGTTGAGCGTTTCCTGCAGGTCGGTTCGCAGACGGAATACCCGGCTGGTCGCACGCTCGAGACCTTCTGAGACGCGATCGGCGATGAGTGTCAGCAGCGCATCCTGATCCGACCGGGCCGTGATGGTGCCGGTGGCCGGCGAGCTCGGCGCGCCCGTGATGGCGAACGTGACGGTGTTGCCGTCAAGCACGCTCACCGTCTTGGCCCCGTTGTAGTCGGTCGGCGTCGCGCCGGCGAACACGACCGTGTCCTGGTTGCGGAACCCGTGCCCGTTGATCACGGCCGTCGCGATCCCACCTGCGGCGCTCAGCGACGACACAGGCTTCGCCTGCCCCGGTGTGACTTTGCACCAGGTCTTGAGGTCGTCGAGCGTCAGGCAGGTGGTCTCGCGGACAGCCATGGCGTGCTACTTCGTCTTGCCGTCGTCCTTGGTCGGCTTGTCGCCCTCGGCGTCCTTGCCCTTGCCGGGCTTGGTCGGCTTGTCGCCCTCGGCGGGCACGAGTGCGAGTTCAGCGCCCAACGATGCGGGCAGGTCGACAATGCCGTCCTTGACGATCATGGCGTAGCGTTGCGAGCGCGGCCCCATG
>CBINOO010000096.1:0-15161 GCA_966252305.1 uncultured Acidimicrobiia bacterium
CCCACGTAGGGGGAGGCATCCGCTCCCTTGTCCCACTCGACCTCGATGCGCCGTTCGGGGTCGTAGAGCAGGTTCAGCACGTTGGGACACGTCGCCGCATGCACCGAAACGCCCTTGCCGCGCGTGATGTAGCCAACGATCTTCTCGCCGCGAATCGGATTGCAGCAGCGCGCGCGTGACACCATCAGGTCGTCAATGCCCTTGACCTTGATCTTGGCGTCGCCCGTGCCCAGCACGCGTCGCACGACACTCGTGACGACATTGTCGGGTTTCTCCCGCAGCGCTTCCTGCCCCACCAGCTTCGTCAGCACGGCCTTCACGGTGACCTTGCCGTAGCCGATCGCGGCAAACAGGTCGTCCACCCGCTGCGCGCCAAACTCGAGGCCCACCTTGGCCAGCGCATCCGGCTCGGCCAGCGACCGATCGATGTTGAACTTGCGCACGTCCTTGTCGAACAGGCGACGGCCGATCTCGATGCTCCGCACCTTCTCCTGCGCCTGAATGAACTGCTTGATCTTGTTGCGCGCCCGAGAGGTCTGCACGAACGTGAGCCAGTCGCGGCTGGGTGTGTGCCCCGCCTGCGTCACGATTTCGACGATGTCGCCGTTGGCCAGGCGGGTGCGTAATGGCACCATGCGGCCATTGATGCGCGCCCCGACACACTGATGGCCGACATCGGTGTGCACCGAGTACGCAAAGTCCACCGGCGTGGCCCCTTGGGGCAGCGACTTGACCTCGCCCTTCGGCGTGAAGATGTACACCTCGTCCGGGTACAACTCGACGCGGAGGTTCTGCAGGAACTCCGTCGGATCGCGCAGGTCCTGCTGCGCTTCGAGGAGCTGACGCAACCACGCGAAATATTGCTCGTCGGTTGACGCGCCGACGCGGCCTTCCTTGTATTTCCAGTGCGCGGCAATGCCTTCTTCCGCGATGTTGTGCATCTCCTCGGTTCGGATCTGCACCTCAAACGGGGTCCCGCGCCCACTCACCACGGAGGTGTGCAGCGACTGGTAGCCATTGGGCCGCGGCATCGCGATGAAGTCCTTGAATCGCCCGGCGACGGGAGACCAGGTCTGATGGATGATGCCGAGGATGCTGTAGCAGTCCTTGACGCTCTCGGTGATGACCCGCAGCGCGATGAAGTCGTAAACCTGATCAAGCGTCGCGTTGTCGCGGCGGCGCAGCTTCTGGTGAATGGACCAGAGGCGCTTGATCCGGCCGTCAATCGACACGACCGGCACCTGGGCCTCGGCGAGTTTGGCGGCCAGGGTAGACCGGAGCTCCTCCATGAGGGTCTCGGCGGCCTTCCGGCGCGATTCGACCTCCGCCCTGAGCTTCTGGTAAGCCTGCGGCTCGAGGTGCCGGAAGGCCAGCTCCTCGAGCTCGTTCTTGACCTTGCTCATGCCGAGCCGGTTGGCAATGGGCGCGTAGATGTCGCGCGTTTCCTGGGCAATCCGCACCCGCCGGTCTTCCGGCAGGTGGTGCAGCGTGCGCATGTTGTGGAGCCGGTCGGCCAGCTTCACCATGATCACCCGCACATCGTCGACCATGGCCAGGAGCATCTTGCGGAAACTTTCGGCCTGTCGTTCCTCGCTGGAGGCGAACTGGAGGCCCGACAGCTTGGTCACCCCCTCGACGACGTGGGCCACCTCCTCGCCGAACAGCTCCCGGATTTTTTCAATGGAATTCGGGGTGTCTTCCACGATGTCGTGCAGCAGGCCCGCGGCGACAGCCACGGCGTCCAGCCGCTGGTCGGCCAGCAAGTCGGCCACCTCCAGGGGATGGACCAGGTAGGGCTCCCCCGAACGACGGACCTGTCCCTTGTGCTCGTAGGCCGAAAACACGTAGGCCCGGCGGAGCAGTTCGGTATCGGCGTCCGGATTGGCCTTCCGGACCTTGTCAATCAGGTCTTCGAACCGAATCATCTTGGCGGTGTCTAAACAGATACGGGGCCATTTCTGAGGGCCCTGATGGAAGAATACCCTGACGCGCCTTGACGGTCGTTTTTAGGGTTCACTATACTGGCGCGGTTTCGGCCAATTTCGCCCGACTTGAGGACTTCCCATGCACTCTCGTTTCGCCTCGCTTCGTGTTTTTGCTCTGATTCTGGCGGTTGCCGTGTCCGCCTCGGCGTGCGGCAAGTACTCCATTGGCAACCTCCGGATGCTGATGGCGTTCAAGGAGGGTAACGGCCTCTATGCCAAGTCGGACTTCACCGGCGCCATCAAGAGCTACGAAGAAGCCATCCAGCACAAACCCGACTTCGGGATCGTGTATTTCTTCCTCGCCAACTCGCACGACAATCTCTACAAGTCGACGCGCAAGGGCGAGCCGGAAAACGACGCCCACATCCAGGCCGCCGTCGAGAACTACAACAAGGCCATCCAGATCATCAAGGACGACGAACCGTCTGGCGCGCAGATCAAGAAGTTGGCCTACGAGTACCTGATTGCCGCCTACGGCCCTGACAAGCTTGATGACTTCAGCAAGGCTGAACCAATCGGCCTCAAGCTGATTGAGCTGGAGCCGAACGAGCCTGGGAACTACCGGACGATGGGCGACCTCTACGAAAAGCAGGGGTTATTCGACAAGGCTGAGGAGTACTTCCTGAAGTCCGTTGACGTGCGCCCCAACGACCCAATGGGATACAGCGTCCTCGCTGGCTACTACGACCGTCAGGGAAACTTCGACAAGACGATGGAAGCCTGGGAGCGGCGCGCGGAGATCGAGCCGAACAACCCGGAGGCGCACCACACGATTGCCCACTGGGCGTGGAACAAGGCGTTCAAGGACTACACCATCTCGGCGGCCGAAAAGCGTCGCTACATTGAACGGGGTCTGGCCGCAGAAAACCGTGCGCTTGAGCTGCATCCCGACTACGTCGAGGCGCTCACCTACAAGAACATCCTCCTGCGCATGAAGGCAGGCATGGAGCGGGATCGCAAGACGATTGACGCGCTGATTGCCGAAGCCGACCGGCTCCGCGAGCGGGCCATGGAACTTCAGAAGCAGCAGGCAGCAGCGGGCGGGGGCGGCGGGCTCTAAGCCTCCCCACGAGTCGATCGGGCCTTACGGGCGCGCTCAGGGCCTCCTGGGCGCGCCCTTTCTCTTTTCGGTTGAGCAGAAGTGGTTCCAGGTGCTGGGTTCCTGGTGCCTGGTGCTTGGGTTCCACAGGTTCGGGGTTCCTGGGTTCAGGACGCGGGCCTCGGTGCTCTGTGTCCGCGTGGACGGACGGCGCGACCGCTAGATGGACCGGAGAGCGGCGACCCCGGCACCGAGGCACCAGGAACCCAGCACACGGAACCACAAGGTTCGCCGAGCAGCTCAATTTGGGGTGGCCCCAGGGCGTCCCTCGCCCCGGGTTCAGGGCGCGCCAAAAAGAAAACGCGCCCCAGGGAGGGATCCTTGGGGCGCGTCAGTGTGTTCGGCTGACCGAAGGCTTAGTTGCCGCCGGCGGCTGCGCGACGCATGCCGTCCGTGACGATGCCGACCTTGGTCACGCCGGCGCCGGTGGCCGCGTCGATGATCTGGATGATCTCGCCGTAACGCACCGAGCCGTCACCGATGATGAACAGCGTCTTTTCCTTGCGGCCTTCGAAGGTGACCCGCAGGTGCTCCTGCAGAGCCGGAATCGAAACCTCGGTCTTGTTCACCGTGAGGCGGCGATCCGCGCCGTACTCCACGACGATCTGGCCGAGGTCCGCAGCAGCGGAAGCCGCCTTGTTCACTTCGAGGGGCAGGTTGATGTCCTGGCCCTTCTGTGTGAGCGGCAGTGCGGCAATGAAGATGACCAGGAGCACGAGCAGGACGTCGATGAGCGGCGTCACGTTCATGTCGGCGGAGGCTTCCGCCTTCTTGACCTGAGCGACCTTCTCGGCGCCGTGGTGCTTGTGAGCGTGCGCCATTACTGCCCGCCCCCTTCCTGAGCCGTCGGCTCGGTAATCAGCCCGACGCTTTCAATGCCGGCCCCGCGCAGCGCGTCCATCATCTTCATGATCGCGCCGTAGGGAGCGTCTTTGTCGCCCTTGAGGTACACCACCTTGTCGGCCTTGGCCTCGAGCGAGGCCTGCAGACGGGTGATGGCTTCCGCTTCGGTCGTCTCGATCGCATTGACGTACAGCTTGCTCTGCGCATCGATGTGCACCACCGTCTGGTCCGCAGTATCCGGCTTGTCACCGGAGTTGCGGGCCGTCGGCAGCGCGACGTCGACACCCTGCTGCACCATCGGCGCGACGAGCATCACGATGATGAGCAACACCAGCATGACGTCGACCAGCGGGGTGACATTGATGTCTGATTTGGGGCCGCCTTTTGCGCCCCCAACGTCCATCGCCATGGGAGACTTCCCTTCTTTCTGCTTACGCCCGTCTTACGCCGTCTTCTTGATGAAGTAGTCGACCAGCTCCGACGAGGAGTTGTCCATCTCGACGTTGAAGTACTCGAGCGAACCGCTGAAGTAGTTGTAGAGCCACACGGCCGGGATGGCCACGACGAGACCAAGAGCCGTTTCAATCAGCGCCTCCGAGATACCGGCCGAGACGGCGCCCAGACCTGCCGAACCCGTGCTGCCGATGCCGGCGAACGCGTTGATGACGCCGACGACCGTGCCGAGCAGACCGACGAACGGTGCCGTCGCGCCGATGGTCGCCAGAGCCGGGATGCCCTTCTTGAGGTCGTTGGCCGTCAGGGCCGTGGCGCGCTGAATCGCGCGACGCACGGTGTCCACCAGGTCTTCACGCGACAGGTTCGCACCCGAGTCGACCTGGAACTGGTACTCCTGCAGACCCGCAAGCACGACCTTCGCAAGGTGGCTGTACTGGTAGGTCTTCGACTGCGACACGGTGAGCGCATCCTTCAGGCGGCCTTCCTTGAGGTGCTTGGCCACCTGCGGCGCATACAGCTTGGACTGCTTCTTCGCCTGCGAGAACGTGTAGTAGCGCTCAATGGCCACACCAAACGACCACATCGACATGAAAACCAGAATGAACGCGACGGCCTTGGCGACCCAGCCCATCTGTTCCCACATGTGCATCAGATCCAACTCACCCATGAACAGCCTCCGAAAACTCTACGAAGCGACTAACCAACTTGCGTGAATGACGAAAAACCAGCGAATCCTGCGACAACTACTTGAGCGTGAAGTTCACCGTGACGGTCATGATGACCGGCACCGGCTGGCCGTTCAGCTCGGTGGGCGTGAACACCCACTGACGGACGGCCTCGAGCGCAGCCTGATCAAGCAGCGCCACGGGACGAATCACTCGCGCATCGGTCACCCGACCGTCCACGCCAATGGTCGCCTCGATGATGACGATGCCTTGCACGCGCGCCGACTGCGCAATCGGCGGATAGATCGGGTTCACGTGCTTGAGCTTCTTCGGTTCCTTGATCTGGCCACCCACACGCACGGGCTGCGGTGGAGCCGGAGGCGGAGGAGGCGGCGGCGCTGACGGAATGCCGCCAACCACACCACCCACGGCACCGCCAGGAATACCACCAGCCACACCACCGACCACGCCAATCGAACCGGCGGCCGGTCGCGGCGGAGGCTCAGGCGTGATCTCCTTCGGCGCTTCCACAGGAGCCGCAGCCGGATTCACGTCCGGTGTCGGCGTGGGCGGCGTCGGCGCCGCAGGTGGCGGCGGCGGAGGAGGGGGCGGCGGCGGAGGGGGCGGCAGCGCCACAAACGCCATCACTGACTGAGGCGTCGGCAACACATCAGACGCCAGCAAAGGAATCACGATCAGGGCGCCAAGCACGACCGTGTGCACCAGAATCGACAGCGGCACCGTGTACCACTGCTTGGTGCCCACCCGAACGGTGGGGTCGCTCACGTCGCCGAACATCTCACGTGGCACGTCTGAACCTCCTACAGGGCCTTTCTTCGAACACGTAACGAAGGCCGGAATTATACGCAGGGCCTGAAAAAAGTGTCAACGAATGAACACCTGTTTCGGTCCTGTACTGCGTTAGACACCAGGTTCCGGAAAATGGCCCGAAATATTCCTCGCGGCCCGCACCCCCCCAGGCAGCCCGGTTCCCCCTGTCAGGAAGACCCGAATTCCCTGCTCAACCGTCAGGTCCGGATACCGGACCCGCTCCGGCGGGCACACGATCACATCCCCCAGATACAGGTGATTGGTCGGCACGTACACCGCCAGGTAGCGCCGGGGCTCGTCGCCCTCCGTCACGGTGAATTCACGGGTCAGAAAGCCCAGGAGAAATCCCCGTGCGGCGTCCTCCACCATCACGACCCGCTTGAAGCCGGATTCGTTGTCCGGTGAAAACGCCAGAATCAGCTGCTTGACGGGCGCATACACCGTCCGAAACACGGGCACGTGCATCAGAATCGCCTCGCCGCGCCCCAGAATGCGCCGCCCGATCACATTGGTCGCGACAATCCCGATCGTCAGCACGATCAGCAGCGTCGTCACCAGGCCGAGGCCCGGCACCGGAGCGCCAAGCCAACGTTCGTACAGCCCCTGTGTCAGCCCGTCGACAAAACGGAACATCCACATGAGCGCCGTCACGCTCACCACGAGCGGAACGGTCACGAAGAAGCCGGTCAGAAACCAGCGACGCAGGCGCGACATGGCGGTAGAGGGACTATAGCGAGAAGAACAACAGGATCGCCAGCGCGATCCGGTACCACGCAAACACATCAAGCCGATGGCTCACGAGGTAACGCAGCAGGAACGCCACGGTGACGTACCCCACCACCGCGGAGGACAGGAAGCCCACCGCAAAGAACTGCATGTCGGCAGGCGTCATCGCCTGCCCACGCAGATCGAGGAGCGCCGCGGCGCCTGCCCCACCAATGGCAGGCACACTCATCAGGAACGCAAACCGCGCGGCCGCAATCCGGTTCATCCCCAGCAGCATGCCGGCCGTAATCGTCGCGCCGGAGCGTGAGACGCCGGGAAAGAGCGCAAAGACCTGCGCCACGCCGATCAGGAACGCTCCAGGCAGCGTCAGCGTGGCCTCCGTACCCGTGCGCGCGGACAACCGCTCGACGAGGAACAGCAGCGCCGCGCCCAGCACCAGCGTCACCGAGACGACCCGGGGATCGCGAAAAGTCTCGAACCAGTCTTTGAGTGTGAGGCCGACCACCACCACGGGAATCGTGGCAATCGCGACCAGCCAGATACGTCGCGCATCCGGGGACATCGGGCGCGAAAACGCCTGCGGCAGCGCGCGGACCATCGCGAAGAGGTCTTCGCGGAAGAACCAGACGACCGCCGTCAGCGTCCCGAGATGACAGGCGACATCAAACGGCAGGCCAAGCGCGCCCTCATCCCAGCCCAGCGCCCATCGCGCCAGGATGAGATGGCCGGAACTCGAGACGGGCAGGAACTCCGTGAGTCCCTGCACCACCCCGAGGACTGCCGCCTGGAAAAGAGACACGAACTACGACTTGCCGCGTGTCTTGCGCGCCGCGCCGGCGGACGTCGGCGCCGGCTTGGTCAGCAGAATCGCGATTGCCGCGGCAATGAACACCGTGGAATACGTGCCGCTGACAATACCCACGAGCATCGAGAAGGCAAACCCTTCCAGCGCCTCGCCACCGTAGAAATACAGACCCGCCACGGCCAGGAAGGTCGTGCCGGCCGTGATGATCGTGCGCGACAACGTCTGATTGACGCTGGTATTCACCAGAGTCTCGAGTGCTTCACGCCGACCGCCGCGCGCATTCTCGCGCACACGGTCGAAGATGACGATGGTGTCGTTGACCGAATAGCCGGTCATCGTCAGCAGCGCCGCGATGATGTTCAGCGAGAGCTCGTAGCCGAACCAGTTGAGGAAGATCAGCGAGATGACGACGTCGTGCAGCGTCGCCACGATGGCGCCCGCCGCGAACGTGAAGCGGAAGCGCAGGCCGATGTAAATCATGATGCCGGCCAGGGCCGACAACGTCGCGTAGATGCCCTTGCGCTGCAGGTCGCGTCCCACAATCGGGCCGACGATCTCGGTGCGTTCGCGAGTGAACGTGCCGAGGTTCGCGGAGCGGATCGCATTGTCGACCGCCGCTGCCGCATCGTCGAGCGTCTGCCCCTGTTCGACCTGAATGACCTGCGGGAGGCGAATCAGAATCTCGTTGCGTTCGGCCGCACCGTAGCGCTGAACCGTGGGGTCGCCCGGCAGTGACGCCAGCGCCGAGCGAACGGCGTCTTCGGTGACCGGCTGCTCGAACCGCAGCACCATCGAGGTGCCGCCCGAGAAGTCGACGCCAAGGCGCGGGCCGCCCTGGGCGACCATCTGGCCGATGCCGGCGACGATGACAACGGTGGAAAGGACGATGGCGTGCCAGCGCCACTTGATGAAGTTGAAGTTTGTCTGACTCAGAATCTGCATGACCGCGGTCCCGACCTAAATGCTCAGCTTCGCTGACGCCGGCTTGCGCGAGAGCGACACCTCGAAGAGTGTGCGCGACGCAAAGACGGCCGTGAAGACGTTGGAGATGAGACCGAAGAACAGCGTCGTGGCAAACCCGCGGATCGGTCCGGTGCCGAACTGGAAGAGGAACGCCGCCGCAATGAGCGAGGCGATGTGGGTGTCGAGAATCGTGACGAACACACGATCAAATCCGGCGGCCACGGCCTGCCGTGCGCCCTTGCCGTTGGCCAGCTCTTCCTTGATGCGCTCGAAGATCAGCACGTTCGAGTCGACGCCCATGCCGATCGTCAGGATGAAGCCGGCGATACCCGGCAGCGTCATGACCGCGCCCAGGTAGGCCATGAAGCCCAGCAGCACCATGAGGTTGAGCGTGATGACCAGCAACGCATTGATGCCGGACAACTTGTAGTAGACGACCATGAAGATCGCAACGAGGATGAGACCGGCAATCGACGCCTGCACGCCCGAGTTGATGGAGTCCTGCCCGAGGCTGGGGCCGACCGACGATTCGTACTGCGGCGTCAGCGACGCCGGCAGCGCGCCCGAGCGCAGGACCATCGACAGGTCGGTGACTTCCTGCTGCGTGAACGTGCCGGAGATCTGGCCTTCGTTGGTGATACGGCCTTCGATCACCGGCGCCGACTCCACCCGGTTGTCGAGGATGATGGCCAGCTGCCGGCCGATGTTCGCGCCGGTGATCTGGCCGAAGCGATTGGCGGCTTCGGCAGACAGCGTGAAGCTGACCGCCGGCTGGTTGAATCCGTCGACCGCGGGGCGCGCCGTGCGCAGGTCGTTACCGGTGACGGCGGCCAGCCGCCGCACCAGGTAGTACTGCAGTGAGGCCGGCTGACCCGCCACGGCGGCCGCCACGCCCTGCACCACTTCCATGTCCGCCGGCACCGCGCCGCCGTAGCTGGCCAGGAGTGAGCCCTGATCGGGCGCGGGGCCCGCTTCAACGAGCTTCAGCTCGAGGATCGCCGTCTTGCCGATCATTTCCTTTGCGCGAGGGATGTCGGTCACGCCGGGCAGTTGCACGACGATCTGGTTGCCCTCGTCGCCATACGGGGCCACGATGGGTTCGGACACGCCGAGTTCGTTGACGCGGCGGTCAATCGTCTGCACCGCCTGCGCGACCGCCTCGGTGCGACGGTCCACCGCGATGTTGGGCTTCATCCGGAAGGTGTAGCTGCCTCCCGCTCCGGCCTCACGATCGAAGCTGAGCCCCACCTGATCCTGTGCCAGCTGCCGGAACTGCGCATCGCGATCGGGCGTCACGCCTTCGACCACAAACGTCGTCAGCCCGGTGGGCCGCACGGCAGTGGCGGTGATGCCGGCCGTGGTCATCTGCTGCTGCAGGACGGCCGCGGTGTTTTCGGTCTCGTAGGTCAGCGCCTCTTCGGTATTGACGCGCATGACCATTTCGATGCCGCCCTGCAGGTCGAGCCCGAGTTTGAGCCGATCCTTGGGGGGATAAAACGCCGCCACGGCCAGACCGGCCGCTGCGAGTGTCGCCACCACTTTCCAACGAAGGTTCTTATACATGTGCTTAGAGTCCGCCGCCGTCCTTGACGACCGGTTCCTGTCCCTGATACCCGCCAACCGCGGCGCGCGCCACCTCGATGCGCACCTTGTCGGCGATCTGAATGTGGACCGACTGGTCGGTCAACTTGGTGATTTGCCCGTAAATCCCGCTGGTCGTAATGACCTTCTCCCCTTCCTTGAGTCCGTTCTGGAACTCCTGGATCTTCTTCTGCCTGCGGCGCATGGGCAAGAGCACCAACAGATAAAAGATGCCCAGCATCAGGGCAAACGGGAAGAACTGCATCAGCAAGCTGGGCTGGCCGGCCTGCGGCGCACCCAAGCCAATCACGAGCGGAAGTGTTTGAAAATCAATCATTTAGGACACGCGTTGGCGGGTAAAAGTCTGATGGAACGCTTGCCTCAGCTCTTCGAAGGTTCCGGACTCAATAGCCTTCCGAATCAGCCGCATGGTGTCAAGGTAAAAGTAGAGGTTATGCACCGAGTTGAGGGTCGCCGCCGTCATCTCGCCGACCATATATAGATGTCGCAGGTACGCCCGGGTGTGCCGGCGGCAGGTCGGACATCCGCAGTCGGGATCGGGCGGACTGAAGTCCTCCGCGTAGCGGGCGTTCTTGATGGCAATCACTCCCCGCCGGGTCAACAACTGCCCGTTCCTGGCATTCCGGGTCGGCAGCACACAGTCGAAGAGGTCGATGCCCCGGGCGACACATTCCACGAGGTCGTCGGGCATCCCGGTGCCCATCAGATACCGGGGGAGATCGGCGGGCAGTTGTCGGGCCGTGTGGTCCACGATGTCGTACATAAGGTCCACCGGCTCGCCGACCGACAGGCCTCCGATCGCATAGGCGTCAAAGCCGACGGCCAGCGTGCCCTCGACACTCCGGTCTCGCAGATCCAGATGTGTCCCCCCTTGAATGATGCCGAACTGCGCCTGTCCCGGCGTGGCCCGCGGGACGTCTGTCACGTCGCCGCCCTGCAACGCGAGGAACCGGTCGCGTCCACGCCTCGACCATCGCAGGGTCCGCTCCATCGCGGCTTCGACGACGCCGCGATCGGCGGGCCACGGCGCGCACTCATCGAAGATCATCGCGATGTCCGAGCCGAGGCGGGCCTGGATGTCCACCGCTGTTTCCGGTGTCAGCAGATATTCACGGCCGTCAATGTGTGAACGGAATCGCGCGCCGTCTTCGGTGATCGTCCTCCGCGACGCAAGACTGAACACCTGATACCCGCCGGAGTCCGTCAACACGGGTTTGTCCCACCCCATGAAGCGGTGCACGCCGCCGGCCCGCGCAATCAGGTCGTCGCCCGGACGCAGGTGCAGGTGATAGGTGTTGGCGAGAATGATGTCGGGCGCAAGCGCGTCGACCTGATCAAACGACACACTCTTGATGGCCGCGCGCGTGCCCACGGGCATGAACGCCGGCGTCTGCACAACACCGTGCGGCAACGTGAGTTCTCCGCGTCTGGCGCGACCATCGGTCGCGGTGATCGTGAAGCGCAAATCGGCAGTCACGTCGATAGCCTATAATGCCTGCACGGTGAAGCGGCTGCGTATCGGCATTGTCCACGGCGGTCGGTCGGGCGAACACGAAGTGTCGATCGCCTCGGCCGCGTCGGTATTTGCCAACCTCGATCGGACGAAGTACGAGCCGGTCTCCATCCGCATCGACAAGGACGGACGCTGGGTCCTGTCCGATCGTCCACCCACCGCGCCATCCGCGGCTGATGTCATCGAACAGATGCGCGACACGACGCGCGTGCGTGGAGGCCGCGAGGTCTTCCTGCCGCCGCGCCCCGGCGACGACACCCTGGTTCTCGTGGACCGCCGGCCGGTGCGTGAAAACGAAGAACCGCTCGCCGTCATCACGGGCCTGGGCCTCGACGTGATTTTTCCTGTGCTGCATGGTCCCTACGGCGAAGACGGCACGATTCAGGGCCTGCTCGAAATGGCCAACATCCCGTACGTGGGTTGTGGTGTCCTCGCCTCCGCCGTCGGCATGGACAAGGCCGTCATGAAGGTGCTGTTTCGCGCCGCCGGGCTGACTGTGGCTCCCAGCGTCACCGTCCGGCAACGCGACTGGGACCGCGACCGCGACGGCATCGCCCGCGCGATCGCCGAAGAACTGCAGTGGCCGGTCTTCGTCAAACCCGCGAACCTCGGATCCAGCGTCGGCATCTCGAAGGTCAAGGACGCCTCCGCGCTCGATGCCGCGATGACGCTCGCGTTGTCGTTTGATCCGAAGGTCATCGTGGAAGCAGCCGTGCCTGGCGCGCGCGAGATCGAATGCGCCGTACTCGGCAACGACGCTCCCGAAGCGTCGGTGCCCGGCGAAGTCATTCCCGATCGCGAGTTCTACGACTACGACGCGAAGTACCTCAGCAACGCGTCACGCACCGAAGTGCCGGCCACGTTGCCTCCCGACGTCGTGCGAGAAGTCCAGCGGCAATCCCTCATTGCCTTCGACGCCATCGAAGGCGCCGGACTCGCGCGCGTGGATTTTCTCCTCTCGAACACCGGCACGCTGGTGATCAACGAGATCAACACGATGCCCGGCTTCACGACGATCAGCATGTATCCGAAGATGTGGAGCGCGAGCGGTGTCGCGTACGACGTCCTGATCGATCGCCTGATCACACTCGCGCGTGATCGACACACGCGTCAACAGCAGCGACGCGTCTCCGCGTTCTGATCCACGCGCCCTTCGCGCGCGACTTTTGACAAAAATGCGCATTTTGTGCTTGACAGGCTTTTCTTCTCATCCATAATCTACATCTTGCGTGACGAAGAACCACTCAGCCCATCTATTGGGTACGGTTCAGAGGACGCCCGGTCGATAAGGATCGGAGTTCGGGTGCGGCGGTGGCTGTCACCCGTTTTTTGTAGGCGAGTTTCTTGAGATGCCAGGTGCGTGACGATGCCGCGCCTGCCACGAGGCGAGAACGCCGCTCCGCGGTGTTCACGCGATCCCACTAGAAGGGGGGGACAACCACATGGCCAAGAAGGCAGCCAAGAAGGCAGCGAAGAAGGGCGGCAAGAAGCGCTAAGCGCTCTTGCACCTTTTACGAGAAAAGGGGGCGACTGTCGCCCCCTTTTTTTATTTCAGCGTGGTGCCGTCCCAGATGCGGATGCGCTCGATCGTGTCGCCGAGCGCAATCTGATCCACCAGTTCCATCCCTTTGACGACCCGTCCAAACACCGTGTACCGCCCATCCAGGTGCGGCTGCGGCGAGTGCGTGATGAAGAACTGGCTGCCGCCGGTGTCCGCCGACGACAGCGCCATGCCCACCGTGCCCCGCACGTAGGGCTGTGTGCTCAATTCATCAACGATGGAATACCCCGGCCCGCCCACACCATCGCCGCGCGGGTCGCCGGTCTGCACCACGAAGTTCGGCACGAGCCGGTGCACACGCAGGCCATTAAAAAAACCCGCGCGCGCCAGATCGATGAAGTTCTTCGTGGTGAGCGGCGCGTCGACGACATTCAGTTCAATCTCGATAACGCCATGGCGAGTCTCGACCAGCGCCACGGGTGAATACGCCGGACGCAGGAACGCCTCCGATTCGAACAGTTCGGCGGGATGACGCAGCGCGGCCGGGCGCGCGATCTCGCCTGGCGCCCCGAGCAGGTCCCCGGCCCGCAGGCGTACCGCCCACTCCGGGTCACTCAGGGCCTTCCGCAACAGCGCCTCGGCATCAGCGCCGCCGATCGCGTCCGCGGCCGCGAGCGCATCCATGCGCGCCTCATGTGCGGCATCGCTGAGTCCGCGGTCATACGCCGCAGCCAGCGCCGCAAGGGCACCCTCCGGTTTGAGGCGACCCACCAGACGTGCGGCCGTCGCACGGACGGCGAAGTCGGGCGTCTGCAACGCCTCGAGCACCCGCGTGTGCAGATCCGGCGCACCGACCCGCGCAAGCGCCTCCAGCGCCGGCCCACGCACGCGTTGATCCTGGTCGCCGGCGAGATCGATCAGCGCCGCGCGTACGCGATCGGGCTCGAGTCCACCAAGCGCCGTCGCCACCGCGGCACGGACGCTCCAATCGCGATCGGGCGCCAAACTGGAGATGATCCCGAGAAAGCCGTCGGGATTCAGCCGCGCCGCCGCGGTGATCGCGCCGGCGCGGATCATCGGTCGTGGATCGGTGAACCGGTCCACCAGATAGTCGAATGCGCGGTCGTCATTCGAGCGACCGAGCGCGGCCAGCACTTCGAGTGTCAGCGAGGTCGACAGGCCACGCACGCGCAGGACCTGGAGCAGCGCGTCAACATCGGCCGGCGTGCCCGATTGCCCGAGCACGCGGATGGCTGCGACCCTCACGCGATCATCCGCGGCGTCGTCCACCGCGAAACGACGAGCGACCGGCAACGCCTCGGCGTGGGCGCCGAGGGCTCTGAGCGCGAACGCCACCGTATAGACGCCTGACGACCGCACGAGTCGAACCAGCGCCGGCGTCGCGGCCGGGTCACCGATACGTTGCAGGGCATACGCGACAGGCCACCACGCCGACACGGGCGCGCCATCGGTGCCCAGCACGACGGATGCGAGCGACGGATAGTGCCGCAGGCGCGCCAGTGCCAGCACGGCCAGACGGCACGCCGCCACCTCCGGAGGCTGCGCGCCTTCGTCGTCGGGCGCGACCGGCGCAAGCACGACGCCGCAGCCGGCGGCCGAGGTTGCCACGTCTTCAGCCCACGGAATCCAGGCCGTCCGATCGCCTCCCGACTGCGCGGCGATCAGGCCGAGGCCTTCAGCCGCGCGACCACGCACAAGAGGAGCGGTATCACCAAGCGCGGCGCGGAGGGCTGGCACGGCATCTGCGTGACCGATCAGGCCGAGCGCAAAGGCCGCGGATGCCCGCACGTCGGCGTCGGGATCGGTCAGCAGCGGAGTGAGCGCGGCGATTCCGTCGGGCAGGCGCACGCGCCCTACCGCAAGGGCTGCCCGGCGGCGGACACCCGCATCCGGATCGCCCACCAGCCGTCGCAGATCCGCGCGGGGTACGGCAGGATCGGCCAGCCAGCGCTGAGCTTCCAGACGCAGCACCCAGGCGACGCGCTGGTCGATGGGCTCAAGTGGGTCGGGCCGCGCCGCGGGCGTCGACACGACTGGTGCGGACGCACATCCAGCCGCTGTGAACAACACACACAGTCCCCCGAGACGCCGCAGGTTCATCTTCACGTTTACCCTCACCAATCGATAGTCCATCGTACCCCGACTGCTATA
>CBINOO010000097.1:0-14915 GCA_966252305.1 uncultured Acidimicrobiia bacterium
ATTGTCAGTTCGGCAGGAACGTACACGTCGGCGGCGCGGCGCTGCTCGGCGACAAATCCATCATCACGGACTATTCACGCTCATGACGATTTCCCCAGACATCTTCAAGGCCTACGACGTTCGCGCCCTTTACCCGTCGGAGTTGCACGAGACTGCCGCTGAACGAATCGGCCGCGCCTACGTCGCGTATCTCGAGTCGCTGGAGCCCGGCCGCACGGCGCCGCTGCGCATTGCCGTCTCGCGCGACATGCGCACATCGTCGCCGTCCCTGGCCAAGGCGTTCATCGACGGCGCACGCGCACAGGGCGCCGACATCATCGACTACGGGCTGGCCGGCACGGACATGCTGTATTTCGCGGTCGCCAGTGAAGATTTCGACGGCGGGGTGCAGATCACGGCGTCACACAACCCGAAGCAGTACAACGGGATGAAGATGGTGCGACGAGGCGCCTTTCCTCTCTCAGGTGACGCCGGCATCGGCGACATCCGCGAGATGGTGTTCCATGACGCCATCCCGGCGCCGGCCCGTCCGGCGGGCGGCTACGAGACGCGCGACATGCTCGATGCCTACGCGCAGAAGGTGATGAGTTTCATCGACCCCTCGGCCGTTCGTCCGTTCAAGGTCGTGCTGGATGCCGGATCCGGCATGGCGGGCCTGGTGGCACCGAAGCTGTTTGAGCACCTCCCGTGTGAGACCATCCGCCTGTGCTTCGAGATCGACGGCACCTTCCCGCATCACGAGGCGAACCCGCTCATCGAAGAAAACCGTCAGGACATCGTCGAACGCGTCATCGCCGAAAAGGCGGACATCGGCATCGCCTGGGACGGTGACGCGGACCGCTGCTTCTTCATTGACGGTTCTGGCGAGTTCATCGCCGGTGACTTCATCACGGCCCTGCTGGCCGAAGCGGCGCTGCTCAAGTCACCCGGTGAAAAGGTCGTCTACGACGTGCGCGCCAGCTACGCCGTCAAGGACACGGTGGCGAAGTACGGCGGCACCGCACTGATGAACCGCGTGGGCCACGCCTTCATCAAGCGGCGCATGCGCGAGGAAAACGCCATCTTCGGCGGCGAGGTCACGGGTCACTACTACTTCCGCGACTACTACTACGCAGACAACGGCTTCATTCCGGCGCTGCTGATTCTTGAACTCATGTCACGCAAGGGACAGACCCTGCGCGATCTGCTGGCGCCGCTGCGCGAGAAATACTTCATCTCGGGCGAGATCAACACCAAGGTCTCGAGCATGGACGTCATCCCGGGCCGGCTCGCGGCACTTGCGGAGAAATACAAGGACGGCCACACCTACACGATCGATGGCTTCTCGGCGGAGTTCCCCGACTGGCACTTCAACGTGCGCGCGTCAAACACCGAGCCGCTGCTGCGATTGAACCTCGAAGCCACCACGCCGGAGCTCATGGAGCAGAAGCGGGATGAAGTGCTGGGGCTCATCAGATAAACGGCACCATGGAGACATGGAGGACGTGGAGAGTTCATTTCCTGATCTTCCAGGCATCCGTGGGGCGGGGCCTTTAGGCCCGCCGAATCACTTGGCCCCCAGCCGATGGCAGACGACGTAGGCCGGCGACACTGGGGCCGCGCCTGCTTCGGGACACTGCAGGAAGGCTCTGACCTCCGCTGATGCCGCTGCGGCTTGCACTGCCAAGTCAACGAAGTCGCCCTGCGACAGTTCCACCGTCAGCGTCTTCACAAGACGCGCACCGGTTGATGCGTCGACATCGTCCACCAGCACGATGTTCGCGGTGCCAAGCTCGCGGGTCTCTTCCGCAACGGTGACGCGCCTCGGGGCGAGCTGCAGTTCAAGCGAGAGATAGACGTCGCCAAACGTGAGCGTCTGGGTGCGGTGCGTCGCCGAACCACCACCACTCGATCGCTGCGACCCCGAAAACCACCGCGCACTCCCCCGCCAGAACGTCAGGAGTTCCGCGTCCAGGGCTCCCCCCGCGCCGCGCGCCATGACGGACACAAGCACGGTTGGTGAGGCCGGCACGTTCGTCGCCCCCTGTTGGCTCGACGATGGCGAAGCTGAAACACGCCCGGAGATCACGACCAGACTTGCCAGAAGCAGGAGCCGGAGATTGCGCATCAAGAACGCCCTCGATGGGAAGTTGGAGCGGGCTACGGGAATCGAACCCGTCTGACTGGCTTGGGAAGCCAGGACATTACCACTATGCTAAGCCCGCCCGTCGGGGCGCAAAGAACCCCTTCACGATACGCGAGAGGCGCTCCCCAATTCAAGGCACGTCACCGAAACCGGAGGCGGCAGCCCGTCGTCCCGGCTGGGCTCTCAAGCGCGACATCAACCGCGGTCGCGTGTGTCGGCACGTCAAACGCCGTGTGATGCCCGTGCTTTATGGTCGACGTCGGCGTGGCCACGTCTGGCAGTTTGATGGGCGTGAGCAGGGGTGAGTTCGGCGCGGTGCGCAGGCCGATGCGATGCACAGGCATCGGATGGGTACGCGCACCCACGTTGAGTTCCTCTTCGGCCTGTTCCAGTGCGTCGGCCGTCTTCACGCGCACGTGGCCGATGGAGGTCACGTGTACGCGCCGGGTGGCTGTTGATGGACCTCTCAGCAGATCGGCCGCCGGGCTCTCGGCCAGCACCTCGAAGTAGACACCGTTGGTGGCGACCGGTGTGAAGCACCGGCCGACTCTCTCAACCGCCGGTGCCGGCGCCTGCGCCGCCACATGCGAGGATGCCACGACGACGAACACGAACGAACCAATCATGCGCCTTCCCATTGCGTGTCCCTCCCCTACCCCGTGACCCGGATTGCTACAAACCGTGTATCGGTCTTTCCGCCGCCTGTTCCCGTGACCTCGAACACATAGTCTCCCGGCGCCAGGGGCGCCAGCAGACCGTCAACCGCCAACACCTGTCTGCCGTCGCGTTCAATCTCGGTCAGGGCAATGGTAACGGCTACCGGCTCACCATCCTTGCCCAGCAGCCGCGCCTGCCGATTTTCCAACGCTCCCGCCAGCGGTAACTCGATATGCACGCGCTCGGTGCGCCTGAACTGAAAACTCGCGACCGGCACCAGCGGTGAACGTGACGATGGCGTGGCGCGGTAGGTGATGGGCGCACCCAACACGCCCCCATCGTCCCGGCTCGTGGGTGTCTTCACCTCAAACGTGCCATCCGAGGTGCGCACCTTCGCCGAGACCGTCACGGACGCCACATCCGCAGGCACGGGAATCGACACGGCACTGCTCCGGGTCACCGACGAGACCGGCGCCTCCCCCGTGCCGAGTTCGGCACCGTCTGCGCCCGTGATCGACACCTCGAGCGTCGCGGGTTTGGCCAACGCGGCCCGAACAGCCTCGACGTTGCCCATCTCAGCCACCGCGACCACACGGTCCCCCGTCAACGTTGCGTGACCGTACAACTCGGTTGAGGGACGAAGGCGCGCCAGGCTGCCAAGCGCCTCTTCCACCGGTGACGGTCCGCCGGGCACGCCCCCCGATTCGACCGCACGTGTCAGCGCGGCTCGCTCTTCGGCGCTCGGCGCCGTGTAGGCCCGACGATGGGCGACGTCCACGTTGTCCTGCTTCACACGCACGCGGATGCGACGGACCTTGCCGTCAAAGGCGGTATTCGTCGAGTAGTACCCGAGCAGGTAGTAGGCGGACAACGCGTCGGTGATCCGTGTGACGCCCGCCTTCAAGTCGTTGGTGTTGACGACCGCGATGCCATCCGTGTTCTCAGCCAGCGTCTGCATCGAACTCTGGCGGTCGCGAATGTTGTCCATGCCCTGCGCAATCGGCGACTGGGAAATGTCGCCGGTGCCAAGGACGCGTTCGGAGATGGAATAGTCAAACGCCGTCAAGCCGGCAGGATTGACCAGATAAAACACGACGTTGTTGCGATTGGCGCGTTCGATGATGTCGCGGATTCGCGCCATGCCATCCACATACGCGTAGCGCGTCAGATACTGCGAACAGCCGGGCATCATCCGGCCGCTATAGCCCACCAGGCCGGAGTCGCCGCGAAACAGGCGCCAGCCTTCCGAGAACACAATCACCGAGGTGCGTCCTTCACGCAGGGTGCCGAGGTAGGCAACCATGTCGTCAAGGTGTTCCAGCACCGCTTCTTCGCGCGCGCGATCGCGCAGCACGCGCCAGATTTCGCGGACCGCACCGCCGTCTCGCACCCAGCCCTCATTGCCGTTCGGATCGGCGGGAAAACACTGCCGCAGCTCTTCTTCAAACGGCGTGAGCCGGACGTTCTCGCGTGTCCCCCACTTCCAGTTGCGGGTCACCATGTCTTCCATGCCGACGGTACGACGGCCAAACGTCACCGCGTCGACCGGCACCTGCGAACTCGTCATCGCGACAAGGTCGTTCTCTCCAATCATCCGGTTGAGCATCGTCACTAGCGGCAGCCGTGCCGCGCGAGCGCCCTCAACGGACACGTGTTCCACGTCGAGATACACGACAAAGGCACGCGACCGCGCATCGGCCGCCAGCAGCCGTGATTCGCGCACGGTATTCGGATCGCGGCGAGACGTTTCCGAGGTCGCCGCCGTCCGATCGATGAACTCAAAGCTCTCGATGTTCTGGGGTTTGCCGTCTTCCTCGACGATGAAGTCGTCGGGCGTGAGGCCTTCGATGACCTTGCCGTCTCGCGTGGGATACGCATCGACGGTGACGAAGTGGGCGTCGGTGCGGAATACCGGCGGCTGCTGTTGCTGCGGGGCCTGGGGCACCTGCCCCGGCAGACCCGCTTCCAACAGGAGCGCAAATCCGAGAAGCACTGACAGGCGTCGCATGCCCTACGGTACCACCTTGAAGGGCACGTAGGTGCGCCGTGTCTCGCCGCGAGCCGACACGACAATCTCGATGGCGTAGTCCCCAGGCGCCAGGGGCGCGAGAATGGCATCGACGACGAGCACAACGCCCCCCTCTGCCCGTTCGGAGGTCGCGACCTGGACCGCGCGCGGCGTACCGTCCTTGCCCAGAACTCTCGCCGTCCTCGACGTCAGAGGTTCGCCCCCGGCAATCGGCCACTCCGCCCGAATACGTTCCGTGCGGCGGAATGCAAATGACGTCGCCTCAACGATTGGCGACCGTGGTGACGGCGTGGCCCGGAACACCTTCGGAGCGCCCAGCACCGGCGCCGCATCCGCCTTCAGATATCTCGACACACCTGCGCCACCAGCACTACTGACTCTCGTGGTCGCCAACACGTCCATCGCCCTCTCGAGATCGCTGATCTCCGGCGCGGCAACCGGATTGGCGCGCGCGGCGCGTTCCTCCTCCGTGGGCGCGCGATAGCTCCGCCGCGCCTTGACCTCAATGCCGGGCGTCGGCGAGGCGACCTCGATGCGGCGGAGGCTGCCGTCAAATTTCCGATTCGTCGAGTAGTAGCCAAGCAGGTAGAAAGACCGCAGCTGTTCGATCACCGGTTCCATCGAGGCACGCAGGTCGTTGTTGTCGACGACCGCCGCGCCGTCGGTGTTTTCGGAAACGGCAATCAAGGACTCACGGCGCTCCCGCAATCGCGCAAAGTCGTCAGCCACCAGGCCGGTGCCGCGAATGCCTCGGATGCGATCCCCGAGGCTCGAATCCGTGGCCGGCAATCCGAGCGGATTCACCGCGAAGAACGACACGTTCATCGAGTTGGCCAGTCGGATGAGTTCCATGTAGCGCGTCCGGACGTCGAGGTCTGCCAGCCGGGTCGCTTCCATGATGCAGGCCTGCCGCTGTCCCTGGTCGAGGCGGTTGAACATCATCATCTCGGAGCCCTGCTTCACCACACTCGGTCGTTCGTTGCTGGTCTTCTCGACTTCCGCCTTGAGGGCGGTGTCCGGCTCGAACTGACGCCAGCCCTCTGACACGAGCAACACGGACGTGCGGCCCTCGCGCAGGTGCCCCAGATACTGGACGGTGTCTTCCAGATGCGCGATGACCCGATCAGTGCGGTAGCGATCGACGAGCACCTCGTCGAGGGGACGCTCGCGATTGCCATCCCACACCCAGCGAACCTGCGCCGAGTCGTTGGTGCCGAAACACGCCCACAGCCCGCTTTCGTCATCGGTCTGGATGAACGTGTCTCGCCGGCCCCACGCCCAGTAGCGGGCGAGCTGGTCTTCCGCAGACGTAACCTTGCGGGCAAACGTCACCGTCTCTGGTTCGTGGGCAGTGGAGATGACGCCAAACACGTCATTGGGCGTGATGACACGATTGAGAAACTCGACCAGCGGCACGCGCATGCGATGAGCGCCAGGAACCGACACGTGATCAAGATCCAGATACGCCACAAACGCGCGAGATCGTGGATCAGCCACGGCCACGCGCGATTCCGCAACGGTGTTGGGGTCCCGACGGGCCGACTCGGGCTGTGCTGCCCCGCCGTCGATGTACTCGAACAGCTCGACCTTCTGCTCGACACCATCCTCGCGGATGGTGAAGTCGGAGGCGTTCAGGCCCTCAACGACGCGACCGTCCCGAATCGGGTACGCATCAACCAGCACGAAGTGCGCGTCGGACCGGAAGACCTGCGGCTGTTGGGGCACAGGGGCCTGCCGGGCCACGCCAACGGCCACACCACTGACGGAAAGAAGGACAACCAGGAGTGGTCGCATGCGGTCCCTGAGGCTGACGGCTGGCAACGCTCATTCTACCCCGGCTATCATCGGCAGATATGCGTTTGATGAAGCACGTCCTTGCGGCAGCCCTCCTGGTGAGCCTGACCGCCTGCTCCAACGAAACCGAAGCCCCGACCAATCCGGATCTCGGTATCCCCTTCTCAGCAACCGATCTGACCGTCGGCACCGGCACTCAGGCGCAGAACGGCCAGACAGTGCGTGTGTACTACACGGGTTGGCTGTATTCGACCGGCGCGACCGACAACAAGGGGGCTCAGTTTGAAGCCAACACGTCGGGACCCGGATTCAGCTTCACGCTCGGCAACGGCCAGGTCATCCAGGGCTGGGATCAGGGCATCGTCGGCATGCGTGTCGGCGGCAAGCGCCGCCTCATCATCCCCCCGGCCATGGCCTACGGCTCGTCGGGCAGCGGCCCGATTCCCGGCAATGCCACGCTCATCTTCGAGATCGAACTGCTGGGCGTCGCGGGCTAGCGACTGGGGAAATGAGGAAATGAGGAAATGGGGAAATGGGGGAATGGGGGAATGAGATTCTCCCCACTTCCACATTCCCTCATTTCCACATTTACAATGGAAGGTTCATGATCTCCGTTGCTAACGTTTCCATGCGCTACGGGTCGAAGGTGCTCTTCGACGATGTGACCACGACCTTCTCGATGGGCCGCCGGTATGGCCTGACCGGCCCGAACGGCGCCGGCAAGTCCACCTTCATGAAGTTGCTCACCGGCGAACTCGCGCCGCAAAAGGGCACCGTGAGCCGTCCGCAGAAGCTCGGTGTCCTGCGACAGGACCAGTTCGCGTTCGACGAGTTCCGCGTCATCGACACGGTCATCATGGGCAACGCGCGGCTGTGGGCGACGCTGCAGGAACGTGAGCTGCTCTACGCCAAGACGGACATGACCGATGAAGACGGCATCCGACTCGGCGAACTCGAGGGAATCGTCGGCGAAGAAGACGGATACTCGGCAGAAAGTGATGCGGCCGTGCTGCTGCAGGGGCTCGATATCCCCAACGACCTGCACGAACGGCGGATGTCGGAACTGCAGGGCGGTCAGAAGGTGCGTGTCCTGCTGGCACAGGCGTTGTTCGGCCAGCCACAGGCGCTCCTGCTCGACGAACCCACCAACCACCTGGACCTCGACTCCATCCACTGGCTCGAAGGATTCCTGGAGCGCTATGACGGCGTGTTGATCGTCATTTCGCACGACCGCCACTTTCTCAACGCCGTGTGCACCCACACGGCCGACATCGACTACGAAACGATCATCACCTACACCGGCGGCTACGACGAGATGGTGCTGGCCAAGATGCAGATCCGGTCGCGCATCGAGTCGGAGAATGCGCAGCGCGAAAAGAAGATCGCCCAGCTCAACGACTTCATCGCGCGCTTTTCGGCCGGCACACGCGCGTCACAGGTGGCATCGCGGCGCAAGGAGGTGGAACGGCTGCAGACCACCGACCTCGCGCGATCGAACATCCAGCGTCCGTACATCCGCTTCCAGATGAACCGTCCCTCGGGGCGCAACATCCTCGAAGTGGAAGGCGTGAGCAAGGCCTACGAGAACCTCGACGTCATCTCCGACTTCAGCGCAGTTGTCTCACGCGGAGAGAAAATCGGACTCATCGGCCGCAACGGCGTGGGCAAAACCACGCTGCTCAAGGCGCTGCTGGCCGACGCGCCTGGACAGCCGGAACACCCGCATGACCGCGATGAAGGCAAGGTCAAGTGGGGCCACGAAGCCTCCATCGGCTACTTCGCGCAGGACCACACCGGCGCCATTCAGAAAGGCTTGACCGCGGCGGAGTGGCTGCACCAGTTCGATCCGGACCTCACGCGACAGGACATCCACGGCCTGCTTGGACAGATGCTCTTCCGAGGCGAGGAAGGCCTCAAGCCAACCGATGCCCTGTCTGGCGGCGAGACCGCTCGCCTGCTCTTCTGCCGGATCATGCTGCAGAAGCCGAACGTCCTCGTGTTCGACGAACCCACGAACCACCTCGACCTCGAGTCCATCAACGCCCTGAACATCGCCCTCCAGAAGTTCGAGGGCACCGTCCTGCTGGTCACCCACGACCAGGACCTCATCGAAGAAGTCGCCACCCGGCTCTGGATCTTCACGCCCGAGGGCATTGAAGACTTCAAGGGGCCGTATGAGGAGTGGCCGGGCAAGTAACGAATGAGGAAATGGGGGAATGGGGAAATGGAATGCCCCACCAACCATTCCCGGCGATCCGTCGTCTATGCCACAGGGATATGTGGCTATGGCAGATATACTCGACCGCGAACTGAAGAAAGGCTCGGCTGAACTCCTCATCCTCTCCCTGGTAGAGGCCCGCGCCAGACACGGTTACGAGATCTCGAAGCTGATTGAGTCCCGCTCGGGTGGACACCTCCGATTCCACATCGCATCGCTGTACCCGCTGCTCTATCGCCTGGAAGAACGCGGCTGGATTCAGGGGACCTGGGTCGAAAAGCCCGGTGAGCGACGCCGCCGGTTTTATCGGCTGACGCCCTCCGGCAAGAAAGTGCTCGCCGCCCAACGCGAAACGTGGCGCCTGTTTGTCGAGTCGGTGGCGCGCATCACGGAGCCGGACCATGGCTGAGTGGCGCCCACACATCGCGCCCCTGCTCACCAGCCTCAGGCTGTCACCGGAACGGGAAGCCGAGATCGTCGAGGAACTCTCCGATCACCTCGACCAACGTGTGCTTGAACTCTCGGCCAACGGCATTCCGGCCGAGACCGCCCGGCGACAGGCGCTCGACGAACTCACGGCCTCTGATGCCTTGTCGAGCCGTCTTGCCCCCCTCCGGCAGGCATCAACACCGGCACCGATCACGGCAGGCGAACCCAGGCGGCGGTTCTTCCCGGACTTCTGGCGCGACCTGCGATATGCGGCGCGCACACTCAGACGGCAGCCCGGTTTCACCGCAGCTGCCCTGCTGACCCTCGCCCTGGGCATCGGCGCAACGACCGCCGTCTTCAGCGTGGTGCAACACGTCCTGCTCACACCGCTGCCGTACGAAGATCCCGATCGCGCGGTCGTGATCTGGAGCCGCTGGCGTGGCTTCGACAAGACCTGGGTGTCGGATGCCGAGATCCTCGACTACCGCAGCCGCACCTCGTCATTCACCGAGGTCGGCGCCTGGGGCACGCGGCAGGTGAACCTGACTGGAGGCGCCGAAGACCCCGTTCGCGTGGGGGCCGGCGACATCACCCCCAACCTGCTGTCGGTGCTGGGCGTGTCCCCGCTGATGGGTCGTGGATTCACCGAAGCAGAAGCCACGGCCGACACCCCGACGGTCGTCATCCTCAGCTACGAACTGTGGCAGCAACGGTTTGGCGGTGAACCCATCGCCGGCAAGACCACACTCATCAACGGCGTGGCCCACGACATCGTCGGGGTCATGCCGCGCGGGTTCAGACTGCCCACCGACTACGTGCAGGATGCCCAGGAACCGACCCGGCTCTGGCTGCCCCTGCAACTGGACCCCCGGATCCGCGGCAGTCACAGCTATCACGCCGTCGCCAGACTCAAACCCGGGGTAACGGTTGAGCAGGCCAACGCCGAGCTGGGTGCGCTCACGGCGACCCTGACGCGTGAAGGGTTGTACCCCGAGGCGATGCAATTCACCGCCATTGCGCTCTCGACGACCGATGAAGCTCTGGCGCGCGTCCGCCCGGCGCTGTGGCTGGTGTTTGGCGCAGTCGGCTGCCTTCTGCTCATCGCCAGCGCCAATGTCGCCAATCTCCTGCTCGTGCGCGCCGAAGGGCGTACACGTGAATTCGCGCTCCGCTCCGCGCTTGGCGCCGATCGCGGGCGGATCCTGCGGCAGCTGATGAGCGAAGGAGTGTGGCTCGCGATCGCGGCAGCTGTGCTCGGTGTAGGTCTGGCGTATGGCGCGCTTGCCGTGCTGGGCGCCAGTGGACTCTCGGGCGTCCCTCGCGCGGCCGACATCGCCATCGATGGACGGGTGCTGCTCTTTTCACTCGCTGTGACCGTGCTGACACTCGTCCTCTTTTCGCTGGCGCCCGCCATTCGCGCCGCCAGGGTTGACCTCACGGACGCGCTCAAGGACGGCTCACAAAGTGCGACGGCGGGACGCCGTCGTCAGCGGCTGCGACACGCGCTCGTGGTCGCTGAAACGGCCATGGCCGTGGTGCTGCTGACCGGTGCCGTCCTGCTCACTCGCAGTCTCTGGCAGCTGCAGCAGGTGCCGCTCGGCTTCACGCCGGACCACGCGCTGACGATGCGGCTGGCGTTGCCGGCGAGCAGCTACGACACACCCGAACGCGTGGTGGACTTCTACCAGCGATTGCTCAGCGAGGTGCGTGCGCTTCCTGGCGTGGAGCACGCGGGACTCCTCCGCATTCTTCCCCTGGCCACGCCCATCGGCGACTGGGGCCTGCAGGTCGAGGGGTATCAACCTCCGCCGGGTGTCAGTGCCCCTGGCGACTGGCAGATCGCGTCGGAGGGTGTGCTCGACGCGCTGGGCGCGCGACTGGTCGCCGGTCGCGACCTCACCGCCGCCGATACCGACGGAGCGCAGGATGTCGCGCTCATCAACGAAGCGATGGCGCGGAAGTACTGGGACGGCCGCAACCCTATTGGTGGACGGTTCCGGATGGGGAACAGTGAGCGCAGCCCCATGATCACCGTCGTCGGCGTGGTCGGCAACATCACTCACAACGGAGTCACGGCCGAGATCAAGCCGAAGTTCTATCGACCGTTTGGACAGTTCCACCGATCGTCGGGCAATCCCGCGCGCAACCTGACGCTGGTGATTCGCACAGCCGGGGATCCCATGTTGCTGGCCGCGCCGGTCCGGCAGCGGATTCGTGCGCTGGACGCCCAGCTCCCCATTGCCGCGCTCAGCACACTCGACGACATCGTGGCGACCTCGATTGCCACACCTCGGCTCACAGGGTCCGTACTCGCGCTGTTTGCTGGTCTGGCGCTCCTGCTGGCAGGCATCGGCATCTTCGGGGTGTTGTCCTACGTCGTGAGCCAGCGCCAGCAGGAACTCGGTGTACGCCTGGCCATCGGGGCCGGCCGCGGTCAGATACTTGCGCTCGTTCTGCGCAGCGGACTGATGCTGACGATCGTGGGTATCGCCGTCGGACTCGCCATGACCGCTGCGGTCGTGCCCCAGCTCACCCCGCTCCTGCATGACGTGTCGCCGTACGATCCGATCACGTTTGTCGCCGTGCCCGTCGTGCTGTTGCTCATCGCAACGGCCGCGACGTTCGGCCCCGCCTGGCGCGCCTCACGCGTTGATCCCCTCGTGGCGCTCCGGCCATAACCTCGGCACCTCGGCACCTCGTCTACTCCTGCCTGAGCGCCGTCACCGGATCAACTCGCGCGGCTCTCAACGCGGGCACCGCGGCAGCCAGCAGGCCAACCGCCAGCAGCACACTGCCTGACGACGCGAAGACCCAGGGGTCACGGGCGGAGACGCTGAAGAGGAAGGCATCAAGCCGAGTCGACACGAACCACGCGCCCCCCAGCCCCACCAGCAGGCCAAGGCCGACGTGCACAATCGCCTGCCGCAGCACGAGCAGTAACACACCTGTCGGCACCGCGCCGAGAGCCATGCGCACGCCAATTTCGCGTGTCCGCTGGCCGACACTGAACGCCATCACGCCATAAATCCCGACCGCGGCAATGATGATGGCCAGCACGCCGAAGGCGCCCACCAGCATCATGTTGAAGCGGCGTGGCGCCGTCATGTCGTGCAGCGCGACTTCCAGGGAGCGTGGAATCACGACGGCCTCCGGCATGACCTGCTGTGCCGCCGACTTCATGGCAGCCTCCAGGCCTTCGGCTCCGTCGCGGCCGCGCGCCACAAACGTGGCGCCGTAGCCGGGTCGCTGCGCGTAGGGCAGGTAACACTCCGCGGCCTGCCGGCTCTCGGGGCCTTGCGCGCGCACGTTTCCCACGACGCCCACCACCGTGTAGCCAACATCTTCCAGCGTCACGACCTTGCCCAGCGGATCGTCACCGCCGAAGTACCGACTCACGGCCTCCTCGTTCACGACCATCACAGGCGGTGCGCCTTCAGTGTCGCTGTCCGAGATGAAGCGGCCACTCATCAGCGGCAGCCGCAGTACCTCGCGGTAGCCGGACGACACTTCCTTGATCTGCACCTCATCCTCGCCGGCGAATTCCCTGCCTCCGACCACGACGGCATCGGTTCGCCATCCGCCTGACAACGGTTCTCCGCTGCCGACGACCGCAGCCGAGGCAACCTCGGCCAGTCCACGGATGCGCGTGAGCGCATCCGACACACGCTGCAGCGCCACCGCCTTGGCCCTCACGAACGAAGCCTCGTCTGTCAGCGGCACTCCTGAGTTGATCGACACGGCCACCACGTTGCGGACATCAATGCCCAGTTCGACTGCGGTCACCCGCAGGAAACTGGACGCGAAGAGCGCCGCGCCGACCGCGAGCATGCTGGCCAGCGCCACCTCGGCGGTCATGAGCGCCGAACGGACGAACTGGCGCGAACGCGAGGCGGTGCCGTGGCGTCCGTCTTCGCGAAGCCTGTCGTTGCGCACGCCGCGACTCACCTGCCACGCGGGCAACAGGCCACACACCAGGCCCACCACCAACGCAACGCTTCCGGCGAAGGCGAAGACGCGTGTGTCGACCCCAAGTGCGGCGATCCTCGGTACCGACGCAGGCATGGTGACCTGCAGCAGGTTGACGCCCCAGGCCGCCAGCAGCGCGGCGACAGCCAATCCCATGGCTGCGAGCAGGAGGCTTTCCACGAGTGCCCCGCGCATCAACTGCCACCGGCTGGCACCGAGTGCCGCGCGCACGTGCCACTCCCGCACGCGACTGGTCGCGCGGACCAGCATGAGGTTGGCCACGTTGGCGGCGGCCACCAGGAGCACGCACACGACCGCCGCGAGGATGAGCCACATCCAGGTCCTGGTGCGCCCGACGGTGCTGGCGTGCAGCGGGGCCATCACAAAACGCTGGTCTTCGAACCAGTCCGGATACGCCGCCTCCAGGGCGCCTGCAATCCGCGCCATCTCGTCCTCCGCCTGCGCAAAGGACACGTCGGCCTTCAGCCGGCCCACGACGCGCAGGTTGTATGTGCGCCCGGTCTGACGACGGTCACGAACGGTGTCACGGGCGGACCGCACCAGCGGAATCACCACATCTGTGGGGCGCGCCTGGGTCGCTGGAAAACGGAACCCCTCGGGCAACACGCCAAGAACCTCGTAGTTGCCGGACTCAGTCGCGAGCGTCCTGCCAACCACCGCAGGGTCGCTCTGAAAATGAGAGCGCCACACCTGGTCGCCAATCAGAGCCACCCGCTCATTGCCCGGCTCCTCGTGACGCGCCGCCAACGGCTGGCCCATCCGAGGCGTGGTCCCCAGCGCCTCCAGGAAGCCGGCCGATGCGCGCAGTGACCAGAGCTGCTGTGGTGTCCCGTCGCTGCGGACCGTGACTCTCCCCTGCGCCGCAGCTCCGAATGCCGTGAACGACGTCTGCTGCCGTTCCCACTCGCGGAAGTTCTGAACGGCTGCGCTCGACACATACTCCGGATACGGCAGCGCATCGTCTCGTCCAACTTCGCCGAGCACCACCAGGCGGTTGGAGTCGGGATACGGCAGCGGCCTGAGGAGCGAGACATCCACCACGGCGAAGATCGCGGTGGTCGCCCCGATGCCAAGGCCCAGCACCGAGACGGCCACCAGCGTGAAGGCCGGCGCGTGCCACAAGGCGCGTGCCGCGTGCCGCACATCGCGGGGGAACGCGGCCCAGTCGACGCGCCCCGGGAACCGCCGATGGTCCTGCGACAACGCCGCACACGCCACGACCGCGGCGGCCACCTGCCAGCACACACCGGCATACCGGCGCTGCGCCCGGCGACGCGCGGCGTCTTCGGCGATGTCACCCATCACTGACTCGCGCCAGTGCTCCGGGGCCCAGCGCTTCACAATCCAGCCGGCGAGCTTCATCGCGTCCCCCGCACCGGTCGTGTCTGCCGCATCCGGGCAATTGCCGCTTCGGCGGCCGACAACGCCGCGCGGCCGGCCGGCGTGATGCTGAAGCACCGTTTCGCCTTGCCGCCACGTTCGGGTGTTGGCTCGCCCATGGTCGACGTCAGATAACCCTTGCGTTCGAGCCGATCGAGCGTGACGTACACGCTGCCGCGTCCGAGCGCGATACCGGTTCGGGCTTCGATCTCGTCGCGAATGGACACGGCATAGGCCTCACCCTCGCCGTGGATCACCGCCAGAAGAACGAGCTGTTCCAGTTCGCCCAGCAGTCC
>CBINOO010000098.1:0-14876 GCA_966252305.1 uncultured Acidimicrobiia bacterium
GCTTCCGTGCCCGCGGTCGGCGCCGCCCTGCTCTCAGATGGCCGCGAGGTTGGCTGGATCACCAGCGCCGCGCAAAGCCCTTCGACGGGGCGCGGACGTGCCCTCGGCTACGTACACCGCGATGCCGCCACGCCAGGGGCGACGCTCGAAACCAGCGACGGCCGGCGCCTATCGGTGGTCACGTTTGCCGGCTGAGCGGGTATAGTGCAGAGACGTACCATGAGCCAGTTGCCCATCACCGAATTCATCCTCCGCAACTACAAGAACTTCAACTCCCGCGCGACCCGCGATGCCTTCATCGCCTACTGGCGACACATCGAGGGCGGCGGCCGGATGTTCTGGGCGGTCGCCGGCGCGATGTCTTCGGCGCAGCTGGGCATTACGATGGCCCCGGCCATTCGTGAAGGGCTCATCCACGGGATGTCGGTCACGGGCGCGAACCTCGAGGAGTCGCTGTTCCGGCTCGTGGCGCATCACAGCTACAAGGACTTCCCGGAGTACCGCTACTTCACGAAGTCTGACGACACGCGCATCCTCAAGGAGCGCATGCGCCGGGTGACGGATACCTCAATCCCGGAAGACGAGGCGTTTCGCGCGACCGAAGCCTACGTCGTGCCGATGTGGAAGCGTGCGTCCGAGTCCGGCGACCGTCGCTTCTGGCACGAGTACTTCTATGAGCTGGTGCTGACGATGGATCCGGCGCTGTATGAGGGGAATCCCGAGCAGTCATGGCTGCTGGCTGCTGCCAAGGCCAACCTGCCCATCGTTGTCCCCGGCTACGAAGACTCCACGTTCGGCAACATCTTCGCCGCGCACGTGAAGCTCGGTGACTGCCACGCGTCGATCGCCAAGTCGGGCATCGAATACATGGGCGCGTTCTACGATCAGTACCAGGCGCTGTCGGAGGGCCCCGGCATCGGCTTCTTCCAGATTGGCGGAGGCATCGCCGGCGACTTCCCGATCTGCGTGGTGCCTTCGCTGAAATACGACATGGAGGCGCCCGTGAAGCCCTGGGCGTACTTCTGCCAGATCTCGGATTCGACGACGTCGTACGGTTCGTACTCGGGGGCCACTCCCAACGAGAAGATCACGTGGGACAAACTCACCGAAGAGACGCCGATGTTCGTCATTGAATCAGACGCGACGATTGTGGCGCCGCTGATGCTCACCGCACTGCTCGAGTGCAAGCGGAATCCCGAAGCGGCCAACGAACTGATTCGCGCGACCAAAGGCGGCCTCGCCTAGTCATGTCCGCCCTGGCCGGGTGGGGCCGGCTGCCCGAACCCGGCCGTGAAGTCCTCGACGAAGATCTCGCGCGACTGACGGAGGACGCCGTGTTGTCGCGCGGCCTCGGACGGTCGTACGGGGATTCGTCGCTGCCGGCGCGCCCAGACGACCGGGTTGCCGGCACGCGACTCGCCAACCGCATCCTCGCGTTTGATCCGTCCTCCGGTGTGATTCGAGCGGAGGCCGGCCTCAGCCTCGCGAACTTGATCCGGTTGCTCCTGCCTCGCGGATGGTTTCCGCCCGTAGTGCCCGGTACGAAGTTCGTGACTGTTGGCGGGATGGTCGCGTCCGACGTTCACGGCAAGAACCACCACGTTGAGGGTTGTTTTGGCGCGCACGTCACGTGGATGCGCCTCCGTCTCGCCGACAACTCCATCGTTGCGTGCAGCCCCGCCGAGAACGCAGACCTGTTCTACGGAACCATCGGGGGGATGGGGCTGCTCGGACACATTCTCGAGGTCGAGTTCACGCTGCGTCGGATTCCGTCGACCTGGGTGTGGATGGAGCGAACGCGTGTACACGACATTGACGAGTACCTGGAACAGCTTCATGCCGCCGCGCGCGTGTGGCCGATGACCATGGGCTGGATTGACTGCGTCAATCGCGGCGCATCCATGGGGCGTGGGGTGTTGATGGCCGGGCGATGGGCCACGCCGCAAGAGGCGGGTCCGCGACCTTCGCGGCCCACAGCCGACAAGGTGCTCCCGTTCGAGCTGCCCAACTGGGTGCTGAATCCGTTGACGGTGCGGATGTTCAACACGGCGTATTACTGGGGGCACTTCCGCCACAAGGTGACCCGGCGGATGGCGCCTGACCCGTTCTTTTTCCCCCTCGACTTCGTGCTTGAGTGGAACAAGGGTTACGGCTCGCGCGGGTTCACGCAGTATCAGTGTGTGGTGCCGAGAGCAGCGGGGCCAGCAGCGGTGCGCGAGTTCATGGACCGCCTGACGAAACTCGGCGCGGCGTCGCCACTGTGTGTCATCAAGGACTGCGGCCCCGAAGGCCAGGGCACATTGTCGTTCCCGCTGGAAGGCACGTCCATTGCCGTCGACATTCCCGTCAGTCCGGACATCCAGCGCATCGTCGACGGTCTCAACGAGTTCCTGATTCCGACCGGCGGACGCATCTATCTGACAAAGGATCGGTTCACGCGTCCGGAGCACTTTCGCGCGATGGAGCCGCGCCTTGCCGCTTTCGAGGCCCTGCGGGACAAGTGGGATCCAGCTCGCCGATTGCGGAGCGCGCAGTCACGTAGACTCTTCGGGGACAAAGCATGAAGGTTGTCGTACTTGGAGGCACCGCCGGCATTGGACGTGCAGTCGCACAGCAACTGGCGGAACGTGGAGACATCGTGTGCGTGCTTGGCCGCAACGAGGCGGAGCTCGCACGCAGCGTTGCGGACCTCACCGCGCGACATCCGTCGCAGGCACCGGCTTCGTCGGCGGTTTGCGATCTCGAGCGGCCGGAGACGTTTGCGTCGGCGCTTGATGCCGCAGACAGCGCACTCGGCGGGTTCGAGGCCGTGATCGTCACGGCCGCCATGTTTGCCACGCAGGAAGCGCTCGAGCAGGACGTCGAGCTGACGCGACGGCTCACCACGGTGAACTACGCCAACACGGTGACGTTCTGTGAGATGGTCCGGCATCGACTGCTGTCGCGAGGCGGGGGATGGCTGACGGTTGTGTCATCGGTTGCGGGCGATCGCGGCCGTAAGCCGGTGGCGATCTACGGTTCAAGCAAGGCTGGGCTTTCCACCTATCTCGAAGCGCTGGACCACAAGTTTCGTGAGCGAAATCTCTGGGTGTTGTGCGTGAAGCCCGGTTTCGTGAAGACCGGGATGACCGTCGGCCTCAAGCCGCCACCGTTTGCCGGCGAGCCCGAGCAGGTCGCGCGCGACATTTTGCGCGCGATGGACGCAAAAAAGCCGCTGATTTACACGCCGGGCATCTGGCGCCTCGTCATGCTGGTGATTCGGCACCTGCCCCGTTTCGTCATGCGCAAAATCGGGTTCTAGTTCGAGGGGCGGGCTTGCCTTCGTGGGGCGGGCCTTCAGGCCCGCCAGAGAATAAAATCCCCCCATGCTCCGATCCCGCATCTTCGCAGTTCTGGCGTTGTCCGCACTCGGTTTGACGCAGGCTTCGACCGCAACCGTCGCCGCCGCACCAGAGGTCGCGCCGCAGTCTCTGCTGGCCGACATCGACGCGCGGATAGCCGCGTCGCAGCCACAACTCATCGAGTGGCGTCGTCATTTTCATGAGCACCCCGAGCTGTCGAATCGGGAAGCGGAGACGGCGAAGTTCATTGCAGAAAAACTCCGCAGCTTTGGCCTGGAGCCACAAACCGGCGTCGCGAAACATGGTGTGGTCGCTGTGCTCAGGGGCGGACTGCCCGGCCCGGTCGTCGCGTTGCGCGCGGACATGGATGGCCTGCCCGTTCGTGAAGAGACCGATGTGCCGTTTGCCAGCAAGGCGACCGGCGAATACGAGGGCAACGCGGTCGGTGTGATGCACGCGTGCGGACACGACACGCACATGGCGATGCTGCTGACCGCGGCGAAAGTGCTGTCAGAGGTGAAAGACCGGCTGCCTGGCTCGGTGAAGTTCATCTTTCAACCGGCAGAGGAAGGTGCCCCGAGGGGTGAGACGCCGGCCGGCGCTCAACTGATGGTGAGCGAAGGCGTGATGGCGAACCCGAAGGTCGACGCCGTATTTGGACTTCACGTGTTCTCGAATATCGAGACTGGGCATCTGACGTATCGCAGCGGCCCGTTCATGGCGGCGTCCGATCAGCTCGACATCACGATTCGCGGCCGCCAGACACACGGCGCCACGCCCTGGCGCGGTATCGACCCCATTGTTGTCGGATCACAGATCGTGATGGCGCTGCAGACAGTGGTCAGCCGCGGCGTCGACATCACCGCGTTGCCGGCGATTGTGACCGTTGGCCAGTTTCAGTCGGGGGTGCGCAACAACATCATTCCCGACAGTGCGCGGCTGGTCGGCACGATCCGCACGTTTGACGATGCGATGCAGGCGGATATCCACGCAAAGATTACGCGTATCGCCGAGAACATCGCGGAAGCCGCCGGTACGACGGCGCAGGTGACCATCACCAAGGGCTACCCGGTGACGTCAAACGATCGCGAACTCACGGCGCGGATGTTGCCGACGCTTGAACGTGTGGCGCCGGGGAAGGTCAAGGAGTCCGAGCTCATCACCGGCGCGGAGGACTTCACCTACTTTCAGCGTCAGGCGCCGGGGATGTTCTTTTTCCTCGGCATCACGCCGGCGGCCCAAGTCGGCAAGGCGCCGCAGAACCACTCACCGCTGTTTGTGGTCGATGAGGCCGCCCTGCCGACGGGCGTCCGCGCGCTTGCCCACCTGACCGTCGACTACATGTCCGGTCGAAAGTAGGCGGGCTACTGCCTCATTGCCCCTATCGGGTCCACACGCGTCGCGCGCAACGCCGGCACCAGACAGGCCGCCAGCGTCGTGACAATGATCAGCGCCGCCACCGTCACGAGCGTCGTCGGGTCCGTCGGCGAGATGCCAAACAGCAGGTGTTGGAGACGCCGACCGGCCACGAATGCCCCGGTGCCCCCAAGCACCAGTCCGATCGCGGCGAGCAGCAGGCCCTGCCGCAGCACCATCCACAACACACTGCCGCGCGGCGCGCCAAGCGCCATGCGGATACCGATCTCCTGCTGTCGCTCCGTGACCAGGTAGGACAGGATGCCGTAGGTGCCAATGGCCGCCAGCGCCAGCGCGAGCCCCGCGAAGACGCCGAGCAGCCAGGTGATGAACTTCGGCCTGGCCACCGAGGTGTCGAACACGTCTTCCATCGTGCGCATCCTCACGATCGGCAACGTGGCATCCATGTCCCGCACCGTGCGCCTGATCTCCGGCGCAAGCGCATCCATCGGACGCTCAGACCGCAGGACGATGTTCATGGCGCCAGGGGAGTTCTGCGCGATTCGGATGCCCTGCTCGGCGAGCACATACAGTTCGGTGCCTGTCGGCTGGTCAACGCCACCTTGTTTGACGTCCTTGACGACCCCGATGATCGTGAACCACGGCAAGGTGTCAAACCGCGCGAGGCCCGGTTTCATCCGCTGACCGACGGCGTTGCCATCCGGGTAAAACCGCCTGGCGAGTGACTCGTTGACCAGCACGGCCGGCGCTCCTCCCACATCCATCGGCTCAAACGCGCGTCCTTCGACGATGGAGATGCCCATCGTTTCGGTGTAGCCCAGCATGACCGTCTGGTAATAGTCGACGTTCTCTGGCGGCGGCAGACCTGGGGCATTCGGGTCGGTGCCGGGTGGAAGCGGCGCGATGTGCTCGAAGTCGGTCGTGTTGGCGTTGACCTGGCGACTGGGTGGCAGGCCGGTCATTGCCGACACCGCGCGAACCCCGGGCAAGGCACGAAGCCTCGCCTGAAGGTCGGTGTAGAACTGCACGCGGCGTTCCGCGTTGTACGAACTCCCGGGTAACACGAGGCCGAAGGTGACCAGCTCGGTTCGTTCGAAGCCGGCATCGACCTTCATCAGGTTGACGAAGCTGCGCACAAGCAGCGATGCGCCGACCACGAGGATGACCGCCAGTGTCACCTCCGACACCACGAGGGCGCCTCGAAGGGTCTTGCGCAGGGCGCCGCTGGTGGTGCCGCGGCCGCCGTCCCTGAGCGCCATGGTCAATTGGGTGGACAGGTGCAGCAGGGGGGCCAGGCCAAACACCACGCCCGTTGCGATGGCGACGCCCAGCGTGAAGAGCAGCACCGTGCCGTCGAGCGAGAGCGTTGCCGTTCTGGGAATGGCGTCGGGGTTGACGGCGATCATCGCCTTCAGTCCAACCCAGGCGAGAGCGGTGCCCGCGACGGCTCCGAGGAGCGAAAGCAGCACGCCTTCGGTCACGAACTGGCGCAGCAATCGGCGCCGGCCCGCTCCGAGCGCCGAGCGTACGGCAAACTCGCGCTGTCGCGTTTCGGAGCGGGCGAGCAGCAGGTTTGCAAGGTTGGCGCACGCGATCAGCAGTACGAAGACGACAGCAACCTGCAGAACAATCAACGGGGTCCTGACCGAACCGACGATGTCGTCTTTCAGCGGATCAAGGCGCACCTGATGGTTGACCGTAGGCACATGTCCTTGCGGAACAATGTCGCGCCACTGGTGCACGAGGCGATCCGAATCAGCCTTCGCCTGTTCGAATGTCAGGCCGTCTTTCAGCCGTCCGATCAGATAGAAGTTGTGACCACCTCTGCTGTTTGGGAAGGTCGAGGGATCGATGGTCAGCGGCTGCCAGACCTCCACCTTCTGGTCGTGAACGTCGTATCCCCGAGGCATCACGCCGACGATCTGGGTCGAGACGTTGTTGAGCAGAGCCGTGCGGCCGACGGCCGCGGGGTCGCCGCCAAAGGCACTCTGCCACAGTTCCCACGACAGGATCGCGACCGGGGCTGCGCCCGGCTCCGAGTCCTTGTCTTCGAACCAGCGCCCGGCCAGCGGACTGACGCCGAGCGTCGGCATCAAATCAGGAGTGATCAGCGCGCGGACGGGCCGGCTCGGAGTATCGGTGCCCAGATTCACGGCGCCAACCGAGTACGCTCCAACCGACTCAAAGGCCTGGTTGTGCCTCTTGAACTCGTCGTACTCGGGCAGCGACATCCAGAACTGGTCGAATCCCAGGGTGGGGAACGTCGTGGTGATGAAGATGAGCCGCTCCGAGCGTGGATACTCCAGTGGTCGCAGCAACACGCCATTCACGACCGAGAAGATCGCGGTGTTGGCTCCGATGCCCAGCGCCAGCGTGAGGATGGTCAGAAAGGCGAACGCCGGATAGCGGCGGAGAGTGCGGGCGGCAAACCGCAGGTCATTGAGCAACGTGTCCATGCGCTGGTCTCCAGTCTGGTGATCTGTCAGAAGCATATATGGCTGTGACAGATATTGGCGACTTGGACGAGAAACGCGCTCGTGGAGTTTGCGCGGACGTCGTTTGTGCGGAAGCGGTCAGCTGGGCCTGGTCAACAACTCCACCAACACTCTGTCGGCCTCCGGCAACTCCAGCGTACCCAGCTCCGCGCGCGGCACCCAGCGCATCTGCTGGCCCAGCATCGGCGTCGGTTCGTCCAGCAGCGTACAGCTGAAGAAGTGGAGCTTCACCGTGCGTTCCGGGTAGGCATGTTCGACGGTGAAGATTTCCTCGCCGATGACGGCGCCGGAATTGAGCTCCTCGATCAACTCGCGGCGGAGGCATTCCTCGAGTGACTCGTGAGCCTCGCACTTGCCGCCAGGGAACTCCCATGCGCCGGCCAGATGCGTGCCCTTCAGCCGCCTTGTCATCAGGAACGCATCGTCGCGTTCGATGACGGCGGCGGTGACGATGATTGGGGCAGCATTGGCAGCGGTCGGCATTGGAGAGCTCGGTATATAGTGCGGTACACACATTCAGTGCTGCCATGACTTTCAGGTCAGGATTCCGACTGGCGCCTGCCGTGTTCGCGACTGTCGCTGTCGTCGCGCCGCTGGCTGCCGCGTTGTTCGCGCAGGGACGCGGGTCGGTTGACCAGTCCGCGCTGGGAGCCATCAGCGGCGTCGTGGTGGATGGAGCTGCCGCGAGCCCGGTGGCTGGAGCGGTCGTAACCCTGACCAACGGCAGCCTCGCCATCACCCTGCACACGACCACTGATACACAGGGACGTTATGTGTTTCTCGGCCTGACGCCCGGCGATGGGTACCGATTGCGCGTGCGGCATGCAGGCATGCGTGCGGACGCCCGGTCCATGGGTTCCACCGGCAGCCCTGGTATCAGCCTTCGACTGGGATCCGGAGTGTGGGTTCGCGATGTGACGCTCGGACTCATGCCCGTCGGTGTAATCGCCGGCGTTGTCCGTGACGACCAAGGCGGACCGCTTGCCAGGATGCCCGTCAGGCTTCTGTCGTCACTTCAACTGGGTGAACGGACAATGTGGTCCGCCGCGGGAGCCGGCGAAACCGATGACCGTGGGGAATACCGATTCTCCGGACTATCGGCTGGCAGTTATGTGGTTGCGGTCGCTGGGACGAGCGCAGTTGTTCCTTCAGACAGCAGCATCGCAACAGCACGGGGCCTGCCAGAACCGCCATCCGGCAGTCTGCCCACGATTGGTGGCATCACCCTGCCTGGAGCCAACGTGTGGCTGACCGGCGAGAGGCCGATGCCTCCAGCCAGGAGTGGTGAGACACTTCGGGTCTACACGCACGCGTTTCATCCAGCGTCGTCGACGCTCTCCTCCGCTGCTGTGGTACAGCTTTCTGAAGGCGAGCAGCGTGAAGGTGTGGATGTGACGTTGTCACCATCCGCAACAACGAGCGTGTCCGGCGTGGTGTCGGGCCCACAAGTTGTTGGGGGCTTGTCGCTGCGCCTGCGCCACTACGACGGCACCGCGATCAGCCCGTTGGATGCGGCGACCACCGTCACCGACCGCACAGGGCGCTTCCGGTTCGTCGGGGTCGTTCCGGGCTCGTACATGCTGGAGGCGCCCGCAGTAGACCCAGCCGTGCTCGTCGGCTCCGTGTTCGTGCCTTCAACCCCGGGCGTGGTGGTGGGTGCGACGCTGACGACGATCGAATCCGCGCGAGGTCCGTTGGCCTTGCGAACGCCAGTGTTCAGCAGTGACAAGCGCGCAAGCGTCCGTGAGCGCGTGGATGTTGGCATCGCTCCGATTGAGGACCTCGAAGTTCTCCTGACCCCCGGCGCCTCTCTCCGCGGCACCGTTTCTCGTGACGATGGGCTGCCACTCGGCGAGGCGACCCTCACCGCCGAACCTGTTGGTGCAGACGCCCTGGACGGTCCAGTCGCATTCAGGACGCCACCCGGCTTTGGCGTGTCCGGCCTTCGCGATGGACAGTACCTGCTCGACGCACAGGCCGGATCGTTACAAGTCCGATCGGTCAGCATCCAGTCGCGGGACGTCACCGACCAGGCGATCACGCTGACCGGCGCCAGCGGAACTGACGACGTCCGTATCGTTCTGACATCCAAGTACGCCACCGTTCGCGGCAGCGTGACGGCCACACAGGATGGAGACGCAGAGGACGTAGCGGTACTCCTGTTCTCAGCTGAGCCCGTCCATTGGGTGCGCTCGGCGTTTTCACCACGCCGGATTGCTGCACGTGCCGCCCGCACGGGACACACGTTCGAGTTTCGCCGGATGCCGGCCGGCGAGTACCTGCTGGCTGCGGTTCCGTTCGAGCACCTGCACGCGTGGCGTACGCCCGGCTTTCTGGAGTCGATCGCACCCACAGCCTCGCGACTGAGAGTGGATTGGGGGGAAGTCGTGGAACGGTCCGTCCCGCTACAGGAGATTGTTGTCCGATGAAACGGGCCGGCGGAGTGTTGTTGATCGGCTGTGCCACGGCAGCGGGGCTGATCGCGGAGGCCTCGTCTGCGGGAATGCAGCGCACTGGAACACTCGCCGGGCAGGTGAGGTTGGTAACGCCCTCGGCTTCGGAACCGGTGCCGGGCGCGGTTGTTTCGGCCGCAGGCACTCGTCGCCCGCTGTCCTTTCAGGCAGTGACCGACCGGGAAGGCCGATTCCGGTTGACGGATCTTCCAGCGGACAGCTATGAGCTCAAGGCGAGCAGGCCGCCGCATGTCGCGGTGACGTTTGGGGCCGACCGTCCAGGGTGGCCCGGCACCCGCATCGCTCTGGAGGAGGGCGGTGCCGGCGCGGACCTCATGCTTGAGATGGTTCCCGGTGCCGTGATCGCCGGTGTCGTACGTGATTCAAACGGGCGACCTCAGCCGGAGGTTCCCGTGACAATCGAGAAGCGAACGCCACGCGGTCTGGCGTCCGTCTTACGCCTCGTGACCGACGATCGGGGCGCATACCGTGCGTTCGGACTGGCACAGGGCGCCTATGTCGTGTCGGCACGTCCACGTCAGGACGCCGCGGAAGTTGCGACGCCGTCGGACTCTGAAACCGACGCTGCGCTGCGATGGCTCGACTCGGGCCGCCGGGATCGAGGGCCAGGCTTCGTCGTGCCGGATTCTCCCACGGTGCCAGGTGTCAAGCTGTCGCTCGCGCCTGCCTACTTCGCGGACGCGTGGTCAAGTGACACAGCGAGAATCGTTGACGTGCACACCGGAGCTGCAGCATTCGGTGTCGACATTACGCTTCGGTATCTCGCGATGCCGAAGCTCACGGGACGTGTGAGCGGCGGCAGTGCGGGTGAGCGCCACGCCATCGCGTTGCACCCGCTGCGAGTCCAGCAGCCCATGCGCACGGCTTCCCTTTCAACAACACGCACATTTGACTTCGGTCCAGTCGTGCCGGGCGACTACGTCGTTGTGGTTCGTCAGATGAAGCCAGAGCGCCTGACGGCCGTGCTCGCCGGTTATGCGGTGACCACCCCGGCAGACGGTGAGACATGTTACGCCGGAGCCGTCGCGGCCGCGCTGGCGCCTGGAGACAACCGGGACGTCGAGGTTCCCCTCGAGTCCTGTTTCTCGGCGACGGCGAGTCTGTCTGAGGGCGCGGCAGGTACGCCTCCCATCACGGTGCACCTGGAGTCCGATGTTCCGGCGTTGAGTTCCCGACGCGTGTTGTCGGTTCAGGGCGCGTCCTCACAAGTAGTGGCCGCGCCAGGGGAATTCGCACCAGGAAGGTTTCGTGTGGAGGCTCGCGTCTCGGCAGGCGGGCCTCACACCTGGCTCGTGACTTCGGTGCTGATCAACGGCGTCGAGCGAGCCGGTGAATTTCACTACTTTGCTCCAGGCAGCGGGGAGCAGATTGTGGTGTCGGCGACCCGGAGTGGCGCGGCCATCGAGGGCAGACTGGAAACTCCGCAAGGCAAGGCTGCGACCGACTACACGGTTCTGATTTTTCCCGCAGATCCGCAGCAGTGGGATGGCACTCCGTTGCGTCAGCGCGGTGCACGCCCGGATTCGCGCGGCAGATTTGCGTTTGGTGGACTTCCGCCTGGAGACTACCAGCTCGCTGCCGCGAGGAGTATCGCTGCGGATGAATGGCTCTTGAGCGACGTGCTCAGGGAAATGGAGTCGGCCGCGCTTCGTGTGTCTCTGCGATCGGGCGAAGTCCGTTCCCAAAGCCTGCGAATCCCACGCTAGCGCTGCACCCGCCGCAGAGCCGCAGTCCTGCAGCCGCGCCGCATGACACACACCTCGCATGCCGGTTTCCTTGCGGTGCACACGGTCGCCCCCAGGTCCATCAGCGCCTGGTTGAAGTCGAAGACATGTTTTCGCGGCAGGACCGCACGCGACACGTTCCAGAGGTGTTTGGTCATGGCGTGTGTTTTTGGTTCACCTTTGCCAATGAACACACGAAAGAGCACTCGCGCCACGTTGGTGTCGAGGATCGCCGCGCGTTTGCCGAAGGCGAAACTCATGACGGCGCCCGCGGTGTATTGACCGATGCCCTTGAACGACAGCAGCGTGGCTTCATCGGACGGCAACGTTCCACCGTAGTTGGCCACCGATTCCCGCGCGATGGCCTGAAGGCGCCGGGGCCGGATGTTGTAGCCCAGCGGCCGCCAGGTCTGCACGACGTCTTCTTCCGGGGCGGCGGCCAGCGCCTCGAAACTCGGGTACCGCCCCAGCCACTCGTGATACTTCGGCAGGACGCGATCGACCTGCGTCTGCTGCAACATCACCTCGGATACCAGGATGTGGTACGGGTCGTCGGTTTCACGCCAGGGGAGCGAACGGCCGTTTTTCCAGTACCAGTCGAGCAGGCGACGCCGGAACCACGCGCGGCGCGACAAGGGCGGAAGCTTCGGAGCTTTCACGGTGCGCAAACGAACCCATTGTAGACGTCCGGTAGACTAGTCCTTCAATGGCGAAGATCTACACGAAGACGGGCGACAGCGGGCAGACGGGTTTGTTTGACGGTACCCGCGTCAGCAAAGCCGACCCGCGCGTGTGTGCCTATGGTGACATCGACGAGCTGAACGCCTGGCTGGGAATGGTCCGGGCCGAGGGCGTTGATGCGGACATCGCGTCCAAGCTCGAGCGGTTGCAGCGTGACCTGTTCGCCGTCGGCGCCATGCTTGCCGACCCGCGTCACAAGATCTCGCGGCGCGTCGACAAGGCGTTACTGACCGAGGCAGACATCGCGAGGCTTGAGGGCTGGATCGATGACGGCGAGGCGGAACTCCCGCCGCTGACGCACTTCATCCTGGCCGGCGGTGCCAGGGCCGGCGCCGTCCTGCACGTCGCGCGCACGGTGTGTCGCCGCGCGGAGCGACTCATCGTGGCGCTGCAGGATGACGATGTTGATCCGGCCGTCGTGATGTTCGTGAATCGGCTGTCCGACCTGTTGTTTGTCATGGCTCGTGTCGTGAACGCGCGCGCCGGTGTACCCGAGACCCAGTGGTGATGACCTCGGCAGCCGCGTACGCGGCATGCCTGCGGCTCGCCCGCTCGCACTACGAGAACTTCCCCGTCGCTTCCTGGCTGATGCCTCGTGCCGCACGGCCACACATCGCAGCCGTCTACGCCTTTGCCCGGATGGCCGACGATGTGGCGGATGAGGGATCAAGTCCGGAGCCCGTGCGGCTGGCCGAGCTGGAGCGCTGGCAGCGGCGCCTGGACGCGGCAGCCGAAGGGCGCGTCGAAGAGGCCGGAGACGAAACGATCGATGCGACGTCCGTGGCGCTGGCGGAGACCCTGCGGACGTTCGGCGCTTCGCGGATGCACGCGCTGCTGAGCGACCTGCTGTCCGCCTTCCGTCAGGATGTCGTTCTGCATCGCTACGCCTCGTGGCCTCAACTGCTCGACTACTGTCGACGTTCCGCAAATCCTGTCGGCCGTCTTGTGCTCACGATTTGCGGGTATGACGATGAGCCACTGAGGGTGAAGTCGGACGCCGTGTGCACGGCCCTGCAGTTGACGAATTTCTGGCAGGACCTTGAGATCGACTGGAGTCGAGGTCGCCTCTATGTTCCGCAGGACATCGTGGACGCGCACCACGCGCATACCGGGGACCTCGGCCGGCGCATGTGGTCGCCGCAGTGGCGGGATGCGCTCGAAGACGCGGGCCTGCGCACCCGGAAGTTGTACGAGGCGGGGCGCGGCGTTGCAGACCACGTCACCGGTCGTCTGCGCTGGGAGCTTCGCGCGACCGTCCTTGGCGGCCTGCGCATTCTCGATCGGCTTGCTGAAGCGGACTACGATGTCTTTCGCGCCCGCCCGACGTTGTCGAAGCGTGATGCGCCGGCGTTGATCGGCGGGGCTCTCTTGTGGCGGGCGAGGCCGTAGGCTGTGACCAGGAAGACCTCCTTTTATTATTCGTTCCTCGTCCTGCCGCGGGCCGAGCGCCAGGCCATCACGGCTGTGTTTGATGTGTGCCGCGCGATTGATGACGCCGTGGATCTCGAGAGTGATCCCAGGCTCGCCCATGTCGCGCTTGAGCATTGGCGCGCGGAGATTGCGCGCGTCTTCACCCAGCGTGAACCCCAGACGGCGGAGGGGCGTGCGCTGCAGCCCTTTGTGGCGCGTTTCAACCTGCCCCGAGGGCAGTTCGAGGCGCTCATTGACGGGGTGGCGATGGATATCGAGCCGATGCGGTTCCGTACGTTCGATCAGCTGGAGCCCTACTGCCATCGGGTGGCTTCGTCGGTTGGCCTGATGTGTGCGGAGATTTTCGGCTATGCCGACGTGCGGACGGTGACCTATGCGACGGACCTTGGTGTGGCGCTGCAGCTCACCAACATCCTTCGCGATGTGGCCGTGGATTATCGGCGGGGGCGACTGTACCTGCCGCTCGCCGATCTGGCGGCCGCCGGATGCGGCGAAGAAGACGTACGTCGCGAGGTGGAACACGCCGGAAGCGGCGTGCAGTCGCCGCAGGTGCGTGCCGCACTGGAGCGGCAGGCGGCGCGAGCGCGTGAGTATTTTGCCCGGGCGACGGCGTCTCTGCCTGAGCGGGATGCGCGCCGGTTTCTCGCGGCCGAGATCATGCACGGCGTGTACTTCGAGTTGTTGCAGCGCATCGAACGCGCGGATTTTGACGTCTTCTCGCGCCTGGTCCGTGTGGAACGGCCTGCCCAGGCGATCATTGCGGCCCGGACATGGTGGCGCCTCCGCCGGACGTAGTCGTCATCGGCGCGGGTTTCGCGGGCCTGTCCGCCGCGGTGCGCCTGGCAGATCGGGGACTACGCGTCGAGGTGCACGAGCGCGCCCCTCGCCTGGGCGGGCGCGCGTCGGCCTTTTCCGACAAGACCACGGGCGAACGTCTCGACAACGGGCAGCACGCGCTGTTTGGTTGTTACCGGGAGACGTACGCGTTCCTGCGGACGATCGGTACGGCGCATCTGGCACCGCTCGACAGCAATTTGTCGCTGGTCATGACCGACCGCATGGGACGCCAGTTTCCGCTGACCTGCCCATCGCTTCCGGCACCCTGGCACCTGCTGGCCGGGATCTTCACGTGGCAGGCGCTGCCGATGAGCGAGCGCTGGTCGATCCTGCGACTGGGCGAGTTCCTGCAGTCGGTGCGCGCGCGGGGCGCGGCGTCGGTGGCCGACGCCGTCCCCGCGCCCCTGACTGTCTCGCAGTGGCTCGCGTCGCACGGGCAGGGCGCCGCGATCCGCG
>CBINOO010000099.1:0-14869 GCA_966252305.1 uncultured Acidimicrobiia bacterium
CGCCATCTCGCCATCTCGCCATCTCGCCATCTCGCCATCTCGCCATCTCGCCATCAGATAATGGTTCACATGATCGTCGTGACCGGCGCAGCCGGATTCCTGGGCAGCGCGGCCGTGTGGGCGCTCAATCAGCGCGGTATCACCAACATCGTGTGTGTGGATACCCGACCGTCGGTGGAGGGAGTCGCGAATCTTGCGCCGCTGCGATTTGAGGGCTACGTGCCGCATGCCGACTTCCGTCGGCAGCTTCGCGCCGGCGAGTGGGCCGGCCGGATGCGCGGCATCATTCATCTGGGGGCCTGCAGCAGCACGACCGAACAGAACTGGGCGTACCTGCAGGACAACAACGTCGACTACACGAAGGACGTGTGTGAGGCCGGCCTGCAGGCCGGGGCGCGCGTGATCGTGGCGAGCAGTGCCGCCACGTATGGCAACGGAGAGCACGGATATTCGGATGACCACGGCTGCCTGGATCAGTTGCAGCCACTCAACCTGTATGGACGGTCCAAACACGAGGTGGATTTGTGGGCCCGCGACCGCGGCTACCTCGACCGTATCGTGGCCCTGAAATACTTCAACGTGTACGGCCCGAACGAGTGGCACAAGGGCGACATGCGCTCAATGGTCTGCAAGGGTTTCGAGCAGATCCGCGACACCGGACGCGTCCGGTTGTTCAAGAGCCAGCGCCCGGACTATCCGGATGGCGGTCAGCGGCGCGATTTCGTCTACGTGAAAGACGCGATCGCCATGACGTTGTGGCTGCTCGACAATCCCGAGCACAACGGCATCTTCAACATCGGCACGGGCGCCTCCACGGACTGGAACCGGCTCATGCGGGCGATCTTCGCGGCGATGGGCCGCGAGCCGCAGATCGAGTACTTCGACATGCCCGCAGACATCGCGCGCGCATATCAGTACGATACATGTGCCGACATGGTGAAGCTGCGCGCCGCCGGGTATCCCGCGCCCATGATGCCGGTGGAAGTGGCCGTGCGCGACTACGTCATCAACTATCTCGAGCCGCATCAGCCGCTGCGCTGAAGCGGCCGCATCACCCAGGGAGTGCTTCAGAGTGTACTGGCTGCTGTTTCCAATCCTGCTGTCCGCGCAACAACCGACCCCGCCCCAGGCCCCACCACCTCCGCCTCCGCGGTTCGAAGGCAGCGCCGAGTTCTCCTACGTCGGCACGACCGGCAACTCCACGACACAAACGCTTGGCAGCGGCATCACGACCAAGCTGAGGCTTGACGGGTGGACGCTCACCTCGAAAGCGGCGATGGTGCGCAACAAGGACCGCGAAGCCCTCAAGGCCCAGTCCACCACGTTCAGCACGGAGGCCGGACGGATGCTCCGCGACCGTGTGTCGGTGGTGGCCAAATACGAGTTCCTGCGGGACCGCTTCGCGGGCACGCGCCAGCGCCACACGGCCGAAGCCGGCGTGTCCGTTGATGCGCTCAGTGGTGGACGGCAGACGCTGAAGGTGCGCGCCGCCGCCGGTTACGCAAACGAACAGCGGATCGCGGCCGAGACCATCTCGACCGCCATCGCCACCACCGGACTCACCTACGGCTACGCGCTCAGTGACTCGTCAAGCATCGAAAACGAAACCGCCGCCGAGTTCTCGCTGCAGGACGGCGCAGACCAGCGCGTCACCAATGTCGCCAGCCTCTCTGCTCGACTCAATTCGACGTTTTCGCTCAAGGTCAAGCACACCCTGCGATGGGTGAAGACGCCCGCCCCCGGCTTCCGCCGGACGGACACCACTACCGCGGTCGCCCTGGTCGCGAAGTTCTAGCCGGTCGTCCGCCTCGCGAGTGTCCTCCGGGACGTGGCCCCCCGCCGGGCCGATGCGGCTGCCCCGATCGCGGCTGGCCGGCCGAGCGCGCCGGGGCGCCCCCGCCCTTGCGCGCGGCCTTCTCGGCCGCACGCGCGCGCTCCTGGGCCTTGCGCGCCCGGATCTCCTTGATCCGTTCGGCCAGCGGAATTTCCAGCTTCTGCACCGGTCGCGCGGAGTAATCGAAGTCCGGCACGGTCACCCGCGGCAGCCGCTTCTTGATCGCGCCCTCGATGCGCCGCAGATCGCTCTCTTCGTCGGGCGCCACGAACGTGAACGCATCGCCGGTCGCCTGCGCCCGCGCGGTGCGTCCCACGCGGTGGATGTAGTCTTCAGGCACCAGCGGCACATCAAAGTTCACCACGTGCCCCAGTTCCGAAATATCGATACCACGCGCGGCGATGTCGGTCGCCACCAGCACCTGAATCTCGCCGCTCTTGAAACCGGCCAGGGCCGCCGTCCGCTGCGTCTGGGAACGATTGCCGTGGATGCGGTCCGCACGCACGCCCTGCTTCACCAGGAAGTCGGCCAGCCGGTTCGCGCGGTGTTTGGTGCGCGTGAACACCAGCGTGTCCTGCATCTCACCAGTCCGCAGCAGATGCAACAGCAGCGACGACTTGAGTTCCTGCTGCACGGGATACACCGCCTGCGTGATGCCCACGGCCGGCGCAGCCTGACGCTCGACGGCAATGCGCACCGGGTCCTTCAGCATCTCCCGCGTCAAATCCGCGATCGGCGGCGGCATCGTCGCGCTGAAGAACAGCGTCTGTTTGCGCGGCGGCAACTGTTTGAGGATCTTCCGAATCTCAGGGAGGAATCCCATGTCGAGCATCCGGTCAGCCTCGTCGAGCACCAGATACTCGAGCTGCGACAGCTTCCCGTACTGCGACTTCATGTGGTCAAGCAACCGGCCAGGTGTGGCGATGATGATGTCGACACCACTGCGGAGCGCATGCTCCTGCGGTCCCATGCCGACGCCGCCAATGACGATGGCGCCGTTGACGGGGGTGTGGACGGCAAGGTCCTTGAGATCCTCGAGCACCTGCGCCGCGAGCTCTCGCGTCGGCGTCAGGACCAGGGCACGAGTCGCGCCACGTGGCCGGTCAATGAGGTGCTGAATGATTGGCAGCAGGAACGCGGCGGTCTTGCCGCTGCCGGTCTGGGCGCAACCAAGAACATCCCGGCCATCAATGGCCGGAGGAATGGCATCAGCCTGGATGGAGGTTGGACGAGCGAATCCCAGTTCCTTGATGCTCTTGAGCAGGCTGGGGTGAAGACGAAGTGAAGTAAAAGGCACACACCACTATACGGGTTCAGGGTGCTTGGTGCTGGGTGCTGGGTGCTGGGTGCTTGCCGCGCCGAAGCCTGAGCGAAGGCGGGCACACTAGTCGCGCGAGGCGAGGGCGAGGGCGATGGAGCCGGCGATGAGCCAGGCGGCACCGGCCGCGAGGATGGCCCAGCCGAAGACACCCCAGCTCTCGATCGACTCGCGGGTGGGCAGTTCGGGCCACCACGCACTGAGATCCACGCTCAGAGACGGGACCGGCAGCGACCAGTCCGGCCACCATGCCGTCATCCACGCCCAGCCAGGCCCGACGACAGCCACGGCAGCGACGATCGCCACAACGGCGGCAACCTGAGCCACGAGCACGGGGCGCCCGGCCTTACGCAGCGCCTCTTCGCGCGCCCGCGCCTGCGCCCGGTACCACACCACCGACGCGTCCGGCACCTGCACCGCGGGCCCCGCCTCATCCCAGTCACGCACCGCGGCTGCGACTGCCGCGACTTCGGCACAGGCCGCACAGTCGGCCACGTGCGTACGCAACACGTGATCGGCCCTGGCCGGCCACTGCCCTACTGCGACCAGATCCAGTACATCGCGCTCATGCACGCACGGCTCCGGATGTCGCAACGTCATGACAACGCCTCCGCCAGCTTCCGCCGCGCGCGGCTGAGCAGCACCTTCACGCTGGCACGGCGCACGCCCACCATGCCGGCGATCTCCTCATGGGACGCGCCCTGCGCGTACGCCAGCCACAACATGGCACGCTCGCGCGGTCGCAGCCGCCGCATGGCCTGATTGACCTGCAGACGCCGTTCCACCGATTCACCCTGATTGCGCGCATCAGGCGCCAGGTCAATCAGCTCACCGCCAACCTCCGCAGGGTGGGTCTTGCGGCGACGGTGACCATCATTGACGAGGTTGGTCGCGATCCGGAACAGGTAGTGGCGCCGGTGGGACTCGGACTCAAGCGGTGTCTGCGCGCGGAGCAGGCGGTAATAACACTCCTGCAGCAGGTCGTCTGCCACATGCCGGTCGCCGGTCAGGCGCACGAGGTACGCCCAGAGGATGCGCGAGGTGCGTTCGTAGAAACCACGAAACGCATCCTCGTCCATCTGCAGCGCCACGTCCGCGTCGACCAGCGTCTCGGTTGCCGCGACCGTTCGCACGTCTCGAATCGTCATTGGCGTGATGAATCGCCTCTATTGTCCAACAGTCCGAGCCTCAAGGAGAGCACGTACGCCGCTCCAGCAGAGGCCGCAAAGCCAATCCCCAGAGCCATCGCCAGCGTTCCCCAGGTGCCGACCATCTGAGCCACCTCCGGCTCGAGGCCGCGCTTGACGATCAGGAAGCCGATACCGACGGCGACCGCGACCACGCCGACCTGCACGGACCAGAGGATCCGTCCATAGGGCGCCGCGGTCAAGGCCGCGCCACCGACGGGCTCGGTCGACAAGGGTGAGGCCTTGAGGAAACTCTGGCCCGCCGGCGACTCCATGTAGGCGCGGAGGTCTTCGCTGCTCGTGAAGCGCTCAAGCAGCTTGGCGTGCATCTCCGACTGCGTCTTGCTCGACCGGAGCCACCGCCGGTGGTCGACCATGTATTTGATCAACCATCCCAGGCTCAGGACGAACATGCTGAAACCCGCAAACAGCAGCATGGCCTCAAACATGTTCCGCCAGGCGTTGATGACGTATTGCCGTTGCTGCCACGCGGGGTCGGTGGGCTGCTGGCGGGAATCCAGATAGTCGGCGAAGAAGTATCGTGGATCGCGCGCAATCTCGGGATGCTCCGTCAAGAACCGTTGCAAAGAGGGGTACGTCGCGAGGTAGTCGGCGTTGCTCAGCAGGGACGGGTCGAGCACGAGCACCCGCCCAAGCGACGGCGGGAACTGCTCGAGCACCGATCGCAGTTCGCCGCGTGTGTACTCGGCCGTCTGCCGGCCGGTCCGCTCCTGAGCCTCCAACGACGTGGCTCCCAGTGCGACCCCCGCTACCAGTGCCACCGCCGCGACCGTCCTCTTCCACCCGTTCGTCATGCCCATGAAAGCTCCTTCATGGGCAGATACGGGGGGACGGGGGAAGGGTTAACGATTCCCATTTCCCCATTCGGTCATTTCCGCGTTTACATGACGCCGAACGGCGCAATCATCTTCGTCGTGGCCCAGCTGAACGTGATCTGGCCGCCGCTACCGGCCGGCTCGATCGCGATCGTGAACTGCTCCACGGGCGACGGCAGCGTTTCGGTCTTGATGTCCACGCGGCCGAGGTCGTTGGCCTGGTTGTAGGCGGTGCCCCACTGGCCGGTTTCCTTGTTGATGATGAGCTTCCAGGGGCCGTTCTGGCTGGGCTGGGTCCACAACGTCACCGAACCAGGACTCACGTGCAGGTTGCCGAACATCAGCATCTTGTCGGTCGTGAGCGTGGTCGCCTCGTCGGCGCCCGTGCGCCACACACGATCCCACGGCACGAGGCCACCAAAGATCTCGCGGCCCTTCATGTAGGGACGCCCGTAGGTGATGCTGACCGTCGCGCCGGCGATGGTGGCCGACACGGTTGCATGCGGACTGGCGCGCTGCTCCTGGGCTGCGGGCGTCTCAGCCATCGAGAACACCAGGGCTGCCGCACACATCGCGCCGAACAGGGAAAACGTCTTCGAGATTTTCATGCTTTCGATTCTACTCAAACCGCGTCCGCTTCCGACCGGAACCAGCCGGCCACGACCACGCGCCCCTGCGCACCAGTAACGGGCAGCACCTGGTGCTGCAGGCGAGTCCCGAGCAGGAAGATGGCCGCATCGCCAGCCCCGGTGTTACGGATGTCAGCTGTCACCCTTCCGGTCTCACGCTCCCGCACCTGGAGGTTGCCGCCCTCAAACATGGTCTCCGACAGATTGATGGACAGCCCCAGCCGGCGCCCCTCCCCCACATCGTCGTGCCAGTCATGCCGCTGCCCGCTGTCGGGGACAAACCGATACACCCGGACCTGACACATGGTGAGACCGTCGACGCCGGTCAGTGTTTCAACGGCCCGCAGAACGCGCGCATCGCTGAGCAGGAATCGCAGCAGCCAGATGGCGTCGTTGTCGTACATGCACTCTTCATCGCCCGACGCCGGGTGCACCTTGTGCCTGAACGGTGACTGGGCGACCCGCTCACGCACCCAGCCCAGCAACGACGGCGCAAGGAACTCCTTGAGGACGATGGCGTGGGCAGTGGTGAATTGCCTCCGGGCCTGCTCGACTGCATCTGGATCGGCGCCGATCGAGGTCGACTCCCGCGACACGGTCAATACGCCAGACAGGGCTTTCGGGTCACTCTCCACGACACGTCCTCCATCGCCGTACAATGCCGTCATGCAGTCTCCGCAGGCCCCGCAATCGTCAGCATCGGCGCCGGTGGCCGGGCCGCGCGCCGGCGAGTTCGTGTTCGCGCGAGTCCGGTACGACTCCGGCGACTGGGACTATAACCCCAAGGTGGCGGCCAACGTCCTCAACAGCCTGATCGAGTACACCACGATTCCGGTGTACTCGCAGGAAGTGGTCATCACGCTGGACTCCGAGGAACTCTTCGCCTTTCCGTTCCTCTTCATGACCGGTCACAAGCTGGTTCGTTTCACCGAACAGGAACGCGCCAATCTGGCCCACTTCACGCGCACTGGCGGACTGCTGTTTTCCGACGACTGCAACCACGACATCGATGGGCTCTACGCCCGGTCCTTCGAAGAAGAAATGCGGCGCACGTACGCCTCGGAGCCCGCCGCCGCAGCCATGCCGAAGCTGCCCAACAGCCACCCGTTGTACTCCGCCTTCTTCAAGTTTCCGGATGGCCCCCCGCAGACCTCACACGAGCTCAATGGATGGGGCGACGACATGGTGCACGACTACCTTCGCGCCGTGGAGCACCCATCCCCGTCGGGCCGGGGCACGCGCATCGGCGTGTTGTATTCGAACAAGGACTACGGCTGTGAGTGGGACTACGACTGGCGCAACAAACGCTTCCGCACCGAAGACAACACCACGTTTGCCGTGAACATCGCCGTTTACGCGATGACGGCCTGAGGCGCCAGGAGCCACCCCGCCAATACGGTGCGCGGATGGGCGCCGGTCACCGGCAGCACGCGGTGTTCGGTCTGCTCGCCCAGCCTGAAGATCACGCCGTCGCCCGGACCGGTGTTCGCAATGTCCGCGGTGACTCGCCCGGTCGCAGAGTCGCGAATCTGCAGACGGCCCCCCTCGAACATCTCGTCCGACAGGTTGATGCTCAGCCCCAGCCGGCGACGCCCGGACCAGTCGTCATGCCAATCGTGATGGTGGCCCGTCTCCGGCGCAAACTGATACACCCGCGCTTCGGCGATCTCGAGTGAGCCGCTGCCGGTCACGTCGGCAATCCACGCGAGCCACGAGGGTTCCTGCAACACGAACCGCAGCAGCCACACGACGTCGTTGTGCGGCATGCAGGCTTCGATACCTGACGCGTCATGCACACGCTCGACAAACGACACTCCGGCGAGGCGCGCCCGCACGTCAGCCAACAGAGACGGCTCGAGCAGTTGTTGAAAGACGATGGCCTGCGTGTCGGCGAATTGACGACGCGCTGCGGCCAGTTGAGAGGGGTCGGTGGTGAGCCTGACGCCGTTGCGCGCCAGGCTCACCATGCCGGACAGTGCTGCCGGATCACTCCGCATGGAGAGAACCGGTGATCAGGCGAAGGCCGCTCCGACCATGATCTTGCTGATGCGCATCCAGGGGCAGCCGTGCGAGATCGAGTTGGTCTGGGTGGGCTGGCCCTTGGCGTCGCCACCGGTGCCGAACATCTGCCAGGTCGATTCGTTGCCCACCGCATCGAGGTTGGCGAAGAAGTCGGTGGTGATCGCGTTGTAGGTCACGTTGGTGGCCATGCGCGTGATCTTGCCGTTCTTCACCTCCCAGAACGCGTTGCCGCCGAACTGGCCGTTGTAGCGCTGCTGGTCGATCGAGTAGCTGCCCCGGCCATCGATCATCACGCCGTCCTTGGTATCCGCGATGATCTCTTCGAGTGACGGTCCCTTCGGATCAAAATCCATGTGGACGTTCGGCATGCGCAGGAACGGATAGTCGCGCCAGGAGAGCGCGCCGGTGCAGCCGCGGCTTTCCTTTTCGCCCAGATAGTGCGCCGTTTCGCGGTTGGTCTGCAGGCCGACGAGGATGCCCTCGCGGATGAGCGGCCAGCTCTGCGTCTTCACGCCGTCATCGTCATACCCGACGGTGCCCATCGCGCCGGGCATCGTGCGGTCGGCCGTGATGTTGAAGAGCTTCGAGCCGTACTTCAGTTTGCCGACATCGCCGACCTTCACGAAGCTCGTGCCGGCGTAGTTGGCCTCGTAGCCCATGACGCGGTCGAGTTCGGTCGGGTGGGCGACGATCTCGTGAATCGTCAGCATCGAGTGCGACGGCGAGAGGATGAGGTCCTTCACGCCCATACCGATCGGCTTCGCCGTGCAGTATTCGACGGCCTCGTTGGCAATGCGCTCGGCCGCTTCGATCATCCCCGACTCTTCGGCCGTCTCCCAGCCCGCCGTCTTCGGCACGGCGGTGAACTGGCGCGACCGCGTCACGTCGCCGACCCGCGCCGTCACGTTGAACTGCGGCTGGGTGTCGTAAATCTCCTGTTCGATGTAGGAGCCTTCCGTCGACGCGAAGTACCGCCAGTCGTAGCCCATGCTGACCGAGGCGTTCACCGACTGCACGTTGGGCACCTTCATCGCGATGTCGACGACGCGCTGCACGTAGTTCTGCATGTCGGCCTGGGGCACCGTCGTCGGGTCCTTGCGCATCGGCGACTTCCAGTGCGCGGTGTACGCCGGCACGGGCGCGAGTCGCACGTCAAACGTCTTGGCGATGGCACTGGCCTTGGCCACTTCCACCGCAATGGCCGTGACGCGCTTGATTTCGTCCTCGGTCACGATGGGGCTGGACGCAAATCCCCAGACGCCGCTGTGGATGACACGGACGCCGAAACCGGCGGGCCCTCGTTCGCCCGGCCCGTTGCCAAACGCCGCGAAGCCGGTGGGCCCGCCAAAGGCCCCACCCCCGCCACGCCCGCCGCGGCCACCGCCGCCGCCACGGCCGCCGCCGCCACCGCGCCCGCCGAAGGCGCCGGCAAGCTGTCCGCCACGCCCTGCGCTGCCGTTGGCGTTGACACTCATCGACGCCGAACGCGTGAATCGAATGTCGGCATACGTGCAGCCGGCACTTTTGGCCTGGGTCAGGGCCTGGTCAGCCATGCCCTTGAACTTGGACTGGAGCGGATTCCCGGCCGGCGTCTGCGCCAGCAGATCCGCGATCATGTCGTGCGACGCGAGCACTACGCCCGAGGCGCCGACGGTCTTGATGAAGTCTCTGCGGTTCATGGTCGTTCGTTCCTTGAAGGTGAGCGGCCTAGACGGCCGGAGACACAGACGTCATGTAGAAGTCTTCGATGCGCACCGGCGGGATAAGCGCCGAGTTGCCGCCGTCATACGACTCGCCCATGTGCATCGGCACGGGTTTGCCGACCAGCGAGATGTTGTTGTAGCCGACCAGCGGCGACATGTTCCAACGGAAGTTCTGCACGGGCATCGTGATTTCGCCGTTTTCGATGAGGAACAGACCGTCGCGCGTCATGCCGGTATTGAGCAGCGTGTCGTTGTCGACGCCGCGGATGTACCAGAAGAACGTCACCAGGAGGCCGCGCTTGGTCTGTTTGATCATGTCGGCGGTCGACAGATCCGACCCCTCCATCACCAGGCTCATGTTCACGCTGGCTTTGGGATCGGTGTTGTTGGGACCACCCGCGAGATTCCGCAGCACGCCCTTGTCGAGCCAGGTCACCGGCGCGGCAGGCGTATTGTCGTTCTGAATCGAGGTCTGGCGCAGAATCGGATTGCCGATGTCGCTCTTGAGCGTGAACAGATCACTGAAGATCTTGTCGCCGGGTTTCTTGTCACGCATGAACGTGCCGCCGCCTCCGCCGAAAATGCCGGTCATCAGCGAAAGGAAGCGCGCGTTGGCGCGAGGTTCAAGAATGACGGTGTACCGGCCCGGTTCCAGCGCGCGCGCGTTGCGACTGTCGAGCGCCTTCTTCGAGGCCACCTCAGTGATTTCGACGGGATCGATCATGCTCAGATCCTTGATTCCCGTCGTCCCTGCCCAGCCGGAGCCGCTGCCATCCGGCATGCGGCACGTCAGGATGAAGCTGGATTCGGCGACCTCGTAACAGGCGAACAGCCCCTTCGAGTTCGCCTCACACGAGGTCTGGTGCATCTTCGGGATGTACCCCGAACCCACCGTGCCGAGTTTCTTGCTGATGTCGATGCTGGTGCGCACCATTCTGGCGCGCTCCGCCGGTCCGAAGTTCTTCATCGCCGGCAGCGCGGCATCCACCGGAATGTAATCCTGCGGACCGAGCAGGTTCGGCACGTTCGGTCGATCGGGGCCGCTCCTGGCTTCGGCCTCGGTCTCGGCGACGAGACGCTTGAGCGACGCATCGGAGAAGTCGCGCGTGGCCTGGCTCGCGGACTTCGATCCGAAGTACGTCGTCACGGTGAGCGACTGATCGAACTGCACGAGGTTCGCCGAAATCGATGAATTCGCGAAACGTGTACCCGACCGTTCGGACGAGTTGAAGTTGATGACGACGGCGTCCGCTGTCGCCATGTTGAGGACCTTGTCGGTGATGGCTTTCACCTGCTCGCGGGAGTACATGGTGACCGAAGGCTATGTCCCGGCCCCTACGGTGTCAAGTCGTAACTCCGGGTGAAACGCGGCATCGCGATGCGGCGTATTCTTGGCCGTTCTATCGCGCGCCGCGACGCCGGCGCAGCCACCACTCCACAGACAACGCCCCGGCAAACGGCACGATCATCCACGCGGTGCGGAACGGATGCCACGTCGCACCGGCGGGCGCCTCGGCCAACGCGGCAAGTTCGGCCCGCAGCGATGCGGCCTCGGCGATCGGCACGGCGCGGCCCCCATGTGCGCGAGCCATCAGCGCCAGTGCTTCGTCGCTCTCGGGCACGGGACGAGGCGCATGCTCCGGCTCGACCACCATGAACTCGCGTGATGCCGTGACGTCCTGTGCCGTCACGACAAGGCGATAACGCCCGGGAGTCACGGGCGCCGCCCATTCGGCCCTCCACCGGCCCTCGCCCTCGGGCCATAGCCGCACATCTCCTCGTCCCCCGATCGTGTCCTGCCATTCCGCGTCGGCGCCACTCAGGCCGCGCGATTCGACTGTGGCCTGAATCAACGCGCCCGGCTCGACGATGGCATCAGCCAGGATCACCGAGATGCGCTCAGGCGTCGTGGCGGCTTCGCCGGCAACCTGCACACGCCAGAACTCCGCGTAATCCACATCGTCGGCCGCGCGGGTGCGCCAGCCGTCGAGCGCGCTGCTGACCATCACTCTCCCGCCGCCAACGGGACGTCGCCACACGGCGCATTTGGGCGCCGCGGTCAGGCACGTCGCCAGGGCCTCGGCTCCCACGGGCCACGTGCCCGGCCAGAGAAACTCCGACGCCGACCATCGCAGCCCACCAGCCTCGATGGCCTGGAGGGTCGGCCTCCGATCGACAGTCCAGCGGCTGACCTGCGTCAGCGGTCGCAACACCCCGAGCGCGTCCTCATCGGTGGGCAGGAGCACCACCGCTCCTTCGCGTGTGCGGAGATAACGTTCCAGTGTCGACACCTGGGCCGGGGCCAAGGCTTCAGCGGCACCGATCACGATGACGTCAAAGTCGTTGAGCGCTGCGGGGTCATCCAGCGCCGGAGGCGCACCCGCCTCGGCGGCCAGCCCACGCGAGACCACCGATCGGGCCGTCACGTTGAGACGGGGATCACTTTCAAGCGCCCGCCTGATGAAGGTCGCCGCCCACGATGGCCGGGCCTCGTGCACAAGGACGCGACGCTCCCGCTGCACGACATGTGTTGATGCGACGGCGGACGTGTCCTCCCCGCCGGGCAACGACGCTCGCACCTCGATCATCACGAGCCCCGGCTGCGCCGGCACAAAGGTCATCGGCACGGTCAGGTTGCCGTCAGTCTTCAGCACCGGCAACGACTGTTCATCCTGCGGGACGCCACCCGACAGCAGCGTCACGTGCAGCGGACCTGTGGCGTCTGCGCCCACGCCGACCGTCACCTGCACGGCCACGCGAGATTCAAGGTCCACCCGGTCCGGCACGACGATGGCGTGAATCCGTGGCGCCGCAGGCGCCGGCGCCGAGATGACGGCAAAGACACTTCCACCTGGAGCGCGCTGAGGCGCAGCGCGGCCGACGATGACGGTGGCGTCGATTGGTGGCTGGGCGTCGTCGACGATGGTGACCGAGGCCGACAGGGTGTCCCGAACGCGGGCGACATCGGCGTCCGAAGCGCCGGCCGACGACAGGAGATGGACGCGGGCGCCGGAGACCCCTTGTATCGCACATGCCGGGTCAATGACCGCCAATACGGCGATGATGATCGCCGCTGCCCTGCACAGCGGCTCAGTCACGGCCGCCCCCACGAGAGACCGCATCACTCAGCGCGCCCTTGAGGCGTTGCTCCTGAATCGATCCCGACACTCCGGACGGCACCGACAGGGAGCGCAGCCGCGTCGTAATCCGCGCGCTCACCGACCGCAGCAACTCACCTGCCTTGCTGGTGTTCCCAGTGGCCAGCGCCTCGCCGGCTGTGGACATCGCGGCAACGATGTCGACCACATCGCGTTCACTGGGCGCGGCAGCGAGCAGTGCTTCCCCGGCCTGACTGAGGCGCGCTGCCTCGGCCGTGGTCGACGACGGCTTCGATTGCAGGTCAGCCAGCAGCGCAAGCACGGCCCGCAGCTGCGTCACCTCTGGTGTGACCACGGCCACATCAATGCCACGGCGCCCGGGCGCGGCTCCGCCGAGCCGGCCAGTCAACCGGCGTGTGTCGTCGATGGACTCCCGCTGCGTGAGCGTGCGCAGGATGAATCGACGTCGCGACAGTGCGCGCTCCATCGCTTCGAGTGCCAGTTTTTCTGCCGCCAGCGCGGCATCGAGATTGGCGTCCACCAGTTCAGTGGCCGCGCGCGCCATGTCGCGGATGGCGCGTCCGAGGTCCGCACGGCCCGAGTTGTCGAACCGGCCGTCAGAAATTTCATGCTCGTGGGCGGCCTCCACGAACTCATCCTCGAAGTGACCGCCCATCATGAAGACCAGTTCGGCTCGCACCGACCGCTGTTCGGCCGCGATCGTCAGCGACTCTTCACGCAGGGTCTCGGCGTCGGGAGGTTGACGCGACTTCGTGCGGGCAATCAACCGTTCGGTCTTCAGGATGACCATCTGCTGGCTCAGCGCGTACTTGTCGCGGGTATCGTCGATGGCAAACCCTTCCGACAGCGCCTCGCTCGCCGACACGATTTCGATGATGAACGAGTCGGATTCCACCGGCGTCGCGCCTGGCCGATTGTCGGCGGCGACAGCCCGATAGACGACCATGTCGCCGATCTCGAGATTCAGTGACGCCAGCGGCAGGTCGCCACGCCCGCGCCACTGCCGGCCGGAGGCGCGTTCGATCGTCAACGGGATCTCTCCCTCAGTGAACGTGAATGACTCACCGACGCCGGCCACCTTCGTGTAGGCGAGACGCAACGAGCGCAGGCCGAAGTCGTCGCCGGCTTCCACCTCGACGGGCAGTGTGGTCGTGGCTTCGCGAAGGAAAAGGTCCTTGCCAGGCGCCGTGACCTTGGGTGACGGAGGACGATCGACGGTGGCGGTCAGACCGATGAGGCGTCGCACACCGACGTTGCCGGCCGCGTCGGCCGGCGTCAACGCGACGAAGCCGTCGGCCTCCACCGTAAACGTGTAGGCAAATGTGCCCTCGGCGGATCGCGGCACGGTCTCGGAAGCCGAGGCCGTCGCCATGGTCACGCTGGCGGCCGGTCCTTCCGCCTCCACGCGGACACGGCTCCCGACCAGCGCGGTGACCCGCTCCGGATTTGTCGACACCTCCGGCGAACCGCCGAGGTAATCCGGGGGCGTGACGGTGACCCGCACCTCGGTCAGTACCGGTGCCGATGAGGCGTCGGTTACCAGTGACGGCAGCAATTGCTCGACGGCCGGCGAGGCGAGCGCGGCCGTTGACAGCAGCAACGCGAGCGCGGCCACGGTGCGCAGCGCAGCCGAGCGGACCGGCCAACGCGAAGCAATGTCGACCTGTCGCGCGACCGTCGCTGCATCGTGAATGACGACGCGGCAGATGTCTGCAGGCGTCGGCCCCGGCTCGCGGAGCAGCGCCTCCGCGGTCACGACCAGGTTCCGGCACGTTGTTCCAGCCTCCAGGTCACGCGCAACAGCGGCGCGTGAGCGATCGAAGCGGAAGTGGGCAACCGTCATCACCGCCAGGATGACCGTGGCCGCGGAGGCGGCGGCCCACGCGAGCGACACGTCGAGCAACACCGCGATGACCGCCACCGGAGTGGCGACCAGGGCTCCCCGCATTACGGCCACCAGGATGGCTCGTGCGCGCCGCGCGCGACTGGCGCGCGCCAGCGTCGCCAGCAGCGCCTGCGACTCAGGCCACTCGTGCATGCGCGTCCCCCTCGTGTTGCGCCTGCCGCGTTGGGCGCGACCGCCGCATCCACCAATCGCTGCAGCGCGACGTTCTCGTCCGCGGCGAGCAGCAGATCGCCCCCCACGCGTGCGAGCACACGCTCTCGCGCCTCGGCGTGCTTCCGCTCGGTGATGTCGAGGACCGTTCCGATCAGTTGCGTC
>CBINOO010000100.1:0-14603 GCA_966252305.1 uncultured Acidimicrobiia bacterium
CTCGACACGATCACGGACTACGCGATCCTGATCGTCGATCATCGTGGCCACATCGTGAACTGGCCTGTTGGCGCCGGCGCGGTATTCGGCTACGCGGAATCAGACGTCGTGGACACCCCGGCAGCGCCGCTCTTCGGCATGTCGGAAGAAGACTTCCTCGGTGTGCTGGCGGACGCCGCGCGGGCGGGCGGCATCATGCGCGAGCACGAAGGCACCAGGCACGACGGCACCAAGTTCGTCGCCGTCACCCACCTGCGTCGCCTCGAACCGGGCCCCGACGATCTCCGGGGTTTTGTGGCCGTGACCCGTGACGTCACGGAACGCCGTGAAATGGAGGAGCGGCTCCGCCAAGGCCAGAAGATGGAGGCGCTTGGTCGCCTCGCCGGCGGCATTGCGCACGACTTCAACAACCTGCTGACCGCGATCCTCGGTTACGCCGATTGCCTCGACAACGACCTCCCCGCTGCGGACACCGAACGCCGGGACTACGTGCAGGAGATCCAGAAAGCCGCCACGCGCGCAGCCGGGCTCACGCGACAATTGCTCGCGTTCAGCCGCCATCAGGTCGTACAGCCCACCGTGATCGATCTGGCGGCGACGGTCGACGAACTCATGCCCATGCTGCGCCGCCTGATCGGCGAGCACATCGAAGTGGTCTGCGAAACCGTCGGCACCGTGCCCCCCGTCCTCGCCGATCGGTCGCAGATGGAGCAGGTCCTGCTGAATCTCGCGGTCAACGCGCGCGATGCGATGCCGAAGGGTGGCCGCCTGCTCGTGCGCCTGTCGCTGGACCGGGCCCAGACACCACGTGAAGGCGCCGGACTCGGCGCCGGTGAGTGGGTGCGACTCGATGTCCAGGACACCGGCATCGGCATGGATGCCGCCACGCGGTCACGCATCTTTGAGCCGTTTTTCACGACAAAGGAATTCGGACGCGGCACCGGCCTCGGCCTGGCCACCGTCTACGGCATCGTCCGGCAGATGGGCGGCGTGATTCTGGTGAACAGCGCGCCCAACGAGGGTTCCACGTTCAGTGTCTACCTTCGACCGACGAAGTTGCTGGCCGTCGAGCAGGGCGTGGTCTCCGACGCGGCCGCACCCGGAGGCTCCGAAGTGCTCCTGCTGGTTGAAGACGAGCCGGGCGTCGCCAAGCTGCTGCAGCAGATGCTGCAACGCCACGGCTATCAGCTGCTGGTCGCCGACAACGCGGCCCGCGCGCTGGAGCTGGCCGCGTCGGTCGGGCGCATCGACATGGTCATCAGCGATGTCGTCATGCCGGGCGGAAGCGGCCCCGCGATGGTCCGTGAGCTGCGACTCGCCCGGCCGGGCCTTCGCACCCTGTTCATCTCGGGCTACGCAGACGGCGTCCTCTCGAGCGAAGGCCTCCCGGCCGACGCGCACTTCCTGCAGAAACCCTTCACGGCCATCGACCTGCTGATCAAGCTGCGCCACATCCTGACCGGACAGAAGTAGCAGCGGGAAGTGCTGGGTGCTTGGTGCTGGACCATAATGAACCCCGGGTATGGCCCTTCTTGATTACGCCGTCATCGGCGTCTACCTGTTGCTGCTCATCGCGCTGGGCTCGAGCTTCGCGTCGCGCCAGACGACGGCCTCGGAGTATTTCCTCATCAGTCGAACGGTGCCCTGGTGGGCCGTGTGCTTCACGGTGGTCGCCACAGAAACCAGCACCCTCACGTTCATCGGCATTCCAGCGCAGACCTACGCGGCTGCGGGCAATTTCGCCTTTCTCCAGCTGGCGCTGGGATACATCGCCGGTCGTTTCCTCATCAGCGCGCTGTTCATCCCGAAGTACTTCGCCCGGGAGCTGCTGACCTCGTACGAGGTGCTGCACGAACGGTTCGGCGCTCCTGTGCGCAACCTCGGCTCCGCGATGTTCCTGGTCACGCGCAGCGCGGCTGACGGCATCCGGCTGTTCGCCACCTCGGCGGTCATCGCCACGCTGGTGGGAGTCCCGGTGTGGGTCGCGATCATCGTGCTTGGCGTCGCCATGATCGTGTACACGTTCTACGGCGGCGCGGCTGCCGTCATCTGGACCGACGTGGTGCAGATGTTCGTGTACCTCGCCGGCGCTCTGATCGTGTTCTGGTTCGCGGTGGGCGGTGTGCCGGGCGGCCTCGCCGGCGTGTTGGACTTTGGCGCATCCACCGGACGGTTCACCGTGTTCGACTTTGAGCTCAACTTCTTCCGGGCGTATACCTTCTGGGCCGGCATCGTGGGCGGGATCACGCTGACGCTGGCGACTCATGGCACGGACCAGTTCCTGGTGCAGCGGCTGCTGACGGCCCGTTCGCAGAAGGAAGCCCAGTGGGGGCTCTCGTTGTCGGGCATCCTCGTCTTCCTGCAGTTCGGACTCTTCCTGCTGCTCGGCGTGGCGCTGGCCGCGTTTTACCAGCAGACTGCGCCGCCCGATCTGTCGCGGGCGGACATGCTCATTCCCACGTTCGTGCGTGATCACGTACCGATGGGCCTGGCCGGCTTCGTGGTCGCTGCCATCGTGGCGGCGGCCCTGTCCCCATCCATCAACTCCCTGGCGGCCACCACCGTGAACGACTTCTATCTCAAGTACTGGAATCCGAAGGCGGACGACACGCAGATGCTGCGGGTGGCGCACCGCGCCACGGTCGTGTGGGGCGTGGTGCAGATTGCGGTGGCGTTGCTCGCGACGCAATTGACCCAGTCGGTGCTCGACGCCGGGTTGTCGGTGCTCGGACTTGGCGCAGGACCCGTCCTGGGTGCGTTCCTTGTGGCCCTCCTGCGGCGCCGCGTGCCGGCGATGCAGGTCGCCTCGGCGATGATCGTCGCATGGGCGGTTGTCCTGTCCGCCTACTGGTTTGCGGGCCTGGCGTGGCCCTGGTACTCGCCGATCGGCGCGGGTGTGACGGTCGCGCTCTCGCTGCTGCCCACTCGTACGGCCGCCGCCGGCCTGGCGTCGGTGCTCCTGTTGGTCACGGCCGCCTGCGGCAACGACGAAGCGCCGCCGGCGTTGGACTTGAGCGGCAGCATTGAAGTGTCGGTCGAGCCCGTTCGCCTGAACGTGTTGCGCTCGACGGTCACCGCCAACGGAGAGATCGCCCCGCATCCGGATGCCGACCAGATCGTGTCAGCCACGGAGCTGGCCACGATTCAGGAACTGCCGATCGAGGAGGGCCAGGTCGTCAAGGCGGGCGACGTGCTGGTGCGCTTTGAAGTGCCCTCACGCACCGCGGCTCTGCAGACCGCCATGCTCGAGGTCTCGCAGGCGGCCGCCCAGGTCGAGGCGGCGCGCGCGCGCGTGATTGAACTCACGGGGCTGCTGCAGCGCGGACTCACTCCGCGCATCGAGGTCGACAACGCCAAGTCAGCCCTCGCGGGCGCGGAGTCGGTCTTGTCCGCCACGCGCGCCACGGTGGCCAGCCTCGAAGCGGCGGCCTCGCGCGATATCGTGCGCGCGCGTTTTCCCGGCATCGTGATCAAGCGGTGGCACTTCCAGGGCGACACGGTGGTCGGAGGCGCCGGAGATCCCGTCCTGCGCGTCGCCGATCCCACACGGGTCCAGGTCGTCCTGGACGTGCCGACGGCGGACGCAGGCAAATTGATTCCGGGTCAACAGGCGACCGTGACGCCGCTCGGATTCGCGCCGGTGCAGACAAGCGTGCAACAGGTCGTGCCTGCGGCAACTCACGCGCCCACGACCCGCGTCGTCCTGCCGATGCCGCTGGCCACCAACGCGATGGCCGCCGTCACCGGAGCTGGCGGCACAGACGCCGATGCCCCCACGCAGCCGGCTCAACCCGGCGTCGGCACCCCCGTCATTGGTGATGTCCTGGTGGCGGAAATTCCCGAGGCCATGGTCATCCCGTCACGCGCCATCCTGCGCGCCAACGGCGCGACGTACGTCATGGTGGCCGGCGCTGATGGCCGCGTCGTGCGCAAGGACATCCGGACCGGTCTCGTCACCCTGGAACTGACGCAGGTGCTGGGCGGCCTGGAAGTGGGCGAACTGGTGATCACGTCGGCGCTGACGGAGCTCAACGAGGGCGACCGCGTGCGATTCGCGCAATAAGCGGTTACCCGCGCGGCGCCACGGGCAGGCGGATCGTCGCGCGACACCCCGGCCCCAGTTGCCGGTTCGCGAGCGTGATGGTGCCGCCGTGCGCCTCGGCAATCTGACGGCTCAGCGCGAGGCCGATCCCCGATCCGTTGGGCTTGGTCGTGAAGAACGGCACGAACAGGTTCGACGTATCAGGCAGCCCCTTCCCTTCATCGTCGATCGTGATTTCCACCCATTCACCGTCCGGACGCCAGCCGACGGCCACGCCCCCGCCGGTCTCAAGGGACGCATCCACGGCGTTGCGGACGATGTTGATGAGCGCCTGTTCGAGCTGATCGGAGTCGGCCACGAGATCCAGATCCAGCGAGGGATTGACCGAGACGGGCAGCCGCTTTTCAAGTTCGACGATCCGCGACATGAGGTCGCTCACGCGAAGCGGTTTTGGTTGCGGTTTGGGCAGCCGCGCCAGCTGCGCGTACGATCGCAGGAATCGCCCGAGGGCGCCGGATCGCTCCTCGATGAGCGACAACCCCTGCGACACCTCGTCCTGCCGCGGGAACGCGTCAACACGATCCACGATGCGCCGCAGCGAATGCGCGATCGACTTGATGGGCGTCAGTGAGTTGTTGATCTCGTGCGAGAGCACGCGCACGATACGTTGCCAGGCCGCCTGCTCTTCTTCGCGCAAGGCCTGCGAGAGGTCGGCAATGACGATGAGGTTGTGCGGCCGGCCGTCACGATAAAACATCGCCCGGCGGACTTCGTAACGCCCCTGCTTGCCGTTGAACGCCCGATCGACCAGCCTCCGCGGTTCGCCGGCCAGATAATCATCGACGCCGAGTGATTCAGCAGACGACCCGAGCAGTTCCGCTGAGGGCTGACCGAACAGCCGCTCACCCGCCTTGTTCACGAGCAGGAGCTGATGCGTGGGATCAAACGCAAACACCGCCACGCCGATCTCTTCCATCACGTGCGTCAGCAACACCGTGGACTCGACCGCTTCGGTCCGCTGGCGCTGCAGCGTCGAACCGAGGTCGTTGACCTCGCGCATCACCATGGCCATCGTGCTGCCGCTGCGCGCGCTCAGTCCCCGAATCGAGTAGTCCCCTTCCCGCAGCGCGCCCAGCAGGTTCGCGATGAGGTTGAGGGAACGCACGACCATCTGCCTGGCCGCCGACGCCGCGGCCGTCCACGCCAGCAGCACCACGACCGATAGAGTCCAGCGCACTTCCGGGGTGAGGTCGAGCCGCCAGAGAAAGAAGAGCGCGATGAGCACGGCCGGCGCGCCGCCGGCGAGCACCAGCAGTGTGAGGCCCAGTTCGAGATTGCGCGCCTGGGGCGCTCCGCGGCCGGTCATAACCCGAAGTACTGCAGCCGTCGGTACAACGCGGATCGGCTGACGCCCAGCTGCTCGGCGGCCTTGCGCACATCACCGTTGTGTTTCGCCAGCACCCGCTGAATGAACTGCTTCTCGGACTGCTCGAGGGTCATGTCCTCCACGGCCTGCCCTGACGATGCCGCGCCGCCCTGCAGTCCCAGATCCTGCGCGCTGATGTGCGAGGCCTGCGCCATCAGCACCGATCGTTCGATCGCATGCGCCAGCTCGCGGACGTTGCCGGGCCACAGGTGATTTTCGAGGGCCTGCCGCGCGGAGCGATCAAAGCCCTCGAGCGGGCGTTTGTAGCGATCGGCGTAACGCGCGAGATAGTGCTCGGCCAGGGGAATGATGTCCTCGCGACGTTCCCGCAGCGGCGGCAGCTGGATGACAACCGTGTTCAGGCGGTACAGAAGATCCTCCCGAAATCGCCCGGACGAGATTTCGGCCGGCAGGTCCGCGTTGGTGGCTGACAACACGCGCACGTTCACGAATATGACCCGCGAGGAGCCGACCTTCTGCACTTCCCCGGTCTGCAACACGCGCAGCAGCTTGGGCTGCAGGCGTGCCGGCATGTTCGCAATCTCGTCCAGGAACAGGGTGCCTTCATCAGCGAGCTCAAAACATCCAATACGATCCGTCCGCGCATCGGTGAACGCGCCCTTGACGTGGCCGAACAGTTCACTTTCGGCCACGCCCTCGGACAGTCCGCCCGCGTTCATCGTCACGAGCGGCTTCTGCGCGCGCGTCGAGAGCCGGTGCAGCAGGCTGGCCACCACTTCCTTGCCGGTGCCATGTTCCCCAGTGATCAACACCGTGGCATCGGAGGGCGCCACACGTTCGATCGTCTCGCGCACCTGTTGCATGGACGGTGCGGCGGCGATGAAGGTTGGCAGGTCACGTCGATGCAGCCGCGCGTTTTCTTCCTGCAGCCGCCGGCTCCGCCGCAGCGCCCGGCGCAACTCCAGCTGCGTCTGCACCGCCACGAGCAGCTTCTCGTCGTCCCACGGCTTCTCGATGTAGTCGCGCGCGCCGCGGCGCATCGCTTCCACCGCGCCGGCGACACTGCTCCACCCCGTCATGACGAGCACGGGCAAGGTCGGGTCAATCGCCTTCATCCGGTCGAGCAGGGCGAATCCCTCCTGCCCGGACGTCGTGTCGCGGGTGTAGTTCAGATCGATCAGGGCCACGTCGAAGTCCGCGCCCTCAAGGGCGGCTACCAGTTCTGCCGGCGAGGTGACGGTGGTGACGTCATACCCCTCGCCACCCAGCAGGAGCCGCAGGGCGTTGAGGACATCAGTCTGATCGTCGGCCACCAGTACGCGGCCATGTTGCGTCGGCAAATCCTCGTCTCCCCGAATTCCAGATTGGCGAATCCCGAAAATGGGATTATGGCCCGGTTCGCCCCAACAATCCGGCCGTTCAGCCCAGGTAAAAGGAAAACCCGTGCCAACTTTGGCGTGGCATGAGCCTTGTAGGTGGCTTCGACGTGGCTGCGCGCATCCTTGTTGCCGACGACCAACCCGATATCCTGCAGGCGCTTCGGCTTCTGCTCCTCGACGCGGGGTTCGAGACCGACCTCGTCGGCTCGGTGGACGCGGTCCTTGAGCGGGTCGGAACGCAGCCGTACGACCTGCTCCTGATGGACCTCAACTACACCCGCGATACCACCTCGGGCAAGGAAGGACTCGACCTGCTTGAACGTGTCCGGGCGCGCGACGGCGGCCTGCCGGTGGTGGTGATGACCGGCTGGGGCAGCATCGACACGGCGGTCGAAGCCATGCGCCGGGGCGCGCGCAGCTACGTGCAGAAGCCGTGGGACGACACCACGCTGGTCGAAGTCGTGCAGCGCGAAGTCGCCGAAGGACTGGCCGCGCGCAGGCGCGATGCGCGATTCTCCCGCGACTACGAGGAAGCGCGTCAGATCCAGCGCGCGTTGCTGCCCGCCCAGATGCCAACGCTGGCAGGGTGTCAGGTGGCCGCCCGGTGGACACCGGCGGCAGGGATTGGCGGCGACTGCTACGACGCCATTCGCTTCAGCGACACGCGCATGGCACTCTCGATCGCGGACGTCGTGGGCAAGGGGCTGCCGGCCGCTCTGCTGATGTCGAATCTGCAGGCCGCGGTCCGTGCATTTGCGACTCCAGCTGCGGATCCGCACGACGTCTGCGGCTCGGTCAATCGGCTGCTCTGCCGCAACATCGCCTCGGGCAAGTTCGTGACGTTCTGTTATGTCGTGGTCGATCTGGCTGAAGGGGTGGTCACCTACGCCAATGCGGGCCACAACCCACCACTGCTGGTTCGCGCCGACGGCACGGTCGAACGGCTGGCGCCGACTGGTCTCGTGCTCGGCGTGTCACCGGACTGGACGTACACGAGCGGACGCACGACCTTCCACTCCGGTGATCGCCTGATCTGCTACACCGACGGCATCACCGAAGCGCGCAACAGCGACGACACCGAGTACGGCGAAGAGGCCCTGGAAGAGCTCGCCGTGCAGGCGCCACGGGGCTCTGCGGAAACGCTTGCAGACGCGCTGTCGGCCGCTGTCACCACATGGACCGGCGGCGCCGCGCAGGACGATGCGACGTTGATCGTCGTGGAGCGGCTATAATCGAGGCAAGGAGTTCTCCCAATGACCAAACGCCTCACCGCGGTGGCCCTGGCCCTGCTCGTTCTCGGTGTCTCGCAGGTATCGTCCAATGCTCAGGCGCAAGCGCAGGGTGGGCTCCGGTCCCCCGACGTCATCTTTGTGCCCACCCCGCAAGCCGTGGTGGACGCGATGCTGAAGATGGCCAACGTCTCCGGCAGCGACGTGGTGTACGACCTGGGCTGCGGTGACGGCCGCATCGTGATTACGGCGGCCAAGCAGTTTGGCGCGCGCGGCGTCGGCATCGATATCGATCCGCAGCGCATCAAGGAATCCAACGAAAACGCCGTCGCGGCCGGCGTCACCGACAAGGTGAAGTTCATGAACGCCGACATCTTCTCCGACAGCACCAGCCTCCGCGAGGCGTCGGTCGTCACGCTGTACCTGCTCCCGTCGCTCAACGTGAAGCTGATCCCGAAGCTCAAGCGCGAGCTGAAACCCGGCACGCGCATCGTTTCCAACAGCTTCGACATGGGCGAGTGGGAACCGGAGAAGACGATGGAAGTGGAAGGCCGGACGATCTACTTCTGGACGATCCCGAAGTCGTAACGCATCACGGCCAACCCAAGAGCGAGCGCGAGACCCGCGACGCCCCACAACCATGGGCGGCGTGGGTACTCGAGCGTGATGCGGCAGTCCTGGCACGGCGAGATGAGGCCCAGTTGCCCGTCATGGTCGAGCACCGCGATGCGATCGGTGCCGTGCGACGCCTGCCAGGAGGGATGAGAACTGGTTCGCACGGTGACGCGGGTGCCCACGGGCACGCCGCGCAGGACCAGCGTGGCACCGCCGGCGGTCCGCTGTTCGAGCCGGCCTTCGCCGCTGTCGACGACCACCTCCCGCGGATCAGGCGCTGTCAGGCGGTACTGGACCCAGGGCTCCTCGGACCACATCCGCGCGAAGCGAGGGTCGAGGTCAAGGAAACGGCGACTGCGCTCCGACCACACGAAGAGGTCCACCACACCCCAGCGCTTCAGTTCCGCCACGAAGGCATCGTGCGGCACATGCTGGATGTCGCGGCCCATCCAGGTCCCGCCGCTGAGCATCCGCCCTCTCCAAGGCGTCCACTGCCAGCCGTCCCAATAGCCGGCGTAGAGACGCCTGCCGGTCTCGTGCGCGAGCAGCGCTTCATAGTGATTCCCGGTCAATGACGTCACCGTCTCGCCGCCCGGCTCGGCGTTGGTGTTGCGGTGTGGATTGTTCTCGACGAGGACGAGTGCGCCCTCTGCGGAAGTCACCCGGTCGACGAGGCCTGGAAACACCTCGCGCATCGAGGTGATGTGTGGAACGGGCTGCCACCAGATCTGGATGAACACGGCCACTGTTGCCAGCAGCGCCGCCCCGCCGAGTCTGCCGAGGTGGCGGACACTGACCCGGGCAATCACCGGCGCCAGCAGCAAGGGGAACATGTGGATGGGCCGGATGAACGCGTAGCCGAAATGGGGATCGTTCAGCCGCATCAGCGCCACGGTTGCCACACATGCCGCCGCGTACATCCGGGCACGCGAACGGTCGACGATGACCAGCGCGGCCGTGACCGGCAGGCAAACCAAGGCCAGAGCGCCATAGTCGTTTGACCACCGGCCCGGCAACCAGAGCAATTCGACGTTGTACGCCACCTTGCGCAGCAGGGCTGGCCAGTCGATTGTCGGCGGTGGCGTGTAGAGGACGTTATTGAACAGGAAGAGATCGGGATACCGCCACGATTCCCACGTCATCGGCAGCGCCGCGCATTGCGCGACGATCGCTGCAACAACCGCGCGTGCCGCGCTTCGGACATCCCTGGCGACACACGCGTCGATGCCGAGGTAGATCAGCGCGTACACGAACGAACCCGCGTGTGACCAGGCAACCAGTGCGAGGCTGGCCGTCAGCCACGGGCCTCCCCAGCGACGCCCCTGCCGCGCTGCGTGTGCCCCGACGAGTGTGGACAGAACGAGCACGGCCCCGGCCAGGGAATTCGTGTCGCCGCTGCGAATCAGGGAGTAGGAGTAGCCGGCGGCCAACACTGCGCCGATTCCCGACGCCACCAGCGCCACCGTGCGAGTGTCCCCGTCTGTGGTGTCCAACGACAGGTCGCGCCACAGCAGCCATGGAATGGCCGAAAACAGGAGCAGGTGCAGCGCATGGAATCCGGCGAGGTCACCGAGCAGCCACATCGGCAAGGCGCCGAGCACACCAAGGCTCTGCGTGACGTCGCTGCTGATGTGATAACCGCCGAGGAAGTTCCACTGCCAGCCGGCCGCCCGGCCGTCGGCAAGCAAATCAATGAACTCGCGTGTTGAGCGAAGCCTGGGAATCCAGTCATCGAGCCACGGGACCTGCGTCCAGACCGGAATCGGGAACCAGGTGAAGAAGGCCGCGCCGAGCACCAGCGCGCCGGCAGCAGCGACCATACGGCCGTCCGTCCATCCCAGGGCACGGGCCTGTCGCCGAGGCCACAGTGCGGCAACGGTCAGGACGATGAGCGCAGCCACGAACCACGGAAGCCGCGCGCCATGCAGCGCACCGGGAACCTCGCTCCATCGGCGGGTCAGCGCGAGGTTTGCCCACCAGAGGGCCAGCGTCAGGAACACCGCCCACCGTACCAGTCGGGCGTGCTGCGGCGTGTGCATCGCCGTGATAGTAGCGCGACCGTTATTCGCCGCGGAGCCAGGCCACCAGCCGGTCGAGCAACACGGCCTGGCGGACATTGATCAGCAGACGCGCCTGGTCGACGGTGAAGAAGGCGATCTCGTCGACCTCCGGCACTTCAATGAAGCGGCCCGAGCGGGGCGGCCACTCGGTCGTGGTCGTGATGCTCGTCGCCGCTGCTGGATCACAGTTCCCTTCAAAGGCCCAGGCGTGTACGACCTTGCCGGAACGTTGCGTGATGCGACCCAGTGGATGAAAGGGTGGACACGCGTCGAACCCGGTCTCTTCCTGGAACTCGCGCACCGCGGCCTCGAGCGGAGACTCGCCGGTATTCCGGCCCCCTTTCGGGATGGACCAGGCACCCTCCTGACGCGCGGTCCAGTAAGGACCACCGGGATGCGCCAGCAGCACTTCCAGTTCCCCTGAAGTCCGCCGGAACATCAGCAGACCCGCGCTTTCTTTCCGTGGCATCCGCCCTGGCAACTCCTCATCGTCCTACGCCACACGCGGTCTCATCGTTGCTGGGCGGCACCAAGCACCCAGCACCCAGCACCGGTTTATAATCCCCCCCATGCCCGTCACATTCACGCTGAACGGCAAGCCGACGACCGTCGACGTGCCGAACGAGATGCCTCTGCTCTGGGTGCTGCGCGACGTCCTGCACCTGCACGGTGCCAAATACGGCTGCGGCGCCGGTCAATGTGGTTCGTGCACGGTGCACGTGCGAGGACGCGCGGTCCGGTCGTGTCAGACGCCGATCAGCAACGTGGCCGGTGCGGCCGTTGTGACGATCGAAGGATTGTCGGCCGACGGCAGCCATCCGTTGCAGAAGGCCTGGCAGGAACTCGACGTCCCGGAGTGTGGATATTGCCAGGCGGGACAAATCATGGCGGCGGCCGCACTGCTGGCTCAACGTCCAAAGCCCACGGACGCGGACATTGACGCCGCGATGAATACGAATCTGTGCCGCTGCGGCACGTATCTGCGGATTCGTCAGGGCATCCATCACGCCGTCCGTCAGGGCGCCGCGGAACTGGAGGACACCAAGTGAGCACCGCCACTCTGCTCCCCTCGGTCAATCGCCGGAGCTTCCTGAAGGTCTCGGCGCTGGCAGGCGGCGGGTTCCTGCTGTCGGGGTATCTCGAACCACTCGACCTGCTCGCGCAGGGACGGGGCGGCAATCAGGCGCCGCTCGACCCCAACGCGTTCATCTCGATCGACACCAACGGCATCGTCACCATCACGGCCAAGAACCCGGAGATCGGGCAAGGCGTGAAACAGATGCTGCCGATGCTGATCGCAGAAGAGCTGGACGTGGAATGGAAGGACGTCCGCATCGTGCAGGCGGATCTCAATCCCGGCAAGTACGGCACACAGTCGGCCGGCGGCTCGTTTGCCACGCCTTCCAACTGGGTGCCCATGCGCCAGATGGGCGCGGCGGCCCGGCACATGTTGATCGCTGCGGCGGCCGAGTCCTGGGCCGTACCCGCGTCGGAAATCACGACGACTCCGGGCCGTCTCGTGCACGCCGCTTCGAATCGCTCGGCCGGCTACGGGCAGTTTGCTTCGGCCGCCGCCCGGGTCACGCCGCCGGCGCTCAACACCCTGACGATGAAGGATCCGTCGACGTATCGAATCATCGGCACGCCGGTGCCTGGCGTCGACAACCACAAGATCGTCACCGGTCAGCCGCTTTTTGGCAGCGACGTCACGTTGCCCGGCATGTTGTATGCCGTGTATCAGCGATGCCCGGTCTGCGGCGGTGTCGCGAAGAGCGCGAATCTGGACGCCATCAAGGCGATGCCCGGCGTGCGACACGCCTTCATCATTCCCCAGAGCCACGGCGGTGGGTCAATGAGCGGCGTGGCGATTGTCGCCGACAGCTGGTGGTACGCCGACAACGCGCGCAAGAAGCTTGAAGTCGTGTGGGACAACGGCCTGGCCGAAGCGGACAACACCGCCGAGTTCACGAAGCAGGCCCTGGCGCTGTCACAGCAGCCGCCGCAGTCGACGTCGCGCAGCGACGGGGACGCGGACGCGGCCCTCGGTTCCGCGGCCAAGGTGGTTGAAGCCGCCTACGAGTACCCGTTCCTGGCGCACGCGCCGATGGAACCGCCCAACGCCACCGCCGTGTTTGCCAACGGCAAGCTGGAGATGTGGGCAGGCACGCAGCAGCCGGGCGGGGTCGTCAATACGATCGCGCAGGCGCTGGGAATCACGGCTGCCGACATCACGATCCACCTGCCGCGCATGGGCGGCAGCTTCGGGCGTCGCCTCTACAACGACTACGTCGTCGAAACGGCGGTGATCGCCAAGACCGTCGGTGCGCCCGTGCAATTGCGATGGACGCGCGAAGACGAGATGCGCCATGAGGTGTTCCGCCCATCCGGATACCACTTCCTCAAGGCAGGACTCGACGGCAGCGGTCAGGTGCAGGCCTGGCGCAATCACTTCGTGTCGTTCAGCGTCGCCGGCGCTGCACCGTCACCCAACGCGCAGGGCCGCGCGCAGGGACCGCGCGCTGCCGGGTCGTCGACACTGTCGGGAACAGAGTTCCCTGCCCGGTTCATTCCGAACTTCGCCACGCACGTGTCACTGATGCCGCTCGGCCTCACGACAGGCGCTCACCGCGCCCCTGGCGCGTGCGCCATCGCCTTCGTCATGCAGTCGTTCATTGACGAACTGGCGTTGGCCGCAGGCAAGGACCCCGTGCAGTTCCGGCTGGATCTGCTCGCCCGCACGCCGATTGCGCAGCAGGGCGGCGGAGGCGGATTCGACGCCGAGCGGATGACCAACGTGCTGAAGCTCGTGGCCGACAAGTCGGGCTGGGGCAAGCGCACGCTGGCCGACGGGACAGGCATGGGCGTCGCGTTTCACTTCAGCCACCAGGGCTACTTTGCGGAAGTGGCCGAGGTCGCGGTCGACGCCAACCGCCGCGTTCGCGTGAACAAGGTGTGGGTTGCCGGTGACATCGGCCGACACATCATCAACCCGCTCAACGCGGAGAGCCAGGTGCACAGCGCCGTCATCGACGGCATGAGCCAGCTCATGCTGGAGATCAGCCTCGAAGGTGGGCGTGTGCGTCAGGGCAACTTCGACAGCTACCCCATCCTCCGGATGCGCCAGGCACCACCGGTCATCGAGACACACTGGGTCCTGTCCGACAACAACCCGACCGGCCTGGGCGAGCCGGCGTTGCCCCCCATCCTGCCGGCGATCACCAACGCCCTGTTTGCCGCCACTGGCACCCGAGTCCGTTCGCTGCCGCTGAGCAAGCACGGATTCAGCTGGAAGTAGGTGGGACGCGTGGGTGGCGCAGGTGGTGTGGGTGCAGGTGCGGCGCGCCGAGTACTCGCCGTCGCGGTAACGCTCGGCCTGCTCTGGGCCGCAGCGTTGTCGGCAACGTCAAGCAGCTCTCAGGCCACGACCAACGACGGCATCTACTCGAAAGCCCAGGCGGACGCCGCGAAGGCGCAGTTCGACAAACTGTGCGCGTCGTGCCACGCCTTCACGGTCGCCGAGAAAAAGAAGCCGGAAGACCTGCCGCTGGGCGATGAGCCGTTCATCAAGGCCTGGGAGGGCAAGCCGGTGATGGAACTCGCCTCGCTGATCGAGTTCACCATGCCCAACGACGGTTCGGCCATCGTGACCGGGGAAGAAGCGCTCAACCTCGTGGCGTACATACTCCAGCGCAATGGCTACCCTGCCGGTGACGCGCCGCTGACGAAGGACCGGGCCACGGCGACACTCGTGCGGCCGAAGAAGCAGCCGACGCCTACTTCTTTTTGAAGTACTGCACTCTGATGATCGGTTGGCCCGCGTTGGTCACCGTCACACCCGGGGGTGGCTGAACGACACGTGTGGTTTCCACGGCCATCGTGCCATCGGGCTCG
>CBINOO010000101.1:0-14566 GCA_966252305.1 uncultured Acidimicrobiia bacterium
AACGCCGCCGGCGTTGTTGTCCGAGAACTGGACGTAGGGCGTCAGCACCATGTCGGCCGCGACCATCTGGCCCTTGCCCATGTTTGAACCGGACTGCAGCTCTCCGGCCGCGCCGAGTTGGCGCTCCTGCTGCAGGTTGCGCATGCCGGCGCCTCGTTCAACGACGACGAAACAGTTGGATTCCTGGGCATACAACCGGATGAGCGCGGCCGGCGACTCGAGGTCGTAGCGGCGCAGCCACGCCAGCACTTCCGAGGTGGGCTCGTTGACCGCAAGCGTCGCGTAGGGCGCCGGGCACTTCTCGATCTTGTCCTTGTCCTGCGCGACGGCCGGCGAGGCCAGTACGGCGGCAGCAAGCGCGAACGACGTAACGGCTGTGTGTCGAAGGGTTGTGGTCATGCGGCACTCTCCTCTGGGGCAGAGCGATTCTAGCGCAACGCCGGACGCGCCGTGGTGACATGATGAACCGGGCGATGGCACTCACCTACGCGACCAAACTGCGACTCGACCGCCTGCTGGGCGGCCCCCTGGCCGCCGTGCTGTCGCTGCTCGCGCCTGCGCAGCGCCGACGGCCTGCCGGTGAGTCCGCGCCACAGACGGTGGTCATCGCCAAGATCGTCGGCCTGGGGTCCCTCGTGCGTGCGGCCACACTGGTGGCCGGCCTCCGGCGCCGCTATCCCAACGCCCAGCTCGTCGTCCTGACACGTCGCGCGCATGCGCCGCTCGCTGCGCGACTCACCGGCGTGTCACAGGTCATCACGATTGACGACCGGTCCGTGATGTCGCTGGCCCGAAGCGCCTGGAGCGCCGCCCGTGCGCTCCGTGCGCTGCGGCCGGACGCCTACATGGACCTGGAGGTGTACTCGAACGCCGCCGCGGTGTTGTCGTGGGTCAGCGGAGCGCCGCGCCGCCTCGGGTTCACACGCCGGGCGGCCGACCGGAAAAGCCGGCTCTATACCGATGCGATCCTGTTCAACACTCACGCCCACATCGACGACATCCTCTCGGTGTTTCTCGCAAAGCTGGACGCCGCCCCTGCGGAGCCGCACACGCCGGCCATCCGGCTGCTGACCGCCGACGTGCGCGAATGTGACGAAGTCTTCGCCCGGCATGGGCTCGGCGGACGGGCGATTGTCGCGGTGAACGTCAACGCGTCGTCACTCATGCTGGAGCGACGGTGGCCGGCGCGGTCGTGGCAACGTTGCCTGCCGGTGCTGGCCGAAGCGCTTCCGGCTGTCGACCTCGTGCTCATTGGTCATGCGTCGGAACGGCAATACGTGCAGCGGATCATCGACGATGCGGCAGTGCCGCACCGACGCCTGCACAACGTCGGCGGAGAACTGTCGCTGGGCGGGGTGATGGCCCTGCTGGCCCGGAGCCAACTGCTGCTGTCGGGCGACACCGGTCCGCTGCACCTGGCGGCTGCCCTGCACACGCCGACCGTGTCCATCTGGGGCCCGACCAGTCCAACTCATCTGGCGCCACGGCAGGCCGCGCATGTGGCCCTCGCGGCAGCCCCGTACTGTTCCCCCTGCCTGCATCACGTGCACCTGCCGCCGTGCGGAGGGGAAAACATCTGCATGAGCCTGACGCCCGTGGCGGCAATTGTCGACGCGGCGACGCGCCTGCTGGCCGCGCGCACACCGGTCACGGCCTCATGATCGGTCACGCGGCGCTTGCCGGCCGGATCACCCGTGCGGCCGTCCACCGGCCGCCACTCCCGTACAAGCTGACGTATGCCACCACCTACGGCTGCAACTCGCGCTGCCGCACGTGCGCCATCTGGCAGCGCAGGCCCGAGGGGGAGCTGTCCCTCGACGAGATCCGGACCTTTTTTGAGCGCAACAGGAACTTCAGCTGGATCGACTTCACGGGCGGCGAACCATGGCTGCGGAGGGACTTCGTCGACATTGTCCGAGCGGCGATCACCACCTCGCGCGGACTGCTGCTGGTCCACTTCGCCACCAATGGCTGGCTGACCGACATCATCGTGGATGGCGTCCGTCGCATCTGCGAGTCTCGTCCACGCAAGTTCATGATCACCGTCAGTCTGGACGGCGACCCGGAGACCAACGCCGTGGTGCGCGGCCTGGAAGGCGGCTGGGAGCGCCAGGTCGACACCTACGCACGTCTGCATGCGCTGCCTGATGTCGAGGTCGTGCTCGGCATGACGCTCTCGGCGCACAACGTTGACGGGTACGCAGACGCGCTGGCAGCCGTGCAGCGCCGCTGTCCGTGGGTCACCGCGCGGGACTTCCACCTCAACGTGGCGCACCACTCCGCACACTTCTACGGCAACCACGACAACCCGGACATCCGCGACGACGACCCGCAGCGTCTTGCGGCAGCCATGACGCGGTATCGACACGCACGCGGCCCCGTCCGCTCGGTCGTCGACCTGCTTGAGCGAGAGTACCTCCGACGGGTGCCCGCCTATCTCGAGAACGGTCGCGCGCCGATGCGGTGTCATGCGCTGCGTTCCTCGTGTTTCCTTGATCCCACGGGAACGCTGTATCCCTGCATCACGTTCGATCGCCCACTGGGCAACATCAGGGATCACGGCTATCGACTGGCGCCGCTGTGGGACGCCGCGCACACGCGGGAGACGCAGGCGGGCATCTGGGCCGGGCGCTGCCCCTCGTGCTGGACGCCGTGTGAAGCGTACCCGACGTTGATGGGACACGCGCTCGGTGTGCTGCCGTGATCACACGCTGGCCCGTGATCGTGTGGCTGGTGTACCTGGCGGGCGTCACAGCGACGCAGTACGTGACCGGCGCGCCGTGGGCCACCGTGCCCATCATCGACCCGGTCGTTGCCGAGTCCTGGCTGCTGCGCATCGGTCTGGTCATCCCGACGACGGTGGCAGGGCTGGCGCTGGCATACGTTCTTCCCGCGTGGCCATGGGCGCGCCGGCGTTTTGGCGATGACCACCTCGCTGTCATTGCGGCGGCCGTGATCGCAGCCGTCGTGTCGCACATCGTGGGCACCACGGTGCTCAAGGCCGCCGGAGTGGAGATCACGCGACCGGTGCTGCTCGGCTTGATGGTCGGCACCTCGCTGCTGTGGACCGCCGCGGCCCGGCGCCTGCCGCAGGCGTCCATCCCGCATGGACGCACGGGCGCCATCATTGGGCTGGCGGTGGCCGCCGGTGTGCTTCTGCTGTGGGACAAGATTGCCGTGGAGGCCTTCAGTGGCGATGCCATGGAGGCGTTCGCGCTGGCGCGAAGCCTGGACACCACGTTTTTTCCGACGTGGGACCTAGAACTCACGGCGACGGGACCGTGGGCGTGGCACCTGGCGCACCCGCCTGCGGGCGCCTTCATCCACCAGCCGGCCATCCTGCTGCTCGGCGCGGCGGAGGGCACGCTGCGCATGGTCCACATGCTCGCCGTCGGCGCCGGCATGGCTGTCTCGCTGTGCTGGTTGCCGCGCGCGACTCCGGCGGTGTCCCCGCGGCTGAAGGAGCTGGCGGTCGTGGCGCTCTGGCTGCCGGTCGCGGTCAGTTCGCTGTACTACAGCGGCGTCGACCTGTTCAGCGATCTCGGCAAGTGTGGGGAGTTGCTCGTGCTGCTGGGAGGCCTGTCGAGTGGCGCCCTGGCACTGCGCGGCCATCGGTCCCTGGCGCTGGCGGTCGCCATGCTGACATGCGGCATTCGCTGGTACGCGCCGGTGTACATCCTGATCGGAGCCGTGGCGTTCGCCGCGGCAGGACTCATCCGGTGGAGGGACACCGCAACGCTGGCGGCCGGACTGGTCGCGATGGCCGCGCTGGCAGCAGCCATGTTCGTCGGCGCGGGACACGGTCCACTCATCACCGCACAGTTTTCCTACGAACACCTCGGGCTGCTCGACGGCGACCCGGCATACCGTACCGCGCTGAAGCGGATTACGGCACACCTCTGGCTTTTTTCCGGAGGACTGCTGCCGCTGCTGGCCTTCGCGCCGCGATTTGACCGCGCCGGTCGCGCGCTATCGTTCCTCACGCTTGGCTACTTCGCGTTCGTCCTCCGGTCCACCGTCGTGGCATCACACTTCCTCACGCCGATTGCGCTGCTGCCGGGGTTGGCGGCGTTGCGCTTCGCCTCGGAACGTGAACACGGCGCCCGGTGGATCACCGCAGGTATGGCCATCGCGCTGCTGGCCACCCTCGTGTTGTGGCCCACCGACGCGCGCATCGTGACAGCTCCGCGCGAACTGGGTCGCCACACCTGTCTGGTCGCTGCGTCCGATCGTGCCGCGGTGACGTTGGCCCGCGCGGTCCTGCCGGGCCTCACGAACGACACACAACTCGACGTCGGGCCCCATGTCCTCGCCTGGTATGCAGCCAGTCACGACGACGGACACTGCGCTTATCTCGCGACAATGGCACCAGACGGCACGCCGCACGTGGTCGAGAGGCTTGTCGATGGGCACCGCCCGTGGGTGGACGACTCTCTGCCGACATTCAGACTGAGCTGGCTGCGCCGCGTCTTGACTGATCCCCCCGACGCTGTTGACGACGCCGGTGCGCGATGAATGAGACTGTCGGTCACGCCCCCAACGACCGCCCCCACAGCCGTGCCCGCGCCGAGTCCCACGAAGATGATCTCGGGCCCGACACACTCCTCCGTCTCACACAACATCCACTCCAGCGCCGCAAAACTGGCGGCGCCCAGTCCGGCGCCGATGGCCGCGCCGATACCCACGCCGTTGGCGACCGAATCATGCACGGCCGGGTCGGGCCGCCGCGACGTGGAGTGACGCCCCAGCGGGATCGAGACGCCCACGGCGGCACTCAGTGACGAGTCTTCCCCGAGCAGTGTCCGCACGTCGGCGCGCAACGCCACGCGCGGATGCAGCGTCCACAGGGCCGCCACGCCCACCTGCGCGGCGCCCTGGTGCTCCTCCCTCCGGAAAGCAGGCACCGTGATGCTGCCGTTGGGGAACTGCTGGCTTGAACCGGGAAACTCCGTGATCCGCTGCTGGTAGCTCGCACCAATCAGGCCATAGGTTTCAAACCGGCCCGCGGCAAACAGCGACTGCCGCAACACCACATCGACGGTGGTATTGCCGCGTCCAATCTGAAAACCGTCGGCCTTGACAGGACGATGGGTCGCGGCCACTTCAATCGCGGAACGCTCCGCCAGCCGAAGGGTCAGTCGCGGCGACCACGCCAGCGCGGAATCGTGACGATACTCGACACCCACCTGGCCCGCCAGTTCGGCAACCGGGGGCTGTGCCTGGGCTTGACTGGTGAGGACCAGAATGACGGCGAGCGCTGCAATGACGGTCTTCATCGATATCACTCCTACCCCATAATGCGCGTATCACCACAAATCGGGCTCATGTCCTGTTCCGGTACAGATGCTGCATTCGAGGAACGTTATGACCAACAGTCCTGTCGTATGCGGAACGGCCACCGCGCTGCCGCCGAACCGCTACGACCAGCAGGCGCTGACGCACGCGGCGCTCGCAGCCCTGCCGGGGCTGGCCACCCAGGCCGATGTCCTTCAGCGTCTGTTCTCCAGAGTCGGTGTTGAACAGCGCCATCTCGCGCTGCCGGCTGATGCCTACTCATCCCTCTCCGGACTCCAGGCCCGCAACGACGCGTGGCTCGATGCCGCGCTGCCCCTGGCGACCACCGTCGCGGCCCGGGCGCTTGCCGACGCCGGTCTCGAGCCTGCAGATGTGGATGCGCTGTGGACGACCACGATTACCGGGGTCGCCGTGCCGTCGCTCGATGCCCGGCTGATGAATCGCCTGCCGTTCCGTCCTGACGTCAAACGTGTGCCGCTGTTTGGCCTCGGCTGCCTGGCCGGCGCGGCTGGGATTGCGCGCGTAGCCGAGTACCTGAAGGCATACCCCGATCACGCGGCGATGCTGCTGTCGGTGGAGTTGTGTTCGCTCACGGTGCAGTCGGACGACAACTCGGTCGCGAACATCATCTCCAGCGGACTGTTCGGCGACGGCGCAGCCGCCGTCGTGATGGCCGGCGCGGAGCATCCGCTGGGCCGGGCTGCCATCACGTCTCCACGCGTCATCGACAGCGCGTCGCACTTCTTCCCGCAGACAGAGCGCGTGATGGGCTGGGACGTTGTCGACACCGGCTTCCGCATCGTGCTGAGTCCGGATGTGCCGGCACTCGCGCGTGAAGGTGTGCCGCCACTGGTTGACGCGCTCCTCTCCCGCCATGGACTCTCGCGCGACGACGTCACCGGCTGGGTGGCACATCCGGGCGGCCCCGCTGTGATGCGCGCGATGGCGGACGGCCTGCAATTACCCGACGACGCCCTGAGCCGCACGCGGCGTTCGCTCGCCGAAGTCGGAAACCTGTCGTCGGCCTCGGTGCTGTTCCTGCTTGACGACTTCCGGCGCTGTGATCGGCCCACGGCGGGCAGTCACGGCATCATGCTGGCCATGGGGCCGGCCTTTTCTGCGGAGGCGGTGTTGCTGCAATGGTAGTGACCACGGCGATCTACATCGGACTGATCATCGGCGTCGCCGGGCAGCGGCTGGCCGAGGTGCGGCAGAGCCGGCGCTTTGAAAACGCCCTCAAGGCGCGAGGCGGGGTGGAACACGCGCCGATGCAACTGCGCGTGATGGTCGTACTGCACACCGCGTGGTTGCTGTCGGCGATTGCCGAACCGGTGTTGCTCGCGCGGCCATTTTCGCTGCCGCTCGCGGCCAGCGCATTCTCCGTGTTCCTGCTCGGGCAGTTGCTGCGGTACTCCGGCCGACGCGCGCTTGGCGAACGGTGGACCGTCAGCATCGTCACGCTCCCGGGCGCGCCAATCGTGACCAGTGGGATCTTCCGGTACCTGCGGCATCCGATCTACGTCGGCGTCGCACTCGAGATTGCGTCGTTGCCGCTGATCCACTCTGCGTGGATCACCGCCGTGGTGTTCAGCGTCCTGAATGGACTCGTGCTGACGTGGCGGATTGCCGAGGAAGAGCGCGCGCTGGGGATTCGTGCGGCGCGCTGAGCCGATCCTGATCGTCGGCGGTGGGCCTGTCGGACTGCTGCTCGCGTGCCTGCTCGCGCAACGTGACGTCCCGGTGCAGGTGCTCGAAGCCGGCGCGGACGTCCCTGCAGATTCGCGGGCGATTGGCATTCACCCTCCAGGCCTCGACACGCTGGCGGCTGTGGGCGTCGCCGACGAACTGATTGGCCGAGGCGTCTGCGTGCGGCGAGGCGTGGTCCATCTGCGGGGGCGCGAACGAGGTGCCGTGAGCTTCGCGCGCGTGCACCCCGCTTATCCGTTTGTACTGAGTGTGCCGCAGCGCATCACCACCAGCACATTGGAGCGCCGGCTGCACGAACTCGCGCCCGGCGCGCTGTGGCGGCAGCGGCGTGTCACCGCGGTGTCCTCGGCAGGACCGCGGCTTCACCTCACGATGGAGGGGCCAGGTGGCGCACAGGTGGTCGAGACGGACATGGTAATTGCCTGCGACGGGGCCCACAGCGTCGTTGCCAACGCCGCGGGGCTGTCCCATCACACGGCAACGCCCGGACCCGTCTTTGTCATGGCCGATGTGCCGGACACCACCACGATGGGAGAGGATGCCCACCTGTTTCTCGGTGATGCGCCGGTGGTGGAATCGTTTCCGTTGCCGGGACACAAGCGGCGATGGGTCGTCGGGATCGGCCGTCAGCGCGCGCCTGAAGACCGCGTGTCACAGGCGGCAATGGTCGAAGGCCTGGTGGCGCAGCGGACGGGGTATGAGGCGCGTGCGACCGACGCGGAGATGGTCAGCGCCTTTGCCGTCGAGCAGCACATCGTCGCGCGGATGGTCCGTGACGGCCTGGTGCTCGCGGGCGATGCGGCGCATGTGGTCAGTCCGATCGGCGGCCAGGGCATGAGCCTGGGGTGGCTCGATGCGCGGCACCTTGCGGATATCCTGCCCGACGCACGCGCATTTGCGGCATACGACCGCGCCCGCCGATCAGCCGCCCGACGCGCTGCTGCACGCGCCGCGCTGTTCACCTGGCTCGGAAGCCCTGCCCAACACGGGCGCCTGCGCGACCTGGCCCTCGCCCTGCTAGTGGCACCGGGTGTCCGTACTTACACGGCGCACATGATTGCGATGCGCGGCCTCGACTGACATCCAGCCGTTCCGGGTGTTGGCGTGCGGTTTGCAGTCTCCCCGGCGTGAAGATCGCCCAGGTTGCGCCCCTGCACGAAAGCGTGCCGCCACGGCTGTACGGCGGAACCGAACGTGTTGTCCACTACCTCTGTGAAGCGCTCGTGGATGCGGGCCACGAGGTGACGCTGTTTGCCAGCGGCGACTCACACACCCGAGCGCGACTGGTCCCGTGTTGCCCACGCGCGCTGCGACTCGATCCAGGATGCCGCGACCGGATGGCCCACCATATGGTGCTCCTCGAGAAGGTGCTGACCGAGGCGGGAGATGCGGACGTCGTGCACTTTCACATCGACTACCTGCACTACGCGTTTTCGCGGCGGTATCTTCCGCGCAGTCTCACGACCCTGCATGGCCGCCTGGATCTTCCGGACCTCATTCCGCTCTACGAGACGTTCCCCGATGTCAACGTCGTCTCGATTTCCCATCACCAGCGGACGCCGCTGCCCCAGCTGCACTGGCTCGGGACGGTGTACCACGGCCTGCCCTCGATGTTGTTGCCGGTGGGCAACGGAGACGGAGGGTATCTGGCCTTCCTCGGGCGGATCAGCCCGGAAAAACGCGTGGACCGGGCCATCACCATCGCGCGGCGGACCGGACGCCGCCTCAAGATTGCCGCGAAGGTGGATGCGCAGGACCGCGACTATTTCGAGCAGGAGATCCGCCACCTGCTTGACGATCCGCTCATCGAGTTCATCGGGGAAATTGGTGACGCCGACAAAGCCGCTTTTCTTGGTCAAGCCACCGCGCTGCTGTTCCCGATTGACTGGCCGGAGCCGTTTGGCCTCGTGATGATCGAGGCCCTGGCCTGCGGCACACCGGTGATCGCCTACCGCCGCGGCGCCGTCCCGGAACTGCTCACCGATGGCGAGTGCGGGTTCGTCGTCGACAACGACGACGAGGCGGTACGGGCGGTCAGACAACTGTCATGGATCTCGCGTGCGGCGTGTCGCCGGCTGTTTGAACGGCGTTTCACGGCACAACGCATGGCCAATGACTACGTCGCGTTGTACCGGGACCTGGCCAATGGCGACGTCGTGGAGCGAGCATCATGAAGGACGTCATCGAGGTCAACAACCAGTTCTACATCCTCGCCGGCTCGGCGCTGGCCGACGACCGCACGCACGTGCTGAAGGACGGCGACACGTTCGGCCTGTTCGATCACTACGGCGACATCCATCCCTACGGCCTGGGAGAACAGGGTCTGTACCACGACGGGACGCGGTTCCTCTCGGCGTTTGACCTCCGCATCAACGGCCGGCGCCCGATGTTCCTCAGTTCGGCCGCCAACGCCGGCAATGACATCCTGACGATCAACCTGTCGAACCCGGACCTGGTTCAGGACGATGGGACGCACGTCGCCCGGGGCGCGCTCCACCTGAGCCGCACGCGCCTGGTCATTGACTCCGGGTGTCATGAACGTATCCGGATCGAGAACTTCGGCGCCTCCACAATCCCCTTCACCCTGACCCTCGGCTTCGACGGCGACTTCGCGGACATCTTTGAAGTGCGCGGCATGACACGCACAAGCCGAGGTACCGTCCTGCCGCCCCGCACCGAAGGCCCGCGCACCCTCGTCTTCGGGTACCGAGGCCGTGACGATGTCCTGCGGGAAACCCGCGTGACGATAGAGTCCACTGACGCGCCGGTGTTGGCCGAACGCCATGCCTCCCTCGACTTCGTCCTGCCGCCCAAGGCGGTCGCGACCTGCGCGGTGGTCATCCGCTGCTGCCGCACAAGCCGTGTGACCGGCAGTTCCAGTTTTGACGCGGCGCTGCGCAGCAACGCGTCGCGGTTGCGTGACATCGTGCGCGGAGAATGCCGGATCACCAGCAGCTCGCAGGCGCTGACCACGTCGCTCGCGCGCTGCCGGGCCGACCTGCACCTCATGCTCTCTCCCACCCGATACGGCTTGTACCCCTACGCAGGCGTGCCGTGGTACAGCACGCCGTTTGGTCGCGACGGCATCATCACCGCGTTGCAGACGTTGTGGTTCAACCCGGACATTGCGCGTGGAGTGCTGCGTTTCCTGGCGGCGATGCAGGCCACCGGGTCCGATCCGGTGAATGAGGCCGACCCCGGCAAGATTGTCCACGAGATGCGCGGTGGGGAGATGGCAGCGCTCGGAGAAATTCCGTTCCGTCAGTACTACGGCACGGTTGACGCCACACCGCTGTTTGTCGCGCTCGCAGGCGCCTACTACCGGCGCACCGGCGATCGCGAACTGATCGACACGTTGTGGCCGGCCATCGACGCGGCGCTGACCTGGTGTCTCCAGTACGGCGATCTGGACCAGGACGGTTTCATTGAATACGCGAGGCGCGATGCCCGCGGGTTGCTGCATCAGGGCTGGAAAGACTCACACGACTCCATCTCGCACGCGGATGGCGAGCTGGCCGAGCCGCCGGTGGCGCTGTGTGAGGTGCAGGCATACCTCTTCGCGGCGCTGCGGGCCGGTGCGGCGCTCACGCTGGCCCTGGGCGACCATACCCGCTCCGCAGATCTGTCACAGCGGGCGAGGCGCCTGCGCGAGGACTTTGACACCGCCTTCTGGCTCGCGGACGAAGCCACGTACGCCCTCGCGCTCGACCGTGACAAACGGCCGTGCCGGGTGCGTGCCTCGAACGTCGGGCACTGCCTGGCCGCAGGCATCATCCCCCGCGAACGCGCGGCCACGGTGGCCGCCACCTTGATGTCTCCCGACTCATTCACGGGCTGGGGTATCCGCACACTCGATCAACGTGAAGCCCGGTACAACCCGATGTCGTACCACAACGGATCCGTGTGGCCTCACGACACGTCGATCGTGGCGGCCGGCCTGGCCCGTTACGGATTCAAACAGGATGCCCTGCAGCTGCTCTCGGGGCTGCTTGATCTGAGCCAGGCATTGCCGCTGCGACGCCTGCCAGAATTGATCTGCGGATTCGATCGCGAACATGGCGAGGGCCCGACCAGCTACCCCGTCGCCTGCGCGCCGCAGGCATGGGCCGCGGGATCGCTCTTTCTCGCATTGTCGGCCTGCCTGGGCCTGCGCATCGACGCTGAATACAACGCGGTCACATTCGAACGGCCGGTGCTGCCGCCCACCATTCCTGCGGTGTCGATCGCGGGTCTCGCGGTCGGACGCACGACGGTGGATCTGACGATTGAGCGGACCGGCGACCACGTGGGGGTCCGCGTCGACCGCCGCGATGGGCCACTCGACGTGCTGGTGCGGAAGTAACGCTGTGCCCCGGGAATGAACCTAAAACGCCGGCGAAAAATCAAACACGAACCGCCAGCGTCCTGACGCGCGATCGAGCGGTCGTGCAGCGGCCAGTTGGATGACGACGTAGCCGAAGACGTTGACACGCGCGCCGGCGCCAACACTGGACACCCAGGAACGATCGCCGCCTGACCAGGTCGGTTGATCGGTCGACGTCCACGCCACCCCGGTGTCCGCAAACACAAACCCTTCCACCGGAATCGGACCGTAGCGATAGTCGCCGCCGAAGACGCCGAGCAACGGGAACCGGAGTTCGGCGTTACCGACGATCATGCGGGAGCCCACGAGCCGATCGAATTGCTGGCAGTCGTTCAGATTGCCGCAGTCACGGGGATCGAAAGAGTCGAGGTCGTAGCCTCGAACGAGGGACGAATACCCCAGGAACAGCGGCGAGAGCCGGGAGTCTTCGCCGTCGTTGCCGTATCGCCCCACATGCAGGCCGCGCAGCGCGAGCGTGAATGGACGCAGCGGCACCAGATAACGCCGATAGTCCAGCAACACGTTTGTGTACTGCAGCGATCCGAATGTGGGCGTGACGTCGAACCGGAACCGCTGCCCGGTAACCGGCCCCACCGGGCCAAAGCCGGTCTGGTCGTAGACCAGGGCCGCGGACGCATCAGCAAGATTGAGCGAGTCAGGCGCTTCGAAGTCTTCCCGTTCGCGCGACAGCAGCTGACCGGAGTTGAATCCATAAATACTGGTCGTCAGTTCGCGATCGAACCAGATCCGACGGCCGCCAGCCTGCACCTCGAATCTCAGCGCGCGGCTGAACGGGTACATCGTGATGGCGCGCGCCTGCAGTTCCGTCTGCCGGAAGATCAGCGACTCCTCGACGATGACCGGCAGGCCGTCGATGGTGTCAAGTGTCTGCTGGTAGCCACCCGAGGCATACGGCACGAGCCCAAGCATGCCGCCCCAGTTCCACCGCGAAGTGCGGTTGATGTACATCGCCTGCCCGCCGATGTCACGCACGCCCCCGTTGGCCTGGATGACCGTGCCGAGGGTATGGTCACCCAGCACGTCACTGAACTGCAGGCCAATCCCGCCGGCGGCAAACGCGCCGGCATTGGAGGTGCCAATCCCTCCAGAGGCGCCGACGAAGTCGAGTGACAAACGTGGCGAGTACGGTTCCGGATCCTCAATGACCGGCGCCGATGCGGGCACGCGAGGCCGGGTGTTGGCCGCAGCCGTGGCCGAAGTCCCGCGCGCGAACAGGACCGTCGGACGCGACGGCGACGCGGCGGGCGCAGTTGCCGGCGTCAGCGGCGCCACGCGAATGTCGTAGCCGCCTTGCGTAAACACGCCATAGGCATACTGATCGGCGCCGGGCGCCAGGGAAATCGCCGGGCTGAGCGGGGTCAAGCCGGACACGCCGGTGGGCACCGCAGTCACCCGTTCGAACCGGCCGTCGTCGAGGGTGAGCCGGTACACGTTGGGCACTCCGTCCTGGTCAGCCACCAGCAGGAGCGCGCGGCCGTCCTCGGTCCATTGGGGGTTGATGTGCCGTACGCCGGGCAACGCGGGCAACGCCTCGATCCGCGCCGATGCGGGATTGCCTGCAGCGGACACGTCAACGGTCGCCAGACGCATCTCACCGAACTCGAGGCGATCAAGGTTGGTGGTGAACCGGTCGGTCACAAATGCGAGGCGCTCACCCGAGGGCGCCCAGTCGGGCTGCAGGTCCGCGAACGGATCGTCGGTGATCTGCCGCACCTGCGCTGATGCGAGATCGAGCACGTACAGGTCGCTCACGCCGCCCCGGTGACCGGAGAATGCAATCCGTTTCCCGTCCGGCGACCACGTGGGTTGCCAGGCATCGTCAACGGAGTCGAGGGCGATGTCGCGAATACCGTCTCCCGCCACGTTGACGACCCGGAGACTGGCCTGCCCGCTTCGGATGGTGATGAAGGCGAAGCGCTGACTCGTCGCGTCCCATGCGCCGGCGGAGTTCACGAACTGCAGGCTTTCGAGGTGAGGATCGGTGGCGCTGGAAGTCAGTCGCCGGACCACGCGCCCGGTGTCAGCCTCGGCAAGGACGTAGTCGATCGAGAACGGATCACGTTCCGACAAGTACACCAGCCACTTGCCGTCCGGGCTGATGGCGGGAGACACATGCAGGCGCCCCTGCCTCGGCGTGTCGCCGGAGACCACTTCCTGTCCGGGCGGTGTCTGCCCTGCCGGAGCCCCATATCGTTCCCGAATCGCCGCACGCCATCGCTCGGAGAGTTCCTCGATGGGCGTGCCGGTCACCTGCTCGATCCCCGTCAGCGGATCGCGCGCGCGGGCCGCGGCAATGAACGCGGCAGGCACGATGCTCTCGCCGAACTGGGCGGCCAGAAATGCCCAGGCGGCGTGGCCGAAACGATAGGGAAAGTACTCAGGGTTGTTGAGGTCTTCGAACCCCGGCAGTTCATCCTTCTGCGCCAGGGACCGCAGCCACATTGCCGTGTGCGGATGGTCCGGACCGATTGAGAGGTACTCAGCCATGCCTTCGATGAACCACAGGGGCAACGCCAGCGCATCCTGCCCCCCGTGGTCGAACTGGAACGCATGCACCATCTCGTGGCCAAGCACGTGACTGGTCTCGCCCAGAGATGCGGCAAACGGCAACACCATGCGCCGCTTGAGCAACTCCGTGACGCCGCCGGTGCTCTCGCCGATCAGTCCTTCCACGACCTGCGTCTGTGCGAAGTGCGGCTGGCTCGAGTACATGATGAGCGGTTGCCGGGTCGTGAGCGGCAATCCCATCGCTGCGCTCAGGCGCGCGTACCAGACCTCGGCCAGACGGGCAACCTGCTCCACGGCGCGGCGTTCTTCCGGGTAGTAGTAGATGTCGAAGTTCGGCGTCTTCAGGACCTGGAACTCGAAGTCCTCGTATTGCACCTTGTTCTGTCCGAAGTACTGCGCGGCGCCGGTGGCCGGCACGGCCGCCAGCAGGACCACGAGCGCGATGCCGATGCGGACCACACGTGTCATGCGCCACTGGTGGACGCCCAGAGCAACAACGAGCAGATGTCGAAGGGGCATGCACCCGATGTTTGCAAGAACCACGCCCGGGGCGGGTTGCCGGAGTGCCGGGGTGCCGCAGTGCCGCGGTGGCGGAGTGCCGCGGTGCCGGATGGGCCCTGGTCCCCAGTTACGTGCCCCCACCAGGCCCGCCGGCCCGTCAGCACGGACTCC
>CBINOO010000102.1:0-14382 GCA_966252305.1 uncultured Acidimicrobiia bacterium
GGCTGGAAACTTTACGCGTTGACCCAGGAGCCCGGCGGTCCGCAGCCCCTGGTCATCGCCGCGTCACCGGCCTCGGCGCTGCAACTGCTCGGTGCCCCAATCGGCCCGCTGCCATTCATCGCACCCGATCCCAACTTCAACATCGATACCCACTCCCACACCGAGGCGGCGACGTTTTATGTGCCGCTGTCGATTCCGGGGGACGCCGCTGGCCTGGTACATGGCGTCATCACGCTGACCTATCAAACGTGCACCGACCGTTTCTGCCTGCCGGCGGTCACCGACACCGTCCAGGTGTCGCTGCGTGTGCCGGGGACTGGGGCGGATGCGGCCATCACCATCGAATCCGGCGCGACGACCGCGGGCCCAGGGACGGCGATGGTCGAAGACATGGCCGCATCGGACGGAGCCTCCACGTTTGGCGGGTACCTGGCCCTGGCTGCCTTGATGGGTGCGCTGTCGCTGTTGACCCCATGTGTGTTCCCGATGGTGCCAATCACGGTGTCGTACTTCACGTCGCGGGCTGAGCGGGGTTCGCGGACGGCGGTCACCGACGCGCTGCTGTACGGTGCCGGCATCGTGCTCACCTTTGCGGCCGTCGGACTGGTCATTGCGTTGGGGTTTGGCGCGGCAGGGCTGAACCAGTTCGCGGCCAACCCGTGGCTCAACCTCGCCATCACCGCGCTGTTCCTCGCGTTTGCACTGAGCCTGTTCGGCGCCTTCAACCTCACGCTGCCCTCGTCGCTGCTCACGCGTGTTTCTGGCGCGGAACGCGGCCGCGGGCGCATCGCGGGTACGTTGTTCATGGCGCTGGCGTTCACGCTGACGTCGTTCACGTGCACGGCGCCGTTTCTCGGCACTCTGCTCGTTGTGGCGGCAGCAGGAGACTGGCAGTGGCCGCTCGCCGGGCTTGTGACCTTTGCCGCGGTGTTCGCGCTGCCGTTTGTTCTGCTGGCATGGGCGCCGCATCGGCTTGCGCGGCTGCCACGCGCAGGGACATGGCTCCTCTCGGTCAAAGCCATCATGGGCATGCTTGAACTTGCCGCAGCGCTCAAATTCCTCTCCAATGTCGATCTCATCTGGAATTGGGGGATCTTCACCAGGCCCGTGGTACTTGCCGCGTGGACACTGCTCGCACTCGTGACGATGGGGTATCTGGCAGGCGTGCTGCGGCTCGGGCACGCCCCACGCCTTCATCGCCCCGGGCCTGCGCGTCTCGCCGGTGTCGTCCTCGCCCTGGCCCTTGCGGTGTATCTTGCGTCGGGCCTGGCGGGACGTCGTCTCGGTGAACTCGAAGCGTTCCTGCCGCCAGGAGCGGCGGGAGGCGGACAACACGGCGAACTCGCGTGGATCGTCAACAACTACGAGGCGGCGCTCAACCAGGCGCAGACGACGGGACAGCCGGTGCTCATCGACTTCACCGGTTACACCTGCACGAACTGTCGCTGGATGGAAGCCAACATGTTCACAGAGCCGGAGGTCGAACGCGCACTCGCGCGTTATGTGCGCGTCCGGCTCTATACGGATGGCGCCGGCGACCAATTCCGGCGATTTCAGCAGATGCAACGTGAGGTTTTCGGCACGGTTGCGCTGCCCTACTATGCTGCGTTGCGCCCCGACGGCACACCCGTCGTGGCGTTTGGCGGGCTGACGCGGGATCGCAACCGTTTCGTGGCATTCCTCGAACGAGGTCTGCGGGAGTAGCTCATGCCGATTGCCTCACTGCTATCGATCGCTCTGGTGATGTCGCCCTCACAGGCGGCAGCGCCGCAGCCAACCACCCCCGACGGATGCGTCACGCAGGCGCGCACGTACGCCAGAAACGCCCAGCAGGCGCTCGCGCGGACCATCACCGCAGCCGATGTGCGGAGAATCGAGGCCGACAAACAGGCCCTTGCCAGGGCCTGTGCCGCCCAGTTCGCGATCGAACGAGTCAATGAGAACGACCTGCCCGCGCTCATCACGTTGTATGGCGAAGCCGGCCAGCGAGACCTGGCCTCCGCCGCGATCACGCGCGCGCTTGCATCCCGGACCATGGCCTCACCCGTTCGAGCCCAGGTCCTCGAACAGGCGATCGTCTCCACCCTGCTTGAACCCAAGTCGGAAGAGCGGAATACGCGCCTGGAAAGCTGGAGTGACGCGCTCGACCGGCTACCCGGGGATCTGCTCGCGCAGCAGATGGCCGCGCACTCGCGCTTGAACGGCTACTATCGCGGCGACGACATCGACGCGGGCATCATCAAACACTCGACCTGGATCATCGATCGCGCTCGGACCTTCACGCCGGCACAGCGCGCCCAGTTCGGCTCAATCGTCGTCAGCGCCCACATCAACATGGCTGAAGCGTGGGCCGGCCAGGGCGACATCGACAAAGCGCGCGCGCTGCTGCAGTCTGCACGAGAGCACTGGTCAGACATTCGTAATGCGCCGGAGATGCTCAACCCGGTAGTTGCGCGATACGCACTTGTTGGCACGATTGGCGCGCCGATCGGCGCCCCGCGATGGTTGAACGCGGCGCCGGGCACCACCCTGCCAATGACCGGCGCGGTGACGCTGCTCGAGTTCACCGCTCACTGGTGTGGCCCGTGCAAGGAGAGTTATCCCGGCATCAAGCGACTCCTCGCCAAGTACGGTCCACAGGGATTCCGCGCGGTCTTTGCGACGGAACTGTACGGGTATTTCGGCACCGAGCGCGGCCTGTCAGCCGATGAGGAATTCGACCGCGATCGTGACTACTTCGCCAAGGAAGGTCTTGCAGTCCCGATTGCCGTCGAGAACGCCCGTCGCCCATCGGTCCGCAACGCGGACGGCACCTATACACATTTCGAGAACCCCAACGACAAGGCGTACGAAGTCGGCGGCATTCCACAGATCCACATCATCGACCGCCACGGTCGCATCCGCCTGATCATGGTGGGCTACGACGATGCCAATGAGCCGGCGCTTGCGCGGCTGATCGAGAAGTTGCTGAAAGAACGGTAGTGTCCTTGCAGGACGAATGGCTGTGGGGTTGGGACCCCACTCCTGGCATCGTGTCCGTCTGGGCTGACGGCAGCGGGCGGGCCAGGGTCTGGCGTCGTGTCAACGGCACGTTGGTCAGCGAAGACACGCAGTATCGCCCATGGGCGCTGGTTGACGACATCGCCGGCTTCATCGGGACCACCGTCACGTGGTTCGAGTTGGAAGGCCCGGGAGCGCTCCGCTTTCACGTGAGCGCGGACTCGGGTCGAGCCTTGAGTACAGCCGTCAGCGAGGCGTACGGCCGTGTGCCCGACAAACGTCGCGTGCTCCTGCTGCCACCCGAAGAGCAATACCTGGTCGCCAGCGGCAGGACATACTTCGGCGGACTGACGTTCGACGAACTGCAACGGCTGCAATTCGATATCGAAACCACGGGGCTCGACGCCACGGACGACCGCGTGTTCCTCATCGCCGTCCGCCTCCCGGACGGCACCACCAGAGTGCTGGAAGCACCGACGGTGGACGACGACGGAGAGCGGGACCTGCTGCGCGCGCTCGAAGCGCTCGTGCGCCAGGCGGACCCGGACGTCATTGAAAACCACAACCTTCACGGCTTCGATCTGCCCTTCCTGGAGCAGCGCGCGCGGCTGCTCGGGCTGACGTTGCGGTTGGGCCGTCTTCCGGGCATGGGGCTGCGGCGTCGCGCTGCGCGCCGCGGCATGCGGGATGGAGACGGATCGGACCGACGGGTCAGGCTCGTTGCCCCGGGCCGGGAGCTCATCGATACACTCGACGCCACCCGGGCGTACGACTTCGCCGTACGGGAACTACCCGGATACGGGCTGAAGTCCGTCGCACGCCACCTCGGGATTGCGGGTCCCGATCGAGAGTTGATTCGTGGGGATGAGGTCTACAGCGTGTACCGTCGCGATCCGGAGCGGGTGCGGAGGTATGCGCGCGCGGACGTCGACGAAGCGGCCGGTGTTGCACGCCTGCTGGGCGGGGCCACATTTGCGCTGGCGAAGATGGTGCCTCGGCGTTACGAGCGCCTCGCGGATGCCGGCCCGGCGACGGGGATGCTCGACCCGCTGCTCGTGCGCGCCTACATCCGTTCGGGCACGGCCCTCCCCGCGCATCAGGACTCGGACGGTACGGTCCACACCGGCGCGGCACTCCATCTGTTTGCGACAGGCGTCGCCCATCACGTCGTCAAGGCGGACGTCGCCAGCCTCTATCCATCGCTGATGCGGGCATTCCGCATCGGCCCTTCACGAGACCACCTGGGTGTCCTCCTCACCATCGTCGATCAACTTGTTGAGCGCAGGCTCCAGGCGAAGGCGGCAGCACGGGCCGCGTCACCGGGTTCAGGTGAACGCCACTCGCATGAAGCCATGTCGGCGGCAATCAAGCTCGTGGTCAATTCGGCCTACGGGTATCTGGCCGCCGGTGCCGGACTGACGCGGTTTGCCGACGTCTCGGCCGCCAACGATGTCACACGTCGCGGCCGCGAGACACTGCAGGTCATTTGCGACGCCCTCCGGCTGCGCGGTGTCCAGTTGATTGAAGCGGACACGGACGGCGTCTATTTTGCGGTGCCCGCGACGTGGTCGGAAGCCGACGAACGGGTCGTTGTGGAAGCGGTCGGGGCGCTCCTGCCGCCGCTCGTGCATCTGGAGTTCGAGGGGCGCTATGCGGCGATGTTGTCGCACGAACCCAAGAACTACGCCCTGCTCACCTATGACGGTCGGCTGCTTCTGCGTGGAGTCGCATTCCGATCGAGCAGGACGGAGCCGTACGCAGCGCAATTCCTGCGCCGCGCCATCGGCCGGTTGTTGAGCGAAGACGTCGCCGGCGTGCGTCAGGCGTACGTGGACGCCGTCGACTCGCTGAGACGGCGCGCGCTTTGGACCTGGGAGGTATCGTCCCGCGTCCGGCTCACGAAAACTCCGGAAGAGTACCTGGCGGTCAGGGACGACCGCCGCGAGCTGGTCTACGAAGCCCTGCTGACGGCCGGCCGTACGCAGTGGCGCCCCGGCGAACGCGTCCATGTGTATCGCACGTTCAGAGGCACGGGCGGCCTCGTCCCCGACCGCGAGGCCGAGTCGCTGTCGGACGCGGAACGCAGCTGGGTCGATACGCGCGACTACGACGTCGACCACTACGTGCGGCTGCTGACAGAGATCTACGCGGGCCGACTGGCGTGCGCGTTCACGCCTGCAGACTTCGCCGTGGTGTTTGCCAGTGCCGATCAGCCCTCGCTGTTTGCTGAAGACGTCGCCGCGATCCAATCGATATTGCAGCCCGTGTCGTGACGGCACGGCCCGAGCGCTGCAGGCCGGGTGATCTACCGCAGCGAGCGCGCGACTGAGTGCAGGCGGATCGCGGGGTACTCCACCTTCCACTGCCCACGACCGTCGTGCCAGTCGTACGTCGCCACAAACACGAGCGAGCCGGTGAGACGCCCGACGCGGTCGATCACGATCGCATCAGCCAGCAGGCTGTAGTTGACGTCCACGCCACTGCTCGGATACGGAGTTGCTCCACCGAGTCGAACGGTTGCACCAGACACCGTGCCCGTGACCGGAAGCGTCGAGCCTCCAAGCTGAATCTCGCCTGACACCGTGTTGCCCGTCTGGACCAGGTCGAAGATCACCGGGTACGTCGTGTCGCCCCACATCGGATAACAGTGCGTCCACCCGGTCGCAGTGCAGATGTCAGGGGGAACCTGGCCTGTCCAGCGCCCGGAAAACGCCGGGCCACTGAGTGGCGCAATCCGTTCAAAACTCGTGACCGGCCCTGCCCTGAGCGACTGGCCGAAGAACTCGGCATTGGACAAACCACGCTCACGGTGCCGGACAGATGCCCCAGTGAGGCCTCCATGAGGCGCTGTGGCAGGCAGGGATATGGACTCGACCTCGACTTCAACGTCATCAGCAAGCGCTGGAGGCCTGACGCCCCGAAGCACGAGTGACCCATCCTGGGCCGGAGTGCCCGACACGGTGACGTGCCGGCCGAACTTCGGCGCCGGAGAGAGGTCCGCCACCCCTTCATAACCGTCGGCGACCTTCGCCAGTGTGAGATAGACGGTCTGCGGATCTCCAAGGAAGTGCACACAGTGCCGGTAGCCACTGCACGTCTCGAGTGAATAGGTCAGCTTCCAGACGCCTTCGAATTCGGCCGCGACCGGAACCGTGGAATCGTCGGGGGCGGTCGGCGTGGCGGATGAACAGGCTGCAACGGTCATGACCGCCGTCAGGACTGATGCAAGAAGCGGAACTCTGACTGCCATTGACTCACCACGCTAACACGGGCAGGTCACCTTGCGTCCGCCTGGGTTAAGCGGCTAACGTGTCTGACTGGAGGTCTGCCATGTTTCACCGAGCGTCGTTCGTCGTGCTCGTGGCCGTTGTCGTCTCAGCCGCTGGATGTGCGGACTCCCCCGGCGCCGACGTCCCGACGACGCCGACGGTGGGCGCCGTTGTGGCAGGAGGCGCGGCTGTTGCGGACAGCACACGACTGACTTTTTCCGGGCTGACGACTGACTCGGCGTCAGTCACCTCCTATTCCGAATCGGGATTCACGGTAGGCATGCTGTCCGGCAATTGGAGCGCTCGCACGACCTACGGAAATCCCGCGCCATTTGTCCAGTTCCTGGCTGAGGCCGGACAGACGATTGTCGGCGAAGCGCTGGTCACCCTGCCGGCGCCTGCACACTTTGCCTCGGTGGACCTCTACTCGAGCACCACCCCGATTCCCTACGTCATCAAGGGACTGCGAAACTCCGCGGTGGTGTTCACCCTCAGCGGCACAACCTCAAACACCTACGGATCGTTCCGCACCATCAACAATCCGCATGGTGATGTGGTGGATGCCGTCTCGATTTCGCTGACCAACACCAGCACCGGCCGTAATCCGATGGGGTTCGACACACTGGTTACCAGTGAGGCGCCGACGACGCCTCCGGCCCGGTATTCGCTCAGCGGCACCGTGACTGACGGCAGCGCGGGCATCGCCGGCGCGCGCATCCGCGTCAGCGGGGGCGCCGACTCAGGGACCAGCGTCACCGCCGACAGCGCAGGCGCATTCCGATTCGACAGCCTCACGGCGGGCTCGCTGAGCCTCAGCGTGACGGCGCCCAGTTTCCGCTCGGCCACCGAACGGGTTGAACTCGACGCCGACAAGACGGTGTCCGTGCGGCTCACGCGCAGTGCGACAGCGCCGGTGGTCACGCCGGCGCCCGCAGGCGCAACGGTCATCGGGTTCGGCGCGCTGGATGCGGACGGAGCCGCCGTGAGCAACTACTCGGAGTCTGGCGTCTCGATCGCGACGGCATCCGCTGCCTGGGCGGCGAGGACGACGTACGGAAGCCCCGCTCCGTTCATTCAATTCCTCGCCGGGGCAGGCACGTCAGTCACTGGGCGTATCGACATAACGAGTGCTGCTCCTTTCACGTTCTTCTCTGTCGATCTCTACTCCAGCACCACAAGAATTCCCTACACGCTGACGGGCACACGCAACGGCGCCACCGTGTTCTCCGTGACGGGTGAACTGTCAAACACGTTTGGTGCGCTGCGTCAGGTGCTCAACCCGAACCCCGACGATGTGATTGACGCCTTGTCGATCACCCTCACCAATACCGCGTCCGAGTGCTGCGGGAACCCGATGGGCCTGGACACGATCGTGATCGTCAAGAAGTGAAGATACAAAAATGGGGCGGACCTGGAGGTCCGCCCCACATGTACTCGACGCCTCGACTTCAGGCTGTCAGGTCGAACCGATCGAGGTTCATGACCTTGGTCCACGCGGCCACGAAGTCCCGCACGAACTTCTCGCGAGAATCAGCCGTGGCGTAGACCTCGGCCAGCGAGCGCAGCTCCGAGTGAGACCCGAACACCAGGTCCACACGACTGGCCGTCCACTTCTTGCTGCCCTTCACCCGGCAGGAACCCTGGAAGGCATCTGCCGCGTCCGAGGTCGGCTTCCACTCGGTCGACATGTCGAGCAGGTTGACGAAGTAGTCGTTGGTCAACGTGCCGGGTCTGTCGGTGAACACGCCGTGACCCGTCTGGCCGGACGTCACGTTGAGCGCGCGAAGACCGCCGATGAGTACGGTCATTTCCGGTGCGCTGAGTGTCAGGCGGAACGCCCGCTCGATCAGCAGATGCTCGGCAGGCACGTCGTGCCCCTTGCCCAGGTAGTTGCGGAAGCCGTCCGCGTCCGGCTCCAGCACCGCAAACGACTCGGCGTCGGTCTGCTCCTGCGTCGCATCGGTGCGACCCGGCGCAAACGGCACGCTGACTGATGCGCCGCCGTCTTTTGCCGCCTTCTCCACGGCAGCCGATCCCGCCAGCACGATCAAATCCGCCATCGAGATCTTCTTGTTGCCCTTCTGCGCAGCGTTGAACTCCTGCTGGATCTTCTCGAGGACCGCCAACACCTTCGCGAGTTCAGGCGGGTTGTTCACATCCCAGTTTTTCTGCGGCTCCAGCCGGATGCGCGCGCCGTTGGCGCCTCCGCGCTTGTCGGTGCCGCGGAAGGTCGACGCCGACGCCCAGGCCGTCGATACCAACTGAGGCACCGTCAATCCAGACGACAGGATCTTCTCCTTCAGGGCCGCAATGTCCTTGTCGTCAACGAGCTCGTGGTCGACGGCCGGGACAGGGTCCTGCCACAGCTGCGGCTCCTTCGGCACTTCCGGGCCGAGGTAGCGCGCAATCGGTCCCATGTCGCGATGGGTCAGCTTGAACCACGCCTTGGCAAACGCCTGGGCGAACTCCTCGGGGTGTTGGTAGAAGCGGCGCGAGATCTTATCGTAGGCGGGATCAAATCGGAGCGAGAGGTCCGTCGTCAGCATCGCCGGTGCAATTTTCTTCGACGGGTCATGCGCATCAGGCACCGTGCCCGCGCCCGCGCCGTTCTTCGGACGCCACTGTTTCGCGCCGGCGGGGCTGGTCGTCAGTTCCCACTCATACTCGAACAGGTGCTTGAAGAAGTCGTTGCTCCAACGCGTCGGCGTCGTCGTCCAGGTGACTTCCAGACCGCTCGTGATTGTGTGCGCCCCGCGACCGGACTCGTAGCCGCCCTTCCAGCCGAACCCCTGTTCTTCCAGGTTGCCGCCCTCCGGCTCACGTCCCACGTGTTTGGGATCCGCGGCGCCATGCGCTTTGCCGAACGTGTGGCCGCCGGCGATGAGCGCCACGGTTTCTTCATCATTCATCGCCATGCGACGGAAGGTCTCACGGATGTCGCGCGCCGCCGCCACCGGATCCGGGTTGCCGTTGGGGCCTTCGGGGTTCACATAAATCAGCCCCATCTGCACCGCGCCAAACGGATTCGCCAGCTGACGTTCGCCGCTGTACCGTTCGTCGCCGAGCCACGTGGCTTCCGACCCCCAGTTGACCTGCTCGGCTTCCCACACGTCTGCGCGACCGCCGGCAAAACCAAACGTCTTGAAGCCCATCGATTCGAGCGCCACGTTGCCGGTGAGCACCATCAGATCTGCCCACGAAATCTTCTGGCCGTACTTCTGCTTGATCGGCCAGAGCAGGCGACGCGCCTTGTCGAGGTTGGCGTTGTCAGGCCAGCTGCCGAGCGGAGCGAAACGAATCTGCCCGGAACCTGCGCCGCCGCGGCCGTCGTGGATGCGATACGTGCCCGCGCTGTGCCAGGCCATCCGGATGAACAACGGGCCGTAGTGGCCGTAGTCAGCCGGCCACCAGTCCTGTGAGTTGGTCATCACCGCCTCGATGTCCTTCTTGAGCGCCGCCAGGTCGAGGGACTGGAACTCCTTCGCGTAGTTGAACGACGGGCCCATCGGGTCACCCGAGGGATGCCGCGTATGCAGCACGGCGAGATTGATTCGGTTGGGCCACCAGTCGCTGTTCGTGCGGCCGGTGATGGTCTTCTGGGAAAAAGGGCACTTGGCGGTGTTATCCATGACGTTGACCTCTGTGGCTGTGGAAATGCCGGAGCTCAGTTCCGGCGGTGTTTCTGCTCGCGTTGGCATGCGGGACAACGTCCCCAGTAGATGACCTCGGCTTCGTCGATGTCATACCCGTGGTCGTTGACGGCTTTCAGGCACGGGGCGGCCTCGACCGCGCAGTCGACGTCGGCCATCTGCCCGCACTCGCGGCAAATCACGTGGTGGTGGTTGTCGCCGACCCGGTCTTCGAACAGAGCCGGCGATCCCGAGGGTTGAATGCGGCGGATCAGGCCGGCGCCGCTGAGTAACGTCAGCGCGTCATAGACGGCCTGCAGGGAAATGGACCCGATTTCATCGCGGACGATCTCCGCCACCTTGTCGGCGGTGACGTGGGGGCGTCCCGCGACGGCGCGCAGCACGGCGATACGCTGCGCCGTTACCTGAATCGAGTGTTCCCGGAGTCGGTCAGCAAAGGCGGACACTGCCCGCTGAGCATACGGGAAGATCTGGAATGATTCAAGTATCAGAGTCCATCAGAAAGTATCCGGGTCACCTTGGCGACGTACTGCTGAGTCTCAGGAAAGGGCGGGATGCCGCCATGCATCGCGACAGCCCCGGGTCCGGCGTTGTAGCTCGCGAGGGCCAGCGGGAGGCTGCCGCCGTGCATCTGGAGCAGCGTCGCCAGATAACGCGCGCCCGCCATGATGTTCTGACGCGGATCAAACGGGTCGTCGACGCCCAGTTCGCGACTGAGCGCCGGCATGAGTTGCATGAGTCCCTGCGCGCCCCCAGGCGACACGGCCAGGTGGTCAAACGCCGACTCAGTCTGGATCACCGCCCTGAGGAGCGCCGGCTGCAGCTTGAACTGACGCGCCGCCTCGTCAATCAGGTGGTTGTAGGAATACGAGGCCGGGAGTTGGAACTCGACCGTCGTGCTCACCGAGCCACGCACAACGTCCGATGCGGGGGCTGCGCCAACCCGCTCTGACTTGAACGGAATTGCCTTCCCCGCGTGAGGCACAAACAAGGCAGTCGCCCCCACCAGCACGGCCGAATGCAGACGGGTGGGACGCCGACGCGTTTTTACATGGTCTCGTCGCCGCATGACGTGGAGGTCGCAAGATCCAAGCCAAGAGCAGGACTCCAGGCACAGCCGACGTCTCGACCCGTGGAAGCACTAATTACGCGGCCATCGACTCCAGTATGGAGCTACAATGGATCCATTATGGAACCAGCAACGAGCCTGTCCATCAAGAACGTCCCCGCCCCACTTGCGCGTGCGTTGACCGCCCGTGCGAGCCGAAACCATCGGTCTCTCCAAGGGGAACTGATGTCCATTCTTGAGGCTGCGGTGCAGCCGGTTCCATTCGACGTGGCGCGGATCCGCCGCCGAGCGGAGCGCCTCGGCCTCTCGACTGCGGGTGACGCGGTTCAGATCGTGCGCGACGCGAGGGACTCCCGGTGAGACGAGTCGTCCCGGACGCTTCGGCGCTCTCGGCCGTCATCTTTGGCGAGCCGGAGGCCGCTCGGGTCGAAGGCCTGCTCGCCGACGCCGAACTCTTTGCACCGACCTTGCTGCAATTTGAACTCGCGAACATCGCTTGGAAGAAGGCTCGGCGCGATCCAGCACAGGGCGTCGCGATACTCACCGCCCTGCGCGCCGCGCTCGACGATGGCGGAATCACATGGGTGGACGTGAACCTCACCGACGCCGTGCTCGTGGCCCAGGAGACCGGGCTCACCGCGTACGACGGGAGTTACGTCTGGCTCGCCGGCGCACTCGGCGCGGACCTGGTGACGCTGGATGAACGGGTCCAGGCGGCTGGGACCGAACCGGTGTAGTTAGTTGAATCGAGAGACTGGATCACCGGTGATACCTTCCAGAGATGGCCGAGATTACCATTCGTGAACTCAGTAACGATTGCGGCAGGGCGCTGGATCGCGTAACGGGCGGCGAGGTGCTGGTAGTCACGCGCGACGGGCGCGGTATCGCTGAGCTGCGACCGCTGCACCCGCGCCCCCTGTCGGCGTCGGTGCTCCTGGAACGGTGGCGACGGCTGCCTGCGGTCGATCCCACGAGGCTCCGAGCGGACATTGATGCGAGCGTGGAAGGTGCACAGTGATGCCCGTGCCGCCGGCAGACGCCTGAAGAACGCCGCTGCCAGAAACACAACGGGCGCGGCAGGTATTCCCTGCCGCGCCCGTTGGTGTGTCTTGCGCCGGGCCTGAAGGCCCGGCCTACGGTGCCTGCTACTCGTCGTCGCGCATCGAGAAGTAGTCGCCGTCGGTGAGGTCGTCCATCTCGCGCTGCATCTCCAGCTCTTCGGGAGACGGCGGCGGCGGCGGCGGCGGCTCGTCGCCCGGGATGTGGACGTCGCGATAGGTGTCGAAGCCCGTGCCCGCCGGAATCAGCCGGCCCATGGTCACGTTCTCCTTCAACCCGCGCAGGAAGTCCATCTTGCCCGAGATCGACGCCTCGGTCAGCACGCGCGTCGTTTCCTGGAACGACGCCGCCGAGATGAACGAGTCGGTCGACAGCGACGCCTTCGTGATGCCGAGCAGCAGCGGACGGCCCTTGGCCGGCTGACCACCGTTCTGCAGCACGCGCTCGTTCTCTTCCTGGAAGCGGAACTTGTCCACCTGCTCGTCGATCAGGAATTCGGTGTCGCCCACATCCTCGACCTTCACCCATCGCATCATCTGCCGCACGATGACCTCGATGTGTTTGTCGTTGATGCCGACGCCCTGCAGACGGTAGACCTCCTGGATCTCATTCACCAGGTACGACTGCAGTTCGCGTTCGCCGAGCACGGCGAGAATGTCGTGCGGGTTGCGCGGACCATCCATCAGCGGTTCACCCGCCGAGACACGGTCGCCTTCCTGCACGTTCACGTGGACACCACGAGGCAGCGAGTATTCCTTCGCGTCCGCGCCGTCGTCGGGCACCACGAGGATCTTGCGCATGCCCTTGACGATGCCGCCCAGGCGCACGACGCCGTCGATCTCCGAGATGACGGCCGTCTCGCGCGGCTTGCGCGCTTCGAACAGCTCGACAACACGCGGCAGACCGCCGGTGATGTCCTTCGTCTTCGTCGTTTCACGCGGAATCTTCGCGATGACGTCGCCGGCCTGCACCTCTTCACCATTGGTGACCATGAGGTGCGCGTTCGACGGCATGTGGTACTTGTTGAGCACCGTGCCATCCGCCGTGACGATCTCGAGCGCCGGCTGCTTCTTCTCATCCGGCGAGTCGACGATGATCAGGCGCGACATGCCCGTGATCTCGTCCACTTCTTCGTGGACGGTCACCTTGTCGATGATGTCCTTGAAGCGGATGGTGCCGGTCGACTCGGTGAGGATCGAGAACGTGTACGGATCCCACTCGACCAGGACCTGTCCCTTCTCGACCGTCTGGCCGTCCTTCACCTTGAGGCGCGCACCGTAGACCACGGAGTAGCGCTCGCGCACCACGCCCTTGTCGTCCACGATGTTGATCGAGCCCGACCGGTTCATGACGATCAGCGCGCGGACGCCTTCGCCTTCGCGACCTTCAACCGTCTGCAGGCCGTCGTAGCGGACCTTGCCCTTGTGACGGCTTTCAATCGTCGACTGGTCGGCGACGCGGGATGCCGTGCCGCCGATGTGGAACGTGCGCATCGTCAGCTGTGTGCCGGGTTCGCCGATGGACTGCGCGGCGATGACACCGGCCGCCAGGCCCATCTCGACCATCTTGCCGGTCGCGAGGTCGCGGCCGTAGCACTTGGCACACACACCGCGGCGAGCCGCGCACGTGAGCACCGAGCGGATCTTGACGCGTTCGATGCCGGCGTCTTCGATCTGGTCGGCCAGCGCCTCGTCGATCTCACCGGCGGCCGGCACGAGCACTTCGCCCGAGGCCGGATCCGCGATGGCTTCCAGCGCCACGCGACCGATGATGCGGTCACCCAGACGCTCGACGATTTCGCCGCCCGAGTCGACAATGGCGCGCAGTTCGAGACCATCCAGCGTGTTGCAGTCGACCTCGCTGATGATGACGTCCTGCGCCACGTCGACCAGACGACGCGTGAGGTAACCGGAGTCGGCCGTCTTGAGCGCCGTGTCCGCCAGACCCTTGCGGGCGCCGTGCGTGGAGATGAAGTACTCCATGACGGTGAGGCCTTCACGGAAGTTGGCCGTGATGGGCGACTCGATGATTTCACCTGACGGCTTCGCCATCAGCCCGCGCATGCCGGCCAGCTGACGAATCTGCTGCTTGCTGCCTCGGGCGCCCGAGTCGGCCATGATGTAGACCGGGTTGAAGCTCCGGCCCGACTTGTCGAGGTTCTCCATCTCACCGAACATTTCGTCGGCGATCTTCTCGGTGACTTCCGACCAGATGGCGATGACCTTGTTGTAGCGCTCACCGTTGGTGATGGCGCCGTCCTGATACTGCCCTTCAACCTTGATGACCTCTTCGCGCGCCTGCTGCACGAAGTCGGCCTTCTTCGCCGGGATGATCA
>CBINOO010000103.1:0-14315 GCA_966252305.1 uncultured Acidimicrobiia bacterium
CGAGATGTTCGGCAAACACACCGACTATGCGGGAGGCGAGTCGCTGCTCGCCGCCGTGCCGCGCGGATTTGCCGTGGTCGCCGCGCCACGCCCCGACCATGCCCTGCGTGTAATCGATGCCCGCCATCACGACGAGGTCCTGATTCCCATTGGCGGCGCCGACACCTATCGTGGCTGGGCCAACTACGCGGCGGTGACCGTGCGTCGGCTGGCCGCCAACTTCGAGGGTGCGCCGCTGGGCGCGGACATCGCCATCGCATCGAACCTGCCCAGGGCCGCGGGTGTCAGCAGTTCATCGGCGCTGGTCGTGGGCCTCGGCCTTGCGCTCATCCGGCGTGCCGAACTCGAACGGCGTGATGACTGGCGGCGGGCGATTGGATCGATTGCCGACCTGGCCTGGTATCTCGGCTGTGTCGAAAATGGCCTCACCTACCGCCATCTCGCGGGCACGGCGGGCGTGGGGACGCAGGGCGGGTCGCAGGATCACACCGCGATCCTCGGGTGTGTGGACGGTGTGGTGAGCCGGTACGGCTTCATGCCCGTCGTGCACCTGGGTGACGTACGACTGCCCGAGGAGTGGACGTTTGTCATCCTGTCGAGCGGCGTGCACGCCGACAAGGCGGGGAGTGTCCGTGACCGTTACAACCGGGCCTCAGGCGGTGTGCAGGCCTTGTTGCGCGTGTGGCAGGCCGGGACGGGCAGACGAGACGTTTCATTAACCGCCGCCTTGCGCAGTGCGGACGACGCCGAAGTCCGCCTGCGTGACATGGTTGCCTCCTCGCAGGTCGACGGATTCTCGGCGACGGACCTGGCGCGACGACTCGACATGTTGACCGGCGAACTCCGGCGCATTCCCGTGGCCCAGCAGGCCATTGCTGCCGCGGACGCGGCGACCCTCGGCGCGGTCACCGAGGAGTCACAACACGATGCCGAGCGCCTGCTTGGCAATCAGATTGCCGAGACGGTTGCGCTCGCGCGTCTGGCACGCGAACAGGGCGCGATCGCGGCGTCGGCGTTTGGCGCGGGGTTTGGCGGCAGCGTATGGGCGCTGGCGGAGACCGATGATGCCGAGCGTTTTGCCGAACGGTGGCATGCCGCCTATGTGGCTGCGTGCCGTCCGTCCGGCCATGTCGAGTGGTTTACGTGCCGTCCATCGGCCGGCGCGCGTCAGGTCGACTGAGCGGTCGCGATCAACGAATCGTCACCGAACCCAGCAGGGTGCTCACGGTCGGGTTGTCGTGGTCGTGGAATCCGCAGGTGCGCACCGTGTTCAGGTTGCCGGATTCCCGCTGCTGGCCAGGCGCGAGCAGCCCCACCTGATTGAGTTCCGGGCAGTCGGTGTGCGCCGGGTGCGGATCGCTCGCCATGTTGTGGGCCCGCGTGTCCTGGTTGATGAACAACACACGCGTCCCCTGCGAGATCTGGATGTTCTTCGGATTTGCGCCCTGCGCGGTGATGGTGATCGTGTTGGTGACGGTCGGTGTGGTCCCGCCAGTCCCAGGCGTCGTTGGGGTCGAGCTGGACCCGCCGCCGCAACCGACGGCCGTCAGCGCGATGATGCCGATGGAAAGTCGCAGGGCGTGCATCAGTAGAACCTCCGCGACAGATTGAAGCCGATGAACCAGTCGCCGTTACCGGGACCACCCAGGGCCACTTGCCGAAGTGTCGTGGCAAACGAGTTGGTGACCGTCAGCTGGAACATGTGGCCCCCGGAGCGGTGTTCAAACGCAAAGGCGATGTGGTCGACACCGGGCTTGAATCCGGCCAGGCGCGGCGCGGCCTCACCGACCAGGTACATCTTGGTTTGTCCGATTCGAAGCCGTCCGCCCAGGCCCAGCTGCACGGTGTGGTTGTCGTCAATCAGCGAATCGGGCAGGGGATTCGAGTTGAACGCGATCATCGGGTGCACGTACACCGCACCCTGATCGTTGATCTGCCGGCTCAGCACCGCCCCGACCGTGATGGTGTGATTGTCACGAAAATTGTCCTGGCCTTCGATGGCGGCCAGCAGGTCAAGGTCTCCACGCGGGGAGGTGACCAGCCGGTGCTGGCCCGCCAATTGAATCGCCCGATCGTTGCTGCGGTGGACGCTCAACTGCGTTCCCGGCACCAGGCCGTAGCGCAATTCGAATCCGACCTTCGCGGAGCTGTCGAAGCCGAAGAAGTTCTCCACGAAGGCGCCGACGCCCCCGCAGCCGTCCGGTTTCGGCCCCTCATCAGGGCACGTGCCCGCGATGGGCCGTGAAAAGCGGTGGGCAATGCGGAAGGCGAACTTGCCGGACGGGATTCGCAGCGTCGTTGGCAGCGCGGCGAGTGTGAAATCCGGGACGGCCACGTTGATGCCGTAGGCGTCCTGGTCTGCCGGCGCCGATGCGCCGCTGGTGGCGGCAGACTGTGCCAGCGCAAGCGTGGGGACGAACAGACTGGCGGCACAACACCCCACCCTGCGCACAAATGAACGACCGACTCTGATCACTGACGTAACCTCCTGCCTGCAAACGCGCGGTTTCCGTATAAAATGCCGCCCATATGGCGTACATCATCACCGAGCCCTGCATCGGCACCAAGGACACCGCCTGCGTGGACGTGTGCCCGGTTGACTGCATCCACCCCCGCAAGGACGAGGGCGGTTTCGAAGAAGCCAAGATGCTGCACATCCATCCGGATGAGTGCATCGACTGCGGCGCCTGCGTGCCGGCGTGCCCCGTCGAGGCCATCTTCGCGCTCGACGAAGTGCCCGACAAGTGGAAGAGCTTCATCGAGGAGAACGCGGCCTTCTACCAGAAGTAGTTGGCGTCTCCGTATATCGAATTCGATCGGCGGGCGTGGGCGGCCATCAGGGCCGCCACCCCGCTGACTCTCGCCGAACCGGACCTGGCCGAACTCCAGGGCCTCAACGAACGTGTTTCGCTCGACGAAGTCGAGACCATCTACCTGCCGGTTTCCCGCCTGCTGAACCTGCACGTCGCGGCGACCCAGACGCTGCACAAGGCCACCGACACGTTTCTGGGCAGCCTCCCGGCGCCCATCCCGTACGTGATTGGCGTTGCGGGCAGCGTCGCCGTCGGCAAGAGCACCTTCGCGCGTATCCTGCGCGCCCTGCTGGCCCGCTGGCCGGACCATCCGCGAGTCGATCTCGTCACCACGGACGGATTCCTGCATCCCAACCGCGTGCTCGAGGAGCGAGGGCTGCTGCAGCGCAAGGGGTTCCCGGAAAGTTACGACGTCCGCACCCTCGTGCAGTTCATGATCGACGTCAAGGCGGCCCGCGGCGCGGTGCACGCGCCCGTGTACTCGCATCAGGCGTACGACATCGTGCCCGGCGAGTTCCAGGTGGTCGACCGTCCCGATATCGTCATTGTCGAGGGCCTCAACGTGCTGCAGACCGGTGAAGTGCAGGCCGGGCGCCCGGCCCGGATGTTCCCGTCGGACTTCTTCGACTTCTCGATCTACATCGATGCTGACGAAGGCGACATCGAGGCCTGGTACGTGTCGCGCTTCCGGGCTCTGCGCGAGACGGTGTTCAGGGATCCGCGCTCCTACTTCCACAGGTTTGCGAGCCTCTCCGATGCCGAGGCCGTCGAAACGGCGCAGGGCATCTGGCGTGCCATCAACGGGGTCAATCTGCGGGAGAACATCCTGCCGACCCGTGAACGGGCCCGCCTGATCATGGAGAAGGGCGCCGACCATACTGTTCGGCGTGTGCGGCTCCGGAACGTCTAGACCGACGCTGTGGATTGCGCCTTGCGTGCCAGGCGCGCCTTGCGGCGCACTTCAGCCCCGGCCGCCTTCTCGCGTTCGGCGTCAGTCGTGAGTGTCAGCGCGGGAATCGGCACCCGTCCGCCCTCGCGGTTGATGGCCACAAAGGTCAGGTACGCGCGGCTGGTCATGCGGCGCACACCCGTCAGCGTTTCTTCCGAATAGACCTCGACTTCGACTTCCAGCGACGTCGCCCAGGCAGCGGTCACACGGGCCTGGAGGATGATGAGATCTCCGACCTTGATCGGATGCAGGAACTGCAGGTCGTCGACCGCCGCGGTGACCAGCAGGCTGCGCGTATGCCGGTGGCAGGCGATGGCGCCGGCGATGTCGATCAGGTGCATGACCGTCCCGCCGAGGATGAACCCGAGGGGGTTGGCATCATTCGGCAGGACGACCTGCACCATCTCCGTGTACGAATCAGCGGGCGTGGCCATGCCGGCGTTAGAAGTCGTAGCCGATCCAGAAGGAGAACTTGGCCTTCCGGAACGTCTCACTGCCGCCGCTGAAGAAGTAGATCAGATCCTCATAGTTGCGGTTGAAGTGCGTCTTCCACGACCAGTCAAAATGCATCGGGAAGCCCAGCAGGAAGCTCTGCAGCCCGAAGCCGTAGGACGCGCGTGAGTCCTTCAGCCTGAAGCCGGAGAACTGGACGTCCACATACTGCGGAATGAAGCCCCCGGTGATGGGATCGATGTCAAATCCAGTCAACACCGGGACGACTTCTTCCTTGCTGGTCCACGGCGTGAAGGACTGGCCGTTGAAGCCTGCGCCGCCAATGTTGAAGAACGCCGTGCCGCGCAGGCCGCCCACCACGCCCAGGGGCGTGAGCATGGCTTCCACCAGCGGGATACGCAGTTCGACGTTGCCGAAAAACGCCTTGTGGCCGATGAACTCGAGGTACTCGTAGCCGCGCATTTCACTGTTGCCGCCGAAGTACAGGAAGTCCGGGTTGGTACCCCAGCTGCGCAAGCCGCGCGCGCGGAAGGCGAGCACCGCATCGCCGGCCAGTCGCTTGTAGTAGCGGATGTCGCCGTCGAGCGTCTGCCGGGTCAGCGAGTTGCCGATCTTGGGCGAGAAGCTGAACCCGAGGCTCGCCGTGCTGCCGGCCAGCGGACCGTAGTCACGGAACACGGTGGATTCGTGCACGAGCGTGATGCCCAGCGGCACGAGGTGGCCCGACTGGAAGATGAGGGACCCGAAGTTGTCCAGCTGATACTGCTCCGATTCGGCCTGCAGGGCCGGGTCGGTGTAGCGCTCACGCAGGTTGATGTAGCCACCGGAGAGCTCCACGCGCGTGTACCGGTTGAACGGATAGATCGCAAAACCCGTCACGCCGCGCTGCGTGCGCACCGCCTCGGCCGCATCGCGGTCGATGAAGGGAATCAGCCCAGCGCTGTACAGGTAGTTGGCCAGCTGCCCGTAGTAGAACGTGTCCTGTGAAAACGCCTGCAGCATGTACTGCAGCCGCTGCTCGATGTTGAGGTACGTAAACGCCAGCGTGCGGTACTGCGACACGGACGACGCGAAGAAGTTGACCTGTTTGCCGCCCAGGACATCGGTGAACGACACCTGCGTGCCGCCGAAGAAGTCGCCGCCGCTGGTGACGCCCAGGTTGATGGGTGGTCGGCCGTCGAGCATCAGCTTTTCGAACGCGCCCTTGCGGTGGATGTTGTCGCGGTTGAGCGCGTGGCTCAGCGGCGGCTGGAAGTCGACGATCGGCGCCGGCGCGCCGAAGTCGGAGGAGGGCACCGCCAGGATCGGCGTGTCACGACTGATCACGTGGATGCCGTTTTCGCCCCGGTGGTACGACACAAAAGCCACGCGTGTCGTTGCGCCTTCGCGCAGGATGGCGGGGGACACGTTGCCGGTCGCCGTATCCGTCCACTGCTTCAGCTCGCCGCTCGAGATGTCGAGCGACCAGATGTTCGGGATGTTGCCGTCGCGCGCGACTTCCGGCGAGAGGATTTCTCCCGGGTCCACCGCCGTGGAGATGAAGTACAGCGTGTTGTTGTCGAAGAACTTCGCCGCCGTGTCGTCGTGGGTGCCGAACGTCAGCTGTCGTTTGTCACCGCCGGCCGGCGATACGGCAAACAGCTTGTCGTTGCCGCTCACACGGGCCGTGTAGACCAGCGTGTGCCCGTCAGGCGAAAACGTCGGCGAGTAGTCGGCAAAGGCGTCCTTCGTGACGTTGGTCAAGGCGCCGGTGCTCAGGTCGATGACGAAGATATCGGCGACCGCTCCCTGGAGCGCGGCAAACGCGACGCGCTGGCCGTCCGGGCTGAACGACGGCGACTCCGGACCGTCGACCTCGTCAAGGCTGAACTTCTGTTCCACCCGTCCGCTGACGACGTTCTGGATGACCAGCGTCTTGTTCTTCTCGGTGCGGGCGAAATAAGCGATCCGATCACCCTTGGCCGCCCAGGAGATCCAGGGCACGAGGTTGCCGCGCAGGCCGCCCGCGGTGGCGATGTACTCCCAGCCGCGGTCCTTGTCGAAGCCCTTGGTCAGGTTGCGGATGAACTGGCCGTCCTTGGCGGAGATCAGGATGATGTCGAGCTCCTGGTCGGAGCGGTTGCCCACCACGGCCGCGATAACGTCGCCGATGGGGGACGGTTCGATCGACAGCACCGACGTGAACCGCGTGCGATCGGGACGAGGAGCCAGGTTGCGGCCGTAGTCAGCCGGGCGTTCCTTGTCGCGGAACGGACGGAAGCGTTCCTTCACATACCGGTCGAACTGCTCGTCGAATTCCTCGGGTTTGACGCGCAGTGCTTCCTCATACGCGCTTTCGCCGCCGCCGATGACGTTCTTGCGCAGTGAAAAGAGGAACTGGCGCAGGCCGTCGGCGCCCCACTTCGCGTTGATGAACTCGAAGGCCATGTGGCCCATCGAGTACGGCAACCGACCGGAGAGCGGCTGGCTCTCGAATTCACTCATCTTCGGCACGTTGTCGGTCAGCGCCGCGTCCCGGACCTGCATGAGGTCCAGCACGTTCCAGTACCCGGCCATGTAGTTGGCCAGGCCCTCGTCCACCCAGAGCGGGATGTTCGCGCCCATCAGGCCACGCGGAATCACGTCGAACTCGAACACGTGGGTCAGTTCGTGAGTGATGAGGCGGTAGAGCTGGTCGGGCGGCTCGTCGATGGGCAGCACCATCCGGTCGCGATACGGCTCGGCAAATGCCAGCACACCTTCCGGCAGTTCGCCCCCCGAGACATCCTGCTGCTGGAACTCGCTCTGCGTCTTGAACAGAATCAGCGGCACCAGCGACGCCAGGTCGTGTTTCAGCTCGGAGCTGATGTGCTGATACGCACTCTCGGCATACGACGCCACGCGCTCAAGATGAGGTTCGAGTTCAGGGTAGTAGTAGATCTCGAAGTGCTCGGTCCTGTAGATGTGCCAGTCGAACTTGTCGTACTTCACCCGGTTCTTGCCGAAATACGGCACGAACGGGGTTTGTGCCGCCGCAGGGGCGGGTACTGCCAGGGCGGTGACGACCGCGACCAGCAAGCCGAAGAACCAAGCGGGAATGCGCGACGCGCGCAGGGCCATAGCGTCTCCTCTGTACTCGTTACCAGTTCGCATCTTACACTGCCGGAGTTACGCCTCCGGCGGGTCGATTGGATGCCTGGCTGTCCGCTTCAGGGGACTGCCGACAAGGCGAACAGCAAATACCATGCCTCGGAACGGCCGCGTCGTCCCTTGTGGGGACCGGCGCCGCCGCGATAAGGTGAGGACATGAAGATCACCGCGCCGTGGGCGCTGCGCTGGACCGCCGCGCTGGCGCTGGCCGCGACCCTGACCGTCTGGCCGCTGGGCTGTGCGCCTGATGATGACCACGGGATTCCCGAGCCACCCGAGGGGGCTGAACTCGCGCGCCTGGACTTCACGCTCAAGGACATGAACGGCAAGGACGTCCGCCTGGCGGATTTCCGCGGACAGCCGATGCTGATCAACTTCTGGGCTACCTGGTGCGCGCCCTGCCGCCACGAGATTCCAGCCTTCGTGAAACTGGTCGACAAATATCGCGATCAGCGTTTCGTCGTGCTGGGCATCTCAGTGGATGACAAGCCGGAAGATCTCCAGGCGTTCGCTGCAGAATTCAAGATGAACTATCCCGTCCTGGTGGGCCTGGGCCACGATGAACTGCAGGAACACTACGGGGCCTACTCGCTGCCCGTCTCGTGGTTCGTCCGGGCGGACGGATCGGTCGACTACAAACACATGGGCACGCAGTCGGAAGAGTGGTTTGAGGAGCGCGTGAAGAAGCTCTTTGAACCGCGCGCGGCCGGCGCGACCTCCGGGGGAGCGCAGTAATGGCGACGCCGCAACCGCTCTCCACGGCGCGTCTGGCCTGCGGCTGTCAGGCGGGCTTTCGCGCGGGTGTCGAAGGCAGCCCCATCACGGTCGTGGTGGTGCAGAAGGCGGATGGGTGCCAGGTCGGCCTCCATGTCGCCGGGCTCCCCGTGTACGACCATCGTGAGGCGCTGCGTCCCTCCACGCGCCACGCGCATCTGACGCAGCCGGACTACGAAGAAGAAGGCTGATCGTCGTTTTTGTCGGGCAGGCGTCCCGCCTGCTGCAGCGCGCGCCGCAACACGAACTCAATCTGGCCATTCAGGCTGCGCAGGTCGTCATTCGCCCAACGCTGCAAGGCGTCGAGCAACTGGCGATCCATGCGCAGCAGAAATGGTTTGCGTTCAGCCATCGGCAACGGGTCGTTATTGGTAAATCGTGCCGGTGTTGACGACGGGCTGCGTGTTGCGATCGCCGCACAACACCACCAGCAGGTTGCTCACCATGGCGGCCTTGCGGTCGTTGTCAAGCGTGACGACTTCGCGCGCCGACAGGAGTTCGAGTGCCATCTCGACCATGCCGACCGCGCCTTCGACGATGCGCTGGCGCGCGGCGATGATGGCGCCCGCCTGTTGACGTTGCAGCATGGCCGCGGCAATTTCAGGTGCGTAGGCGAGGTGATTGATGCGTGCCTCGAGCACGTCGACGCCGGCTTTGGCCAGCCGTTCCTGCACTTCGGTCTTCAGCTGCTCGGCGATCTCAATCGTGTTGCCACGCAGCGACTTGTGGCCATCGTCATGCGCGTCGTACGGGTATTGCGTCGCCAGATTGCGGACGGCCGCCTCGCTCTGCACCTTGACGTAGTGTTCGTAGTTGTCGACCTCGAAACACGCCTCCGCGGTTTCGGTGACGCGCCACACGACCACCGCGGCGATCTCGATGGGATTGCCTTCCAGGTCGTTGACCTTGATCTGTGAACTCTCGAAGTTGCGGACGCGCAGCGAGATGTGACGCCAGCGGAGCAGGGGATTGGCCCAGTGGAGGCCATCCCGCTTGACCGTGCCCCAGTACCGGCCGAAGAGTGTGAGGACCTTGGCTTCGTTGGGCTCGACGGTGAAGAAGCCAAACAAGCACGCACCGGCCAGGGTAATGACCAGCACCATGGCCACGATGAACGGGACCGACGGGTCGCCGCCGGTTGCCTCGGTCTTCATCGCCTCCACCACGATTTGCCACACGGCGATGCCCATGATGCCCACCAGCACCGGCAACATCACCCATCCCGAAATCGTTTTGCGAATCTGTTCGCGCACCATCTGACATCCTCCTGCCACAGTCAGCCAGGAAACCGGCCGATGTGATGGCAAGGTGATATCACTTTGATTTCGTGCGTGTCAAGGAGGTTCTTGGCCGCCCCCCCTGCCGCCACCTGCCTAGAACTTCACCGTGATATCCGCTGCCAGTGGCAGGTGGTCCGAGGCGAGCAGGGCGAGGCGGGTGCGTGTGAGCGTGACGTGTCTGACGTGGATGTCACCCACGTAGTAGATGTGGTCGAGGTGCAGCAGGGGAAAGATGCCGGGGTAGGTGCGGCGGCGACGCAGGAACGGGTACAGATCGATTGAGTGCAGGCGTTCGGCCAGGATGTCCCCGGCCAGCGTGCGCGACCACTCGTTGAAGTCGCCAAGCAGAATCTTCGGCCCATGCACGCGTTTGTCGTCCACCCAGGACGCCAGTCGTGTCGCCTGGTAGCGGCGTTCCAGCAAGGCGGTGCCCAGGTGCGCGTTGAACACCTGCAACGTGCCCTTGCCCGTATCAACCGCCACGCGCTGCGCGCCGCGAGGCTCACACGTCTTCCACGACAGTTCATGCTGCGCGTGATTCCACATGGGGAAGCGGCTGAGAATCACGTTGCCGAACTGATGCTGCCGCAGCTCGCGCACCGGGCCCATGATCCAGCCCATGCCCAGGGCGGCGCCGATGAGTTCCGCGTGTCCCGCGGAGTGGCGGCCGGGGCCAATCACTTCCTGCAGCGCGATGATGTCGGCGTCCAGACCTTGCAGGACTTCCGCGATGCGTTCGGGACGGGTACGGCGGTCCAGACCGCGGCCGCGGTGGATGTTGTAGGTGACGACTCTAAGATCCACGGGACGGCGTCAGCGAACGCGCGTGGGGTCGCGCTGGAGCGGCGACAGATCCTGACGCCACAACTGGTTTTCGGCCAGCGAGAACACCTCAACGCCCTTCTGCTCGAGCAGCAGGTCAAATGCTTTCGGATTCCCCAGGTCTGAATGGTCGAACGAACGCGTCGCGGCCACCTGATATTGTCCCGGCGGAAGGCCGCGAAACTCATACCGGCCTTCGCTGTCGGGATACGTGATGGCCGTGTACCGGCTCTGCGGGCGCCAGTGAATCGGGTTGGACGAAAACACCACGACGGCATAACTCTGCACATCGTCTTTCCCGCGTGGCAGGACGAAACCGCGCACGATGGTGACGCGATTGGTGAGGATGAGCTTGAAACCGGACACCGTTTCTTCGTAGTTGAACATCCACGGCGTATCGGTGATGTCGCCGCCCTGATACTCCACGCGTTTGAGGTGCCATCCCTGGGGAAGCCCCTGCACGCGGAAGTAGTGGCGCCCGGTCATGACGCCACGCACGTTCCACGAAGTGCCGTCGGTCAGGTAACCGGTGACGGAATCGCCGAACTCATTGCCGTCTTCCATCGGCATCCGGACGATGATGCCGGACTGATCCGCGGGGATCTTGCCCGTGATGGTGTCCCACTCGACCGTGCCGAAGACGTTGGCGCCTCGTGACAGCACCATGTCGGCATTGTCGCGATCGAAGCCGGCGACATCCATGTTGTACACGCTGAACCGCGCGATGCCCTCCCGTTCCGTTTCGCCGCGCGCCTGCACGCGATACCGGCCGGGCGGGACGTTGGAAAAGAGAAACTGGCCACCAGGCTCCATCTCTGGTTCGGTGATGGTGAACAGGGAAAACTGGTCGTTGCGCAGCGGACTCATGATGACCGCGGCGGCCATCAACGGTTTGGCGACTCCACCAATCTCGATGGGTGTGCTGATGGAACCGCGGACCCTGGCCGGGCGGATGATATTGAGCTTGAATTCGAGCCGCTCGGTCGCGACGCCGGGATCAAGCGTGATGCGCGTCGCCTCATCCGGAAACACCACGCCTGGATAAAACGTGGGCGAATAAAACAGCTGGCCGTCCTTGTCGCCAATGTTCAGGTAGGCGGGGTCGGAGGCCGAGACGTAGTATTGCCCCGGCGCGAGGCCAATCAACCGGAATTCGCCGCGATCGTCGGAGACCGCCTCGGCCACCGTGACCAGGGTGCGGCGGTCACCCTGGAAGATCGGACGCATGGCTTCGATCAGCGCGCCGGCAAAGGGAGTGCCGTCCTCGTCGAGGATGCGGCCGCCGATCGACACGTGAGGCATCAACTGGACGTTGAGGCCCTCCTTCACCTCATCCTGAGCCAGCGCGACCGGCTGAGGCGGCACGGCCGGCGGCGCCTCGCCATAGGCGCGCGGGGCAAAACCCGTCTTTGACACCGTGATGAGATACGCCTCGTTGGCGGGCAGGTCGGTGAAACGAAACCGGCCTTCGGCGTCGGTCATCGCCACCCGGGGGTAGTCCAGGCCTGCCGGATCCACCGTGGTCAGGATGACGCGCGCGCGCGCGACGGGCTCGTTGGTGGCGAATGAACTGACGGCGCCCGCCATGACGCCCCTGGGCGGGGGAGGCGGGGTCGCATCGGTTTGTGGAACTTCGATCGGCTGGCCTGGACGAGCGGGGCCGGCCGGCGCAGCCTGGGAGCCTCCGGCGGGCGCGGGCCCGGGCGCCGGCGTGATGACGCGTGTACCGCCACCACAGGCCGAAGCCACCAGGGCCACGATCGCTACCAGGCCGGGGAGCGGCACCATGGAGCGGACGTGTCTCATCTGTCTATGATAAGCGCATGGCTCGCCTGCGCACGGAGTTCGAGGTCACCTGTCCCTGTTGTCACAGCACCCTGGTCATCGATCAGGGGCTTCAGCGAGTGGTCCGCCACGTCGAGCCGGAACGTCCCGACAAGCCGAAGCTTGATGATGCCGCGCGGATCCTGGCCGAAGAAAAAGCCCGTCGTGAGTCCTTGTTCGAGCAGTCGGTGCAGGCGGAGAAAACACGCGGGGATGCGTTGTCGGCCCGGTTCGAGGAGGCCCTCAAGCAGGCCCGCAAGGAACCGGTCTCCAAGCCCACCCGCGACTTCGACCTGGACTGACGCCCTCAGCGTTGCGCGCGGAAGTGGTCGGGAAGCGCCGACCATCCGCGCCGGTCGTACAACGCGATGGGTTTGACGCCGGGGTGTTCGCGCCGGAATCGGAAGTAGCGCCGGCGCAGCCGATCAACGCGCGCCTGGGAATACCGGATCGCGCGGTGCGGAATCTCGTACAGGAACCGTTCGACCTTCCAGACGTGTCCCGACGACAGCCGCCAGTCGTACGGATCAAGCACGCGCAGGTCCACATGTCCGTAGGCCCGCAGGCACCCGGTCGTATCCACAAACGGTTCGAAGTAGCTGAGCGCCAGCGCACGCGGCGTGCGGAAGATCGGCAGGCGCCCGTGCAGACCAGGGTCGCGGGACTTGGCCACCGAACCCCAGCCCGACGCGGTGCGATAGATGAAGATCACATGATCGAGTCCGTCTATCGACTCGAGGCTCATCACGGTGGGCGGCCAGCCGTGTTGCTCGAGAATGACGGCCGCCGTCAGGGCCGCTTCCAGACAGTGCGCGGTGCCGGTGCGTACGACACTGCGGAACGTGCGTTGCTGCGGCCCTCCGGGCGGGGGCTCGGTGTTGTAGGTCAGCCCGTTGAGGTACGCCTGCACCTGGCGCGGCGTGCGCACGCGCGTGATCAGGCGGCGTTCGGCCGGCGTGAAGGGCAGGTCAGCGGGCGAGGTGCGCACGCAGGTCGTCGAGCACGCCGCGTGGCGTCCAGTCACTGCCCGAGTAGATCGTGAGCAAGGTGCCGTCGGCCGCAAACAGCGCGGTGCGCAGGTTGTGGGTGATTTCGGTGGCGCCATCAGGCCCGCGAAGGACACCGACGCCGAATCGCGCCGCGAGTTTGTCGATCGTGGGCCGGTCCCCGGTGAGCAGTGTCCACGTCGACAGATCCGCGCCGATGGTCCTGGCGTGGGCCGACAGGACGGCCGGCGTGTCGTAGTCGGGATCAAACGAGACCGAGATCAGCCGCAGTCGGCCCTGCAGCGCGGGGTCGGCCTGCACCAGCCGTTGGATCGCCACGAAGTTGCGGTCCATCAGCGGGCAGTAGTTGGGCAGCGGGCACCGGGTGTAGATGAACGTGAGCAGCACCGGCGTGCCGCGCCACTCGGCCAGCGAACGGCGCTTGTCGTTCTGATCGATCAGGGCCACGTCCGGCATCGCGTCTCCGGGTTCGAGCACGCCGCCCGCCATGGCGATGGCGTTGGTGTTGGTCGGCAACGAGCCCATGCCGACGTGGGTGATCGAGGTGAGGCGCACCTTCAGGTCGTCCACTTCAAGTGTGGCCTTGATCAGTTCACCCGGCTCCCGGCCGACCATGAGTGAACTCGCCACCACGGGAAAATTCATCGTCATGCCCGGCATGTAGCCGGCGATGTCGTCGTGTTTGACGGTGAGCTCCTGCGTGGACGCGTGCACCGCGAGCACCATGCCGGTGAGTTCGTATTGCTTGACGGTCGACCGATCCTCCCCGCCGCACGCGGTGGTGAGCGCGGCCAGGAGCAGCAGGCCTGCCAGGCGTGTGGTCGCCACGTTACGCCTGCTGAGGCGCGCCGACCACCCAGCCGTCCTTCAACTCGATGATCCGCGACCCGTATTCGGCATTGGCTTCCGAGTGGGTCACCTGGACGATGGTGGTGCCGGCGTCGTTGAGCTTCTTGAACAGCTCCATGATCTCGCGACCCTGGCTCGAGTGCAGGTTACCCGTGGGTTCGTCGGCCAGGATGACCTTCGGGTTGGCGATGACCGCGCGCGCGACCGCCACCAACTGCTGCTGTCCGCCGGAGAGTTGGTTGGGATACAGGTCCTTCTTGCCGACGATGGCGAAGCGGTCCAGGATGTCGCAGACCATGCTGTCGCGTTCCGACTTCTTGATGTCGCGGTAGGACAGCGGGACATCCAGGTTCTCGTAGACCGTGAGGTGGTCGAGCAGGTGGTAACTCTGGAACACGAAGCCGACGTGTTTTTT
>CBINOO010000104.1:0-14191 GCA_966252305.1 uncultured Acidimicrobiia bacterium
CGAGCCCGTGTAGAGATCACTGAGACCGGTTGTCGCATCATCCGCAAGAAGTCCGGCATCGCCGGCGCCGGCTGGGGCGTATACGCCGCCGCTCCCATCAACAAGAACAAGCGCATCATCGAATACACCGGCGAGAAGATCACCGCCGCTGAAGCCGATCGTCGCGAACACAAGTACCAGGCCAAAGGCCAGCTCTGGTGTTTCACCCTGAGCTGGAAGTACTACCGTGACGGCAACGTCGGCGGCAGTACGGCGCGCTTCATCAATCACGCGTGCAAGGGCAACTGCTACGCCGAGGTGGTGGGGCATACGGTGTGGATCCGCGCCGCGCGCAACATCAAGAAGGGCGAGGAGCTCTTCTACGACTACAACACCGAAGGTGAAGCCGGCATGCAGTGCCGCTGCCGCCCCGGTTGTCCGAACATGATCTGACGCATGTCACAGTCAGCCGTCCGCCACGTCGTGTACCTGCACGGATTTGCGTCCTCGCCCGAATCGGGCAAGGCGCAGCGGTTCGGGCGTGAACTGGCGGCGCTTGAGGTCGGATTCACGGCTCCGGATCTGAACCTGCCCGACTTCGAGACGTTGACCACGTCGCGCATGCTGGTTCAGGCGCGTGAGGCGATCGAGGCCGTTCCCGAGGGACCGGTCGCGCTGGTGGGCTCAAGTCTCGGCGCGTTTGTGGCCGTGCTGGCAGCCGAGGCAGACACCACGGGCAAGGTTGATCGACTCATCCTCCTGGCGCCGGCGCTCGACTTTGGTGGAAACCGGCTGAAGGCCTTTGGTCCGCACACGGTCGACGAGTGGCGAGAGCGGGGAAGCCTGACGGTCTTCCATTACGCCCTCGAAGCCGAGCGTGAGATCCGCTTTGACCTGTACTCCGATGCCGCGCAGTATGACGCCCTTCCCCTGCCCACCACCAGGCCCACGCTGGTCTTTCAGGGCACCGAGGACGACGTGGTCTTGCCGCAGATGGTGACGTCGTGGGCGCACGACCGGCCACTGGTCGACCTGCGCCTGGTGCGCGACGGCCATCAGCTCAGCGCGTCGATGGACGACGTCTGGACGGCGAGCCGGGCCTTCCTGGGCCTGTAACCACGCTCCCGCCGAGACCGTAGACCCCTGTAGCCGGGTACAATGGCTGCAGGGAGTTCTGCCATGTTGATCAAGATTCGCCAGCCGAACGATATTCGCTCGTCCGAGATTACGCCCGAAGGTGTGTACCACTCGCGACGCGACTTTCTGAGGATCGCCGCTGCGGGCGCGATCGGTGCGGCAGCATGTGGTCCGCTGGGGGATGAACTCTCCGCGCAGGCGCAGATCCCGAACGTCCGCAAGTCACCGCTCTCGACAACCGAGACCCCGCACTCGTGGGAAGCGCTGACGACATACAACAACTTCTATGAGTTCGGGATGGAGAAGTCCGACCCGTCCCGGTATGCGCACGAGCTGACCACCAGCCCGTGGAAGGTCAAGGTCGATGGGCACATCGCCAAGCCGGCTGACTACGCCCTGGAAGACCTGGTCAAACCCCACCAGCTCGAAGAACGCATCTATCGCTTCCGGTGTGTCGAGGCATGGTCGGCCGTCATCCCCTGGGTGGGATTCCCGCTGGCCGACCTGATCAAACGCGTCGAGCCAACGTCAAAAGCGAAGTACGTCGCGTTCACCACGCTGCTGCGCCCATCGGAGATGCGTGGCCAGCGCGGTGCATCGCTCGAGTGGCCCTACGTCGAAGGCCTGCGCATGGATGAAGCGATGAACCCGCTGACGCTCCTGGCCACGGGACTCTACGGTCGCGAGATGCCGAATCAGAACGGCGCGCCGATTCGCCTTGTGGTGCCGTGGAAGTACGGCTTCAAGAGCATCAAGTCCATCGTCAAGATCAGCTTTGTCGAGAATCAGCCGCCGACGTCCTGGAACATCGCGAACGCGCGTGAATACGGCTTCTACTCGAACGTGAATCCCACCGTGGATCACCCGCGATGGAGTCAGGCGCGTGAACGGTCGCTGGGATCGTTCGCCAAGAACAAGCCCACGTTGATGTTCAACGGATACGCCGACCAGGTCGCGAAGTTGTACGAGGGGATGGACCTCTCGAAATACTACTGATGGTGTCCGGCGCGACCATCCAGCGCGTCCTGAAGGTCGCGGTCTGGATTGCGGCCGGCTGGCCCGGCGTTGATCTGTTCTACCGCGCGTTCTGGGGCGATCTCGGCGTCAATCCTGCCGAGACCTTGCTCCTGACGACGGGCGAGACGGCGCTGGTCCTGCTGCTGTGTTCCCTCGCGGTGACGCCCGTGCGACGTCTGACTGGCTGGAACCGCATCCAGTCCATTCGCCGGCTGCTTGGCTTGTGGGCCTTCTTCTACGCGGCGACACACCTGTCGTTTTACGTGCTGTTTGATCAGGCGTGCCTCTACTGGTCCGACTGTCAGTTGCAGGCGATCGTCGACGACGTGATCAAGCGCAAGTTCATCCTGTCAGGGATGGTGGCGTTTCTGGCGATGCTGCCGCTGACGCTGACCTCCACGCAGGGCTCGATTCGTCGCCTGGGCAAACGCTGGCAGACCCTGCATCGGCTCGCGTATGTGGCCGGCGCCGCAGGTGTCATCCACTTCGTGTGGAAGACCAAGGTGCCGGAAGTGGAACCGTACACCTATGCGGGGATCTTCGTGGTGCTGATGGGTGTCCGCGCCTGGTTCGCGATACGCAAACGCACCGCCCGCAACAGTCGAGTGGCCTAACCTCAGCCGTGGGGCGGGGCTTCAGCCCCGCCGTTACTTGGTTCTTCGCGTTATCCTCTTCCAATGCGACATCTGTTTCTCGTGTGTGTGGCCGTGGCCTGCGCGGCGTGCAGCGGAAGTGAGCCTGCTCCAGCTGAACCCGCAGCGGCAACACCATCATCGGCCTCCACGCCTGCCCCCGATGTGAGTGGTGAGGCATGGCTTGCGTCGGACTTCGTAGGGCAGGAGCCGACGTCCTTTGTTGTCCTTGCCGGCAACTGGATCGTCAGGGAAGAAAACGGCGAGCGCATGTTGCGCGTGGACGGCACATCGTGGAAGCCGGGGACGCCCCCCGAACATCTCGGCCCGAAGTCCGAGGTGTTGTTTCCCGGGAACGGCCCTGAGTTCAGCTCACGCTGGTCCAAGGGGCTGCAGTTTCCGACCGGCATCGTGCGAGACGTGCACACGCTCAGTGACGGCGAACTGGCGGTCGACTTTCGGTTGATTGGCGGCGAGTCGGATCAATACGCGTCGTTGTTGTTTGCCATGACGCCTGACGGCAACCACTACGCCTACCGCTACAACACCAAGGACGGCGATGCGGCGTTGTGGCGGGTCGTCAATGGCGAGCGGGAACGGCTGCACCACGGCGGGATCCCGGTGTCGGTGCCGCTCAACGCCTGGAGCACACTGCGCCTGCGTATTGACGGGCCGGTGTTGACAGGTTGGGTTGGAGACACAAAGGCGCTTGACTACACCTTGCCGGCTGCAGTGTCGGGTCGCATCGGTTTGTGGTCGAAGGCGGACTCGGTGACGGACTACAGACGCTTTCGAGTGGGGAAATGAGGGAGATGGGGAAGTGGGGAAATGAGGGAATGAGGAAATGGTCGCTCGTCTCGGTCGTCGTCGTGGGCCTCGCGGCGGCCGCGCCGTTTGGGACGGCCGCTGAACAGGCGACGTACTTCCCGCCCCGCAATGACTGGGCGCGCGTCGCCCCGGCGCAGGCGGGCGTGGATGAGGCGTTGCTCAAAGAGGCCGTCGCGTTTGCCATCGCCAACGAGAATCCAGCCACGAAAGACCTGGCCGTTGATATTCCCAATACGTTTCGTCGAGAGGCGCCCTACAACGCGTTGATCGGCCCGACGTCGCCCCGCGCGGCGGCCAACGGCCTCGTGATCAAGGGCGGACGCATCGTGGCGGAATGGGGAGACACCGCTCGGCCCGACATGACATTCAGTGTCACGAAGACGTTTCTGTCGACAGTCGTTGGAGTCGCAGTCGACCGTGGCCTCATCAAGGACGTCCACGATCGAGTCGCGCCGTACATGCCGGCCAACGTCGACCTGTTCACCGTAGAGAAAAACGCCCCCATCACGTGGGACCATCTGCTGCGACAGACGAGCGATTGGGAAGGCGAACTGTGGGGCAAGCCTGACTGGGCGGATCGTCCCGTGGGCAACACCGAAGCAGAGCGGCGCAACCGTCCGAAGTTCGCCGCGGGAACCAACTACAAATACAACGACACACGCGTGAACGTGCTCGCGCTGTCGGCGCTGCATGTGTGGCGTGATCCCCTGCCCGTCGTGTTGCGGCGCGAGATCATGCAGCCGATTGGCGCATCGAGCACCTGGCGTTGGGAAGGTTACGACAACGCGTGGATCGATCTCGATGGCCGCAAGGTGCAGGCGTCAACGGGCGGCGGCCACTGGGGCGGAGGCATGTTCATCAGCGCGTTTGATCTGGCCCGCCTGGGGTACCTGTATCTCCGCAACGGCAACTGGAACGGCCAGCAGCTGGTGTCGCAGCAGTGGATCGACATGGCGCGCACGGGCGGCGTGAATCCCGAATACGGCTTCATGAACTGGTTCCTCAACCCCGGACGAAAGTCGCTGCCCTCGGTGGGGGAGCGGACCGTGACCTTTCGCGGCAATGGCCAGAACATCGTCTTTCTCGACTGGGAAAACGATCTGGTCGTCGTGGTGCGGTGGATACGAGGCGGCAATGCGCTCGATCAGTTCCTCGGCAAGGTGCTCGCGGCCGTACATCGCGTCAGTGACCTTGAACACGAACAGCTGATCCGCAGGCAGGAACGTCGGGTCGCACACGATCGCGCGGCCCGTGGCGGTGCGGGCGATGACGGTGCCCTCAACCGACCAGGTGCTGCCGCCGTCGCTGGACACGTGTGACAACACGTTGCCGCCCTGGCAGGCGTACATCCGCACCCGTCCTCCCGACAGTGCCGCCAGCTCCGGCACGACGCCCATCGTGGACGATGTGAAGAACTGCGTGAAAGTCAGTCCATCGCTCGAACGGGCCAACCCCAACCCGGTGTGATTACTGCGCGAGAACGCCATCAGCCAGGAGCCGTCGGTCAACTGGACGAGGGAAGGATCCGCTTCGGCATCACCATTAAATGTGATCGCCAGCGCACGTGTGGTGAACGTCTGGCCGTCGGTGGATTCAGCGATGCAGAACTTGCGACGCGAGCCGTCCTGGCCGTTGAGATAGGTCAAGCGCACTCGTCCATTGACCAGGTCGGCATTGGGATCGGCAATCCACCTCGGCCGCGCCACGCCGTCGACAGTGATCGCGCCAACCGGTGACAGGCCGCTGCCGTTGAGCCGCGCCAGCCACACCGCGGCGCCATCGCTACCGTTGTGATAGTAGAGGCCGATGCTGCCGTCCGGCAGCCTCGTCAGGTCTCCTGCCGATGCGTGGCTCAGTGCTTCGCGGTACGAGGTGGCCGTCGCACCGTCACCCACGGCCTCCGCGATTCCCAGGTGATCGAAATACGGACTCTGAGGGTTGGAGAGCAAAGGACCCGACTCGGCTTGCTCGGTGATCTGGCACCCCTGCACCGGAGCGGAGGGTGTCGTGGATGTGGAGGTCGAGGTCACGGTGGTCGGGGCCGAGGACGAGCCACACGCCGCGAGGCAGACGGTGGTGGAAGCGATGAGGATGACGACGAGTCGGTTCACGCAGAGGTTTGACCAGTCAGGCCCCCGGCACGTCACATCCCCTTCGGCACCCCGGCACCCCGGCACCTCGGCACCTCGGCACCTCGGCACCCCAGCACCCCGGCACCCCGGCACCCCGGCACCTCGCCTATCCCCCCCGTGTGTGCATTTCGAGGTGCGCATCGCGCTTGAGGAGGCTGAGCGGGATGTACGAGCCGCGCTCGCGGACGCCGCGCCGCTCCTCGGCGCCTCGATCCGCGCGCCCCTTCCAGACCGCGCGAATCAGGCTGCGCATGGTGTCGGCCGACGCGCCGGCCCGCAGTGGACGCCGGAGGTCGGTGCCGTGCTGCGCGTAGAGGCAGAGGAGCAACACGCCGTCGGCCGTAAGCCTGGCCCTGTCGCACGTGCGGCAGAACGGCTGAGTCGTCGACGAGATGATGCCGAAGGACGTCCCGTCCGGCAGTTGGAACCGGTCGGCGGGGGCGGACGAGGTGTTCTGAAGCGACGTGATGGGGCCGTAGTGCGCTGACAGTCGCTCGAGCATTTCGGTACGCGAGACCACGGCTTCGGGCAGCCAGTGCGTGGCGCCGCCGACATCCATGTATTCGATGAACCTGACTTCGGCGCCGACCTCGCGGCCGTACTCCATCAGCGCCACCAGTTCATCGTCATTGACGCCGCGTGTGATGACCGTATCGAGTTTGAGGTCCCGAAGGCCTGCGCTCCGTACGGCCTCGATGCCGGCCAGGACTGCGGCCAGGCTGTCGCGCCGGGTGATCGACTGGAACCGCTCGGGCTGCAGGGTGTCGAGGCTGACCGTGACGCGGTGGAGGCCTGCGTCCTTCAGGTCATCGATGGCATCGGCCAGCAGGACGCCGTTGGTGGTCATGGCCAGATCGGTGACCCACGGCTTGGCCGCGAGCGAGGCGACCAGCGACGGCAGGTCGCGGCGCAAAAGAGGTTCACCGCCGGTGATGCGGAGGCGGTCCACGCCCATCTCCCCGAAGAGCTCCACGAACTGACTCATTTCTTCGAACGTCAGCAGGTCCTGCCGCGGCAGCCAGAGGTAGTCCTCCTCGGGCATGCAGTAGTGACACCGGAGGTTGCACCGGTCGGTCACAGAGAGGCGCAGGCTGCGCAGCGGTCGGCCAAGCGTGTCGAGCAACATCGGGTACTCAATTGTCCTCCGGGAGCCGGTCTTCGGTAAACTTCCGCCCGGGGGTCTGGATGCGCGTCAAGCAGGGACTCGTGGTCGTCGCGATGTGTGGGATGGCGCTGGTCGCCGCGGCTCAGTTGCAGGGCCAGCAGGCGGTGCCGCCCGATTCACCAAGGGTGACTGCTCTCAAGGACGAGGTAGTGGCCGAAGTCGAGAAGATGCGCGACTTCACCCAGCAGATGGTGGACCAGATCTTCAGCTACGGCGAACTGGGCTTCCAGGAAGTAGAGACGCACAAGTACCTGACGACGCTGCTGCGCCAGAACGGCTTCACCGTGGAAGGTATTCCGACGGCATTCATGGCGTCGTGGGGAAGCGGCAAGCCGGTCATCGCGCTGGGCTCGGACATCGACGGCATTCCGCAGTCGTCACAAAAGCCAGGCGTTGCGTACCACGACCCACTCATCGAGGGCGCGCCGGGACATGGCGAGGGGCACAATTCCGGTCAGGCCGTGAACATCACGGCGGCACTCGCGCTCAAGAAGATCATGGAGCGCGACAAGATTCCGGGCACGATCCGCATCTGGCCGGGCACGGCGGAAGAGCTGGTCGGCACCAAGGCGTATTTCGTGCGTGAAGGGCTGTTCAAGGACGTCGATGTCGCCCTGTTCACGCACGTGGGCCGCAATCTGTCTGTGTCGTGGGGCGCAGCGGGCGGCACCGGGCTGGTCTCGGTGGAATACACCTTCGAAGGCGAGACGGCCCACTCGGCGGGCGCCCCGTGGCGCGGCCGATCAGCGCTCGACGCGGTGGAGCTGATGAACGTGGGCTGGAACTACCGGCGCGAGCACCTGCGCCTCGAACACCGTTCCCACTACGTCATCAAAAACGGTGGCGATCAGCCCAACGTGGTGCCGAGGAACGCGTCCGTCTGGTACTACTTCCGCGAGATCACGTATCCGCAGATCCGCGAACTGTGGAACATCGGCGATCAGATCGCGCAGGGTGCGGCGATGATGACGGGCACGAAGCTCGCCAACACGCGCGTGCTAGGCGCGGCCTGGCCGCGCCACTTCAATCGGCCGGTTGCTGAAGCGACGTTTGCCAACATCCAGAAGGTGGGCCTGCCCGAGTGGAGCGAGGCGGACCAGACCCTCGCGCGCGCCGTGCAGAAGGAGCTCGGCGTGAACGAGCAGGGCCTGGCCACGAGGCTGAGCAACCTCGGCCAGCCGGTGACCGACAACCGCGGCGGCGGCTCCGATGACATCGGCGACATTTCCTGGAACGTGCCCACCGTCACGTTGTCGTTCCCGTCGAATATCCCCGGCCTGCCGGGTCACAACTGGGCCGACAGCATTGCCATGGCGACGCCGATTGCGCACAAGGGAGCAACGGCAGGCGCCAAGGCTCAGGCCATGACGATGGTTGATTTGCTGCTCAAGCCGGAAGTGGTGCAGGAAGCGTGGCGGTACTTCAACGAGGTGCAGACGAAGAACCAGAAGTATGAGCCGCTGATTCGTCCGCAGGACACACCTGCCATCGAACTCAATCGCGACATCATGGCGAAGTACCGCGAGCAGATGCGGCCCTTCTACTTCGACCCGACGAAGTACAAGACCTACCTGGAACAGCTGGGGATCGCGTATCCGACGATCCGCAAGCAGTAGAGAATAGACGCATGGCTGTTCGACCGTACCGGGGTGTGTTGCCGACGATTGCGTTGTCGGCGTTTGTCGACGAAAGCGCGCAGGTCATCGGCGATGTGGTGATCGGCGAAGAATCCTCGGTCTGGATGCTCACCGTGATCCGCGGGGACGTCAACTACATCCGGATCGGGGATCGGTCCAACGTGCAGGACGGGACGATTGTTCACGTGCAGCACGACACACACCCCACGATCATCGGCAACGACGTGACCATCGGGCACGGCGCCATCATCCACGGCTGTGCCATCGCTGACCGGGTGCTCGTGGGGATGGGCGCGACCATCCTCAACGGCGCATCCATCGGGGAAGACTGCATCATCGCCGCTGGCACCCTCATCACGGAAAACACGGTCATTCCGCCACGGTCGATGGTGATGGGGGCGCCCGGCAAGGTTCGGCGGGAACTGACCGACCGGGACCTCGCGATGATCAAGGAATTTGCCGGCAACTACGTGCGGTATCGGCTGGACTACAAGTAGCTCAGTCCCAGGCCCGCGCCTGCGCCGTTCCGCAAACCCAACTCACCGTGGAGACATGAAGGGCCTGGAGCAGGGCTTCCTCCATGGCTTCATGGTGAATCTCCTATAATCAGTGGGACAGATGATCTCAGCGATACGCGGCACCCACGACATCCTCCCAGGCGAAGTCGAAAAATGGCAGTACGTCGAACGCATCGCGCGTGAGCTGTGCGATCGCTTCGGCTACGTGGAAGTACGCACGCCGGTCATCGAACGCGAAGAACTGTTTGCCAAGGGCACCGGGGAAACCACCGACATCGTCCAGAAGGAGATGTACAGCTTCACCGACAAGGGGGGCGACCGCATTACGTTGCGCCCCGAGGCGACGCCCAGCATGGTGCGCGCGTTTGTGGAACACAACCTCGAGAATGCGCTCCCCTCGGCAAAGCTGTTTGCGATGGGGCCGATGTTCCGGTACGAGCGTCCGCAGAAGGGCCGCTACCGGCAGTTTCACCAGTTCGACGTTGAAGCGTTTGGCCTGGAAGACCCGGCGATCGATGCCGAGGTCATTGACCTGGCCTGGTCGCTGATTGCCGCGCTCCAGATCCCGCAGGCGGAACTGGTCATCAACTCGGTGGGGTGCCCCGAGTGCCGTCCGAAATTTCAGGAGGCGCTGCTCGCCGCGCTTGGCGACAACGTGTCGAAGTTGTGCGGCGACTGCCAGCGGCGGTCCACGACCAATCCGCTGCGTATCTACGACTGCAAGGTGCCGGCAGACCAGCCGATCATCGACGCGTTGCCGCATTCGGCGGACTACCTGTGCGAACGGTGCGCGACACACTACGCGGGCGTGAAGGGCTACCTCGCAGCCGCCGCGATTCCATTCCGCGAATCACATCGGCTCGTGCGTGGCCTCGACTACTACACGCGGACCACCTTCGAGATTCTCGGACAGACGCTCGGGGCCCAGAACGCGCTGCTGGGTGGCGGACGTTACGATGGCCTCGTGAAGACGCTCGGCGGCGCCGACCGGACCGGCATTGGGTTCGCCGCCGGCCTCGAGCGCCTTGTGCTGGCTTTGCCCGATACGGCACCGGTCGCCTCGGCGCCCCGGGCCTTCATCGTGGCGATTGGTGACGACGGCCGCGCGGAAGCCTGGTCGCTCCTGCGGGAACTGCGGGCAGGCGGGATGCGGGCGCAGATGGAATTCGACACACGCAGTGTGCGTGGTCAGATGAAACGCGCCGACCGGCTGGCGGCGCGTGTGACGTTGATCGTTGGCGGTGATGAACTCGCACGGGGCGAGGTCACGCTGCGCGACATGGCAACCGGAGACCAGCGCGCGGTGGCGCGCGCGGCGGTTGCAGAAACAGTACGGACGTACCTGTGAGCACTTATCGCACCCACACTTGTGGCGCTCTGCGCCGCGAACACGTTGGCCAGACGGTCTTCCTCCAAGGCTGGGTCCACCGGGTTCGCGACCTGGGCGGCGTGACCTTCTTCGACCTGCGCGATCGCTACGGCATCACCCAGGTGGTGGCGCGTAGCGGGGCAGCCATGGACCAGGCCGGTCGGGTGCGACCCGAGGGCGTCGTGGCGGTGACCGGCGTGGTTGAAGCGCGTGATGCCGAGGCCATCAACGACAAGCTCGAGACAGGGCAGATCGAAGTGGTCGCATCCGCCATCGACATCCTGAACGTCGCAAAGACCCCACCTTTTCCCATCAACGAAGAAACCACCGTCGCGGAAGAAACACGACTTCGGTATCGCTACCTCGACCTCCGTCGTCCCTCGCTGCAGCACAACATCATCCTGCGGCATCAGGTGACGATGGCCGCGAGGCGGTATTTCGACAGCGAGCGGTTCCTCGAAATCGAAACGCCGATTCTGACGCGGTCGACCCCTGAAGGCGCGCGTGACTACCTGGTGCCCTCACGCGTGCATCGGGGCGAGTTCTTCGCGTTGCCACAGTCGCCGCAAATCTTCAAACAGATCCTGATGATTGCCGGCATGGATCGGTACTTCCAGATTTGCCGGTGCTTCAGGGACGAGGACCTGCGCGCGGACCGGCAGCCGGAGTTCACCCAGATCGACGTTGAGATCTCGTTTGCGACCGAGGAAGTCGTGTACGGCGTCGTCGAGGGTGCGATCAAGGCGATGTGGAAAGCGGCGGGATTCGAAGTCGAGACCCCGTTCGCGCGCATGAGTTACGCGGACGCGATGCTGAAGTACGGGTCCGACAAGCCGGATCTCCGACCCGGCATGGAAATCAGCGACCTGTTGCCCGTGGTGCCGAAACTGCCGGACTTCTTCTCGGAGATTCCTGAAGGCGAGCGGGTCCTGCGTGGCTTCATCGTCAAGGGCGGTGCGAAGTGGTCGCGCAAACAGCTCGATGACCTCGTGGCCGACGTCGCGACGCACACGCAGGGCCGCCTGGCGTGGGCGCGACGCACAGCCGATGGCATCAACGCGTCAGCGACCAAGGCATACGGCGCCGACCAACTCGACGCAGCCCTGACACACGCTGGTGCGGGTGCGGACGACCTGCTGCTGTTCATGGGCGGCAACGTGGCGACGGTGCCGACGGCGCTGGGCAATGCCCGCCTGATGGTCGCGCGCAAGGAAGGGCTGCTCAACCCGACGGACTTCCGCTTCGTGTGGGTCACGCAGTTTCCGCTGCTCGAGTGGAATCCGGACGAGAAGCGCTGGGATTCGATGCACCATCCCTTCACGTCACCGACGCCGGAAGACATTCCGCTGCTCACGTCCTCGCCCGGCAACGCTCGAGCGCGCGCGTACGACCTCGCCCTCAACGGCTCGGAAATCGCCGGCGGCAGCATCCGAATTCACCAGCCAGAGGTCCAACGCAACATCTTCCGCCTGCTGGGGATCTCCGACGAGCAGGCAGCAGCGCGCTTCGGCTTTTTCCTGGAGGCGCTTGAATACGGCACGCCGCCGCATGGCGGCATTGCGTTCGGGCTCGATCGCATCTGCGCGATCCTCGCCGGCGAATCGTCCATCCGCGAAGTCATGGCGTTCCCGAAGACGGCGCAGGCCATCGACCTCATGGCCGGCGCGCCATCAACCGTGGACGATCGCCAGCTGCGCGAACTCCATATCCGCTCCACGTAGACGCATGCGTCTTGGCGTTGACCTCGGCGGCACCAAGATCTCGGCAGTCGTCCTTGACGATGAGGGCCGGGAGGTATGGCGGGAACGTGTGCCGACGCCGCGCGGCGAATACGAGGGCACGGTTGAAGCGATTGCTGGTCTTGTCAGGCGTGCCGAAGCATCGCTGAACGAGACGGTCACGGTGGGCGTGGGAATCCCCGGCGCCGCATCCCGTGTCACGGGCCTGGTCAAAAACGCCAATTCCATCTGGCTCATCGGCCGCCCGTTTGCCGCGGACTTGTCTGCGGCCCTCGACCGCGAGGTTCGCCTCGCCAACGACGCCAACTGCCTGGTGGTCTCCGAGGCGACTGACGGCGCGGCTGCCGGCGCGGGTGTCGTGTTCGGCGTGATTCTCGGCACCGGCACGGGCGGTGGAGTGGTGGTGCACGGGCATCTGCTTGATGGCGTCAATGCCATCGCCGGCGAATGGGGACACAATCCGCTGCCCTGGCCTGACGACGAGGAGCACAAGGGGCCGGCGTGTTATTGCGGCCGGCACGGGTGCATCGAGACCTGGCTTTCCGGCCCCGGCCTTGCGGCGGAACACGAGCGGCGCACCGGCGCCACACTGAGCTCGGAGGTCATTTTTCACTTGGCATCCGGGGGAGACGTGTCCGCGGCTGCCACGATTGACCGCTGGGAGCGCCGGCTGGCGAAGTCGCTGGCGACGATCATCAACGTGCTCGATCCCGACGTCATCGTCGTTGGCGGAGGCCTTTCCAGGAACATGCGGATGTATGGCCGCGTGCCCGAGTTGTGGGGAGACTGGGTGTTTTCCGATGCGGTTGAGACCCGGCTGGTGCCCGCCAGGTTTGGTGACGACAGCGGCGTCCGCGGGGCGGCGTGGCTGTGGGGACGGGCTACAATTGGATAAGCACTGAATGCCAGCCGCCAGCGTACGACGCGTACCGATGCCCCATGAAGGCATCGAAACCCTGTATGGACCGTTTGATGAACACCTGCGGTCGCTTGAGACCGCCCTTGGCGTCCGGCTCAAGACGCAGGGCGCGGATCTGCTCGTCGAAGGCGACAGCATCGGCAAGATCGACAAGGCCGAACGCGCGCTCGAGCAGATGGGCCGGCTGCTGGAAAGTGGGTACCGGTTCGGCCGCGGCGATGTGAAGACTGCGGCGCAGTTGCTCACGCAGAACCCCAACATCGAATTACAGGAGTACTTCCTGCGCGGCGCCGCCCGCTCGGCGGGCCGCAAGCAGATCGCGCCCAAGAGCGTGATGCAGCGGCAGTATCTCGACGCCATCGAGGCCAACGACATCGTCTTTGGCGTGGGCCCAGCCGGTACCGGCAAGACGTATCTGGCCATGGCCGAGGCCGTGTCGGCGTTGCTCGCCAAACGTGTAACGCGGATCGTCCTGACCCGCCCGGCCGTGGAAGCCGGCGAGAAACTCGGGTTCCTGCCCGGCGACCTGCAGGAGAAGATCGACCCATACCTGCGGCCGCTGTACGACGCCCTCTACGACATGCTCGACACCGAGCGCGTGCAGCGCCTGCTCGAACGTAATGTCATCGAGGTTGCGCCGATTGCGTTCATGCGCGGACGCACACTCAACGATGCGTTCGTGATTCTCGACGAAGCGCAGAACACCACCGGTGAGCAGATGAAGATGTTCCTGACCCGGCTGGGCTTCGGCTCCAAGGCGGTCATCACGGGAGACATCACACAAATCGATCTGCCGGTTGGACGGATGTCCGGCCTGGTCGAAGCCCTGACGATTGTCGGCCACGTCGAGGGGATCTCCGTGGTGCGGTTCGATGAACGCGATGTTGTGCGCCACCCGCTGGTGCAGCGCATCGTGAAGGCGTACGACGCCCATACGGCGTCGACACGCCAGGGCAGCTGACGTGGATACCTCTGGCACAGGATCTCAACGACTGCGCGTGTCGGTGACCGATGGCCGCGGCCGTCCCATGCGGTCGCCGCTGGGCAGATGGCTTGCCCGATGGGCGCCGGCGCGCGCCCGCGGGGAAGTCACCATTGCGCTCATCAGCGACCCCGCGA
>CBINOO010000105.1:0-13975 GCA_966252305.1 uncultured Acidimicrobiia bacterium
TGATAGAGATTGCGCCCGTCGAAGATCACCGGCTGCCTCATCGCCTTCTTCATCTTGACGAAGTCCGGCTCGCGGAACTCATTCCACTCGGTCACGATCAACAAGGCGTCTGCGCCGACCAGCGCTCGATACGCGTTCTTCGCGTAGCTGATCTTGTTGCCGAAGAGTTTCTTCGCGACCTCCATGGCCTCCGGATCGTAGGCCTGCACTTTCGCGCCGCGCGCGAGCAACCCCTCGATGATCGGAATCGCCGGCGCCTCACGCATGTCGTCGGTCCTGGGCTTGAATGCGAGGCCCCACACGGCAATCGTCTTGCCGGCCAGCGACCGCGGCGCCTTGCCAAACCGCGCATCCAGCTTGGTCAGCAGGCGCTGCTTCTGCGTCTTGTTGACCTGCTCGACCGCCTCGAGCACACGGAACTTGTACTTCTTGTCGGCGGAGAACTTGACGATGGCCTGCACGTCCTTCGGGAAGCAGCTGCCGCCATAACCAACGCCGGGAAACAGGAACGCGGGTCCGATACGTTTGTCGGTCGCCACCGCCTGCCGCACCTGATCAACATCGGCGCCGAACAGCTCACACACGTTCGCGATCTCGTTCATGAACGAAATGCGTGTCGCCAGCATGGCGTTTGCCGCGTACTTGCAGAGCTCGGCGCTCGCGCAATCCATCACCATGATCGGCGCGCCGGTGCGGGTGAACGGGCGATACAGCTCCACCATGACCTCGGCCGCGCGCTCATCGCTGGCGCCGATGACCACACGGTCCGGCTTGAGGAAGTCGTCAACCGCCGCGCCCTGTTTGAGGAACTCGGGATTGGACACCACCGAAAACGGATGGATCGTTTCGCGCCGAATGACGTCGCGCACCTTCTCGGACGTCCCCACCGGCACGGTGCTCTTGTCGACGATGACCTTGTAGCCGTTCATCGCCTTGGCCACTTCACGCGCCGCGCCGAGCACATGCTGGAGGTCGGCGGAACCGTCCTCGCCCATCGGCGTGCCCACGGCGATGAAGACCACGTCAGACTTCTTCACGGCGCCTGGAAGGTCCTTCGTGAACAGCAGCCGTTTCTCGGTTGCGTTACGCTTGACGAGTTCTTCGAGGCCCGGCTCGTAAATGGGAATCTTGCCTCGGCGCAGCGCGCGCACCTTCGCATCGTCCTTGTCGACGCAGATGACCTGATTGCCTGTCTCCGCAAAACACGCGCCGACCACCAATCCGACGTACCCAGTGCCAATTACCGCAATCCGCATTGCTCACTCCTCGAGCCCGCTGCCAAACGCCACAACGTACCACGCGGCTCTATGCCAGTCAATCAATTGACAGACAAGGAGTTATGGTCGATCATCCGCGGCACGGCCCTGTGCGTATCCTGCTCGATTATCGACCGGCATTGCGTCAGCGCACCGGTGTCGGCGAATACGTACACGAGCTGGTGCGGGCGCTCGTCGCCCACCCTGACGCCGCTCAACACACTCTGACCCTGTTTTCCGCGTCGTGGCGCGACCGGCTTGCCCCGGCCATTGTCCCTGGTACCGCCGTCGTGGATCGCCGAATCCCGGTCCGCGCACTGAACTACGCGTGGCACCAATGGCAGTGGCCCCCCGTCGAGTGGCTGTCGGGCATCAACACCGATCTGGTCCATGCCAGCCATCCGATCCGCATCCCCAGCCGTCAGGCCGCACAGGTGGTGACCGTGCATGACCTCGACTTTCTGACGCATCCAGAACGCACGCAGGCGGAAATTCAGCGCGACTACCCCAGGCTCGCGCCCGCGCACGTGCTGGCCGCCGATGCGGTCGTCACCGTCTCACACGCCACCGCAGCCGACATCGAAGCGCGTATCGGCCGACCGCGCCAGACCATCACCGTCGCCCCGCTGGGCCGACCTGACTGGCCACCGCGGGAGCAGGAGCCGGCCGACGGCGTCATCCTGTTTTTTGGCACACTCGAGCCGCGCAAAAACGTCATCGGACTGCTGGACGCGTATGCGGCGCTGCGCGCGCGTCGCGCCGACACCGGGCTGCCCACACCGAGGCTGGTGATTGCGGGCGGCGCCGGGGCCCAGGCGGAAGCTGCACACACCCGCGCGGCTGAGGCGGACCTGAACGGCAGCGTCGAGTTCACGGGATACATCGCGCCCGACGCCCGACCGGCGTTGTACGGCCGGGCGTTGATGCTGGTGATGCCGTCCTTCCACGAAGGATTCGGATTGCCGGCGCTGGAAGCCATGACGGTGGGAGTGCCGGTCATCGCCTCTGCGGTCGGCGCGCTTCCCGAAGTCCTCGGCCAGGCCGGCATCCTGTGTCCGCCCGGCAACTCCGATGCCCTCAGTCACGCGATGGGTGCGCTGCTCGACGATCCGCAGCGTCGCGACGCGATGCGTCAGGCAGGGCGGCAACGCGCCGCGGAATACAGCTGGCGCCATACCGCAGAGCGTACGCTCGGGGCCTGGCAGGAGGCTGTCACTCGTCGCCGAGGCCCCCGGTGACGCGTCCACTGACGATTGCCATCGATGCCCGCGAACTGGCGGGACGGCCAACCGGGGTCGGGACCTACGTCGCCGGCGTGCTTGCCGCGTGGGCTGAGGAGGACTTCCCCCATCGAATTCACCTCCTGGCGCATGCCCCCCTTGCCGAGAGCACGGCGCAATGGCCCCTTGAGACGTCCGTGCGGATTGAACCGGCTGCCGTCGCCGGCACGTGGTGGGAGCAAACCGTACTGCCTCGACTCGTGCGGGAATGCGAGGCCGATGTGCTGCTCGCCCCGGCTTACACCGCGCCGCTTCGACTGTCGACGCCAACGGTGCTCATCGTGCACGACGTCTCGTTTTTTGCGCAGCCGTCAGGGTATCGCTGGCGTGAAGGCCTCCGGAGGCGCCTGGTCACGCGAGCGAGCGCGCAACGCGCATCACGTGTGCTCACGGACTCTGCATTTTCGGCGCGCGAGATCGTCAAGTATCTCGGCGTTCCCGCCGATCGGGTGACGGTCGCCGCGCAGGGCGCGCCGGACTGGATGGAGCAGGCGGCAGCCGTCGAGCCACACGTACTGTCAGTCGGTACGCTGTTTAATCGTCGTCACATTCCGGAGTTGCTCGAAGCCTTTGCGGGGGTCGTCGCACAGCTGCCTGCAGCCACGCTGACGTTGGTGGGCCAGAACCAGACGCGGCCGCCAATTGATCCACCAGCCATCGCCACCCGCCTGGGGATCGTCGACAGCTTCCGCTGGCATCCGTATGTCAACGCAGCCGAGCTGGATGCGCTGTATCGATCGGCCCGCGCCTTTGTGTTCCTGTCCGACTACGAAGGGTTCGGCATGACACCGATGGAGGCCGCCGCACGCGGCGTGCCGTCCGTCGTGCTCGACACCGAGGTTGCCCGCGAGGTTTATGGCGATGGCGCGCTCCGCGTGCCGCTGCGCACAGCCGCAGTGACCAGCGCCCTGCTCTCGCTGCTGACCGACGATCGCGTGCATCAGAACACCATCGCGGCCGCCCGAGACCGGATGGCGGCGTTTCCCTGGAGCCGCACGGCGACCATCGTGCGCGCGGCGCTGGAAGAGGCCGCGTCATGACGAGCGCTGCGGCACTCGACATCATCATTGTCTCGTTTAATACACGCGAAGACCTGCGGACGTGCCTGGCCTCGCTGCACGCCCATCCCCCTTCACGGCCTCATCACATCTGCGTCGTCGACAACGCGTCCACCGACGGCAGCGAAGACATGGTGCGCGCGGAGTTCCCACGGGTGCGCGTGCTGCAGATGGGCCGCAATGCCGGGTTTGCCGCCGCCAACAATGCCGGGATCCGCGCCCTCATGTCCCCGCTGGTGCTGCTGTTGAACTCGGATACCGAAGTGCCCCCAGGCGCCCTGGACACGCTGATCGACCGGCTGGAGGCACGCCGTGCGGCGGCCGCAGGCCCCCGCCTGCTCGATCGCCACGGTCGCCCGGAAATGTCGTGGGGCCCGATGCTCACTCCATTCACGGAGGCCGTGCAGGCGCTGCGTGTCCGCGCGTCTCGGTCATCACGCCCCTGGGCCCGCGCGTGGCTCAGCCGGTTGACCTCGCGCGAACGCGTGGTCGACTGGGTCACCGGCGCCTGCCTGCTGGTGCGACGAGCCGAGGCGGAACGCGCCGGACTGCTCGATGAACGGTACTTCATGTACGAAGAGGACGTTGACTTCTGCGCCGCCCTTCGGGCGGGCGGGGGAATGATCCTCTTCACACCGGCGGCCACGGTCATCCATGCCCGTGGGCGGTCGTCAGCAGGCACGGCGGGCGGCGCGTCGCCGCTGTACGACCGCAGTCACATGCTCTTCTACGAGAAACACGCGCCGGGCTGGGTGCCGTGGCTTCGGTGGTGGAAGGGGCGGCGCGGACGCTGACCCGGCCCCGCACCAGTACAATGCCGTAGTGCCCGCCCGTATTGCCATCGACGCCCGCAAGCTGCATGACTACGGCATCGGCACCTATGTCCGCAACCTCGTGCGCGAGTTTGCGCAGTTGCCGGGTGACGAGCAGTTCGTCCTGATCTGCCGGCCCGACGATGTCCCGTATGTGCGGAGTCTGGGTCCCCGTTTCGAAGCGTGCCCGGACGCCTCAGCCAACTATTCGATTCGTGAGCAGCTGACGGTTCCGCTCGACCTCAGGCGGGCGCGCGTGCAGCTGTTCCACGCGCCGCACTACGTCGTGCCGCCGCTGACCACGTGTCCCGTGATCGTGACCATTCACGACTGCATTCACCTCCGCTTCCCGCAGTACCTGCCCAACCGGGTGGCGCACCTCTACGCGCGCACGTTCATGAGCATCGCGGCCCAGCGTGCGCGGCGCATTCTGACCGTCTCGCAGGCGTCCAAAGACGACATCTGCCACTACCTCAAGGCTCCGCCCTCGCGCGTCGACGTCATTCCGAATGGGCTCGACACCCGGTTTCTCGCGCCCGACGACGGCAACGTCGCCCTCGTACGGGAACGCTTCATGCTCGACGCGCCGTTCATCCTGTACGCGGGCAACATCAAGCCGCACAAAAACGTCGACCGCCTGATAGAAGCGTTCGCGCGCCTGCGCCGCGACGGCCACCAGGATCTCAAGCTGCTCATCATCGGGGATGAGCTCTCGCGGTATCCCAGCCTGCGCCGACTCGTCCATCGCCATCATCTGCACACACATGTGCGCTTCTTCGGGTTCGTCTCCGACGACACCCTGGCCGCGCTCTATCGGCTGGCCTCGGTGTTCGTGTTCCCCTCGCTATACGAGGGATTCGGCTTCCCGCCGCTGGAGGCCATGGCGAGCGGCACCCCGGTCATTACGTCCAACGTCTCCTCCCTGCCGGAGGTCGTGGGTGACGCGGCCCTGCTCGTGGATCCGCTCAACCCTGACGCCATCGCCGACGCCATGGCGCGTGTGTTGACCGATACCAAGCTGCGGCGCGAAATGATTGCCCGGGGCCTGGACCGCGCCCGCACGTTCTCCTGGACGGAAGCCGCGACCCGCACATTGGCGGCGTATCGGGCGGCTCTGCAATGATCCCGGCGCTGGCCGGTCGACGCGTGGCGCTGGTCCATGACTGGCTCACCGGCATGCGCGGGGGCGAACATGTGCTTGCGGCGATCGCCCGGCTGCTCCCGGCCTCAACCGATCTGCTCACGCTCGTTCATGTGCGTGGCTCGGTCAGCCAGGAGCTGGAAGCCCGCCGCGTGCGCGCCTCGTGGATCAATTGGCTCCCCTGGCCGTCGCGCGCGTACCGACACTACCTGCCCCTGTTCCCCGCCGCGATCGAACACTTCGACCTCGACGACGTCGACGTGGTGATCTCGACGAGCCACTGTGCCGCCAAGGCCGTCGTGCCGACCGGACGCGCCGTCCACCTGTGTTACAGCCATTCACCAATGCGCTACGGCTGGGATCAGTTCGACGCGTACTTCGGCACGGAACGGCTCGGTCGTGTGGGCACCTGGGCCGCACGCCGTGCCCTGGCTCCGCTGGCGCGCTGGGATCGCGCGACAACGCCCCGCGTGACCCGGTTTCTGGCCAACTCCGCCTACGTTGCCGGTCGGATCGCCCGGTACTATAATCGGGTGGCCACTGTGCTGCCCCCGCCGGTTGATACCGGCTGGTTCACGCCCGGATCCGACGAGCCGGGGCGACATTTTGTCGTGGTCTCGGCACTCGTGCCGTACAAGCGGATTGACACGGCCATCAAGGCCGCGGCCATGCTGGGAGTTCCATTGACGATCATCGGCACCGGACCTGACGACGCGCGGCTTCGCGCCCTCGCCGGCCCCGATGTCACATTTCTCGGGCACGTCAGCGCGGAGACCCTGCGCGAGGCGTACCGTTCTGCTCGCGCCTTCCTCATGCCCGGCGAAGAAGACTTCGGCATGGCTCCGGTGGAATCGATGGCCTGTGGTCGGCCCGTCGTGGCGCTCGCCCGTGGCGGCGCGTGCGAAACGGTCGAACACGGTGTCAGCGGCTGGCTGGTCGATGATGACTCGGCGGAAGCGCTGGCCGACGCCATGGGCCGCGTGGATGCGTTGCCCACCACCCCGGCGGACCGCCGGCAACGTGCGCTTCGGTACAGTCCCGACCGCTTCGAAGACGGGTTTGCCCGGTACCTGTCGGAAACCCTCGCGGCCCCCCACACATGGTGAAACGCTTCAGCCGGCTGTTCGTGGCGCTGCACGTACTCGGCGACATCGGGTGCGCCGCGCTGGCCTTCCTGGGCGCCTATCTGATCCGTTTCGAGACCGGACTCGACATCCCCAAAGGGCAACCGCCGATCACGCAATACCTGGCGATCCTGCCCTTCGTGGCGCTCGCGGTCCCGCTGGCGTTCCACGTGCAGCGGCTCTATCGCTTCCGCCGCGGCCGCACGCGCCTCGACGACTTCTTCGCGGTGCTGGTGGGCTCACTGCTCACGGTACTTGTCGCCGTGGCCGGCACGTTGTACGTGCAGACGTACTACCTGCCGCAAACTCTGAAGGACCAGGGCTACCTGGAAGTCTCGCAGGGTGTCTGGGTGATCTTCCTTGGCCTGAACGTGCTGCTGACGTTCGGCATGCGCGAGTTCGTGCGCCGGCAGCTCCGTCATCGGTGGCGGCGCGGGATCGGCCTCCGGCGTGTATTGATTGTCGGCGCCGGCGACCTCGGCCGCCTGGTGGCGGACCGCATTCTCGAACACGGCGAGTTGGGCTTCCGTCTCGTCGGCTTCATCGACGATCGCTTCGCCACCACCGACGCGATCGGCTACCGTGGTCACCCCATCCTCGGCTCCCTGGCTGACGTGTCGGAGGTCTGTCTGCGCGAGCAGATCGATGAGTTGTACGTGGCCCTGCCGATCGACGAACACGTCAAGATGCTCGGCGTGGTGGAATACGCGAGCCGTGAAGTCATCGAAGTGCACGTGGTGCCGGACCTGCTGCAGTTCATCGCGCTGCGCGCGCGCCTGGAAGACCTCGACGGTCTGCCGATCATCTCGATCAACGACGTCCCGCTGCGCGGCATCAACAGCCTCCTCAAACGCGCGGTCGACATCCTCGTCTCGCTCGCGGTGCTGACCCTCGGCGCGATTCCGGCCCTCGTCGTGGCGTGGTTGATCAAACGCAGCTCGCCCGGCCCCATCTTCTACACACAGGAGCGCATGGGCCTGGACGGCGCCTCATTCAAGGTCTACAAGTTCCGCTCGATGCCGATTGACGCCGAGGACGTCACCGGCCCGATCTGGGCGCGTGACGATGACCCACGCGCCACGTCAATCGGGCGCTGGCTGCGCAAGACCGATGTGGACGAACTGCCGCAGTTCTGGAACGTGCTGCGCGGCGACATGTCGATCGTCGGCCCGCGGCCGGAACGGCCGTTCTTCGTCGAGCAGTTCAAACACCAGATCCCCCAGTACATGCTGCGGCACAAGGTCAAGGCCGGCATCACCGGCTGGGCGCAGATCAACGGCTGGCGCGGCAACACGTCGCTCGAGAAGCGCATCGAGTTCGACCTCTACTACATCGAAAACTGGTCGATGGCGCTCGACCTCAAGATCATGTGGCTGACAGTGATGCGCGGACTGCATCGCGCGGCCCTGGAAAGCGGACACTGACATGCGGGTCGTCATCACCGGCGCCGCCGGCTTCATCGGTTCTCACCTCTCGGAAACCCTGCTCGCGCAGGGCCACAGCGTCATCGGCATCGACAACCTGCTGACCGGCGACATGGACAACCTCGCGCACCTGCGCGATCTGGACTTCCAGTTCATCCGTCACGACGTTACCCACTACATCGACGTCTCCGGTCCGGTGGATCTCGTCCTGCACTGGGCCAGCCCGGCCAGCCCGATTGACTACCTGGAATGGCCGATCCCCACGCTGAAGGTTGGCGCCCTGGGCACCCACAACGCCCTCGGCCTGGCCAAGGCCAAGGGGGCGCGGTTTGTGCTGGCGTCGACATCCGAGGTCTACGGCGATCCGCTCGAACATCCGCAGACCGAGTCGTACTGGGGCAACGTCAACCCGATTGGCCCGCGCGGCGTGTATGACGAAGCCAAACGTTTCGCCGAAGCCATCACGATGGCGTATCACCGCTACCACGGCCTCGACACGAAGATCGTCAGGATTTTCAACACCTACGGTCCACGCATGCGGGTCAGGGACGGACGCGCCGTGCCCAACTTCATCGCGCAGGCGCTGCGTGGTGAGGACGTCACCATCTTCGGCAGCGGTGAGCAGACACGCAGCTTCTGCTACATCACCGACCTGGTCGACGGCATCCTGCGCCTCGCCGCATCGTCGGAAAACGATCCGGTCAACATCGGCAATCCGCGGGAGATGTCGATCGAGGAGATCGCGCGCACGATCATCCGGATGACGGGGTCCTCCTCGAAGCTCGTCTTCAAGCCGCTGCCGACCGACGACCCGAAGGTCAGACGCCCGGACATCACGCGGGCCCGCACCCTGCTGGGCTGGGAGCCGAAGGTCTCGCTCGAGGACGGCCTCACGGCGACGATCGAGTACTTCCGATCGAAGGTGTAGGCAGCAGCTGGATCAGGCTGCGGGCGTTGCGTGGCGCGGCAGCGCCGGGATCGTTGTTGAAAAACGCATACACGTCGCGCCCCTCAGCCGACCACTGCCCGATGCGGTCGGCCCAGCCGCGCAGTTGCGTGCGCGGATAACTCCCCCTGTAGTGCCCGCTCGTGCCGTGGAAGCGCACGTACACGAATGGCCCCACTACGCGCGTGGCCCAGGGGCTCCCGGCTTTGTCATGCATGCACAGGGCGACGTCGTACCGTTCCAGCAACGCGAAGACATCGTCGTGATACCAGCGGGCGTCCCTGAACTCCAGGACGTGCCTGATGGCGCGCCGGGGCGCGATGGCGCCTGCAGCAATCTCACCCAGCGTTCGGGGCAACACGGCCAGCAGCCCTTCAAGCCGATCCAGGTCAGGCGCGAACGTGGCCGGCAGTTGATATAACACCGGTCCCAGGCGATCGCCCAGCGGCACGAGCCGCTCGAACAGACGGACGACGGGTTCTTCCGGATCCCGCAGCCGTTTGTGGTGTGTGAGGTAACGGCTGGCCTTGATGGCAAACAGAAAGTCCGGCGGCGTGCGTGACGCCCACCGCGCAAACGTGTCCTGTTCAGGCAGGCGATAAAACGAGTTGTTCACTTCGACGGTGTCGAACCGCTCGGCGTAATACGGCAACCAGGCGTCAGTCGGCAGGCCCGCGGGATAGAAGGCGTCGCGCCATGCCGCGTATTGCCATCCACTGCATCCGATGCGCACCTGCCCCTGTGCCACGGAGACCGTGGTGCAACAGCGATGCCACAGGAGGGCGTCTACGCCTGCTTGCGCTCTGTCGGGCCGAGCGACGTGCGGGCCCGCAGGGACTTGATGCCCTGCTCGATACGCTCGGCCAGCGCCCGCTCGGTCTGCAGGGCGCGCAGGGTCTGCTGCGCCGATTGCGTCATGTCGTCGAGCCGCGCCAGGTTCACCAGCACGTGGTCGAGCACGGCGCGCTGTTCGCCGACCGTCTCGAGATTGACGCGCACGTCATCAAGCATCGCCGCGATGACGTTCACCTTCAGCTGCACTTCCTCAACGATGCGCTCACGCGCGGTGATGTCGGCAATCCGTTCGTCGGTTGCGCGCGCCGTCGACAGCAACTCGTCCACGCGCGCGCGCAGCCCGGTGACGGCGGTCCGCTGGCTCTCGAGGACATCGAGGTCAGCCTTGGTGCGCGCGGCCACATCGTGAACGCCGTCGACTTCCCGTTTGAGGGACGCGAGGGTGTCCTGCTGCGCGGTGACGTCGGCCATGCGCGCTTCGACGTCGGCGGCAAGTTGTTCGAGGTCCTTGAGCCGGCTCTCGAAGGTGCCAATCCGCCGTTCGGCGAACGCCACCTGATCGCGGCGCGACTCGATGTCGGTGAAGGCCGCGTCGAGTTTGGCCATCTGGTGCTCGGCCGTCTGCAGTTGTCCCGCCACATCGCGCTGACGCCCCTGGACGAGCGTCAGTTCCTGCAGCAGCGCGTCCTTGACCGTCGTCGCCTTGTCGAGGGACGCGGACAGGCCCTGCAGCTGCGTCAGACGACCGGACGTTTCGGTCGCCACCTTGCGTACCGACTCGAGCATCGCGGCCACGCGGTTTTCCTGCGCGATGAGCTCACGGTCGTCACGAAGCGCCGACGCGAGTCTGGTCTGCGCCCGCTCGACCGAGACGCGAAGATCGGCCACCTGCGCCACCACGGGCAGGATGGTGGTCTGCGTCTGGCTGACGCCGTCCAGGCGCTGCCGGAGTTCGGAGACCTGCAGCCCAACGCCGTCGCAGAGGCTCCGGAGCCCGTCGATTTCGCCACGCCGCTCGATCTGCTCGTTGATGCGGCGGTCCACGTCTGCGGTCAGGACCGCCAGTGTGTTCAGCCGGCCTTCGAGGCGCTCCACGAACTGCTGATATCCGGTCAGATGATTCATCTGACGGTCGAGGTTGTCGGCAATCGCGACAAGGTTCGCGGCTTTTTGTGTTCCCTCATCCACGGTCGACAACTTCTCGCGAATCGCGGTGAGCCGCGCGTCGAGCTCGGGCATGGTCGACGAAAACGCGGCAGCGCGCTCGAGGAACGCTTCAAGCAACGCGCGATCGGTGGCCAGCCGGTCGCGCAGCTGTGACGCTTCGCCGTGTTCGCGGTAGAACGTCTGAATGTCGTCGCGCAGATCTTCGAGGTCCTGACGGGCCGCCTTGAGGCTCTCCATCTGCCACGCCGCGCGACGCGCCGCTTCGTCAAGGCGCGTGAGCTCCACCTTGAGGGTCTCCACCACCTCGACCTTGCGGCCAAACTCCTCGGTCGTCTCGGCAAACCCGCGCACACGGGCGTCGAGGTCACCAATCTGCGTCGTCAGTGCGGCGACCTCCGGCTCGCGGAGGGAAAGGCTCTCATGCGCCCGCGTGAGGCGGGTCACCGACTCCTGGAGATTGGCCAGGCGCACCTGGGCGCTGTCCATCTCCCGTCGTTCCTGGGCGAGCCGGTCCTCGTACCGGGCCACGAACTGCTGGAGTCGACCCCGATCCTCATCCAGCCGAACCAGCTCCGCCAGAAACGCCTCGCGACGCCGCGTCGCATCATCGAGCTGGAGGCCGGACTCCCGGACGAGACGTTCCACCCGGTCAGCCTGTTCCTCCGCACGCTGCGCCTGGCGCGTCGTCTCCTCCAGGCGCGCGACCTGCGCATCCATTGAGGCGACCATCTCACCGAGGCGATGGGACGCGACGATGGCCTGCTCGACCGTGTGTTTCTGCTGCTCGAGCACTTTGGCCTTGTGTGTGACGTGTTCGGCGAGCGCGTTGAGTCCGCCCACGCGTTCGTCAAGCGTGCGGGCCAGTTCCTGCAGCCGCGCCAGCCCCGAGAGACGTTGTTCGACGTCCCGGACCGCCACCGCGGCGGCCTCCGCGTCGTCTTTGGCCTGGCGCGCCACGTCACGGAGCCGTTGCTCGTCACCGGCCAGCCCGGCGGCGACTTCACGCATCGCGATCAGGCCGGCACTGGCCTCGGCCGTCGCTTCCCGCGCCTCATGGAGCTGCGCGACGGCGTCACGCACGTCACCGCGGAGTCGATCGAGCGCGTCACGTTCTTCGAGCAGCGTGTCCAGCGTGGCGCGCGACTGCAGGGCCTGCGCGGCCAGTTGCTGAGCCACCTGGCGCTGCTTCTGCGATTCGGATTCGGACGCTTCCGCCGCGGCCCGCGACGCCTGCTCCAGCCGCTCGATCTGCGAATCGACCTTGTCGAGCAGGGCCTGGAGCTCGGCCTTCTCCTGGCGGATCGTGTCGAGCATGGGGTCGTCGGGTTCCTGGGCGGGCGCCGCCTTCTGGCCTCGGCGCTTCAGAGCATCCAGCATGGTGTCAGAGGATATCGCAGCCGCGTGGGTTCCCGCTCACGGCATGGAGCGCATGACCCGGCGCAGATAGTCAGCCGCCGACGCCAGGGTCAGCACCAGCGAGGTGTATACCAGCCCGTCGAGGATCCAGCCCGCCACAGGACGGTAGTTCGCCAACAGCGTGACAAAACAGGTCACCAGGAAGACGGCCGTGGCCACTTTGCCGAGCGGGGACGGCTTGAACGTCCTGGGAGCGACGGCCAGGTTGATGATCGCCACCGTCAGCACAATCCCCACATCACGGCTGATGACGAGGACGGTGAGCCACACCGGCAGCCGGTGGGTCAGACCAAACATCGGCAGGGTCAGGATGAGGAACGCCGTGAGCAGCAGGAGTTTGTCGGCCATCGGATCGAGCCACGCCCCAAGCGTGGTCTGCTGCCGCGTCCAGCGCGCGATGGAGCCATCCAGGAGGTCGGTCAGCGCCGCAAACACGAAGGTCACCAGCGCCCATCCGGGCCTGCCGTACAACATGCACAGCGCAAACACCGGTACCAGCGCCATCCTGAGGATGGTCAGCAGGTTTGCCGGCGTGAACACCTCGGAGGTCACCGGCCGCCTCCCCCGCTGCCGAGGATCTGCTCAAGCCGCGCGGCGGCCGCGAGCGCTTCCGCCCCTGTGGCCGGCGCGCCTGGGCGAAACCGGCCGGTCTCATCGCCACTCATCAGCCCCGCGGCCATGACGGCTGAAATGGCCCCGGCAGCCAGGTGTCCCCGCGGCACATCCGCAGCGGTCGGCGCAGCGCGGCGCCACGCCGCAATGTCCGCGCGCCGGTCTGCGGCGAGCACCTGCACGGCCTGCCACAACACCTGGGCGAGGTCCGCGCGGCGCACGGGTCCGGCCGGTTGAAAGGTGTGATTCGGTAACGGGTCCATGATGCCCGCCCGGGTCACCGGCAGAATCCACCCTGCGGCCCAATGCCCGCGAATGTCGGTCATCACCTGCGCGCCTCGTCGTGGCGCGCGCGCGAGCGCCCGTTCGAAGCGAATCCCGAGCAGCGCCGCGAGTTGCGCGCGCGTGACTGACGTGGCGCCGGGCAGGTCACGGTACTCGGCCGGCAGCCCGGCGAGATCGGCAGCTGATGCCAGGGCGGCGGCCTTGTTGCGCCACTCGGCGCGCGGCTCAAGCCGATCCGCCGCGGTGAACGCTGCGGCGGCATCCCGTAGCCGCCCCTGCGCCTCCAACACTTCACCCAACACGGCCTGCGATTCCGCATCGCCCTGGTCAGCAGCGGTGGCCTCGCGCGCGCGCGCTTCGGCCTGATCAAAGGCGCCTCGCGTCAGTTCAAGACGCGCGCGTTCGCGCAGGATGACCGGGCTGCCCGGCGAGAGGCGCTGCGCGGTCTCGAGCGCCTCCTGGGCGCGATCAAGCGCCCCGGCTTCACGCGCCGCGATCGCCCGCGCCAGGGAATCCTGCACGGCACGGAGGCGCAACACGTCCAGGCGCATCTCACGCGCATCACGCGCCTCGCCGGCAGGCGTCAAGGCAATCAGACGTTCGAGGGCAATCGCCGCCGCCGCGTCCTCGTCCGCCGACAGCGCGGCGTCGACCATGCC
>CBINOO010000106.1:0-13920 GCA_966252305.1 uncultured Acidimicrobiia bacterium
GTGGGGCCGAGCTCGGCGGCCACTGCTGGACGGTCCGGAACACTGACCTCCGAGCTCATTTTTTTATTGGCGGCGCAGGACCTGTCCGCCCAGCACTCCAGTCGGCGCGCCCTCATCAATCGCCACCTTCCCGTTCACGAGCACCCAGCGCATGCCGGTGGCGTGCTGGAAGGGGTCCTCGTACGTCGCGAGGTCCTTGACGACGGCGGGGTCAAACACGATCACATCGGCACGCGCTCCCACGCGCAGTTCCCCGCGGCCTTCGAATCCAAACACCCGTGCGGGGGCAGATGTAGCTGCCCGCACCGCGTCTTCGAGGCCAATCACACCGCGCTCCCGCACGTACACCGCGAGCTTTCGCGCGAACGCGCCATGTCCTCTCGGATGCGGACGACTGGGACCAGGCAGCGACAAATCCCCATCCGACGAGGTCATCGTCCAGGGCTGGCGCATGAAGGCGCTGATGTCGTCCTCCGACATGTTGAAGGACACGATCGATGCCCCGCCGCCAAGCATGATGTCGACCGCCGCTTCAGCCGGGGTCACGCCACGTGCCTGCGCAATCTGCTCGAGATGCCGGCCTGCCAGTCCCGACGCCCCGCGACCGGACGCAATGACGATGGAAGCCGGGCCGCCCCGCCTGCGGATGTTCTCCGTCACTTCCTTCAACAGCTGGTCCCTGGAGTAGGGCTCGGCCAGCCTCGGCTTGATCGCCTCCGGTCCTGACGGACCGGGCAGCACCGCCGCGCCCAGACTCGTCGACGAAGCCTCGTAGGGGTACTGATCAGCCCACACCTCAACACCCCGCGCGCGAGCAGCGTTGATGTCGTCAATCACGGTCTTCGACTGCCCCCAGCTGTCGGGTCCCAGCGCCTTGATGTGCGTCACCACACCGCGGACGCCGGCTTCTTCGGCGACACGGATGACTTCACGCACCGACGCGACAAGGCCGGTGTCATAGTTGCCTTCGTCGCGAATGTGACTCGTGTACACGCCGCCGGCAATCGTGGCGAGCGCAATCACTTCCTCGAGCTCCGCGTTGCGACCCGGCTCGTAGAACAGGCCACTCGACAAGCCAAAGGCCCCTTCAGCCACCGCGGCGCGCACCAGTTCCGCCATCTTCGCGGATTCGTCGGCGGTTGGGGTCCTCCTGGCGCCGCCCATCACCGCCCCACGCACGCTGCCGTGCCCGATCATCAGCGCGACATTCACACCAACGCCACCGGCTTCAAGCGTCCGGCGCTGCGCCGCGAGGTCGACAGGGCCGCCGCCATCAGGGTTGATGACGATGGTGGTGATGCCTTGTGCGAGTAGTCCCTTCGCGTCGCGCAACGTCTCCCGCGCGAGCGCGCCACCTGCATGCGAGTGCACGTCGATGAAGCCGGGCGCGACCGTCAACCCGGATGCGTCAATCGTGCGCGCGGCGGTGCGTCCCGTGAGCCGACCGACGGCGGTGATGCGATCGCCACTGATGCCGATGTCCTGCCGAATCCACGGATTGCCGCCGCCGTCGAGCACGCGGCCGTTGGTGAACAGCAGGTCGAACTCGGGCTGCGGCGCCTGCGACGCCTGCAGCGGAACCAGGGTCGCCATGACCGCGACCAGCAGTGTGCGGAACATGGGAAGACAATAGCAGGTGGCGGCAGGTCAGCGGCCGCCGAAACGAGGATTCACCACGTTGTTGAAGAGCGATCCGAACGTGTACGTCAGGCCTACCGAGGCGCCCACTTCGTAGCCGCTCTGCAGCTGACGCAGGCGCAGCAACACCTCCTCAGGCGTGGCGCCACGACGCGGCAGGGAGATCTGGTCGCGAATGCGGGAGGCGTTGGCGTCGAGACTGAGCGACAGGCCACGCGTGATGCGGAAGCTCAGCTCCCCCTGCACCTCCAGTCGATACAGCGAGAAGTCATGGAAGTACTGCGACCACTCCGCGCCAAGCTCCACCGATCCCCAGGGCTGGCGCTGGTCGAACGAGACCGACAATTCATGGCCCCACAACGTTTCGCGCAACTTGTCGAAGACCGTGATCTCCTTGTAGCGCGCGTGCCTCGCACCGAGCTCATACGTCACCAACAGCTGCCGCGTCGCGTACTCCTGATAGGGGAAGACGCTGTATTCGACCGCGGGTGACAGACGCGCGGAGAGTTCGGTGTTGCCGAAGTCGGAAGAATTGACGCCTGCGTCAAACCCGAAGGACCAGTGCGGGCCGAGGCTGCGCGCCACAAAGGCTTCCGCCTCGCGATTGCCGCGTGTCACCTCGAAAGGCTCCTCATCGTCGAGGTCGAAGCGCTCCTTGGTCTGGTCGATTGAGGCGCCGAACGACAGCTTCCAGCGGTCGGTCACGCGGTCGGCGGAGACGTTGGCGGACCATCGGAATTCACGCGTCTGCTCCTCGGCCTCGAACGACACATTGCCTCTGGTGCTGAACACCCACAGGTTCCAGGGATCACGAGCGGGCACAACGTCGGCCGCCGTTGCCGTGCGGGGCCGCACCGACAGTTCGAAGCCCTGCGGCAGACCATCCACCGCCATGTAGCTGAGCAGGCCCACCATCACGGCATCAAGGACTCCGCCTCGCCGCACGTCTTCCGGATCGCCGGTGAGTGACACGGCGCGCAGCTCCTTGTCGATGCCGTCGAATCGTCCCTCGCCGACAAACCGCAGCAGATATTCCGTCCCGCCTCCGCCTGTCTGACGTGTGCTCGAGAGCAGCACGACGTCGGCATCCTGCGGCTGACGGACAAAGTCGACCCAGCGCACCTGATCGCGCAGGTAGTCGGCAAAACACTGGAAGCAGTCGAGGTACACGCGCAGCCGCCGCTCACCCTGCATCGTCTGGGTCTGCGCCTGGGGTGCGGCCCCTGCCGTCTGTGCGTGCGCGACGGTCACGCCTGCCCCGCTCAGCAACAACACCATCACGACACACACACCAAAAGCACCCGCCACCCGCTGCGTCCACGTCTCACACATGCAGGTATCGTGTGCGAAACCGCATGAACGATTGATGAAGAGGGCTTCATCGTGGCTTCATCGTGCGTGCGTGAGAATGGCGCATGGTCAAGTCCGCCGCCGTGCTGGCCGTGGCGCTCGCGCTGTCAGCAGGCAACGCCCGCCAATCGAGCCAGTCGTGGACCTTTGACTCGCCGCCGGCCGGCACGGGACTCCACGGCTTCGAGTTCATCGCATTCAGACAGCCGGCGCCGGGCGCCTGGAGCCTCGGACGCGTCGCCTCGCGCAGTGTCCTGCAACACGCTCCGGCCGACGCCGGCGGCTGGAGCCTGGCCGTTGCCGCAGGTGCATCTCACGAGAACCTGCGTCTGTCGGCCCGCATCCGGCTGGGTGGAGCGCCGCATGTCGGAGGGCTGGTCGTCGGATACACCGATCCGCGTCACTTCACCGCCGTGTTGCTCGACATTGAAGACGGCGAGTTGTCCCTCTACCGCGTGTGGGACGGCAACCGGATTGAACTCGACGACCGGGACGGCCTCGATCTGGATCCCGACGGCTGGCATACGATGAAGGTCTCGATCCTTGACGGACGCACGACGGTGGCGATCGGCGGTATCCGTGTGCTGGAGCACATGGACAGGCGTCACTCCCCCGGAGGCGGCCGTGTGGGTCTGGTCGCGGCCGGTCGCACATTCGCGGCGTTCGACGACCTGACCCTTGAACCAATTCGTGGAGGCAAGTCGCCACGCTGATGCGCCTGCTGATCGCGGAAGACGAACCTGACCTCGCCCGGGTGCTGCAACGCACATGCGTCGATGAAGGATGGCACGCGGACATCGCGTCTGACGGCGGCACCGCCCTGACGATGGCCATGGGCGGGGGGTACGATCTGCTGCTCCTCGACCTCATGCTGCCGGTTCTGGATGGCTGGCAGGTGTTGGCGCAGTTGCGCGCAGCCGGCCAGGCCGTGCCTGTGCTCGTGCTGACCGCGCGTGACGCCGTGCCGGACCGCGTGCGCGGTCTTGATGCCGGCGCCGACGACTACCTCCCGAAGCCGTTCGACCGCGACGAACTGCTGGCCCGGATCCGCGCGCTGGTTCGCCGCAGCCAGGGGCACGACGGACAACGGCTGCGGGTCGGCCCGCTGGTGATCGACATGACCGCGCGACGCGTGCACGCCTCCGAGGGTGAGATCGACCTGACGGCTCGGGAGTACGACATCCTTGCCCTGCTGGCCCGCCGGCGCGGCCGCGTCGTCTCGCGCGAGGAAATTGCGACCGCCATCTACGACGTCGACACCGAGGTGATCTCCAATGCGATTGATGTGCACATCGTCGCGCTGCGGCGAAAACTTGGCGCGGGCCTGATTCACACCAGACGCGGCCTCGGCTACCTGCTCGATACATCGCCGGGTGAGGAGGGGCCATGACCCGCTCCGTTCGCCTCCGCCTGGTGATCTTCCTCTCGCTCCTCGTACTGCTGACACTGACGACAATCAGCACCTGGGTCGTGCTTCGCACGAAGGCGTCTTTGTTGACCGGCGTCGACGCCGTGCTCGACGAGCGCATGGCCATCCTGCGCGACGCCGTCCAACCCGCCGATGCGGACACCTTCGACGTCACGGTCCCCGGACCGCCGTCTCCCGACCCGAAAGACGGCTTCGCCATCTGGGATCGTCAGGAGCGCCTCATGACCAGCGCGGGTGATGCCGTACCGGCCCAGCCGCCGCCGGTCGGCCGCTCGACACAGGGCCACGTGCGTGTCCAGGTCGAACGCACACCCGCCGGCGCCACGGTCCTCGTCAGTCATCGCATCGACGAAGAACAGTCCGCCGTCAATCGCCTGGCCTGGACGCTCGCAGGCGTCAGTGGCGTGGGACTGCTGCTGGTGATTGTCGGCAGCTGGTGGATCGCCGGTCGCGCGCTTGCGCCGGTGGCCGCCATTGGCCACACCGCACGCGCCCTGATCGATGGCGACCTGACCGTCCGCATCCCGACCGGCCGCATCGAAACCGAACTGGAAGAGCTGGCCGATGTGCTCAACGACGCGTTCGACCGTCTCTACGACTCGCTTGAGCGTCAGCGCCAATTCACCGCCGATGCCTCGCACGATCTCCGCACGCCACTGGCGACACTTCAGGCGGAGGTCGACTGGGCACTCGCGCGTCCGCGGACTGACGATGAGTACCGGCAGTCATTGGATGTCTGTCGGCGGGCGACGGGCCGCATGCGCATGCTCGTGCAGGCGCTGCTCGACCTGGCCCGTGCCGAGTCGGCCGACGTCACGGCGCGGACGCCTGTGGCGCTTGATGCGCTGGTCGCGGAGGTCGTGACGGAACTGACGCCGCTGGCCGAGGCGCATGCGGTGACGCTCACCACGCAGGCCGACCAGCTCACCATCTGCGCGGACCCGGTGGGCCTGCGCGCGTCTTTGTCGAACCTCGTGCAGAACGCGATTCAATACAACACGCCGGAAGGCCGCGTCGACATCACCGTGCACGGGTCGGGCGGCGTCGTCGATATTTCCGTCCGGGATACCGGCATCGGGCTGAATCCCGCAGAGCAGGGCCGCGTCTTCGACCGCTTTTATCGCGCGGAGCCATCCCGCAGTTCTGATGGCGCCGGCCTGGGCCTCGCCATCGTGTCCGCCTTCGCACGTTCACACGGAGGCCGCGTCGATCTCTCGAGCACCCGCGGCGTCGGCAGCACGTTTTCCCTCAAACTGCCCGCAAACACCACAGCCACATCCGCCGTCTAATCTCCCCATGGCTGGCAGCCGGCGGGCCTGAAGGCCACGCCCTGCGCGGCGACGCGGGCCGGCGGAAGGAAGTGTGCGATGGATGTGTTGTGGACGGACGTGCGATTTGCCCTGCGGACCTTGCGACGAAATCCGGCGTTTGCGCTGCTGACCGTGCTGACGCTGGCGTTGGGCATCGGGGCCAACACCGCCATCTTCTCGGTGGTCAACGGCGTGCTGCTGCGGCCGCTTGACTACCCCAAATCCGACCGGCTGGTCTTCATCACCACACAGTTCCCCACGTTGGGCTTTGACCAGTTCTGGATGTCGCTGCCCGAGTACGCGGAGTTCCGCGAGCACAATCAGGCGTTTGCGTCGGTCGGCGGGTACAGCGTCGGCGCCATCAATCTGGACACGGATCCGCCGAGCCGGCCCGTCCAGGGCCTCGTGACGCCGGACCTGATGCCGACGCTCGGCGTTCCGGCACTGCACGGCCGGTGGTTCGAAGAGCAGGACTCACGTACGGGCGCGCCGCCGGTGACGATACTGTCGTGGGAGCTCTGGCAACGCGCCTACGGCGGCGACGCGAGCGTCATCGGCCGCCAGATCATGCTCAACAACATCTCGACACAGGTCGTCGGCATCATGCCGCGCGGCTACGACGTCCACGAGCAACGTGTCGAAATCTGGCAACCGCTGACGATCGATCCGGCGACCTTCCCCACTCGTCGGGGCGGGCACTTCCTCTATCTCATCGGTCGGCTCAAAGATGACATCTCGTTCGATCAGGCGAAGGCCGATACCGACCGACTCGTCGCGCAGTGGCGGCAGATGGTGCCGCAGGGCCACGTCCCGAGCACACCCAACCATCAGCTGCGCCTCGACCCCCTCAAGGACGACATCATCGGCGCAGTGAAAACCCCGCTGCTGGTGCTGCAGGCCGCGGTGGTCTTTGTGCTGCTCATCGCATGTGCCAACCTGGCCAACCTGCTGCTGGCCCGCGCGGAAACGCGCCAGCGCGAGTTCGCCGTGCGGACCGCCATGGGCGCGGGACGACGCCGGCTCCTGCGGCAGTTCATCACCGAAGGTGTGATGCTCTCGCTGCTCGCCTCGGCCGTCGGTGTTGGCCTGGCGTGGCTCGGCCTGCGGGCCATGCTGGCAATCAATCCCGATGCGATTCCGCGCACCTCGTCGATCACGCTTGACGGCCCCGTGCTGCTCTTCACACTGGCCGTCGCGATCGGCACCGGCGTCGTCTTTGGCCTCGCACCGCTTCTGCACCTCACACAGCGGTTGACCATCGCCCTGCGGGACGGCGGACGCGGCACCACCAGCGGCACACTTCGCAAGAGCCTGCGAGGCGCGCTGGTGGTCTCGGAAGTCACCCTGGCCGTGGTGCTCGTCATTGGCGCCTCGCTGCTGGTGCGCAGCTTCGTGAACCTGCTGAAGGTCGACGCCGGCTTCAATCGATCACAGCTGCTCACGTTTGGCGTCGTGTTGCCCGGGGGCACGTATTCACCGGAGCGGCGGGTGCAGTTCTTCAGCGACCTGCAGGCGCGGCTCGGCGCGCTGCCCGGAGTCAGCGCGGTCACGTCGATGACCGGGCTTCCGCCCAATCGGGCGGTCAACGCCAACGACACGGACTTCGAACACATCACGCCGCCACCGCCAGGCACCGATCCGGCAACACCCGGCCTGCCGCCTCCGGAAAACGTCGACTACTACCAGACGGTCACGCTCGGCTACACCGAAACCATGGGCATTCCCATCGTCGATGGCCGCGCATTTGAGCCGGCTGATGTCGGCGGGGCGCCGGTGGCGCTGGTCAATGAGGCGCTGGCGCGCCGGTTTTTTGCTGACCGCAATCCGATTGGGCAACGGCTGAAACCTGGATTCAGTCCCGCCATCCCATGGTTCACCATCGTCGGCGTCGTCAAGGACGTGAAGCAGGGCGGTGTCGATCAGGCAACCGGCACGGAGCTGTATCTGCTTGCCGAACAGGGGCCACGCATCGCGCAGACGGCGCCAGGCAGCATGAACATGGTGCTCCGCTCGCAGCGCCCGATCGACGCGATGGCGCCGGAGATCCGGCGACTCGTGCGTGACCTCGACGCCACCCTCCCGGTCATCCGGCTGCAGACGATGGATGAGGTGTTTGACCGATCAGTCGCCCGCCCGAAGTTCATCACGTGGCTGCTCGGCGTCTTTGCGGCGCTTGCGCTCGTGCTGGCGGCCATCGGCACCTACGGGATCCTCTCCTACCTGGTCACCGAACGGCAGCAGGAGATCGGCATCCGCATGGCGCTTGGCGCGCCACGAGGACAGGTGTTGTGGATGGTGCTCCGCCAGGGACTGCTCCTGGCAGGGCTGGGCCTCGCGCTGGGCATCGCCGGCGCGCTGGCGGCGGGGCAGCAACTCGAGCACCTACTGTTTGGCGTCTCTCCCACCGACGCGACGACGTTCGTCCTGGTGACCGCGCTCATTCTTGCCACGGCCACGATCGCGTGCCTCGTCCCCGCGCTGCGCGCCACGCGCATCGATCCCATGGTGGCGCTACGCGAGTGAATGAGGAAATGAGTGAATGGGGAAATGGGAAGTGGGGAAATGGGGAAGTGGGGAAGTGGGGAAATGTGGAAATGGGGAAATGGGGAAATGGGGAAATGGGGAAATGGGGAAATGGGGAAATCAGGGGCGCAGAAATTGCGTACGCCCAGATGACGGGGCGTGGCAGTTTCTGCGACAGGGGTTAAGCCAGAACGACAATTCCGGCGGAATCAGTCAGGCATGGGAGTTGCCCCGCTTCCGTTCATGCCTCGCGCACATATCACCGAGTTGGAAGTCCGCACGCAACGTCTGGCCATCGACATCATCAATCTCTGCCGTATTGCGTCACGTCAGCCGTCACTCTGGTCGCTGTGCCACCAGCTGACGGCTTCGGCCGGAAGCGTGTCTGCGAATCATCGGGCCATGCGCCGCGCACGTTCGGTGCGCGAATTCGCGGCCAAGCTGCAGATCGTTCATGAAGAAGCCGACGAGACGGTGCACTGGCTTGAGGTGTTACGTGCCACCAATCGCGACGCCATGGTGGCTGACAGGCTCGCTGCACTGCTGGACGAGGCCACCCAACTTCGGAACATCTTCGGCCGCGCAAGAGCGACGACCCGAGCCCGCTTCCCGCCCACCTCCCGCTGACGGGATCATTCCCCCATTCCCCCATTCCCCCATTTCCCCATTTCCCCATTTCCCCATTTCCTCATTTCCTCATTTCCTCATTTCCTCATTTCCACATTTCCACAAGCGGACACGCGAGCGCGCGAGCGTGGACGCTTTCGCCACGCGCGGGTGCGGCTCGACACCATTCCGTTGCACTCCCGTATTGACCCGAGAACGCTGGATGGTGCCGTGGCTCCCCACGGCAGGAGGACACCAAACAGATGTTCGATCGTTGTGTGAGGTTCGTGTACGTCGCACTCCTGCTGGCACTGGCCAGCACCCCTGCCTTTGCGCAGAGCTCGTCCACGTCGTCGCTGTCAGGCGTGGTCGTCGACACGGACGGCGGTGCCATTCCCGGCGCCACCGTCGTCGTCAAGAACAATGCGACGAGCGTGACCGCGGAAGCGGTCTCGAATGCGTCAGGACAGTTCTCGTTCCCCGGCCTGGATGCCGGCACCTATACGGTCACCGTCTCGTTGACCGGGTTCAAGACCTTCGTCGCCAATGACGTCCGTCTGCTCGCGGCCCGTCCGGGCAGCGTCACCGCGCGCCTGGAGATTGGCGCGTTGACCGAAACCGTGGAAGTGAAGGCCAGCACCGAGTTGGTGCAGACCCAGTCGCCGGCCGTCACGACCACGTTGTCCACCGAGCAGCTGTCGGAGCTGCCGCTGATTTCGCGTAATGCGTTGTACTCGGTGTCGATGCTGCCCGGCGTGTCGACGACCGGCGGCCCGCGCAATTCGCTGATCAACGGCCTGCCCAACAACACCGTGAACATCACGGTGGATGGCGTCGGCACGGGCAACATGCTGCAGTCGGGCGACGGCTTCTTCTCGATGGTCACGCCACGCATGGATGCCGTCGAGGAAATCACCGTGACGGGCGCGGTGCCGGGCGTCGGCGCCGGCTCGGGCTCGACGCAGATTTCGTTCGTGACGCGGTCGGGCTCGAACCAGTACGAAGGCAGCCTGTATCACTACTGGCGCGACAGCCGCTTCAACTCGAACAACTTCTTCGACGCAGAAGCAGGCCTGCCGAAAAACGACATCAAGCAGCATCAGTACGGCGGCCGCATTGGCGGTCCGCTCGTGTTGCCCGGCTTTGATGGACGCGGCAAGGCGTTTTTCTTCCTGAACATGGAGCACTTCTACCAGCCCTCGTCGGTGTCGCGCACGCGCAACGTGTTGCGTGACTCGGCGCGCGCGGGCATCTTCAGCTACGAGCGCGTCGTGGGCGGCGTCCCGACGGTGCAGACCGTGAACCTGCTCGCGCTCGCGGCGGCCAACGGCCAGGTCTCAGCCGTGGACCCGACGGTGGCCTCCATCCTCGATCGCATCCATGCGGCCACGCAGACGACCGGCGCGCTGGTGGCGACCTCCGACCCGAACACGCAGGACTATCGCGTGCAGTTCCAGGGCAAGCTCAACCAGTACGCGCCCACCGGGCGCCTCGACTTCAACATCACCGACAAACACCGGCTGTCGGCGACGTACTACTGGCAGCGTTTCCTGAACAACAGCGACTTCCTCAACAGCGCCGAACCCCGGTTCCCGGGATTCCTCAACAACGGCGAGCAGAACTCGTACCGCACGACCGGCTCCATCGGTCTGCGTTCGACGCTCTCGACCAACATGGTCAACGAGTTCAAGGGTGGATGGCAGTGGTCGCCCAACGACTTCTTCGCCAACATCAACCCGGGCATGTTCGAGGATCAGGGCGGGTACGCGCTCTCGTTCCCGAACATCGCAGGCACGGCCGTGACCAGCGCGTCGACACGTGTCAACTCGGCGCCGCGCAACACGACGACGTGGAGCGTGAGCAACGACCTGAGCTGGCTCAAGGGCGCGCACAGCCTGACGTTTGGTGGGTCATTCTCGGGCGTGCACAACCGCACCAACAGCTACGACGCGGTCTCGAACCCGATCCTCGGGTTCAACACGACCTTTGATCCGGCGATTGGCCTGTTCAACACCACCAACTTCCCGGGCGCGTCCAACGCGCAGCTCAACGATGCGCGCGCGCTCTACGCGCTCCTCACCGGCCGCGTGAACGCCATCAACGGCACGGCGCGTCTTGACGCGTCCACCGGCAAGTACGTCTACCTGGGCGACCTGACGCAGAAGGCCAAGCAGTACGCGTTTGCGGCGTATGCGTCCGATTCCTGGCGCGTGACGCCGACGCTGACCCTGACCGGCGGGCTCCGCTGGGATGTGCAGTTGCCGTTCACGGCCGTGACGCCGACCTTCTCGACGTCCACGATGGAAGACCTGTGCGGCATCTCAGGTCTGGGCAACGGCGTCGGCGGCCGCGCGTGCAACCTGTTCATGCCGGGCACTCTGACCGGCAAGGCGAATCCGCAGTACTACCCGTTCGAGCCGGGCACCAAGACGCACAACACCAACTGGACCGACATCGGTTTCAACGCGGGCTTCGCGTGGCGGCCGAACGTGCAGGACGGCTGGCTGCGCTCGGTCCTCGGTGATCCCGAGACGGCGACGCTGCGCGGCGGCTATTCGATGACCTACAACGTCGAGCGCTTCGACCGGTTCACCGGCAGCGTCGGCGCAAACCCCGGCGGTACGATCAACGCAAACCGGAACTCGACCACGGGCTTCTGCATCGTGTGTCCCGGTGAGTCGTGGCCCGTGCTCTTCAGCCAGCGCGACCGTCTCGGCGCGCCGGCGTTCCCCGAAGCGCCGGTGTATCCGCTGGCGGCGACCACGGCGCAGGCCATCCAGATCTTCCAGCCGGATCTGCGCACGCCGCGTGTGCACTCCTACTCGGTCGGCTTCCAGCGTTCGCTGGGCGCGGACACGGCCATGGAAGTCCGCTACGTCGGCAACAAGAGCCTCTACCGCTGGGCGGAAGAGAACTGGAACGAGCGCACGATCTTCGAGAACGGCTTCTACGATGAGTTCCTGAAGGCGCAGGCCAATCTCAAGGCCAACATCGCGGCCGGCCGCGGCGCGACGTTCGCGTACACGGGCGTGCCCGGTACGTCGCCCCTGCCCATCCACCAGGCCTACCTGAGTGGCCGGTCCGGCGCGGATGTCACCAACCCGGCGCGCTACACGGCCAGCCAGTACTCGAACCCGACGTTCGTGCAGCGCTTCAGCGACCTGGAGCCCGCGCTGGCGGGAGCGGCCACGGCGCTCGATACGACGGCGTTCCGCGCCAACGCGTTGACGGCGGGACTGCCGGCGAACTTCTTCGTCCTCAACCCGTCGGCCTCGGGCACCAATGTGGTGACCGACCGCGACTTCACCCGGTACAACAGCCTCCAGGTGGAACTGCGTCGACGCCTGTCGCGCGGCTTCCTGGCCAGTGCCAGCTACACCTACGGCATCAGCAAGACGTCGTCGAACCAGACGCTCCGGCTCGATCGCCTGGAGGTGGACAACACGGGCGCGCCGCACGAACTGAAGGCGCAGTGGACGTGGGAACTGCCCGTCGGCCGCGGCCGGCGTTTCGGCAGCAACCTGCACCCGATCGTCAACGGCCTGCTGGGCAACTGGGAACTGTCGGGTAACGCCCGCGTGCAGACGCAGCGGTACCGGATCACGAACGCGGTCCTGGTCGGCATGACGGCGGAGGAACTCCAGAATGAGTTCAAGATCCGCATCTACCGCGACGATGCCGGGCAGTTGCTGGGGGTGTACAGCATGCCGCAGGACATCATCGACAACACCCGCCGCGCGTACAACAGCGATGCCACCACGGCGACCGGCTACAGTGACCTCGGGGTGCCGACCGGCCGGTACATCAAGCCGTCGAGCGGCAACGGCTGCATCGCCGTCTACCGCGGCGACTGCAACGCGCCGGACATCAACCTGAACGGGCCGCTGTTCACCCGTGTGGACCTGCGCGTCAAGAAGGCGTTCCCCTTCCTGAGCCGGGCCAACATCGAAGTGATGTTTGAAGTCATGAACGCCTTCAACAACATCAACTTCAACCACCAGCTCAATCCGGGCGGCGATGCCGACATCTTCCGCGTGACCTCGGCCTACACCGACGTCAACACCACCGCCGACCCCGGCGGCCGGATCGGCCAGATCGTCTGGCGCATCAACTGGTAACACCCCGCGGCCGTTCTCGGCCGTAATCGAACACACCGGACACGGGCGGGACCATTGGTCCCGCCCGTTTTTGTTTTGACACGCCAAAACCGGTATCGATCCCTCAAATCAGGTCTTTCGCGGATACTCCCCCCTGTCCGTAAGTGTTGACCATGTGCATTTCCACCCAATAAAGTGGTCGTCATCCGGAATTTACCGGAGACGGCTCACCCCTGGGCCGTACCCGGTAGGTGCAGGTCCGGATTGGAGGATGGAAACAACAATGTCAGCAAGACTCGTACGTGTACTACTGTCCGCACTCCTCGTGCTGGGCGTAAGCGCTCCTGCGTTTGCCCAGAGCACGTCGACCGCGACCCTCTCGGGCGTGGTCGTTGATACCGACGGCGGCGCCATTCCTGGTGCCACCGTTGTCGTGAAGAACAACGGCACGAGCGTCTCCATCGAGGCTGTGAGCAACTCGACGGGCCGCTTCTCGTTCCCCGGCCTGCAGCCGGGCACCTACACCGTGACCGTGTCGTTGACCGGTTTCAAGACGTTCGTCGCCAACGAAGTGCGTCTCGTCACGGCCAGCACCGCCGACGTCACGGCGAAACTCGAAATTGGCGCGCTCTCCGAAACGATCGAGGTCAAGGCCGGCGCCGAGCTGGTGCAGACCCAGTCGCCCGCGGTCACCACGACGCTGTCGACCGAGCAGCTCTCCGAGCTGCCGCTTGTCTCGCGCAACGCGCTGTACTCGGTGGCGATGCTGCCGGGCGTGTCGACGACCGGTGGTCCGCGCAACTCGCTGATCAACGGCCTGCCGAACAACACTGTGAACATCACGATTGACGGCGTCGGCACGGGCAACGCCCTGCAGTCGACCGACGGCTTCTTCTCGATGGTGACGCCGCGCATGGACGCGGTCGAGGAAATCACGGTCACGGGCGCGGTCCCGGGCGTGTCCTCG
>CBINOO010000107.1:0-13464 GCA_966252305.1 uncultured Acidimicrobiia bacterium
CGCCGGGCGCCGGACGGGCGGTCGCCGGTCGCGGTCGCTGGGCGACCGCGACGGCGCGGACGTGGGTGATGGCGGCGCGGATCGCCGCGCGCACCTCGCGCGGGGTGGCCCGCCACCCCGCGCGCAGCTCCGCGCGCGACAGCCGCCTGGGCGCCGCGCCATCGAGGCGCTGCGCCCAGGCATCCAGCGCGCGATCGCCGCGGCGACGCACGTCAGCGACGATGCGCGCCGCCTGGGTTTCCACGCGCGGGTCACGCGCCTGGTCGCGGGCGACCAGGCGCGAGAGCCGCGATTCATCTGCCGCGTCGATGATGCGCATCACAGCACGATCTTGTTGAGGGGATACTCGACGATGCCCTGCGCGCGCGCCGCCTTGAGCTGCGGGATCAATTCGCGCACCGTCCGTTCCTCGATGATGGTGTTGACCGCCACCCAGTCGTCATCGCTGAGAGGGGAAATGGTCGGCCGCTGCAGGGCCGGCAGCAGCGACAGCACGGTCGACAGGTCGCCGCGTGAGACGTTCAGCATCAGGCCCACCCGGCCCTGTGCCTCGATGGCCGCGCGCAGCAGCAGCGCGATGTTGTCGATCTTGGTCCGCTTCCACGGGTCCGCGAGTGACGTGGGATTCCCGATGAGCTGCGTGTTGGATTCCATCAGCGTGTCGATCACGCGCAGCCGGTTGGCCCGCAGCGACGACCCGGTTTCCGTGACCTCGACGATCGCATCGGCCAGGACCGGAGGTTTGACCTCGGTCGCGCCCCACGAGAACTCAACGTTGACGTTGACCCCCTGACGCCGGAAGTACGATTCGGTGGCTTTGACCAGTTCGGTGGCGATGGTCTTGCCTTCCAGATCCTGCGGCGTCTGGTAGGGCGAGTCTTCGGGAACGGCCAGCACCCACCGGACCTTGCCGAACGACTGCTTGGCGTAGACCAGGTCGGCCACGGGTACGACCAGCGGCGGCGCATCGTCGGCGCGCCGGAGCGCGTCGTGTTCGGCGATCCAGTCCTGCCCGGTCAGGCCGGCATCCAGCACGCCATCGGCGACATACCGCGCCATTTCCTGCGCGCGGATGAGCATGCACTCGATCTCGGGGTCGTCGATCGTCGGAAAGTACGAACGGGACGAGACGTAGACGTTGAAACCGGCGCGCGCGAACAACTGTACGGTGGCGTCCTGCAGGGAGCCCTTGGGAATGCCGAGTCGCAGCTTCATCGCCCCACCTCCGTGTCCAGCGGGACAAAACAGCTGCGTCGTTCGAGGTGGCAGACCAGTCCGCTGCCTTCCCGCCGGGCCTTGATGACCACGCTGTCGTTGTCACAGTCGGTCAGCACCTCGGTGACAGCCAGGCGGTTGCCTGACGTTTCACCCTTCTGCCAGAGTGTGTTGCGCGATCGCGAGAAGAAGGTGGCGTAGCCGGATTCCAGCGTGCGGCGCCAGGCCTCGTCGTTCATGAAGCCCACCATGAGGACCTCACCCGATTCGGCGTCCTGAATGACTGCCGGTATCAACCCGTTGAGTCTTGAAAAATCCATGTGCCTCTGCCTCGTTCGTTCGTGTTGTGCGCGGTGCGGCAGGGCCTGAAAACACAAAACCCCGCCGGGGCCGGCGGGGTGTGCGTGAGTCGAAATCGTGGGAATTCGAACTGCGTCAGGCGCAACTCCACCGGCCGGTCAGATGACCGTGATGATGGTGGAGATGGTGCAGCGACAGCGCCATGACGTTTCCGAGCGTAGCCAATTGACGACCGCTGTGTCAAATTGCGGGGCGTGAAAGCGTACGAGCCGGTCCCGTTGCCGGTCAAACTCGGGTACGGCGTTGGTCAGTTCACGGAAGGCATCAAGACCGCGGCGTTCAACTTCGTGTTCTTCCTCTACACGCAGCTGCTGGGCGCGCCTGCGGCGCCGGTGGGCTTTGTCCTGCTCGTCGCCACGGTCTGGGATGCGATCACCGATCCCCTGATGGGCTCCATCTCGGACCGTGCGCGCTCGAGATTTGGTCGCAGGCACGGCTTCATGTACGTAGCCGCCGTTCCGCTCGGACTGTCGTACGTGGCGATGTTCATGCCGCCGTCGGGCGCCTCCGGCATGTGGCTGTGGATCTGGCTTGGCGTGACGGCCATGACCGCGCGCACCGCGATGACGATGTTCCATGTGCCGTATCTGGCGCTGGGCGCCGAACTGTCGAGCAGCTACACCGAGCGGACATCCATCGTCGGCGTGCGCACCGCGTTCAGTCTGGGAGGCCTCGCCGTCATGTTGGCGATCGGGTGGGGCTGGTTCTTCCGCGCGACGCCGGAATTTGCCAACGGGCAATTAAATCCCGCCGCGTATCCCGGCTTCGCGATCGTGTGCGGCACATTGGCGGCCGTCACGGCCCTTGTTGCGGGCGTCGCCACACACAGGCGGATTCCGCAACTGCCGTCCGCGTCCAGCGTGTCGTCGCCATTGTCCTGGCGGGCGGTGTGGAAGGACTGGAGCCTCGCGCTGGCCAACCCTTCGTTCAGGGCACTGGTGATTGGGCTGGTCGCGTTTGGCACGATGCGAGGTGTGCAGGAGACGCTGTCGATCCATCTCTACACCTACTTCTGGCGACTGCCGGCGTCACAGATCCTGCTGGTGTACCTCGTCGGGATCGGAGCCTTGCTGATCTCGATTCCAGGATGGACCGCCGCAGCCGCGCGGCTCGACAAGAAGCCGGTGTTGATCATCGGTTCGCTCGTGTTTACGGCGGCCGTGGTCGTCATGCCGGTCCTCCGTGAGCTCGCGGCATTTCCAGCGCACGGCTCGCCGTGGCTGATGCCCGCGCTGCTGGCGGGGTACGGCATTGCCGGCATCGGAGCCGCCGCAGTGTTTGTGTCCACCGGCTCGATGCTGGCCGACGTGGCCGATGAGCTTGAGGTGTCGACCGGGCAACGGATGGCCGGCGTGTTGTTCGGCGCGTCAGCGTTGTCGTTCAAGGTGACGTCCGGGCTTGGAGGGTTTCTCGGTGGACTCGCGCTGTCGGCGGTCACGTTCCCCGTGGGCGCGGCTCCTGACGCCGTGCGCGCGTCCGCGGTGACGTGGCTGGGATGGGCGTATGGACCACTCGCCGGCGCTTTTGGTGTGCTGGCCGTCTGGAGTTTTGCCCGGTACACATTGACCCGAGACAGACACGCCCGACTTGGCGCATGATTTCCGCATGGTGATGCGGATCTGTCTCGTGTTGCTCTGCCTGTCGTGGCCCGGCGCCGCCTGGGCCCAGGCAGATGCGGAAGGTGCCAAGGACCACCCGGTCGTGCCGCGGCTGGCCGGTGGGCAGTACTACATCTCCGACTATGAAGCCCGCGACTTCGGTACGCACGAATTTTACGTGGGTGATGAGAGCAAAGACGTCGAAGGCCGCTTCACGCGTATCGAGTACTGGATCAAGGATGGCGGCAAGCCCTTCTCCGGAATCGAAATTGGAAGGAACTACCAGCGGGCCGTTACTGACAAGAAGGGCGAGACGCTGCACTTCGACCTGTCCAACGGCGGTGGCGGCGCGACATTCCGGCTGGCCCTTGACGGCGCCCGGCTGTGGATCGCATTGGACGTCTCCAATGGCGGAGAGGTCTACGAACTGACCATCGTTGAAGAAACCGTGATGGTGCAGAACGTGGCTCTGAATGCCGGCGCGCTGGCCGAGGCGCTGGTCAAGGACGGCAAGGTCGCCATTTACGGGGTGTTGTTCGATACCGGCAAGTCCACGATCAAAGTGGAGTCCGCCGCGCAGTTGCAGTCCATCGCCGACCTCATGAAGCTGGATCCAACGCTGCGGCTGGAAGTCGTCGGGCACACCGACAATACGGGCACCGCCTCCGCGAATCTCGCGCTGTCGCAGCAGCGCGCCGAATCCGTCCGCGCGTGGCTCGTGAACACCGGTGGCGTTTCGGGCGAGCGTCTCAGCACGTCGGGGAGAGGCGACACGCAGCCTGTTGCCGACAACGCGACTGAGGATGGGCGTGCGAAAAACCGCCGTGTCGAGTTGATTCGGCGTTGACCCCTACCGCCTGACAGGTTTCGGCGGCGGAGGCAGGGGATCACAGTCTTCGCCGGACAACCGGAACCCGGCGATCAGCATCATCGCCCGGTTGGCGAGTCTGGCCCCGGCCGGTGGGTCCCGGAGCATGTTCCGCAGCCCATGCACGTATCGTCCATCAAGCGACCAGCGTCCACGATGAAGGCCGGCGCCGAGCACGAGGCCCACGTCCACGCGCGCCAGTGACGATCCGGAGAGGAACTCTCCGCCGCTATCGCCGCTCCGCTGACTGATACCGGTTCGTGACATGAAGGTCATGCCACCGGACAGATGCACCAGGTCGCCGACCAGATGCGCCAGTACCGGCAACTCGAGATAGGACATGCGCAGGGAGGCTGCCGGGCCCTGGGGGCTGGCGTCGATGCGGAAGCCCCGGCGCGTGAACAGCAGTTCGGCGCTCAGTTGAAAACCGGGCTGCACTTCCGCGGTGCCAATGAGTCCGACCGTGGCGTCCCACCGCGTGCCGTCCCACGGCGAACAGCACCACTGCAGTTCGCCGGGCAGGAGGCCCGGTTCAGTCACGCTGACGTTTGCCAGAGTCATCCCTGCCCGCACACCGACGCCCACGGTCTGCGCACGACCTTCGGTCGGCAGAAGGACGCCGGCCAGCACGAACACGACGACGAGCGGGGTTCTACTGAGCGGCGCCATACATCTCCAGGTGTTGCAAAGAGCCTGCCGGGCGACCTCAGGCACAATAGGCCCGAATGGACGTGCTGATCGTCGAAGACGATCTGAAAACTGCGCAGTGGCTGCGGCTGTACCTCGAACGGGACGGCCTGACGGTGGCCATGGCCCACGACGGTGAGTCGGCCCTGCGGCTCGTCGATGCCGCCATGCCCAGACTGATGCTGGTCGATGTGATGGTTCCAGGTGTCAACGGATTCGACCTCTGCCGTGCCGTTCGCGCGGCGTCGTCAACGCCGGTCATGCTGATTACCGCCAGGGCATCGGAAGAGGATCGCCTCCGCGGCTTCGAACTTGGCGCCGACGACTACATCACCAAACCTTTCAGCCCGCGGGAGGTCGTGGCGCGGGTGCGCGCAGTGCTCCGGCGCGCGCACCCGGACGCGGCATCTGGAACGCCGCTGACGCTCGGTGGCGTGACACTTCGCCCGGACACGCTCACGCTGACCGCAGGTGCCCTCACCGTACGTCTGACACCGGTCGAGAGCCGGCTGCTGGCGACCATGTTCGCGACGCCGGATCGCACCTGGACCCGTGGTCAGTTGATGGCGCGTGTGTTTGGTGAGGCCTACGACGGCACTGAACGCACGATCGACGCGCACATCAAGAACGTCAGGCGCAAACTCGAGGGGCTTGCCGAAAGTGACACACGAAGGCCGCGCATCGAAACCGCTCATGGCGTGGGATATCGCCTGACATGCGAAGCCTGACGACCCGCGTCTTCTTTGGGCTGGTGGCCGTTGCCGTCCTGGCGCTGGCTCTTGGCGCGTGGCTGGTGCAGTGGACTGTTGAACGTCAGTTCGCCACCGAGGTCGTGGTCGAGCAATGGGTGCGCGTCGTTGACGGCAAGGAAGTCATCGAGGAAACGCGGCGCGGGGTGACGGGTGAACCTCTTCCACCGAAGGAAATCGCGGCGTCAGTTGATGTGGACGGACTCACGAGGAGGCTCATCATCGCGTTGGCGGTGGTGGTTATTGGCGTCGCGGTGGTGACCGCCTTGCTTGCGCGGCGGGTGCTGGGACCCATCCATGCCTTGCACACCGCGGCGCAACGCGTCAGTCGCGGGGAGTCGACGCGTGTCGACATCGCCGGTGACGATGAACTGGCATCGCTGGGCCGGGCCTTCAACGAGATGGCCGATACCCTGGCGCAGCAGGAACAGCGCAAACGCGACCTCACCAATGACATCGCGCACGAACTGCGCACCCCGTTGACCGATCTCCGGTGTCACCTCGAGGCGCTGCAGGATGGGGTGGTCGACGTCACCCCGAACACACTCGCCACACTGCACGCTGAAGTCACCCACCTGCAGGGCCTGGTTGAAGACCTTGGTGAGCTGGCCCGCGCGGAGGCTCGCCAACTGCCGCTGTCACCCGAGCGCGTCATCGTCTCCGACATCTTGGGTCAGGTGCGGCGACAGGCGGCCCCACGGGCGGCTGCGCTCGGGGTCCACATGGTGGAGGTCGATGCTCCGAACGAACTTGCGGCGTGGATCGACCGTGGGCGGCTCCGGCAGGTCCTGAGCAACCTCGTCGACAACGCGCTGGTGCACACACCCGCGGGCGGCAGCATTCAGCTCGGTGCGAATGCGGTCCCCGAAGGAACCGCCATCACGATTCAGGACTCCGGCCCCGGCATTCCCGCCGAGCATCTGCCGCACGTGTTCGATCGCTTTTATCGCGTTGACCCATCACGGTCGCGGACCACCGGCGGCGTGGGTCTGGGCCTGGCAATCGCGCGCCAGCTGGTGGAGGCTGCCGGCGGCCGTATCAGCGTCACCAGCGCGCCCGGCCACGGCACGACGTTTGTCGTGACGCTGCCTGAGGCACATTCATAACTTCTTCACAATTGCCGAGCACAGTGCTGATCATGCGACTGATCTGCGCCCTCGTGTGTGCCTGCATCGTTTCCGTGGCGCCCGCCGCACAGCCCGCGCCTGCATCACCCGTCGTGACTGGTGCTGCCGCCGAGCGAATTGATCGGTACCTCTCCGCGCTGGTGCCGCACGGATTGTCTGGAGCGGTACTCGTGGCCACGGCCGACGCTGACGGGCGCTGGAGCCGCGGCGGACGGGTGGTGCTTCGCAAGGGGTATGGATTGGCCAACCGTGAAGGTGCGGTGCCATACACGCCGGACATGGTCTCCACGATTGGTTCGATCACCAAACAATTCACCGGCGCGGCCATCGTCAAGCTCGAGAGCCAGGGCAAGCTGAAGACGGACGAGCCGATCAGCAAGTACCTGCCCGGTGTGCCGGCGGACAAGGCTGGGATCACCATCCATCATCTGTTGACGCACACCGCGGGATTCTCCGGCGACCTCGGGGGCGGCGACGAGCAGCCGATCGAGCGCGACACGCTCGTGGCGCGCGTGCTGGCGGCACCGCTGGCTTCCAGGCCTGGGGAACGATTTGAGTATTCCAACGAGGGGTACTCACTGGCGGCGGCGATCGTGGAGCGGGTCAGCGGGCAAGGTTACGAGCAGTTTTTGCGCGAGCATCTCTTCCTGCCGTCCGGAATGCGCGACACGGGCTACCAGCTGCCGGCATGGCCGCTGTCCCGGTTGCCCATCGGGTATGGTCCCGAGGGGGATCCGTGGGGACGCGTGTACAAGCGCGGCTGGTTGCCTGATGGGCCAGGGTGGTGGCTGCGCGGCAACGGCGGTATTCACTCGTCGCTGGACGACATGTATCGCTGGCATCTGGCACTCGAATCGACGTCGGTGTTGCCGGCCGATGCGCTGAAGCGCTACCTCACCGGATACGTGCCCGCGCTACCCGACGAGTTGTACGCGTACGGCTGGGGCGTCCGGCAGACCCGCCGTGGCACGACGGTCATTTCGCACAACGGCGGCAACGGCATCTTTGCCGCCGATTTTCATCGCTACATCGACGAGGGCGTCGTGATCATTGCGATGACCAATCAGCCGTCGATCCCGGCGCCGCAGCTGACGCCGCGTCAACTGCAGTCACTCTACTTTGATGACGCGCCGGTGGTGATGCCGCCCACGCCGGTCGCCACCACGCCTGCGCAGCGAGAGGCGCTCGCGGGCACCTACCGCACCGACCGCGGGACCATCACCATCGGTTCGACCGCAGACGGCCTGACCGCCGACGCCGAAGACCCGACGGTGTTTGGCACGTTCGGATCACTGACGCCGGCCGGCGGGCGCTTCGCAGACATGGAACGGCGGACGCTGGCCATCATCGAGGCTGGTGCGAAGGGTGATTTCGAGCCGTTGATTGAGGCCTTTGCGTTCGAGGACCCTGCAATGCCGGCGCGTGTGCGGACGAACCAGACGCGGTATTGGCAGGACTGGCGGCAGGCGCACGGTGACTTCACCCGCGCAAAGATTCTGGGCACCGCCACGGGTCAGGGAGATCCCGAGGTGCTGGTGCTGCTCGAGTTCGCGCGTGGACGCATGCTCCTGCAATACGGATGGGGACCTCGGCGACTGCTCGGTTGGCGCGACTCGGTACCAGATCCGCTGCTGCTGACCGCCGCTTCAGCCGATCGATGGGTCCACTACCAGTACCGGTTGCCGCAACTCATCAGCTTTGTGTTCGCGCCGGACCAGCGCCTGGTGGTCACGACCGCGTCGGGCACGCTCACCGGACGACGCGAATTGCCTGCAATGCGCGAAACGCCTCAGGGCCGTCAGCGCTGAGCTCCACGAGATAGTCCGCCGCGGCAACGGAGGTCAGCCGCAACTCCACGCGCACTCGCGTCCCGTCATCGGCCTTTTCGGTGGTGACAGGTGGCTCGTATCCCAGTGGACGTCCTGACGGCTGCAGCAGGCGGGCCTTCAGTGTTGAGGTGTCGACCGTGGAGGGCAGCCACCATTCGATGCGCGCACGTTCGTTGCGCCAGAACTGGGGATCGGCGACCGGGTGAAACGGGGCTGCAGCTTGTGGCCCGGCTCGAAACAACAGCGCGTTGTTGGCGGTCCCGTTTTCATCCGTGACCCTGGAGAGATCTTCAAGCGACGTCGACGTATTCGACAGTTGCGCGCGTATGCGCCACGGCCCCACATCCGCCGTCCCCACCAACAGTTCCACCTGCGCGCCTCGAGCATTGGCGGCAAGTGTCGCGTCCCCACTGATCGCGCGTCCCTGCGCATCCGTCGCGGTCACCGAAACCGTGCCGCCTGTCCGCCATTGCGCGGCATCGACGGGCGGCACCTCGACGTTGACCAAGAGGGACGCGCCTCGTCGCACGCCATGGATGTGCAGCACCGCGTCCCGACGCAGTCGCGCCAGTACGCCCATCGCCAGCTCCTCATCGGTTGGCTCGGTGGGGATCGGTGGCCGCTCGGCGGCAGCCCGCATGGCCGCAACATCCTCCGCGGACGGCGCCTGATATTCGTAGCGCGCGCGCACGGTGTCGCCGGTGGATGTGAGCTTCACCTTCAGCGTGCGCATCTTGCCGTCCCACTTCGTGTTGGACGTGTAGTAGCCGAGCAGATAGTAGCCGGGCATGTCGTGTTTGATCCGCTGCAGCCCGTCCTTGATGTTGTTGTTATTGACGATGGCGATGCCGCCGGTTTCTTCGGCCAGTTGGCGGAGGTAGCCGTTGTCCCAGTTGGTGCGCATGGTGAGCCCTTCCGGGTTCACCGGGTTGATCGCGACGTTCATGCGCCGGGCCAGATCAATCAGCGCCTCATAACGCTCGATAGTCGTTTCGGGGATCGAGGAACCGAGCATCTGGCACGCGCCGGCACTGTCGTAGTTGGGCGTGAAGATGCCGGCAGACAAACCGCCTGCGCCAGGCAGCGGACGGGGTGGCGCCGGTGGTGTGCCGCGCATGCCTCCGGTGACGGGCGGCGTGCCTCCGCCCCTCGATCGGAGCCCCGTTCCCGGCATGTGTTCCGTGATGAAGATCAGGCTCTTGCGTTCATCACGCAGCGTCCCGAGGATGGTGATCAGTCCTTCCAGATCGCGATAGGTGTTGTCCGTCCGCCAGCGCCCGATCATCTCCCCTGCTCCTGAGCCAAAGCACTTGAGCAGCTGCTGCTCGACCGGATCCATGTCAAACGGGTCGTTGTGGTTGAGCGTCTGCAGAAATCGCGTCAGCTGGGCCTGCATGCCCGGCGTGAAACGCCCCAGGACGATGTCGCTGGCTTCCTGTGTGGAGAGGATGAGCCCGAAGAGGTCTCGCGGGCCAATCTCCCGCGTCAGCACGTCGATCAGTGGCTGCCGCAGGAAAAACGAGCTCTGTCGCGAGATGCGATCCACATACACCGCAAACACCCGGTAGCTCGGATCAGCGGCCAGCCGGAACGACTCGCGCTGGTCGACCGGGTCCGGCGGTTCGGCGCCGGGAGACCAGCGGTCGTATTCGACGAACTGGGCGGAATCGATCTTCTGCCGGACACCGTCCTCGGTCAGTTCGAAGTCGTCGGCCGTGAGTCCGCGAATGACGGCGCCATCCTTGTTGGTGGGGTAGGCGTCCACACGCACAAAGTGCGCATCGCCTCGAAAGACCGGTAGCTGGCGTTCGGGAATGGGCAGCTGGTTGATGACCTGCGTCAGCACCGGAGCTGCTCCGGCAACGGCGCAGGCAAGAACTGCCATCGCGAGAACACTGCGTGGAACACGTCGTGCGCGAGTCATCGGCTGACCTCTGGCGTGGCTGGCTCTCCGGATTCTACTATTCCTTATGCGTCGAAGCCTGGCCACGTTCGCCCTCGCGGCGGGTCTGACCATCGTTGTGGCCGGTCAGCAGGCGCCTCCACAATTTCGAGCCTCAGTGGACCTCGTGTACGTCGACGTGTCGGTCTTTGACGCCAACCGCCGACCGGTGCGCGGTCTGAGCGCCTCGGATTTCCTGGTGCGGGAAGACGGTGACCCGCAGGAGATTGGGACCTTTGCCGCCGTCGACTTTCCGGACGCGTCCTCGTTTGCGACGTCGTGGATTCGCGAGGTGGCGCCGGACGTCCATAGGAACGACACGCTCGATGACCGGCGGCTGTTTGTGCTGGTGATGGATGATGCGACGGCGCAGTCGAACCTCGCGGCCCTGCGGGCCGCGCGCGAGGCCGCGACGGAGTTCATCAATCGCATGGGCCCCAGCGATCTGGCGGCGGTGGTGTTCACGCAGGACATTCGCAAATCGCAGGACTACACCGGTGACAAGGCACGCCTGCGCAGAGCGGTGCAGTCGTTCAACAGTGGTGGTCGCGACATGGGACGCCTGCCGGAAGGTCCGGACACTGACGTGATGGCGTACTTCGGGTCCGTTGAGACGATCGAGGCCGTGGCCGAGTCGCTCAGTGCCCTTCCGCAGCGGCGCAAGACGCTGGTGTACATCGGGCAGGGTGTGCCGATGGATCCAGAACAGGCGTCGGAGGCTGTCCTGATCGGCCCGGATCAGTTGAATGCGGTGTCAGCGGCCGCCAACCAGCGTGACCTGGTCGATCGCTTCAACCGGGCCCTGCGCGCGGCGCAACGCAGCAACGTCAACGTCTACGCGCTGGATATCTGCGGCCTCCGTGTGCCGCCGGCGGCCGCGGCTGCGACACCTGGCGACACCGTGCCGAATCCGCCGCCCACGTGTGTCCCTGGTCTCGAGCAGCGCTATCTGCGCGGTCTCGCTGAATCAACGGGCGGTCGCGCGGCACTGGACGCCAACGATCTCACCGAGGCCGTCGAGCAGGTGTTCATCGAGAACGCCTCGTACTACGTGTTGGGCGTGCGCTCGGACAACTCACGCCGCGAAGGCAAGTTCCGCAGGCTTGAGGTTCGGTTGCCGAACCGGCCTGATCTGACCGTGCGTGCGCGGAATGGGTACAACGAAGCGTCGCCGGCACGCGACGCAAAGGAGGCGGCGGCTGCGGCTCGCGCGCCCATGGCAAAAGCCATCAGTGGCCTGCTCCCCAAAAGCGACTTGCCGCTCCAGGCGTGGGCGGGCGTGTTTCCGCTTGCAGGACGCAAGGAGGCGCGTGTGTCCGTCACGCTCGGTGTGCGGCACGAGTTCGAGGCCCGAGAGGTCTCGCGCACCGAGAAGGTCGACCTGACCGTGCACGCATTCACACAGGACGGTCGTCCACGTGGGGCCCGCGAGCTCACCGCAGACCTGACGTTGCGTCCGGGTCCGGCGTCCCAGATTGGCTTTGAAATCCCCGCGCATCTCGACCTGCCGCCCGGTCGGTATCAACTGCGCATCGGCGCGTTCATCAGGTCAACCCGCGCAACCGGCAGTGTCTTTGTCGACGTCGACGTGCCGGAGTTCAAGAAGGCGCCGGTGTCGCTGTCGACGCTGGCCGTGCATGTGGCGCCTGCGGTTCCGCAGGCAGCGACAGGTGAGGCGGCCGTGGTGCCGGAGACACTTACGAGCGAACGCGTGTTTGACGCTTCCGACACCGCGGTCGTGCTCGCCCAGCTGTATCGTCACAAGGGCGAGGGGCCCGTGCGCTGGACCGCTGACGTGCTGCACGACAGCGGGAGAAACCTCTCGCGCGTCTCCGGCAGCGTTGACGGGACCGCGTTTGTGAACGGCATCGCGCCGTTACGGCTGATGTTGCCGACTGCTGATCTGCCGCGCGGCGGATACCTGCTCCGCGTGACGCTGCCCGGCGCTGAGAGGCCCAGTGACCTGACGATCCGCGACCTGCGGTTCTGGATTCGTTGAGCTGTCCGGGTGGTCTTACCGTCCCGGCGGCGCGGACGCCTTGGCATCCGGGCTGCGCATGTCGGCAATTCCGTACATCACGCCCGTCGTCGGGTGTACCCAGATCGATTGCGCGGAGCCCTGGCGGCCGCCCACGCGCACGTCGTGTCCCATCGCCTTGAGCGCGCCGAGCACCTGCTCAGTGACGCCGCCCTCCTCAATGGACAACCGATCGGGCAGCCACTGATGGTGCATCCGCGGCGCGTCCACCGCCTCGCGGCCGGTGAGGCCCCACGCGGTCACGCCCAGCACCACGTCCAGTGACGTGTTGATGATCGTGCGGCCGCCGGGCGAACCGGTGACGAGCACAAGCCGCCCCGCGCGCTCAACGATCACCGGCGTCATCGAGCTGAGCATGCGCTTGCCTGGTGCGATCACGTTCGCCGGTGTGCCGATATCGCCGGTGAGATTGGTGGTGCCGGGCTTCTTGTTGAAGTCGCCCATTTCGTTGTTCAGGAGGAAGCCCGTGCCGGGGATCACCACGTGTGATCCGTAGCCGCCTTCGAGTGTGTACGTCAGGGCCACGGCCATCCCGTTGCGATCCGCCACGGAGAAATGCGTCGTCTCGTCAGATTCCTCGATTCCAGCCGTCACGATGTCCTTGCCCAACTCGACGGAGTTGGACGCCTTCTTCGGGTCGATCGTGGCGATGAGCGATTTCGCATGTGGCTTGGACGTGAGGCGCGCGACGGGCACCTCGACGAAATCGGCGTCCCCGAGGTAGCGCGCGCGATCAAGGAATGCGCGGCGGCGGGCTTCGGTCGTCAGATGAATCGCTTCGGCTGACAGGCGTGGAAGCTTCTGAACCTCGAGTGCTTCGAGCATGTTCAGCATCTCGACGATGGCCGTGCCGCCGGAGCTGGGCGGTGGCATCGAGATGATGTCGTAACCGAGGAAGGTGCCGCGCACGACCTGGCGTTCTTTGGCTTCGTACGCCGCGAGGTCCGCCTTGCTGATCAGGCCACCGTTGGCAGCCATCGCCTTGTCGATCGTGTCGGCAATCCAGCCCGTGTAGAAGGCATCAGCGCCATCCGTCGCGCACTTGCACAGG
>CBINOO010000108.1:0-13403 GCA_966252305.1 uncultured Acidimicrobiia bacterium
TGCACCGGAGCCACCCAGGTCTGGATCGCCGAGGGCACAACACGACCGCCGGGTTTCAGCCATCGGCGCACGGCGTCAGCCGAGTACTGCATCACTCCGGCCTCGAATCCAAGCCGCCCGATCAGGTCGCTGACGATCACATCGACGGACTCGGGGAGATCCAGGCGAGTGGAATGTCCGGCGAGGAACGTGAGGCGGTCGGACACGCCGTTGTCGGCCGCGATCCGACGCGCGACGTCGATCATGCCGCCGCCCTCGATGGCGTACGCACGCGCGGCCCCGGCCTGGAGCGCGAGCAGGGCGAGAATGCCGGTGCCCGAACCGATGTCAACAACGACGTCGCCGGGTCGCACGGTGCCGGCAAGGGCGCGCGCAAACGCATCGAGGCGTCGCGTGTCAGCGAGGTACTGCCGGTGTTCGTCGTACTGCAGCGACATCAGGCGCCTCGCGATGATAAACCACGCAACAGCGCCTCTGCGCCGAGCACCTGCCACAACGCGCCGAGCGCGGGGTCTTCACACGTGCGCCGTTCATCGAGCGCGTGTCGCACGCGGGCCCACATGGCGGCGGCCGCCCCACGCACGACCCAGCCACGGTCTTCCACCTGCAGCGGCTCACGCAGGAGGCGGTCGGGATCGGCCGCGTGGAGCGCATCCCACTGCACGCGGTCGAAGACCGGCTTGTCCTGACGATCGCGCACCGGCGGCGGCAACACATCCGCGCAAGCCTGCCGCAGCAGATAGCGCTGCCGGCCGTGCCGCATGCGCAGGTCGTCGGGCAGGGCCAGGAGGAACTCGACGAGTCGGCGATCAAAAAACGGGTGGCGGAGCTCGAGCCCGGCGTCCTGCGCGACACGATGCATCGCTTCACGGCCGTGCGACAGGTCGCCCGACCACAGGCGCGCGAGTGACTCACGCACCACGTGGGACCGGGTCGGCGGCACCGTGTCCCAGGTCGCGCGCCTTCGCGCAGCCAGCTGCGTGCGTTCGACAAAGGCGCGGGTCAACCAGGGCGCGTCATGCACGGCCGTTCGGTGCGCGCGCACCCGGCGCTTGAGCCACTCGGGCAGCAGCGGCAGCGTGGCAGAGCGCAACGTGACGAGCCCACCGGGATCGAGCCAGGGGACGGTGCGGTACTCACGCGCGAACCGCATGGCCGACACCCATTGCCCCCGGCGCACCAGATCGGTGACATGAAACAGGCTGCCGGTCAGCCAGTCATCACCTCCGAGGCCGGTCAGCATGGCACCGTGACCGTCGGCGTGCGCGGCGCGCATGAGCGGCGCCATCATGTACTCGCCGGTCGGGATCTCCGGCAACGCCAGCGCGCGCACAGCGGACTCGAACATCGACCAGCCGATGGTGTCGCCCTTGCGGTACGCCACTCGGGTCACGGGCAGGTGCAGGTGCGCCGCCATGGCGTCGATGTACGGCGACTCGTCAGCCAGCGGCACACCCGGAAATACCAGCGAGTAGGACGACACGCGCGCGCCGGCGTCGTGAGCGGCCACGCCCACCACCGCGGACGAGTCGAGGCCGCCGCTCAGTTGCGCGCTGACCGGGCGTCCTGCAGCGGGGACAAGGCGCGCGATCACCGATTGCCGCAGCAGCCGGCGCAGTTCGTGTGTCGCGTCCGCCTCGCTGATCGCGCGTTCCTCGGAGACAATCGGATTCCAGTTCCGCTCAACGACAGGCTCCTGCTCCCAGCGCAGCACCACCGACGATGCGGGCGGCAGACGATGGACGCCGCACACCGGCGTCTCAGCGAGCGACACCGGCGCCAACGCGAGGTACTCCGCGAAGTACCCTTCGTTGGCGGCAACCGGCAGCCATCCGGGCGCGAGCACGGCGGCCACTGACGGTCCCCACCAGAACACATCAGGCGTCGACGCGTAAAACAGGGGTCTCGTACTGAACGGATCGCGCGCGAGGCACAGCTGCCTGGTCGCCGGCCACCAGGCGGCGAGGGCAAAGTCGCCGATGATGTCTGCAAGCGCGGCCGGCCCGCGCGTCATCATGTCGAGCGGCGTCGGTACGCGGGACGAAGACGCGTCGGCGTCCAGGCGGCCATCCCACGTCAAACGCACCGTGTCAGGTGTCGGGCGTTCGACCTTCCCGCCGACGATGCCCAGCACAGCCGGCCCGGACTGCTCGACGGTGGCTGCCGCAATTGGGCCAACACACGCCAGCATCGCGACGACAGACTCGACATCCCGGCGGTCATCCCCGCGCCGCCGCACGAGTCCCGCAAGGCCGGTCACGGCCAACTCATGCGCTGACAGTCAGCTGCGCACCGTGGAGGCGCGAGAACAGCGCCTGCAGGTCGGTGTCGACCTGCGCCGCCGTCGCGTCGAACTCCTGCAGCAGTTGATCGCGCAGCGCCCCAAGCGTGATGCCGTCCTGGGGCAGCAGGCTCCAGACACGGGAACCGACTTCGTCGAGGCTGTAGTACTGCCCGGACATCACGTTGAGGAGGACGACTTCGCCTTCGACGAGTCGCCACACGACGTCAGGGTGGGGGGATACGCGTGTGTCGGGGGTGAGTTCCATGTCGTCCACACTATTCTCCGGCGTTCCTTTGGCCGAGAAGTTGCAAGGGCATTGTAAGCTGGTCAACGGGACCGGTCAGGAATCGCTCGGGTATTACTTGATTTAAAGCATTGATGGATAAAGAGTTATCCGTCATGTAGTTTCGCCAATGATCGCTGAATGGCGTCGGATTTCGCCACGAAATCCTCCGCCGTCGACTCCGACACGTCCCCCTGCGGGGCCTTGCCGTACTGGAACCTGTCGATATATGACTATAGATGACATGAAGCGCAAGCAGTTAGCTGCCGTGGTGGCATCCGCGACATTGCTGATGCCGGTCGTCACGTTCGGTCAGGCGCGTCCGCCCCTGCCGCCTGTGTCGACGGCTGCGCGCGCCGTGTCCCAGCAGCTTCCGGTGGTGCCGACAGGCCCGATGACCGCGACGACCAAGGCCGCTGCTGCCATTCGGGCATCCCGCGCGGCGCAGCGCGCAGCCGCCAGCGGTCTCACGACGGCAGGCGCAGCCAGCGCCCGCAGCACATCGGTGGTCGGCTATCTGTGGACGGCCAACAACACGGCCATCACTGATGCCACCGTGCAGTTGCGCAATACCGTCACCGGACAGATCGAGTTCCTCTCGCAGACGAACGCGGTGGGTGAATTCACTTTCAACAATGTGGCAGGTGGTTCCTACGTCATCGAATACGCCAGCGAACAGGCCGGCAGCGTGCTCGCGCTCGGGCATCCGTTCACGGTCGCTCCCGGTGAGACGGTCGCCACGTTTGTGCGGATGTCAAACGCGTTGCCGGTGTTCATTCCGGATGTCGCCGGGAACGTTGCCGCCTCCGCGGTTCAAAGCGCCGCGAGTGCCGGCGTCACCGCCGTCGTCACCCCCATCGCCCCGGTCGTGGAGCAGCCGCCTGCGCCGACGAGCAGTATTCGTTAGAGCCGACACATGTTTGGGGATCGCAAAGACACGCTGATAGAGCCGCCCGCGCCCGCGGCGCCCGTGGCAGGACTGCCGGGCGGCCATGGCGCGCACGAAGGCGAAGTGCACCTGCTCGACCGCCTGAGCGTGTTGTATCGCTATCGCAAGGTCGTCCTCACCGTGCTGGTCGTGGTTGTGCTCGCAGGCGTCGTGCAGACGATGACCACGACGCCGGAGTATGCGGCGAGCGCCGTTGTCCAGGTCGACAAGCCCCAGTTGCTGCCGCTGCAGTCGTCGTACGACACGATGATGGCCGACAACGACCTTGAACTCGAGACGCAGATGCAGTTGCTGCGCAGCCGCGATCTCGTGGCCGAGGTGATCGGACCGCTGGATCTCGCGAACAATCCTGAGTTCAATGGCCAGGGAGCCGCCCCGACAGGTTTCGGTGGTGCCGTCTCTTCAATCGGCGCGCGAATCTTGAAGCCGATTCGGGGCCTGTTTGGCGGAGCACAGCCGGAGCCGGAACCCATTCCCGCGGGCGCGAATCCGGCGGAGATCCCGACCGAAAACGCAGGTCGCTCGATGCAGGACCAGCTCGTGGACTCGTTCCTCGAGCGGCTGGACGTGTCGCCGGTGTCCGGCACCCGCACGATTGAGGTCAGCTTCATCTCGCGTGATCCCGTCATCGCCGCCGCCGCGGCCAACAGGTTGTCAGAACGTTACGTCGATACCAACCTGGAGCGGGTGCGCGGCGGAATGACTGACACGGTCACCAGCCTCCAGGCCGAGAAGGACAAGGTCGAGGAGGGGCTCAAGGACATCGAGCTCCAGATGACGGAGTTCCGCACCACTCAGAACGTCCAGGCTCTGGCTGATCCGACTCAACTGGCCACGTCCTACTTTGAGGCGAAGGCCAACCTCGATGAGGCGGCCGAGATCGCGCGTCAGGCGAGAGAGCGGTACGAGTCCATCGCCAAGATCCCGGAAAACGACCCCAGGCTCGACACGCATCGGGAGATGTTCGCCAGTCCGGAGGTGCAGCAGTGGCGTCGGACATTGAGCGACAGGCAGGCCAACTTTGAGCGCATCAAGTCGCAACTTGGCGAGCAGCACGAGGCGTATCTCAACGCCGAAAAAGAGGTTGCCAACGCCCGCGCCGAGCTCAGTCGCGCCCGGGCGCTGGTCATCGAGGCGCTGCGCAACGACATGGTCACCGCCGAGAGAACGCGCGACGTGCGCCAGCGGAACCTCGAGGCAATCGAGCAGGTACGCACGCAAGTCAACTCCAAGGGGATCGACTACAAGAGCCTTGAGCGCATGCGCGATGCGCAGACCGAGTTGCTGCAGACACTGACGACCCAGGTTACAGAACAGGGCACGCAGGCGTCGGCCATCCGCAACAACGTCTGGATCGTACAGCGGGCGGTGCCCCCGGCCGCGCCGTTCAAGCCCGATGTGTCGCGCAACCTGCTGGTTTCGCTCTTCCTCGGATTTGCGCTGGCCGGCGCTCTGGCGTTTGGCCTGGACTACCTCGACGACACCATCAAGACGCCGGAAGACATCACCAGGAAACTGCGCGTGCCGTTCCTGGGCCTGGTCCCTTCCGTGCGGGGTGACAAGCAGCCTGTGCTCTCCGGTCCGGTACCACACGACTTCGGTGAAGCGTATCGCGCGCTGCGCACATCGCTGGTCTTCACCAGCGGCGGCGAGTCCACGCGCATCATCACCTGCACGAGCGCCCAGCCGCTGGAAGGCAAAACCACGACGGCCTGCAATCTCGCAATGGTGCTGGCGTTTGGCGGCTCGCGCGTGCTGTTGATTGATGCGGACATGCGGCGTCCAGGCGTGCACAAGGCGCTCAAGATCAACAACACGGTCGGGCTCTCACATCTGCTCGTCGGCCAGGCGCGTGTTCGTGAGGCGATTCAGCGCACCAGTGATCCGAACTTCTGCGTCATGACCGCGGGTCGCACCCCGCCCAATCCGTCCGAGTTGTTGTCATCGGAGCGGATGAAGCAGCTGATTGCCAACCTCAAGCAGGGTCCGTTCGACTGGGTGGTCATCGATACCCCCCCGGTGCTCGCCGTGACGGACGCCGTCATCCTGACGCCGCTGGTCGACGGCGTGACGTTTGTCCTCGGCGCGGAAATGACGCGTCGACGCCTCGCAGAACGCGCGGTACAGATGTTGATGGTGAGTCGGCCGAAGGTCGTCGGCGCGGTGCTCAATCGCGTGAATTTCGACCGCAATAAGTACTATTATTCGCGGTATTACGGCTACCAGTACAAGAGCTACTACGGCAGCGGCAGCACGGGATCATCGGTCAAGGCCTGACCGCGGAGACTCGTGGATGCGTGTCATGCCCGCAGCCCTCACTTTGCTGCTGGCGTGGACGTTGTTTGCCTTTGGCGCGGTCTACGACTGGACGCTCTGGCCGGCGCTCCTGCTGGCGGTCGCCGGGTGCCTGGCCACGCGAGTCACCCTGCGTCCGGCGCGCGACCTGCTCCAGTGGTCGCTGTATCTGGCGGTCGGCGCGGCCGTGTTCCAACTGGTGCCACTCCCTCACGCACTCCGACACGCCCTGTCTCCAGCCCAGGATGGTTACCTGCTTCGCACGAGCCTTGTCTCACCCGCTGATGGCTGGCATCCGCTCAGCCTGTATCCGGACGGGTGGATCTTCGGCGCCGGGACGCTGATCACGGCTGTTGCGGCGTTTCTCTGGTCGAGAGAAGCCATGGAAGCGCGAGGCGTGCGGCGACTGGCGCGCTCCATCGCCTGGTTGGGACTGGCGGTCTCGGTGCTCGCGCTGGTGCAACCCGCGCTGTTTCCGAACCACCTGATCTACGGATTCTGGCGGCCCATCTCAGCCGGCGCCGATCCCGTGGGACCGATCATCAGCCGGAACCACATGGCTGCGTGGCTCGTCCTGGCCTGGCCGCTGACGGCCGGTTATCTCATTTCGCATGGACGCACACACTGGCAGGGTCGGCGCACGTCACCGGGCGTGCTCGCCCTCAGCGATACCCGGGCCATCTGGCTGGTGCTGAGTCTGGCCCTGATGGTCGGCGCCCTGGTCTACACGCGATCACGGGGAGGCGCAGCTGCGTTCGCGATCGCCGCGCTGTTGCTCGTCGTGCAGTCATGGAGGCGAATCGGCGGTGCCGGACGCGCGGGCCTGGCAGGCCTCGTGCTGCTGGTGGGCGTCGCGGTGTCGTTCTGGGTCACGCCCGATCCGCTGCTCAACCGGTTCGAACGCGCCTATTCGGGAGCGGATGGTGGACGCCCTGCCATCTGGCAACAGACGATGCCGATCGTCCGCGACTTCCACCTGACGGGGATCGGACTGGGCAGTTTCGAAGTCGTGATGCCCGCCTACCAGACGGCCAGCTTCGACGCGCTGATCAATCATGCGCACAACCAGTACCTGCACCTGCTGACGGAAGGAGGCCTGCTGGTCTCGGTGCCCCTCGCGATCGCGCTGCTGGCATTCTTCCGTCTCGCATGGACGCGCCTGCGCCACGACCGCGGCCCCATCGGACACATCCGACAGGGTGCGTGGGCCGGGTTGATTGGCCTGGCCGCGATGTCGATCTTCGAGACGCCGCTCCTCACGCCGGCTGTCGCCGTGCTGGCGGCCGTCAGTGCGGCGCTCGTCGTGCGGCAGGGTGACGCGGAGGCGCCGCGCGCCGAGGACACCGACTGATGTCGCTGCGCGTGGGCTTCGACCTCGATGGCGTGATCGCCAATTTCCGATCGGCGTTTGAAACGGCGGCGGCGGCCACGGGCATCGCGCGGCCGGAGGGACTTGATCAGGCGACCGCCGATCCCCTCTCGTCACGAGAGATGCGCCGCATCTGGGATCACGTGAAACGCTCGCCGAACTGGTGGGTGGGACTGGCTCCCTACGAGCCCGCACAGATCGTGCGGCTGTACGAGACGGCCAGGCGCCTGAAGTGGGAAGTCGTCTTCGTCACGAGGCGGCCGGCAACGGCCGGTGACCCGGTGCAGTTTCAGACGCAGTGGTGGCTGGAGCAGCAGGGGTTCTACTATCCGTCCGTCGTGACGGTGCCCGGGTCGCGTGGGGAACTCGCCAACGCGCTGCGTCTGGACGTGTTGATCGATGACCAGATCCACAACTGCGTCGACATCATCAGCGGGTCGACCGCGAAGGCGGTCCTGCTGCTGAGAGACCGGCCTGATCCCTCCGTGGAGGAACACGCCGTCAGCCGGGGCATTGGCGTGGTGCGATCGCTGGAGGAAGCGCTCGACGTGCTCGATCACCTGCACTCGGTGCTGCGGGAACGACGCGGCCGGCTGCAACGCCTCTCCGACTGGTTCATCTCACGCGGGCGCACCGAACCCGGCCTGCCGACCCGCCCCGATCCCACCAGGGTCACTCTGCGGAACGACTGACGGTCTTCCACCACTGCCCGACCCACCGCAGGCCTCCCGTCGCGAGTCGATGGGTGTACGCCAGCGGCAGGCGCCACCCGCGCGCCGCGTCGCCGTACTGATGCGCCATGAACCAGGGTGGCGGCAGCAGGTGCTCCTTCAGCAGCCGGCCCCGCGCGCGCCACGACGACAGCGCCCGGAAGTCGTCGATCACGTCATTGAGTTCACTGCGTTGCCAGTTGAACCAGGGGTCGCCATGCCGAAGTGGAGGGCGCCCGAGCGCAATGGCCAACGCGGGGACGTGGGTGGGATTGGCCGTGAGCTCCGCGGCGTCAGTCAGCGCGCGAATCACGAGCAGGTCAACACCGCCGGCCTTGGCCTGGGCGAGGACCGCAGCGGCCTCCGTGCCGCCGAGCGCCTGCGACAACCGCAGCACGTCCACGACCCACTTGAGCGGTGCCGTCTGCGCGTGGTGCGCGAACGGATGAAGGCACGCCAGGAGCAACGCGTCCTGTGTGGAGGCCTGCAACACGCCTACGCCGATCGCGGGCGCGGGTTTGCCGCGCGAGAACAGCTCGCGGGTCGACAGGAAACTGGAGAGGCGAATCCGATTGGACACCTGCCAGTGCAGGTCGACAACGACGACGGTGCCCGGTCCCAACCGTCGTTCAAAGACCTCCTGGGCATTCACCAACTGGCCGGGAATGCGGCCGGCCCGTGTGTATCCGAGGCGTTCAAGCACGGCAAACGCGTCGGCGCGACGCGACGGATCGACGAGCACGTCGAGATCAAGATGCGGTCGGCACCAGGGTTCCGGATAGTGGGTGATGGACCACGCCGCCCCCTTGAGGACCAGGGGTGTGATGCCCGCAGCCACCAGCCCCGCACACACCCTCCGCAATTCATGGTGTTGCGCGGTGGACTCCAACGCCGCGCGTCGCCGGTCGTCGGCCAGGGGCGTCCAGTCGGGCCGCAGCCAGGAGACGTACGGCGCCACGCCTTCACGGCGCAACTCCCCTATCACGGCTGCCTCGCCGTGTTGCGCGGCCACCTGCTCCAGCCGGGCGGGCTCGCGGAGGATACCCACGACGTCTGCGGGTGTCATGTGGTGCGTACAGTGTGGATCGTCAGCTCCAGAGCGACGACAACACAGCGCGCCGGAACGCGGGGTGGCGCAGCAGCGCCATCGCCGCGCGGCGATGCCAGTTGAAGTCCGCGGTTTCTTTCAGCATCGGCACGATGCCATCGACGCGCGCGACTTCGATGAGCGCGCGAATGCCGCGGTCACCGATTCGCGTCGCGAGGGCGCGAAACGCCAGGCCCGTCCGGATATCCGGTCCGAGCGTCGTGCGCCACTGCTCCTCGTACGGTTTGAGCTGGCCGGCTGACCAGCGTCCAGCCTCACGGGCGTCTGCCAGGACCCGACCCGCCAGCCGTCCGCTGAGCAGGCTGTAGTAGATGCCGCCGCCCGTGGTGGGCTTGACCATGCCCGCCGCGTCACCCACGGCGATGACGCGGTCGCCCACCGTCCGGCGGACGGGGCCCAGCGGGAGCATCTTGAGTCGCGCGTCGGGAATGGTGGCCGGGTCCACGCCGGCTTCTTCCGCCACACGCGTCGCAAACGCGGCAAAACGGCGCGACGCATCGGAGTCGCAGAACAAGCCCAGCCGAATGTGCGGCACGCCGGCGCGCTCGAAGGGCACGGCCCAGGCAAAACCACCGGGAGCCACTTCGCGCCCCAGGCGAACGTCGATTCGCGGCCACGGGGCAAACGGCATCTCGACCTGTGCGGTTTGCACGAACACACGCGGCACACCGAGCCCCAGTTCGCGATTGAACCGATACTGCGCGCCACACGCGAGCACCACGGCCTGGGCGGTGACCGGCGTGTCCCACCCACGCACGCGCACGCGCACGCCCGATGTCGTCACCTCGAGTTGTTCGACGCGCGCGTTGGTGTGGATCACGGCACCGGCACGAATCGCCCGCTCCGCGAGCGCGGCATCAAACCGCGCGCGGTCCACGACTGCCGCGATGATGTGCTCGGTATCGACGAGCACCGGTTCGCCGTCTTCGTGGCGAAAGGCCGCCGACGTGGTGCGCGCGAGAATGGTGTCTTCGGGAAGGTCGAGTTCGGCGAACGCCTCGGCGCCCAGAACGCCCGTGCAGTGGACCGGGCGTCCGATTTCCTGGTGTTCTTCAAGGAGGGCCACGGCAACACCGCGAGCGGCCAGCGTCTCGGCAGCCATCAGGCCGGCGGGACCGCCGCCAATCACCACGACATCGAGGGCTGTTTGAGAGGCAGTCACGTGATGTTTGGTCGTGGGCGTCCGCGGTCTTCCCAGCGGCCGGACACGCTGATCCAGATAGAGAGCAGGATCAACCTCACGTCCAACCAGAACGACTGCCGCCGGATGTAGAGCCTATCGTAGCGGAATTTCCCCGGGCGCGGAAGGCTGCGCGAGGCGTAGATCTGGGCCACACCCGTCAGGCCCGGACGCACCTGCGAGCGCACGTGGAAGCCGGGCACGTCTTCAAGGGCCACGAGCCGCCCGTCGCCTTCGGCCTCAATCTCGCCCGGCCGCAGGGCGCGGGGCCCCACCACACTCATGTCGCCGCGGAGGATATTGACGAGTTGCGGAACTTCGTCCATCGCGGTCGCGCGCATCACGCGGCCGCACCGGGTCACACGCGCGTCACCGGGTGTGGCCTGGCGGGCGCCGTCCCTTTCCGCATCAACCACCATCGATCGGAACTTGGTGACGATGAATTCGCGGCCGCCAAGACCCGACCTGGCCTGGCGATAAAACACCGGGCCGCCGTCCTCGAGCCGAATGCACAGCGGCATCACCAGCCACACCGGCGCGGTGACGAGCAGCCCCGTCAGCGCAAACACGATATCGAGCGCGCGTTTGGACCGCGACCGCACCACGCGCGCGGCCTGTGCAATCACGTCATTCATCGTCGCAGGCCCGCCGTCAGCCACAACCACCCGCACCGGCCCCAGATCCCCATCCACGTCACGGCGTCCTTGAGCCAGAACCGGCGAAAGTGTTTCTGGTAGTAGCGCCACATGCTGCGATGGCGCGCGATGATCATCGGACGATTCACCTGCCGGCTGCTGCCGCCGATGGCGTGTTCCATGACGATGCCGGGGTGATACCAGACAGTCCAGCCGGCGTCGGTGGCCCGTCGGCAGAAGTCCACGTCTTCCACGTACATGAAAAAACGCTCATCGAGCCCGTCGAGCCGATCACTCACCTCACGACGGTGCAGGAGGAAGGCGCCCGAGACCCAGTCCACCTGGGCGATCTGGTCCGGCGATCGTTCCGTGCGCAAATACCTGCGCGACCAGGGGTTCTTCGGGAACCAGCGAGTCAGTGGTGAATACCGATGCCCCAGCGCGGCATCGTAGGACGGAAAACCTCGCGCCGACAGTTGAATGGTGCCGCCGGGGTCGAGCACCTTGCCGCCGATGATGCCCGCAGTCGGGTGCGCGTCCATCCACGCGAGCACACCGGCCACGTCGCCGCCCACCATCCGCCCATCAGGATTCACCCAGAGCACGTATCGGCCGCTCGACGCCTGGAGTCCCTGATTGATGCCGGCGCCAAACCCCGTATTGCGATCCAGCGCAAGGACGGTGACCCCGGCATGCGCGCGCGCGCGTTCGACAGTACCGTCGCCGGACGCGTTGTCGACGACGATGATCTCCGAGGGCACGGACACGAGGGCCGCCTGCACTGACGCAAGACAGGCATCGATATCCCGTCTGGAGCGGAACGTCACGATGATGACCGACAGGTCCGGGCAGGCTGGCATCACGACCGATTGTCCGTCATCCGATCGAGCACGTACAACGACCACAGCCTCGTCCAGTGGGTGCGACGCGCGAGATAGTCCGCCACCGCCGTCGCATACTCGGGGCGACGCAGTCGCTCAGCCACATCACGCCAGACCTTCGGCGCCGGCCGCTCCAGAGCCTGCCGCAGCCACGTGTCCATGGGCAGGATGAAGCCCTGCTTGCGTCGGCCCGGCGGCGCGTCCGGCTGCCAATCGGGCCACTGGTGGAAGAGCGCGGCCTTCCACGTACGATGTCGTCCTCGTCGCCATCGCCCCGCCAGGGCCACGGCCTCAACGAGCGTGTGATCCACGAACGGCACACGCAGTTCAAGCGCGCGGCACATCGTGAATGCATCCGCATCCGGCAGCAGTTGCCGCTCGAGAAAGTGACGCCATTCCAGCTGCCGGATTACATCGAAGGGTGACGCGCCGGAGACGCCGGCCGGGGGCTCTGGTTGCTCGCCGGTGATGCCGGCCGCTTCGACTGCGGGCCAGACGCCTCGGTACGCGTGCCATACATCCGAGAGGGACTCCGCAGGCGCGTGCGCCATCGACGTGAGCTTGGCTACTCGGGACGATGGCCACCGGCGGAGCGCGGCCCCTCCGGCGCGAACGCCGCTGCTCCAGCGACTCAGCAAGGCGTGGAGGCGGGGCACCTCGACAAACGACGGATATCCGCCGAACAGTTCGTCGCCTCCCATTCCCGACAACACGACCTGCACGCCCGCATCGCGAGCCGCCCGGGCCACCAGGAACGTGTTGAACCCGTCAACCGTCGGCTGCGCCATCGCGCGGAAGAACGCGTCGAGCGCGGCATCCCGATCCAACTCACCGAGGGACACTTCGGAGTGTGTCGCACCCAGCCGCGCCGCCGTGGCTGCGGCGATCACGCTTTCGTCGAGCGGAGACCCCGGCATGGTGACGGTGATTGTGTGCAGGTCCCGTCCACCGGCCTGTTGCGCGGCCGCCGCAATGGCCGTGGAATCCAGTCCGCCGGAGAGGAACACCGCGACGGGCACATCACTCACCAGGTGGGCGGCCACGCTGTCACTGATCGCCTGCCGGCATGCGCCGGCGGCCGACTCGAGCGATGACGACTCGGGCGTCGCGGACAGGACCGCCTCGAGTGACCAGTACCTGGCCGCGTGTTCCGCGCGGCGGTCGAACGTGATCACGGACGCCGGCGGCACGACCTGCACACCCGCCCAGAAACTCCGCTCGGCGCCGATGGAGCCGCGCGCCAGAAACTCCCCTCGCCGGCCGGCGGCGGGCTCGAGCCGCAACAGCCCCGACGCGGCCAGCGCCTGCGGGGTCGAGGCGAACAGCACGGTGTCAGGAGCCGGCCGGCACCACACCAAGGGCTTGATGCCGAAGCGATCGCGCGCCAGCGTCAACGCGCCCGTGGAGCGATCGATCGAGGCAAACGCGAACATGCCGCGCAAGCGATCGACGGTTGCCGCGCCGTCTCGCGCGAGCAACTCGACCAGCACCTCGGTATCCGACGATGAGCGCAGCCTGACGCCGTCGGCCACAACCGCCGCGGCCAGGTCGCGGTAGTTGTAGATTTCGCCGTTGAAGGTGATCCACACACGACCGGAGGCATCCGCCATGGGCTGCAGGCCGGCGTCGGATCGATCGAGAATCGCCAGGCGGCGGTGCGCCAGTACGGCGACGGCATCCCCGGCGGATTCGATCACCTGGAGTCCACG
>CBINOO010000109.1:0-13260 GCA_966252305.1 uncultured Acidimicrobiia bacterium
TCGACCGTCGTACCGTCACCAATGGTGGCGCCTTCAACCGCCGAACGTTCCAGCGTGGTCTGGAGCGACCACTGCTCGCCCTTGAGCTCGACGCGATACCGACCCGTCAGCGCGCTGACCAACGGCGGCAGTTCCATGAACTCGGGCAACTGCGCCATGTCAGCGTTGGTGACATGGCCTTCCGCCGTGATGCGATCGCTGTCGAGGGCCCATGTCGCTTCGCCATTTGTCGGCGCGCCATACGCGACGGCACGGTAGCTGGCCCGACCACCATCTGGCGTGAGGGTGCCGTCGGCCTGTACCTGCAGCACCCTGTACGGCCCGTACTCCACCTCACTGAGGCGCGCGCCAAACGTGCCGACGATCGCGTCGTCAACCCATGCACGCACGTCGAACTGGACGTCTCCAGTCAGCGAAGTTGTCTCTATCGGCTCGGGCCGAAGGTGCGCCGCATCGACGCCCCTGAGCTGCGCGTGGCCTCGCGCGGCAAAGGTGCCGGACAGATCCGCGACGAGGTCGACCTCGAACTCCCCGGCCTCGGGGTCCTTGACCGGTCCGACAACCCGCAAGGCGTTGAGCGGGCCGTCGAGCGACAGTTCGAACGTCGGGTGCAGGGTCAGCCCCTCCACCGCGGGCGCGTACGGTGCGAACTCCTCGAGCGCGAACCGATCACTCTCCAGCTGCGCGCGCATCTCCGAGTCGGCCGTCCACACCAATCGGCCCCGAACCTCACTGCCGGGAGTGGTCGCCTGCAACTCGCCCAGCGTCGTACCGCTGTCGTCGATGACGATGCGTGTCACGAGCGAGCGGATCGGGAGGCTCGCCACAGCATCAACAGCCGACAGCCGCCGGACGTCGATGCGCAGGTCCTCGTCCATCGCGAACCCGACTTCGGCATCGAGGTCCTGCAGGTCGTAGCGACGCGCCATCTGCCTCACGTCCGCATGTCCGTCTTCGACGGTCACACGGCCGATGCTGAACGAGGTCTGCGTGTCGGGCTCTTCCGGGTCCGGTTCAGGAAGTTGCAGGCCGTCCACATACCACCCGGTTTCCGTTTCGATGGCCGTCAGATCCGGCGACACCAGGCGCAGATCATCCAGGTGAATCGCTGACGACAGAAACGACAGCACCTCGAAACGCGCATCAACCCGATCGACATGCAGTACACGCGCGCCATCCCGAGTCACGGACACGTCAAGCAGTGTCGCGCCCGACAGGAGCGGCCCTTCCAGGCGACCAATACTCAGTTGCCCGTCGATGTACGGCGCCGCCTGCTCCACCAGCACACCGAGGACCCGGGCGCGCCCCCAGTCTGTGCGCAGGCCGGCAAGCGCCAACACCACGATCAGCGCGACGAGGATGACGACCCATCCCAGTCCCCGCAGGATCTTGAGCCACCACGGCCGAGGCGGTGTCACACCCGCGTCAGAAGGCATGGCCGATGCTCAGGTGGAGGCGCCAGCGCCGCGACTGTGGTTCGCCATCGATGCGGAGACGCGGAATGGGAGTGAGTTGATATCCGAAGTCCGCGCGGACGACGCCGACGACGGTCTGGTAGCGCAGGCCTGCGCCGATCGCGCGTTCAAGGTCCTGCGATCGAAACGTCCAGTCGTCGTCCCAGACATTGCCTATGTCGGCGAACGTAACCAGGCCGAATCCGCAACACACCTCGGTGCGCAGTTCGATGCTGCTGTCGAATACCGACCGTCCGCCAATCGGCAAGCCGCTCTGCGACGTCGGGCCCACCTCATAGCGGCCCCAGCCGCGCATCGTCGTCGAGCCGCCGAGAAAGAAGCGCTCGGCAAACGGCACCTGCGTGGAGTCCGCCGATGCCAGTGTGCCGTAGCGGGCTCTGCCTGCGAGGGTGACCCGGCTTCCCATCGCCAGATACCCCCGCAATTCACCGCTGAGCTCGTCGTAGCGGAATGTGCTGCCGAGCCAGGGAGCGACATGTTCGGCTGTCAACGCGACCGTCACGCCCCGACGAGGGTTGGCGGGATTGTCGACACGATTCTCTCGAATCGTCACCTCCACACCAGCCACCGCGCCGTCACCCTGGCCGGTGTTGGGATCAAGGCCAAGCGCGGTGCGCTCCTCGAAGCCGAGTGTCGCATCCGTCACGCGGTACTTCAGGCGCTCGTAACGATACTGCGTACGGATCGAGCCGTGATCCTCCCGCCCGAAGGCATGAAGGAACCCGATGTCACCGCCGGCCGACCGCGACGTGAAAGAACGTTCGTTGGTCCACCAGGCCCCAGCGCGGGCATCCAGGGTCCCGCCGCTGTTGAGCAGATACGGATGGTCGTAGCCGAATCCCGCGCCTCGAGTCACGGTGGAGTATCTGGCGTTGCCGACCCACTGGCTGCCGTTGCCGTAGAAGTTCACGTTGCGCCATTCGAAGGAGCCCCTGAATCGGTCTTCCGTCCCGTAGCCCACGCCGATTTCGAATCGATGCGGTCGTGCCTCGGCAATCGTGGCGACCATCGGCAGCACAGCGGCGTCTTTCGCGTCTGCCTCTTCGGTGGGCGCAAGATGCGCGAATTCAAAGGCGGCGATCTGCCGCAGTCTCCGCTGACTCGTGAGCACGTCGCTCTCGCGGTAGAGGTCACCCGGTTTGAAGGTCACCGCACGACGCACCACCACGTGTTTGGTGCGCTCGAGTCCGTTCATCTGCAGGTCCCCGAACCGTGTTTCCGGTCCAGAAACGATGTGCACGTTGACAGCGACCGTCCGCTGCTCGTCGTTCGGCGTCTCACGCAGTTCGACCGTGGCGTGGGGATAGCCGTTCTCACGGAACTGTCCGAGCGCCCCCTCGCGCAGCCCGTTCAGAGCGGCCACGGATCGCGGGGCGTTGACGTCGGGTGCGAGCCGTCGAATCCGCTCGGCGAGTTCTTCCGGCACCGAGTCGAGTCCGTCAAACGTCACCGCGGAAATCCGGGTGGGCTCGCCTTCTTCGATCGCCACCTCGAGTCGAATCGTATGGCCATCGTCCGCCAGTTCCACCTTCGTGGCGCGCACGACGGCACGCTCGTAACCGCGGTCCTGATAGAACTCGCGGAGCCGCTCGAGATCTCGCTCGAATACCACCTTGTCGAACGGACGCCAGCGCGACCACGGCCACCGGCCGCCTTCACGCGTCTGCATCGTCGCCTTCAAGGTGGCTTCGGAGAAGGCCTCCGCGCCAGCGATGTTCAAGGAGGCGACCCTCACGTCCCCGTCGTCGTGGCAGGCGCCTGTCAGCAGACAGCCGACCAACACGAGCGCAACGAACCGCCTGTTCACACCGGCCGCCGTCCCTGGATCACGCGAATCAGTATCGTCGCGATCGCCAGCAGCAACAGGAGGTGGATGAAGCCCCCGAGTGTGTATGAACTCACCATTCCCAACAGCCACAACGCCACCAGCAGGACAAAAATGGTCATCAACATGGCGTGCCCCCCTTCGGTTTGAGGGTGTTGCAGGGATCATGCCACCCGAATAGAAAAAGGCTGCCGGACGCGTGGCGCCCGGCAGCCCAGTCTGACCCGGTCAGGGCGTCAGTTGCCCTTCAGGTTCCGGAAGTGATCACCCAGCGTCGCTTCGGGCCGGCCGGTCGATTCCGTGTAGGCCTCCCAGTCCGCGCGGTACTGGTCGTCCTTGATGGCACGGATGCTCAGGCCAATCTTCCGCTCTTCGGGCACCAGGCGAATGATCTTCATCTGGTAGTTTTCACCGGCCTGCAGCTCGAGCTTCTCGCCCGTCGCATTGGCGTCGAATTCCGAGACATGGATCAGGCCTTCGATGCCCTCGGCCAGTTCCACGAACGCGCCGAAGTTGGTGAGGCGAACGACCTTGCCCTCGACCAGGTCACCGGCGTGATGCTTCTCGAAGAATTCCTTCCAGATGCCGGTCTGCAGCTGCTTGAGGCCCAGCGAGAGGCGCTGGTTCTCGGCGTCGATGCTGAGCACCTGGGCCTCGACATCGTCGCCCTTCTTGAGCACTTCAGACGGGTGCTTGATCTTGCTCCACGACATGTCGGAGATGTGGATCAGGCCGTCGATGCCGTCCTCGACCTCGACGAATGCGCCGAATTCGGTGAGGTTGCGCACCTTGCCGTTGATCGTCGAGCCAATCGGGTACTTGTCGCCCAGTTCGTTCCACGGATTCGACTCGACCTGCTTGAGGCCGAGTGAAATGCGGCGCGCGCCGGGATCCACGCCGAGCACCATCGCCTCAACCTGGTCACCCTGGTTGAGCATCTTCGACGGGTGCTTGACGCGCTTGCTCCACGACATTTCCGAGACGTGGATCAGGCCTTCGACGCCCGGTTCGAGTTCGATGAACGCGCCGTAGTCGGTCAGGCTGACCACCTTGCCGGTGACGCGCACGCCAACCGGGTAGCGATCCATGACGTTGGTCCAGGGATCGGGCACCAGCTGCTTGTGGCCCAGCGAGACACGCTCGGTGCCCGCGTCGTACTTGAGGACGATGACGTCGATGTCGTCACCCACCTTCACGACTTCGGACGGGTGCGTCACGCGCCCCCACGACATGTCGGTGATGTGCAACAGGCCATCGATGCCGCCCAGGTCGATGAACGCGCCGTAGTCGGTCAGGTTCTTCACGTTGCCGCGCAGGACCTTGCCTTCGGCCAGCGTGTCGAGGGTGACCTTCTTCTTCTCGGCGTTTTCCTCTTCGAGCAGGGCCTTGCGCGAGAGCACGATGTTGCCCCGCTTCTTGTTGACCTTGATGACGCGCATGCGCAGTTCCTGGCCCTTGAGGGCATCCAGGTTGCGCACGGGACGGACATCAATCTGCGATCCCGGCAGGAACGCGCGCACACCGATGTCGACCGCCAGGCCGCCCTTGATGCGCTCGATCACCCGGCCGATGACGACCTTGCGATCCTGGAACGCCTTCTCGACCTCATCCCAGATCTTCATCTTCTCGGCTTTTTCGCGCGAGAGGACGACGTAACCTTCACGATCTTCGGTGCGCTCGAGCAGGACGTCCACGATATCGCCGGGCTGCGCCGCTACCTGGCCGGTCTCGTCGATGAACTCCTCGATCGGGATGAGCCCTTCTGACTTGAATCCCACGTCAACCACCACATCGGTGGGGGTCACTTTGACAACCGTTCCCTTCACGACCTCACCTTCCGCGAGGTTGCGGAAGCTGTTATCGTAAAGGTCCATCAGACGCGCAAACTCTTGCGGGTCCATGTCGGAGTCGGAGTGCATGGAAGAAAAGCCTGAGCTTCCTGGTCGCGGCTTCAGCGCGGGCTGGCCGTGCGTCTTCGTTGTCTCGTCTGCATTACCCATTGCGTTTAAGGGGCCTCCTCGGCGGGCGTTCGTGTCGAATCTCAGCTTCGACAAGCTGTCGGTTGCGTCTCGCGGAATTGCGATAAGCAGGCAATTATCCGTCGGTTAGCCGTCCAAGGTCAAACAGGAGCACAGCATGGCAAAGAAAACGAAGGCGTCCCGGAAAGCCGCCCCCAAACGCCGTCCGGTCGCCCGAAAGGCCACCCGCGCCGCCAAGAAGGCGCCGGCACGGAAGAAGAAGGCACCGGCCAAAAAGGCTGCGGCGAAGAAAGCCCCGGCCAGAAAGGCGCCGGCCAGGAAGGCCCCCGCCAGGAAAACCCCCGCTCGCAAGAAAGCACCGGCCAAGAAGGCACCGGCCAGGAAGGCTCCCGCCAAGAAGGCCCCAGCCAGGAAGGTGATGGCGAGAAAGGCTCCGGCCAGGAAGGCTGCGACGTATGCGCCGCCTCGCGTCGCACGAGGGCTCGATCGCCAACGCCGGCGACTGTCCGACGTGGAAGCAGCGGAGTTCACCGGAGCCGATACCGACAGCCGGGTACTCAGCTCAGCTCGGGCCGGCCATGACGAGCTCGTGTCGGAGCTCCGGAAGCACACCGAGGGTGGCCTGGAACTGACGGCCGGTGACGTGGATGCGCGATGGCAGGATGCCTACGCCGTGGGCGACGAAGCCCCGGGCGGTGATAACCCCACGCCCGACCAGGACCGCGTCGACGACATCGGCAAGGCGCTGGGCGTGCAATACGACGATGACGAAGAGCTGCAGGGCGGCGACGAAATTGCCGAGCGCGACGAGCACCGATGGGAACTCGACCCGGCGTCTCGCGAAGACGACGAATAGGCTCGAAGAGCCGGACTTCCGGAGTGCCGAAGTGCCGGAGTGCCGAGGTTCAGAGACCGAGGCGCTGGCGGGCGATGTCGAGGACGGTCGCGACGACGGCCTCGATGGGAAGCCCGGTGGTATCAATGTAGACGGCGTCTTCCGCTTTTGTGAGCGGAGACGCCGTTCGTGTTCTGTCGGACTCGTCCCTGGCGGCCAGCTGCTGGGCCACCTGCCCTACTGACCCTGCCGTCACCGACTTGCCCGCGCCATGCGCCGGGTCAAGCGCTCGACGCCGGGCGCGCTCCTCTGGCGTGGCATCCAGATAGACCTTCACCGGTGCGTCCGGGTAAACCACAGACCCGATGTCCCGGCCTTCCATCACCACCCGGCCCTGCGCTCCCATCTGCCGCTGACGCTCCACGAGGACGGTGCGCAGTTCAGGGAGCCTCGCAACCGCCGCTGCGGCGGCATCCATCTCCGGTGTACGAATTGCCGAAGTGACGTCCTGGCCATTCACGGTCACCGTCGTTGACAGTTCAAAGTCCGCCGTGCGCGCGAGTTCACTCAGTCCGCGTGCGTCGGTCAGCGCGACACCTCGCGACAACGCGAGCCACGCGACCGCGCGGTACATCGCTCCTGTGTCCACATGTCGAAACTGCAGCTGCGCGGCCAGCGCGCGCGCGACGGTGCCCTTGCCGGCACCGGATGGTCCATCGATGGCGATCAACATCGACACTATTATGGTGCGAAGTGCTTAGTGCTTAGTGCTTAGTGCTTGGTGCTTGGTGGGGCCCGATGAAACGAGCAGCGTTGGTGGCAGTGCTGGTATTCGCGCTGGGGTGGATCGCCGCGCCGTACGTGGCGGCGGTCGCGCTGCTCGTCGACCTCTCAGGCACATCCCCCGCATGGCGGACCTGGCTGCCGGTGCGCGTGCAGCAGGTCGACTGGCGCGACGTTGACGTCCCCACTCGGAGCGGACCAGTCGCAGCGCGCCTGTACACGCCACAGGGCACGAGCCGCGGCCTGTGGATCGTGGTTCCGGGCCTGCACGCAGGGGGCGTAGACGAACCGCGGCTGGCCAGACTTTCCACCCGCCTCGCAGGCGCGGGCGTGACCGTACTCAGCCTGCCCCTCCCCGATCTCCGCGCCTTTCACATCGTCGCTCGCTCGACCGATCAGATCGAAGACGCGGTCCTGTGGGCGCGTCAGACGCCGTCGCTCTCCGCTGCAGGCACCCCCATCACATTGGCGGGCATCAGCTTTGGGGGAGGCCTGGCTCTGGCGGCGGCTGGACGCCCGACCATCGCGGGACACCTGACACGTATCGTCTCCTTCGGCGGGCACGGCCTCCTGCCGCGCACGATCGAATACGCGTGCACGGGCCGTCTACCGGATGGAACGCCGCAGCCCGCCCACGACTATGGCGTCGCCATCCTGCTGCTGCAGGGCCTCTCCGCCCTGGTTCCCGCGGAGCAGGTTTCGCCCCTCGACCGGGCCGTCCGCACGTTTCTTGACGCCTCCATGGCCGACGGCGTCAATCAGGCCCAGGCCGATGCCTTGTTTGCTGAGGCGGCCGAGCAGGCCGCGAAGTTGCCGGAACCAGCGCGCACGATCATGGCGCAGGTGAACGCGCGTGACGCCCGTACACTTGGCGCGCGCCTGCTGCCGCTGGCTGAAATGGTCGGTGGAGATCCCGCGCTCTCACCGGAGCGCTCACCGGTGCCGACAGCACCGGTGTTTCTCATCCACGGCGCCCGTGACAACGTCATCCCACAAACGGAAACCGTGCAGCTCGCTGCCCACTACCGCACGCGCGGAGTAACGGTCCACGCCCTGCTGACACCCGCGGTGTCGCACGCCGATGCCGCATCGGCCCCAACCATCGGCGACATCTGGGACCTGGTCAGAATGTGGGTGAAGATCGGGGCGTAGTCTGCCCGCCGTAGCCGCGGCGGACTGGGCCTGCCCGCCGTAGCCTTGGCGAAGGCGGGTGCGAAGTGCGAGGTGCGAGGCGCGCAGCCAGGCTGAAGCGCTACGCGCCCCGCAGTGCCGAGAGTTCCGCAGGCGTGAGTTCGCGCACCTGGCCGGCGCGCAGGCGCCGATCTGTAATGGGGCCAATACGCGTACGGCGGAGTTCCATCACGTGGTGCCCGGTGCCTTCGAACATCTTCCGCACCTGACGATTGCGTCCCTCGCGAATGACGATTTCCACAAGTGACTGGGGCTCGGCCTTGTCCGGATAGGTCCGAATGACACGCAGGTGTGCCGGCCGCGTGCGCCGGCCATCAATGACAATCCCCCTGGCCAGGCGCGCGAGATCGCGCTCGTCAGGAATGCCCATGACGCGTGCCTCGTAGGCGCGGTCGAGTTCGTGTTTGGGATGGGAGACCCGTTCGGCCAGCTCACCGTCGTTGGTGAGAATGATGAGCCCCTCGGAGTCGTAGTCGAGGCGGCCGACCGGATAGAAGTACCCGCGCACACCGGCCTTCGACAACACGTCGATCACGGTCTCCCGCTGCTGGGGATCGGACCGCGTGCAGACGACGCCACGCGGTTTGTACATCAGGTAGTACTTGCGGTCGCCCCCGAGCTTGAGTCGTCGTCCATCGACGCGAATGTCATCGCCGTTGGGATTGGCCCGGGCGCCAAGCTCGGTCACCAGGTGGCCGTTGACCTCCACGCGCCCCTGCGTGATGAGCTCCTCGGCGACCCGCCGGGACGCGATCCCGGCTTGCGAAAGGATCTTCTGCAGCCGGACGCCGCTCAACGAGCCGCGCGCCGCCCCGCTGCCGCCGCTACCGCTCGACGGAGTCGTCGGGCGTGTCGTCATCGGCCGTGGACTCCGGCGCGACGTCGTCTGCCGCATCCCCGTGCCTTTCGACGTCGGTCTCGGCGACCTCTTCGATGACGACCTCGGCGACGTCTTCGATGACGACCTCGACGACGTCGTCGACGACGACCTCGGCGACGTGGTCGGGCGGGACCGTTTCGACATCGGGCGGCTCTGGGGCTTCGAGCGTCTCATCGGTGGTCTCCTGATCTGAAGTGTCGCTGGGGGCGTGCTGGGTGCCATCGGCCGACGGGTCGAACGGCAACGCGCTCTGCGGCTCGGGCTCACCCATGCCCGGCAACTCGAAGCCGAGCAGTTCAGACATGTCTTCGACTTTCGGCAGGTCTGCAATGTCGTTGAGCCCGAAGCGCTCGAGGAAGTCCTTGGTCGTGCCGTACATGAACGGCCGTCCGACGACGGCCTTGCGGCCGACGATCTTGATGAGTTTGCGATCGACCAGCGTGCTGATGACGCCCGCGGTGTTCACGCCGCGGATCTCGGCGATCTCGGGGGCCGTCACAGGCTGGCGATAGGCAATCACGGCGAGTGTCTCCAGCGACGCCACCGACAACTTCGACGACACGCGCTCATGGAAGAGCCGCCGCACCCACTCGTGCAGTTCGGGGCGCGTGACGATCTGATACCCGCCGGCGACCTCCACGAGCTGCAACCCCGTGGGGCGGGCGTAGTCTTCCTTCAACTCGACGAGCGCGGCCTCGATGTCTTCCCTGGGCTCGGCATCGAGCAGCTTGCCGAGCGCCTTCATCGTGAGCGGCTCCGGCGACGCGAAGATCAGCGCTTCGACAATCGACTTCAACTGCGACATGACTAGCAACGCCTCATGCGATTACGCCTCGGTCCGGTGGCCGAAGTCGGGAGCGCCCTGGGGCTTCTCCCGCTTGTACACGCGGATCGGGCCGAAGTTGCCCTGCTGGAAGACGCGCACCAGCTTCAGGCGGATCATCTCGAGCAGCGCCAGGAAGGTCACGACGATGCCCGGTTTGGTCTGGACGTCGGCAAACAGATCCTCGAATCCGCACGCCTCGGTCTCGGTCAGCTTCTGGAGCAACGTGTCAATACGTCCCTCCAGCGAGATGTATTCCGCCGGCATGTACACCTGCGGCCGTTTCTTCGCGCGTTCGAGCACCTGCCGGAACGCCGCCATCAGGCTGAACAGGTCGACCTCGACTTCCGGCTCCGGCGGTTCGCCCATCACGTCGGCAACGCGTTCATCGGGACGCGACCACTGGGCGCTTCGCTGAATCTCACGTTCGTGCAGCAGTTCCGCGGCGGCCTTGATCTTCTGATGTTCGATCAGGCGGCGGACCAGCGCCTCGCGCGGATCCTCATCCGGCTCTTCCTGCGCGGGGTCGGGCCTCGGCAGCAGCATGCGCGACTTGATGTGAATCAACGTCGCCGCCATCACCAGGAATTCGCCCGCGACGTCGAGATCCAGCTCCTGCATGATCTCGAGGTACTCGAGGTACTGCTTGGTGACCCTCGCGATCGGAATGTCGTAGATGTCGAGCTGGTGCTTCTTGATCAGATGCAGCAGCAGGTCGAGGGGCCCCTCGAACAGCTGCAGCCGCACGGGATAGGCCTGAAGGATCGACTCGAAGTCCGGCGGAGCGTCAGCGAGGGTGAACGCGCGCGGCGTCTCGTCAGTAGTCAAGCTTCACCGCCGTCCGCACCTTTTCCATCGTCTCGTGCGCCAGCGCGCGCGCGCGACGCGAGCCATCCATCAGCACGTCGCGCAGGTACCCCGGGCGGGCCAGCGCCGCAGCCCGACGCTCACGAATCGGCTCCAGCATGGCGTTCACCGCAGCCGCGAGCTTGGTCTTGACTTCCACGTCACCGACCTTGCCCTGCCGGTATCGCGCCTTGAGATCTTCGACTTCCTCGCGATTCGGGTTGAACGCATCGTGATAGATGAAGACCGGATTGCCTTCCACCGTCCCTGGAATGTCCGCGCGCACGCGCTTGGGATCCGTGTACATCTGACGAATCTTCTTCACGACGTCGTCGGCCGAATCCGAGAGGTCGATCGTGTTGTTGTAGCTCTTGCTCATCTTCCGATTGTCGAGCCCCGGCAGGCGCGGGGTCGGCGTGAGCAGCGGCTGTGGTTCCACGAAGACCTCGCCGTAGAAGTTGTGAAAGCGGCGCACGACTTCGCGCGTGAGCTCGAGGTGCGGCACCTGGTCTTCACCGACAGGCACGTAGTGGGCGTTGTAGATGATGACGTCGGCGGCCTGCAGCAGCGGATAGCCGAGAAAGCCCAGGTTGGACAAATCCTTGTCCGTCAGCTGGTCGATCTGCTCCTTGTAGGTGGGCACGCGCTCGAGCCACGAGATCGGCGTGACCATCTGCAGGAGCAGGTACAACTCGGCGTGTTCCGGCACCTGCGACTGGATGAAGAGGGTGCTCTGCTCCGGATCCACACCGGCGCCGATCCAGTCGGCCGCATTGTCCAGTGCGTCGGCGGTGATGGACTCCGTCGAGGCGTAGTGACTGGTCAGGGCGTGCCAATCGGCGACGAAATAGAAACAGTCGTACACGCGCTGGAGCTGTTCCCAGTTCTGCAGCGCGCCAACGAGGTGCCCGAGATGCAGGCGTCCGGTGGGTCGCATACCCGACACGACACGAGGTTTGGTCATCACAACAACACGTTCCCCAGAAACCGGCGAATCGGGTCCACGATCGCCGCCAGTCCTCCCGTCAGCACCAGTCCATACAGGATGAAGATGCCGAACGGCCGAAGCCGATCAATCATCTGCGCTACCGGCTCTGGCACAACACCGGCCAGCACGTTGCCGCCGTCAAGCGGCGGCACCGGCAGCATGTTGAACACCGCCAGCAGGAGGTTGATGAACACGGCCATGTACAACACCTGCGTCAGCGCCGTCACGCCGCTGTCGGGGACCAGGCCGCCCTGCAGTTGCAGCAGAATCCCTGCGCCAATCGCCAGAACGACGTTGCTGACCGGCCCCGCCAGGGCGACCAGCGCAAAATCCCGGCGCGGAGCCGTGAGGTTTCGCGGGTCGACCGGAACGGGTTTGGCCCAACCGATGAGCGGCAGTCCGGAGACCAGCGCCACCAGCGGAAACAACACCGTGCCAATCCAGTCGATGTGCGCGAGCGGATTCAGCGTCAGACGCCCGAGCATGCGCGCGGTCGGATCTCCCAGGCGATTGGCTGCCCACGCATGCGCCGCCTCATGAAACGAGAGGGAGGCAACGAGCAGGATGAAGACTGGAAGGACGACCTCGACTGACAACCTCGTGAAGATATCACGGGGTCAGCTCTCGAAGTGCCTCAGCACGGCGGTCGCGGCCCGGGGTCCCACCACCCGTTCCAGCTCTTCGCGCGAGGCGCGTCGCACCCCGGCCACCGACCCGAACGTCGTCAGCAACTGGGTGCGGCGTCGAGGTCCGATGCCGGCGATGTCATCGAGCGCCGACCGCAAGGTGGACTTCGCACGCTTCGACCGGTGAAAGGTCACGGCAAACCGATGGGCCTCATCCCTGATGCGCTGCACCAGTCGGAGGGCCGGCGTGTCGTGTGGCAGGGCTATGCCCTCCATTCGATCCCGGCGGAACAGCAGTTCCTCCTGCTTGGCGAGTCCCACAGCCACCAGCGACTCCAGGCCGAGTTGCCGCAACGCCGCGTAGGCGGCGGCCAGTTGTCCCTTGCCGCCATCGATGATGATCAGGTCGGGGAACGGCCCCCCCTGCTCCAGCACGCCACGGTACCGTCGCAACACGACTTCCTCCATCGAGGCAAAGTCGTCAGTGGCTGGTCCCCGCACGGCGAACTTGCGGTAGTCACTACGGCGCATGCGTCCGTCAACGCACACCACCATCGATGCGACAGTGTTGGTGCCCTGCAGGGTGGAGATGTCGAAGCACTCAATGCGTCGCGGAAGCGCGGGCAGGTCCAGCACGGCGCGCAGGGTGTCGAGGGCCTCGAACGAGCCGCGATGGCCCTCGCTGAAGTGGGTGTCGTAGGCCAGCGTCGCGTTGCGGAGCGCGAGGTCCAGCAGGCCCCGCTTCTCGCCACGCTGCGGTGCCACGACTCGCACCTTCCGCTCAGCCCGCGTGGACAGCCAAGCCTCCAGCGCCTCGGTCGCCTCGTCGTCGAGGGTCTCCGAGACGAGGACCTCCGGCGGCGGCACCTGCTCGGCATAAAACTGCTGCAGCGCCGCCTCCAGCACCGCCACAGTGTCCGCTTCCGAAAAAAGACGTCGGGTGGATTTTTCGTCGGAAAAGCCACCCGACGTCTTTTCGGGGATGGGTAGTTCCTGACCCGTTTCCGTC
>CBINOO010000110.1:0-13175 GCA_966252305.1 uncultured Acidimicrobiia bacterium
AGCGCGTGAAGGCGTGGATCGCGGCGGGGACAGAGGCCTTGCGCACGGGTGTCGCGCGTGTGGGCGGTGACGGAACGTTCCAGATGACGGTGGCGTTGCCGGGGGAATACATCATCGTGGCCGCGCCAGCCGACATACAGCCCCAGTCGCCGCTCCATCCGATCCCGATCACCATCGATCCCGAGTTCGCCGTGGCCTACGCGCCCCTGGGCGCGCGTATCTCCATCGCGCTTGGCGACAGCAAGACGCAGGCGCTCACGATTCGGAGGGCCCGATGAGGCGAGTGATCGCGGGCCTCGCGCTCCTGAGTAGTGTCGGGCTCGCTGCGCACGCTCCTCAGGAAGAAGCGGCGCTGACCGGCCGGGTGCTGGTGGCCGGCACGGCGACTGAAACACCGGTAGCGCGTGCGGTTGTCATCATCGATGCGTCCGACGATGACGGCGAACGCATGACGTTGACCGACGACAACGGGCGCTTCCGCTTCCAGGGGCTGCCGGCAGGGCGATATCTGGTTCGTGCGCAGAAGGTTGGCTGGGTGCCGTCGTATTACGGGTCGCCGCGGCCCGGCCGCCCCCCGGGTGTGCGTGTGGCAGTGACAACGGGCGCGCCGGCTCAGATCGACATTCCGTTGACACCGGGCGCGGTGATTGCCGGGCGGGTGATCGACCAGGAGGGGCGACCGATGCCCTCCCAGTCTCCGTGGCTGCTGGAATCACGCATGGTCGGCGACCGACGCATGATTTCCAGAACACGATTTCCACCGTCGGTGGGTTCGTTCGAGCGGGCGACCAACGACCTCGGTGAATTCCGACTCTATGGATTGCCGCCGGGTACCTACTACCTGGCACTCAGTCCTTCGATACCGTCCAACACCCGCCTGACCACCGACGCAGAAGTCCGCTGGGCCATGCAGCCACCGGGATCCGAACGCCAGGCCGCGCCTCCGCTCGGCACGGTCGCCGGCTACGCACGCCTCTACTATCCCGGGACGCCGGACCCCGACAGCGCGATCGCGATCACTGTGGGGCCGGGCCAGGTGCGCGAGGGACTGGAGTTTCGTGTCGACTACGCGCCGGTCGGGCGCATCGACGGCGTGGTGCAGTTGGCCGATGGCACACCGGCGTCGGGAGCTCGTGTGATGCTTGACGCCCGTGAGCCGCGCGTCAACCTGGAAGGTAGTGTTCGAACAACCACTGCTGATCCGCAAGGCCGTTTCGTCTTTAATGCGGTGCCGCCAGACGACTACCGTGTCTCGGCCACTGCAGCGTCCGCCGTCAAGGGACCGCCTGACCTCTGGGCACAAACGGACGTCAACGCCGTCGGCGTCGACATCGCCGGCATCGCACTCACGCTCGCTCCCGCAGCCACGATCACGGGCCGGTTGGCGTTTGACGGCGCAACCCTCGCGCCTCCCGCGGACCTGACAGCCGTCCGCATCACCGTCATGGGCGTCCGCGCCATGGCCCAGACGCTGGCCGGTGGCTACGCGTTCGGCGCGCAGTTCCAGACCACCGCAGCCGCCGACGGCACGTTCACCGTCACTGGACTGCCACCCGATCGGTACGTTTTTGAGCCGTCATGGCCGGGAATGAGATCCGACACGCGCGGGTGGTGGCTCACCGGCGTGCGCGTGGGGGGCAGCGTTGTTCCTGAGGGCATCCTCGCGGTCCCGTCAAACGAACCGATCTCCGATGTCACGCTCGAGTTTCGCGATCGGATCGGCACGATTGAAGGAACGCTGCTCGAAGTCGATGGACGCCCAGCGTCCGGGTATGTCGTGCTCGCGTTCCCCACGGACCGCGCGCACTGGACCACGATCTCGAAACGGCTGCGTCCCGCCATCCGCCCGGCGACGGACGGGCGATTCAGTATCAGTGGTCTGCCCGGCGGCGAGTACTACCTTGCCGTCGTGACCGAAGTGGACTCGGAAGAAGCTGCCGACGCGCGTTTTCTCGAGACGCTGATCCCACAGGCCCTCACGGTGGTGGTGAACGAGGGCGCGACGGTGCGACAGGACGTGCGGATCGGGTCCTCGGGAATCGATCACCAGATCATCGCAACACGCGCACCGGATCCACGGCCGCAGCCGCGCGCGCCGGCCACCAGGCTGACGCAATGGCCAGCACGGTGATGAACACGAGCACCAGCGCGTAGACAGCGGGGTCAAACGGCGAGACGGTGAAGAGCCAGTCGCGCATGGCCGCCGCTGCAGCGGCGGAGGCGGCAACCCCGGCGATCAGGCCGACCACCGCCAGCACGAGGGCTTCTCGAATGACGCCACGCTGCACGGTCCAGGGCGCCGCACCCAGTGCCAGGCGCACGCCAATCTCGCGTGAACGATCGGCCACCGAACCGGCAATCACCCCGTAGAGCCCGACGGCCGTGAGGAGCAACGACACCACGCCGAAGGCCACGGCAGTGATGGTCAGCAGTCGGGCCGGAAACAGCGGCACGCGCCGCAGATCGGCAAAGGACATGACGTTGGCCGGCGTCAATCGGGTGTCCTCCGCTGCGAGGGCGCGGGCAACGTTGGCGGCGACTGCGGCTGGATCGCCATCGGTCCGCAGGAACAGACCGAAATTGCCTGCGGCTTGGAACTCCGCCGGCAGGTACAACATCGGCCGAGGCGTCTCACCAATCGCGTAATACGCCGAATCGGCCACCACGCCGGCAACAACCCCGGCGGTGGAGCCCACGACGATGGCTCGGCCGAGCGCATCGCCCTTCTCCCAATACCGCTTCGCCATCGTCTCGTTGATGACCACGGCCGGGGCATCCGCGACCGTCTCCGGCCATGGTCCGCCAGCCACAAAACGCAGGCCCAGCGTGTCGAAGTAGCCGGCAGAGACGCTGTTGAAGTCCACCGTCACGGTGGGACGGTCATCGGGTGGCGTGTAACCGGGGATGCGCACACTCTGCACGTCTTCTCCCAGCCCGAGCGGCGCCCGCATCGCGGTCGCGACATTCTGCACGCCCGGGGTGCGGCGCGCTGCGGCGAGCGCGCGGTCGGTCAGCGCGCGCCACTCACCGGCGGGCACACGCTGGCGCTGCAGGCTCAAGGACATGAGGCCGAGGCGATCGGCGTCGAAGCCCGGATCCGCGGAGACCTGACGCGACAGGCTGACCGTCAACAAGCCCGCAAGCACGAGCAACACGGCCGAACACGACACCTGCAGCACAACGGTGAGTCGCCTGCCACGTGTGGCCATCGCACCACCCACCTGCGTGCCGCCATCGGCCTTGAGCGCGGTCAGCGGCGTGCGTCTCGCTGCCCGCCACGCGGTGCCCGCGCCGAGCAGGACGGCGCCCACCAGCGACACCGCAAAGGTATAGACCAGCACGCGCCAACCGATCGCCGCCGAGAATGACACCTGCCCGACGAGTTCTGCCGGAATATCCAACGCGCCGACGAATCGTGTACCGGCGATACCGACGGCCAGGGCCAGGATGCCGCCACACAGGGCCAGCAGGACGCACTCCGCCATCCACTCACCCGCCAGTCGCAGGCGACCGGCGCCGAGTGATTGCCGAATGGCGATTTCCCTCGTGCGCGACGCGAGCCGTGACTGCAGGATGCCCGTCAGGTTGGCGCACGTCGCGAGGAACAGCAGCCCGGTGAACGCAAACGACATCGTCAGCATCGGGGCCATGCTTCGGCGGTCGTCATCCGCCAACGCGGATGCGGGAACGACGTCGAAGGCGACCGCGTCACTGGGGCGAGCCGGCGGAAACTCGCGGTTGATGCCGGCCGCAGCGTGATCGAGCTCCTGCGCCACACGCCCGAACGTGGCCTCGCCCTGCATGCGACCGATCATGCGCAGCCATCCCCAGCCGCGGCGTTCCACGGAGAGTCCGCGTGGACGGACCCATCCCTGCATGACGATCGGCACCCAGACGTCAACGTGGTGCGCGGCGAACGTGCCGTCGAAGCCCGCAGGCGCCACGCCGACGATCTCGAAGGCCGCTCCGTTGAGCGCGAGTCGCCGTCCAACAGCGCCTGGCGCCCCGCCAAGGTGCTGGCGCCAGAAACGATCGCTGATGACGACGACCGGATGCGCCAGTTCGTTCTGATTGTCGTGATCGGCGAGCAGGCGACCCAGTTGCGGCGTCAGGCGCATCACACGGAAGTAGTTGCCCGACACCAGTTCAGCGGTGCCCATGCGGCCGCTCTCCAGATCGCCCAGTTGCACGTCCGTCTGCACGTGCGCGGCCAGGTCAACGGCGGACGCGGCAGCATCGCGCGCATCGCGGTAGGTCGGATATGAGGTGATATCGGCCTCGCCGTCTCGCAGCTCGGCCACCCGCACGAGCCGGTGCGGCTCTGACACCGGCAACGGCGACAGCAGGAACGCGTCCACGAACGTGAAGACGGTGATGTTCGCGCCAAGCCCGAGCGCCAGAGTGCCCGCGACGGTCAGGACGAACCGCGGCTGACGTGTCAGCCGACGGCCGGCGAACCAGAGCGCGCGGGTGAAGGACTCAAACATGTCGTGTCTCCGGGGTGTCGAGGTTGCTGACCGATGAAGGCGCCGGCATTGCAGCACGGCGCGGCAGAGCTGGCCGAGGAACCAGGCGCGGAGCAGTGGCCGGTACCATGACTGCGCGCGATCGAGGCGCGTGGCGAGGGTCCACTGCAGGTCGGCCACGACCGGGTCGAAGCAGGTCTCGCGCACCACGAGAGGGACGGCGTGCCGGGCACGCGCGATCCAGCGCTCACCCATTGGCGCCTCGGCGGGCGGGCTTCAGGCCTGCGGCGCGTTCCAGATAGAAGTTGCGGGTCGTGTCGAGCGCGCGTTCCCCGGCGCGAGTGAGGCGATACCGCCGCTCCTTGACGTTCTGGCCCGCGACCAGCTTCTGGTCGTACCAGCCTTCGACCCATCCGGCCGACTCGAGCCTCGACATCATTTGATAAAAGGCGGGTCCGGAGTTCTTCACCCCAAAACCTGCCAGCAAGTCACGCAGATCGCGTCCCGCCTGCTCGGCGTGCGTAAGAGCGTCAAGGACGAGGAACTGCAGGTGGGTCACCGCCGGGAGGGACTTGGACATAACGTGACATTACGTTACGACCCATTACGTACGCAAGTTCCCCGCCTTCGCGGCTGCGCCGCTTCGGCGCGGCTTCGCCCGCCACCTCGCCACCTCGCCACCTCGCCATCTCCCCACCTCGCCATCTCCCCACCTCGCCATCTCCCCATCTCCCCATCTCGCCATCTCGCCATCTCGCCATCTCGCCATCTCCCATCTGAGCCTCGCCATCTCGCCATCCGAAGTGGTAGCGTCGTGCTGATGGGAGTGTGGCGAAACTGGCAGACGCGCAGGTCTTAGAAGCCTGTGGAGCAATCCGTGTGGGTTCAAGTCCCTCCGCTCCCACCATCCACCACCCTTGCACGGCGCTGCACGCCGCTGCACACGACAGGTGCACACCGGCACTCAACGTCCACCCGGCCCGGTGAAACCGATAGAATCGATCCGAATGAAGATTGAACTGACCGAGGTTTCCGAAACCCAGAAGCACCTTTCCTTTGAGGTGCCCCCCGATACCGTCACGAGCGAAATCCAGCGCGTCGCGCAGGATTACGGCCGCAAGGCGCGCATTCCCGGTTTCCGCCAGGGCAAGGTCCCGGCCGCCGTGGTGAAGCAGCGGTATCGCGACCAGATTCTGTACGACGTGGCAAACGACCTGATTCCGCGACTGGTGGACGAAGCCCTGCGCGAGCGCGGCCTCGAACCGGTCGCGACGCCGGACATCAAGGATGTGGTGCTGGAAGACGGCAAGCCGCTGACCTTCCTCGCCCATTTTGAAACGCTGCCCCCGATTGAGCCGGGCGACTACACCGGCATCCCGCTGACCAAACCCGCGGCGGTGCTTGAGGTTGGCGCCGTTGATGCCCTCCTGGAGCGCCTGCGTGAGCGCGCGGCCCAGTGGTTGCCGGTCGAAGACCGCGGCGCGCAGGCCGGCGACGCGATTCTGATGGACCTCACCCGCAAGGCGGGCATCGTCCTGACCGACAGCCCGGCGGCCACCGACCAGCACCAGCCGATGGAGAACGTCTCCATTGAATTGGGCAACCCCGCGAATCCTCCGGGCTTTGACGAGCATCTGACGGGTGTGCGGGCCAACGATGTCCGGGATTTCGACGTGACCTACCCGGCCGAATACGAGCCGGCCGAGCTGGCCGGTAAGACAATGGGGTACCACGCCGATATCAAGGGTGTGCGGCAGAAGCAGCTGCCCGAGCTCAACGACGAGTTCGCCAAGCAGGTCTCCGAGCTCGAAACGATGGAGGCGCTGCGGGAGCGCGTGAAACACGACCTGCAGCACGAGGCCGAACATGAGGCGGACCACAAGGTGCGTCACGACCTGCTGCAGAACCTGGCGTCCCGCATGAAGGCGCCGGTGCCACAGGCGCTGGTCAACCGGGAGATTGACCGGCGGCTCGAAGAATTTGTGCGGCGTCTGATGGATCAGGGCGTCGACCCGATGAAGGCCGGCGTGAACTGGGAGGAATTCCGGGAACGTCAGGCGGAACCGTCAGCCGAGACCGTGAAGAGCACGCTGGTGCTCGATGAAATTGCCCGTCGCGAGCAGCTGGATGCGAGCGATGAAGACGTGGACACCGAGATTGAACGGTTTGCCGAGCGTTCCGGCCGGACGCCGGCCGCCGTGCGTGCGCACCTGGAAAAAGAAGGTGGCGTCAGTCGTATCAAACAGGGCATCCGTCGCGAAAAGACGATGACGTGGTTGCTCGAGAAGGCCCAGATTACCGTTTCGTGAGAGACCGACCGATGCCCCAGACGCACGCCCAACTGATTCCGATGGTGGTCGAACAGACCAACCGCGGTGAACGCGCGTACGACATTTTTTCGCGCCTGCTCAAGGACAACATCATCTTCATCGGCACGGCGATCGACGACACGATCGCCAACCTGGTGATCGCGCAGATGTTGTTCCTGGAAGCGGAAGATCCCGAGCGCGACATCCTGCTGTACGTGAACAGCCCGGGCGGGTCGATCACCGCCGGCCTGGCGATTTACGACACGATGCAGTTCATCAAGCCGGCCGTGCAGACGTACTGCATCGGCCAGGCCGCGTCGATGGCGGCGGTGCTCCTGGCGGCCGGCGCCAAGGGCAAGCGGTTTTCCCTGCCCAACTCGCGAATCCTGATTCACCAGCCGCACATGTCCGGGCTGGCCGGTCAGGCCAGCGACATCGACATTCACGCGCGCGAAATCCTGCGCATGCGCGAACGGCTCAACGAGATTCTCGCGAAACACACGGGACAGTCGCTCGACAAGATTCAGGACGATACCGACCGCGACTACATCCTCGGCGCGGGTGAAGCGAAGGACTACGGTATCATCGACGATGTCCTCGACCGCAGGGCGTAACCCATGACCAAAAAAGCCGGCGAGACCGACGTCCTCCGCTGTTCGTTCTGCAACAAGGATCAGAACGACGTCCGCAAGCTCATTGCGGGCCCGACCGTCTTCATCTGCGACGAGTGTGTCGAGGTCTGCAACGACATCATCGCCGACGACAACAAGTTCGACCGCTCGGGCACGCGCACGTCGCTGCCGACGCCGGTCGAGATCAAGAAGTTTCTCGATGAATACGTGATCGGCCAGGACCAGACGAAGAAGAAGCTGGCCGTCGCCGTCTACAACCACTACAAGCGCCTCGAAATCTCGAAGCAGTCGAAGGGCCGCAACGAAGTCGAGCTGACCAAGTCGAACATCCTGCTGATCGGCCCGACCGGCACGGGCAAGACGTTGCTGGCGCAGACGCTGGCGCGCCTGCTGTCGGTGCCGTTCACGATCGTGGATGCCACGACGCTGACCGAAGCGGGCTACGTCGGCGAAGACGTGGAAAACGTCATCCTCAAGCTGCTGCAGGCCGCCGGAGGCGACATCGAAAAGGCGCAGCAGGGCATCATCTACGTCGACGAAGTCGACAAGATCTGCCGCAAGGACGAAAACCCGTCGATCACGCGCGACGTGTCCGGCGAGGGTGTGCAGCAGGCGCTGCTCAAGATCCTCGAAGGCACGGTGGCCAACGTGCCGCCGCAGGGCGGCCGGAAGCACCCGCACCAGGAGTTCTTCCAGATCGACACGAGCAACATCCTCTTCATCGTGGGCGGCGCGTTCGTCGGCCTGGAGAAGCAGATTGCGCGCCGGCTCGGCCGCAAGACGCTGGGCTTCAAGGCGGACATGAAGGCCAACGTGAAGGAATCGTCGCTGCTGCTCGAGCAGGTCGAGCCGCAGGATCTGATCAAGTACGGCCTGATTCCCGAGTTCGTGGGTCGTCTGCCGGTCGTCGGCACGCTGCACGAACTTGACAAGCCCGCGCTCATCCAGATCCTCACTGAACCGCGCAACGCGATCACCAAGCAGTACCAGCGCCTGTTCGACTACGAAAACGTCAAGCTGCGCTTCACCGACGATGCCCTCGAGGCGATTGCGGAAGCGGCGCTGCAGCGGAAGATCGGCGCGCGCGGCCTGCGCATGATCATCGAAGACCTCATGCTGGATCTGATGTACACACTGCCGGGTCAGAAAAAGATCCGCGAGTGCGTCATCACCCGCGAGGTGGTAGAGTCCAAAGAGAAGCCGATTACCGTGATGGAGAAAGCTGGCTGACGCATGGACCAGTACGAGACCCTGCCTATCGTCCCGCTTCGGGACGTCGTTGTGTTCCCGCACATGATGATGCCGTTCGTGATTGGGCGGCCGTCGTCCACGCGCGCGCTTGAACATGCGCTGGCCACCGACAAGAAGATCTTCCTCGCCGCGCAGCACGATGCGGCGGTGGATGACCCGCAGCCGGCCGACATTTACACGATGGGCTGTGTGGCGAACATCGTGCAGTCGCTCAAGCTGCCCGACGGCAACATCAAGGTGCTGGTCGAGGGCGTCGAACGCGCGCGCGCCGTCGAGTGGAAGGAAGACAAGGGTTTCTACCGCGTCACGGTGAAGATGTTGCCTCGCAAGAGCGAGGCGCCGGCCGACGCTGAAGGCGTGATGAGCCGCGTGGTGACGTTGTTCGAGCAGTACGTGAAGCTGTCGAACACGCTGCAGTACGACGCCATGATCGCCGCCGTGCGTGTGGACGATCCGTCGCGCCTGGCCGACACGATTGCCGCGCACCTGCAGGTGGGCGTCGAAGAAAAACAGAACCTTCTCGAAATCGTCGCGCCGCTCGAGCGCCTGGGCCGCATCGTGGCCGTGCTCGAGGCCGAAGTCGACAAATTGCAGGTAGACCGCCGTATCCAGTCTCGCGTGAAGAAGCAGATGGAAAAGGCGCAGAAGGAGTACTACCTCAACGAGAAGATGAAGGCGATTCAGCGCGAGCTGGGCCGCAAGGACGAAAAGGGCAACGAAAGCGACGACCTGAAGAAGAAGATCGTCCAGGCCAAGATGCCCAAGGAAGTCGAGAAGAAGGCGATCGACGAGCTCAAACGGCTCGATGCGATGCCGCCGATGTCGGCTGAAGCGACCGTCTCGCGCAACTATCTCGACTGGCTGATCGCGGTCCCGTGGCACAAGAAGTCCAAGGACAGCAAGGACCTTCGCAACGCCGAGACGATCCTCAACGAAGACCACTTCGGCCTCGAGAAGATCAAGGAACGCATCATCGAGTTCCTGGCCGTGCGCGTCCTGGTCAAGAAGCCGAAGGCCACGATTCTCACGCTGGCGGGCCCTCCGGGCGTCGGCAAGACCTCGCTCGCGCGGTCAATTGCGCGCGCGATGAACCGCAAGTTCGTGCGGCTGTCGCTTGGCGGCGTGCGCGACGAAGCGGAAATCCGCGGTCATCGTCGCACCTACATCGGCGCGTTCCCCGGCCAGATCATCCAGATGATGAAAAAGGCCGGCACGATGAACCCGGTGTTCCTGCTCGACGAAGTCGACAAGATGTCGATGGACTTCCGCGGCGACCCCTCGGCGGCACTGCTTGAAGTGCTGGACCCCGAGCAGAACAACACGTTCCTCGACCACTATCTCGACGTCGAGTACGACCTCTCCAACGTCATGTTCATCTGCACGGCCAACGTGCTCCACACGATTCCGCAGGCGCTGCGCGACCGCATGGAAGTGTTGCAGCTGGCCGGATACACGGAGCAGGAGAAGGTCGAAATCGGCAAGCGGTTCCTGGCGCCCAAGGCGATCGAAGGCGCGGGGCTGACCGACAAGAACATCCGCTTCAAGGACGAGGCGTTCCAGACGATCGTCCAGCGATACACCCGCGAGGCCGGCGTGCGCAACTTCGAGCGCGAAGTCGCGTCCATCTGCCGCAAGGTTGCGCGCAAAGTCGTCGTGGAAGGCGCGGAGTTCTCACAGGAGATCGACAGCGCGAAGGTCACCGAGTACCTCGGTGTGCCGAGGTTCCGCCCGTCGGTCGCCGAAGAGAAGAACGAAATCGGCATCGCGACGGGCCTGGCCTGGACTGAAGTCGGCGGCGAGATCCTGGTGACCGAAGCCACGCTGATGCCCGGCCGTGGACGCCTCACGCTGACAGGCAAACTTGGCGACGTGATGCAGGAGTCGGCGCAGGCCGCGATGAGCTGGGTGCGGTCGAAGGCAGCCGACCTGGGCATCCCGCGCGACTTCAACCGTCGCACCGATGTGCACGTCCACATCCCGGAAGGTGCGATTCCCAAGGACGGTCCGTCGGCGGGCATCACGCTGGCCACCACGCTGGTCTCCGCGCTCGCGCGTGTGCCGGTTCGCCGGGATGTCGCCATGACGGGCGAAATCACTCTGCGCGGCAAGGTGCTGCCGATTGGCGGCGTGAAGGAAAAGTTGCTGGCCGCACATCGCGCCGGCGTCACGACGATCCTCCTGCCGAAGGACAACGAAAAGGACCTCTCGGACATTCCGAAGAACGTCCTCGATACGATGAACGTCCACCTGGTTGAAACGATGGATGAGGTGCTTCGCACCGCGCTGGAGGGCCCGCTGCCCGTCCTGCCGCCATCGTCAGAGTCGGATATCGAGGGAACCGAGCTGAGCACCCGGCACTGACGCCGGGGCTCGGCTCGCCCCGCTCTCCCCGCACTGCCATTGACTGACAAGAATCCCCCGGACAACTCTGCCCCCGATCAGCCCGCTCGCGACGCGGACGGATCATCGTCTTCCATCGCCGGCGCGGATCTGAAGCTCGCCACGCTCAAGGACCTGAGCATCGCGGAGCTGACCAAGATCGCGCAGGACCTCGAGATCGTGCATGCGACCGGCCTGCGCAAGCAGGATCTGATTTTTCAGATTCTGCGAGGACGTGCCGAGAAGAGCGGCCTGCTGTTCTCGGAAGGTGTGCTCGAGATGTTGCCGGACGGCTACGGATTTCTCCGCGCTCCCGACTACAACTACCTGCCTGGGCCGGACGACGTCTACGTGTCACCGTCGCAGATTCGACGGTTTGATTTGCAGACCGGCGATACCGTGTCGGGCCAGATTCGGCCGCCACGTGAGGGTGAGCGGTACTTCGCGCTCGTCAAGGTTGACGCGATCAACTTCGAACCGCCGGACCGCACGCGTCGACGCGTGTTCTTCGAGAATCTGACGCCGCTGTACCCGGACCAGCGCATCCGCCTCGAGACCGCCGGCGACAACTACTCCGCGCGGGTGATGGACCTGATGACGCCGCTGGGCAAGGGCCAGCGCGGGCTCATCGTGGCGCCGCCGCGCACGGGCAAGACGATGCTGCTGCAGAATCTGGCGAACAGCATCACCGCGAACCATCCTGAGGTGTACCTGATCGTGCTGCTCATCGACGAGCGGCCCGAGGAGGTCACCGACATGCAGCGCTCGGTGCGTGGCGAGGTCGTCTCGTCGACGTTCGACGAAGCGGCGCAGCGGCACGTGCAGGTCGCCGAGATGGTGATCGAGAAGTCCAAGCGCCTGGTCGAATACGGCAAGGACGTGGTGATTCTGCTCGACTCGATCACGCGTCTCGCGCGCGCCTACAACACCATCGTGCCGACGTCCGGGCGTGTGCTCACGGGTGGCGTGGACAGCAACGCTCTGCAGCGTCCCAAGCGGTTCTTCGGCGCTGCGCGGAACATCGAGGGCGGCGGCTCGCTCACCATCGTGGCCACGGCGCTGGTCGAAACCGGCTCGCGCATGGACGATGTGATTTTTGAGGAGTTCAAGGGCACCGGCAACATGGAGATTCACCTGGACCGCAAGCTGGCCGACCGGCGCGTGTTCCCGGCGATTGACATGCAGAAGAGCGGCACCCGCAAGGAAGAACTCCTGCTGCCCAAGGACGACCTGAACCGGATCTGGGTGCTGCGCAAGGTGCTCACGCCGTTGTCGTCGACCGAGGCGATGGAGCTCATGCTCTCGCGCATGACGAAGTCAAAGGACAACACCGAGTTCTTGTCTTCCATGGGTAAATAGCTACCCATCCCCAAAAAGACGTCCATGCGGTGCCGATCGCCCATGGTTCCGCTCCAAATGGCCGCTCCCGCTGCCCGGCTGCGCGCACCGCCAGCACCTCCGCTGTCGGCGGCAACTCGTTCACTCGGGCCAGCCAATCCTGAGGCTTCGGAACGGGCCATTCAGCGAGCTCGACCATCTGGCCAAATCCGCCGAGACCACACAGACTCGACCACGGCCAGTCCTCTGCTCGCTCGACCAGCCCGGCCCGCAGTGCATTTCTCTCGACGTACCGGCAGACCGCGTAAAAGTGCGCATCGGCCTGTATTGGGAAAGCGCGGAACCGCCCCTGGTAAACGGCGCCTTCTCCTGCGCTCTTTCGATACCGACGCCAGCGATGCGCGTGAGTACCAAGCAGGTGCTTCATGAACGCTGAGAGCTGGCCATCTTGGAGCGGCATCGCGACCAGATGCACATGATTCGGCATCAGGCAGTACGCGAAGAGGCGCAGAGGGTATCGCGCAAGTGACTGGCTCAGGCACAGCAGGAACGCACGGTAGTCAGCGTCTGACTCGAAGATGGTGAGCTTTCGGGCGCCACGGTTGAGGACGTGGAACGGCAGCCCCGCCGTTCCGCGTCCGTAGCGATAAGGCATGGCAAGGCCGATTTCAAGAGCCTTGCCATGCCTCCCGAAAAGACGTCGGGGGGCTTTTTAGGCGAAAAAGCCCCCCGACGTCTTTTGTCGGGTAAAGTGCGACCCACGATGGGGTGGGTCGCACGGCTCCCGGGGTATCTGGTAC
>CBINOO010000111.1:0-13010 GCA_966252305.1 uncultured Acidimicrobiia bacterium
TCTGACCAGGGCCGAGCTGCGCGCCCTCCGGGAGGTGCCTGTCGGGGAGGACGAGTTGCGACGCGCCAAGGATCACCTCAAGGGCAACGTGATGCTGGGGCTGGAGAATACGTCCAGTCGCATGTCGCATCTGGCCCGGCAGGAGATGTGTTTCGGACGCCAGACGACCCTTGATGAATTGCTGGCTGATATCGAGCGGGTTGACGCCGACGCGGTGCTGCGCGTCTCCCGTGACGCGTTTGTCGACGACCGCGTGGCGGTGAGCCTCGTGGGGCCGGAGGTAGTGCCCGCATGATTCCGCGTTACACACATCCCGAGATGGGCGCCATCTGGAGCGAGCGGCGCCGATATGACGCGTGGCTCGAGGTCGAGCTGGCGGCGACAGACGCCCTCGCCGAGGCCGGCGTGGTTCCCAGGGAGGACGCGCGCATCCTCCGGGAGCGTGCGACATTTGACCCGGCGCGCATTGAAGCGATCGAGCAGACCACACAGCACGACGTCATCGCCTTCACGACCGCCGTCGCTGAGAACGTCGGGCCGTCGGCGCGCTGGTTGCATTTCGGCCTGACCTCGTCGGACGTGGTCGACACCGGGCTGGCCCTGCAGCTGCGCGCCGGGTGCGACCTGCTCCTCACGCGGATTGACGCGCTGGCCGAGGCCATCCGGGTGCGGGCCGAAGAACATCGCCGCACCCCGATGATTGGCCGCACGCACGGCGTGCATGCCGAACTGATGACCTTCGGCGTCAAGCTGGCGCTGTGGTACGCCGAGGTGCAGCGCGGGCGCGCGCGCCTCGTGCGGGCGCGAGAAACGATCTCGGTGGGCAAGTTGTCCGGCGCGGTTGGTGTGTTCGCCCATCTCGATCCCTCTGTCGAGGCTGCCGTGTGCGATCGCCTCGGCCTTTCGCCGGCGCCGGTCGCATCGCAGGTCATCCAGCGCGATCGCCACGCGGAGTTGATGACGACGCTCGCCATCATCGGGGCGTCCCTGGAAAAATTCGCGGTCGAGATCCGTGGCCTGCAGAAGACCGAACTGGGCGAAGTCGAGGAACCATTTGCCAAGGGGCAGAAGGGGTCGTCCGCGATGCCGCACAAGCGGAACCCCATCGGGTGTGAGCAGGTGACAGGCCTGGCGCGCCTGCTGCGCGCCAACGCCATGGCAGCGCTCGAAAATGTCGCGTTGTGGCACGAACGGGACATCTCGCACTCGTCGGTGGAGCGGGTGATTCTGCCCGACACGTTCATTGCGCTTGATCACATGCTGCGCCGCTTCACCCGCATCGTGTCGGGGATGGTGGTGTATCCCGAACGGATGCTCGAGAATCTCAGTCGATCGAGGGGTGTCGTGTTTTCCGGCAGCGTGCTGCTCGAGCTGGCGCGACGCGGCATCTCGCGCGAAGACGCGTACGCCTGGGTCCAGCGAAACGCGATGCGGTCGTTTGACGAACGGCGGGACTTCAAGGCCCTGCTGCAGGGTGACGCCGACATCATGGGCGTGCTGCCGCCCGAGGTGCTTGAGGCGTGTTTCGACCTCAACGATCAGTTGCGCAACGTCGACGTCATTTTTGCGCGTGTGTTTGGCGGCGGCAGCGCCGCGCGGATGTGATTCAGGGGAGTCAGGAATGGCCATGAAAGCGCGTGTGTTCGTCACTCTCAAGCCGTCGGTGTTCGATCCCCAGGGGCGAACGATCGTCGAGGCTCTTCACTCACTCGGGCACCAGCAGGTGAGTGATGTGCGCCAGGGCAAATACTTCGAGCTGGATCTCGCCGTCGGCACGGCTGCGGAGGCAGAAGCCTTGACGAAAGACGTGGCGCAGGCGGTGCTCGCCAATCCCGTGATCGAGAGCTTCCGCATGGAAGTGCTGCCCGGGGGAACGGAGCAGTCATGACGATCGCAGTGGTCGTTTTTCCCGGTTCCAACTGCGACCACGATGCGTATCACGCCGCGAAGCACGTCTTCGGGCAGGACACGCAGTTTGTCTGGCACAAGGACACCTCGCTCGGCACGGCTGATGCGGTCATTCTGCCGGGAGGCTTCGCCCACGGTGACTACCTGCGCACCGGCGCCATCGCCCGGTTTTCCCCAATCATGAGCGCCGTCAAGGCCTTTGCCGATGCGGGCGGCCCGGTGATTGGCATCTGCAACGGCTTCCAGATCCTGCTCGAATGCGGCTTGCTGCCGGGAGCGATGCTGCGCAACCGCGACGTGCAGTACCACTGCGAACATGTCTGGATCCGGGTGGATCAGACGGCCACGCCGTTCACTTCGAAGGCCGCGCGGGGCCAGGTGCTGCGGATTCCCATCGCCCACGGCGAAGGGAACTACTTCGCGCCCGATGATGTCGTGGCGCGCCTTGAAGACGAGGGCCGCGTGGTGTTCAGGTACGTGACACCGGAGGGTGCCGTCACCGACGCCGCCAATCCCAATGGGTCGCTGCACAACATCGCCGGCATCTGCAACGCCGGGCGCAACGTCGTGGGCCTGATGCCGCATCCCGAGCGGGCGGTGGAAGCCATGACGGGCAGTGATGACGGGCGTGTCGTGTTTGAATCCTTGATTGCCAGTGCGGCGGAGGCGGTGGGACGCTGATGGCGTTTGATGCGGAGACCTTGCAACGGCATGGCCTGACGGCCGACGAATACGCGCGGATCGTGGATCGCCTTGGGCGCGAGCCGAACCTGCTCGAACTGGGGCTCTTTTCGGTCATGTGGAGCGAACACTGCTCCTACAAGAGTTCGCGCGTGCATCTCAAGACGCTGCCGACCACCGGCCGGCGGGTCGTCCAGGGCCCGGGCGAGAACGCAGGCGCCGTCGACATCGGTGACGGCCTCGCCGCTGTCTTCAAGATTGAGTCACACAACCACCCGTCGTTCATCGAACCGTACCAGGGCGCGGCCACCGGCGTCGGCGGCATCATCCGTGACATCTTCACGATGGGGGCGCGGCCCATTGCCCTGCTCGACTCCCTCCGGTTCGGTTCGATCGACACAGCGCTGACCCAGCGAATTGTCAAAGGAGTGGTCGCCGGCATCGGCGGGTACGGCAACAGCATCGGCATCCCCACCGTTGGGGGCGAGGTCATGTTCGATCCCTCGTACCAGGGCAACCCCCTGGTCAACGTGTTCTGCCTCGGCCTGGCCCGCCACGATGAAATCGTGAAGGGGCAGGCATCCGGCATCGGCAACCCTGTGTACTACGTCGGGGCCAAGACCGGGCGCGACGGCATCCATGGCGCAACGATGGCTTCGGCGGAGTTCGACGACAAGTCTGCCGAAAAACGTCCAGCCGTGCAGGTCGGCGATCCGTTCATGGAAAAGCTCCTGCTCGAGGCGTGCCTGGAAGTGATGCGGACGGACGCGTGTGTTGGCGTGCAGGACATGGGAGCCGCGGGTCTCACGTGCGCGACGTCTGAAACGGGTTCGCGCGGCGGCGTCGGTGTCGAGATCGACGTCATGCATGTGCCACAACGCGAGAGCGGCATGACTCCCTACGAAATCATGCTGTCAGAGTCCCAGGAACGCATGCTCCTCATTGTCAGGAAGGGGCGCGAAGCCGAGGTCGAGCGGATATTCGAGAAGTGGGATCTCCACGCTGTGCGCATCGGCGAAGTCACCGGGGATGAGTTGCTCCGTATCCGCAATCACGGCGAGATGGTGGCCGAGGTGCCCAATCGCGCGTTGACTGACGAAGGTCCGGTCTATCACCGGCCGTTCCATCGGCCGGCTGATCAGGACGCGCTGCAGCGCATGCCCGCCGTCGATATCGCCGCCCTGCCTGGCAGCAATGAGGCGTTTCTGCGGCTGCTTGCGGCGCCAGGCATCGCGAGCAAGCGGTGGGTGTATCGGCAGTTCGACCACATGGTCCGCACGAACACGATTGCGCTCAACGGTCTCGGGGCCGGCGTCGTGCGTGTCAAGGGGACGTCGCGTGCGCTGGCGATGTCGGTGGACGGCAACGGGCGTTACTGTCGGCTCGACCCGCGCCAGGGGGCCAGGCTGGCGGTCGCCGAGGCCGCGCGCAACGTCGCGTGTGCCGGCGCGCAACCGATTGGCGCCACCAACTGCCTGAACTTCGGCAACCCCGAACGGCCCGAAATCATGTGGCAGTTCGCCGAAGCCGTCGCCGGCATCGGCGAGGCCTGTGTGGCGCTCGATACGCCGATCACCGGCGGCAACGTGAGCCTCTACAACGAGACCGACGGCAAGGCAATCCTGCCGACGCCAATCATCGGCGTCGTGGGGTTGCTCGAAGACGCATCAACTGTGCTGACGCGCGTCTTTCCGGAGAGTGGCCTCGACGTCGTGCTTCTGGGTGACAACCCGGGGGAACTCGGCGGCTCTGAGTATCAGGTCACGATCTGCGGCGCCCTGGGCGGCGTTCCGCCGGCCATCAACCTGATCGCCGAGCGCGCGCTCCATGAACTGATGGTCGCGCTGGCTGCGGAACGGCTGGTGCGTTCCGCGCACGACTGTGCGGACGGGGGGGTGGCGGTGACGCTTGCCGAGTGCTGCTTCGGCAGCGGAGGGATCGGCGTCAACGTCTCGGTGCCTGCGGCCGCCACCGATGGAGGGCTCACCGCCGATGTCGCGGCCCTGTTCGGCGAGTCGCCGTCCCGTGTCATTCTGTCCGTGAGTCCTGAACACACCGCCGCGGTGCTGGGCAGGGCCGGCGCGGCAGGTGTTCCGGCGCGTCGCATCGGAACGACCGGTGGCGACCGCGTGTGCATCACGGTTGACGGGCGTGCCGCCATTGACAGCCCGCTCGTCGACGCCGAACACCGGTGGTCGACCGGGTTGTCCCAGTGGCTCGAACGAACGCGGGTGTCCGCATGACCAACGACAAGTTTCGCGAGGAGTGCGGTGTCTTCGGCATCTGGGGACACGAGGAAGCGGCCAACCTGACCTACCTCGGGCTGTATGCGCTGCAGCACCGTGGTCAGGAGAGCGTCGGCATCAGCGTCTCCGACGGCGTACGCATGCGCCAGCACAAGTCGATGGGGTATGTGGCCGACGCGTTTGATGAAGCCACACTCGAGCAACTGACGGGGACAAACGCCATCGGCCATGTGCGGTATTCAACGGCTGGCGAAAGCGGCGTCAAGAATGCCCAGCCGATTCAGATCGAATGTGCGCACGGAGAGATTGCGATCGGCCACAACGGCAATCTCGTCAACGCCGAGGAGTTGCGCCACGCCCTCGTGGCACAAGGGGCGATCTTCCAGACCACCAGTGACACGGAGGTGCTGTTGCACCTGTATGCCCGATCCAGGGCCGCCGGCCCTGAAGCAGCGGCCATCGAGGCGATGCAGCAGGCGCAGGGCGCATTTTCACTGGTCTGGCTGACGAAGGACCGGCTGATTGCTGCCCGTGATGCCCACGGCTTTCGTCCGTTGACGATCGGACGCTTGGGTGACGCGTGGATCGTCTGCTCGGAAACGTGTGCCCTGGATCTGATTGACGCCACATGGGTCCGTGACGTGGAGCCAGGCGAGGTCCTGGTCATCGGGCCAGACGGCGTGAAGTCGCACAAGCCGTTTGCGGCCGCGCCGCACGCGCATTGTGTGTTTGAGCACGTCTACTTTGCCCGGCCTGATTCCTATGTCTTCGGCCGCAGCGTGAACGAAACGCGCACGGAGTTCGGGCGCCGACTTGCGGCCGAGCAGCCCGTGGATGCCGATGTCGTCGTGCCGATTCCTGATTCCGGCGTGTGCGCCGCAACGGGGTTTGCGGAGGCGTCGAACCTGCCGCTGCAGATGGGCCTCATACGCAATCACTACGTCGGCCGGACGTTCATCGAGCCTCAGCAATCGATTCGACACTTTGGCGTCCGGGTCAAGCTCAATCCCGTCAAGAGCATTCTCGCCGGCCGTCGCGTGATTCTCGTCGACGACTCGATCGTCCGCGGGACGACCAGTCGGAAAATCGTGAAAATGGTGCGCGCGGCCGGAGCCACGGAGGTGCACATGCGCATCAGCTGCCCGCCCACCGTCTCGCCGTGTTTCTACGGCGTGGATACTCCGCAACGCGCCGACCTGATCGCCGCCACGCACACGCTCGAGGAAGTGCGCAAGTACATCGGGGCGGACAGTCTGGGATACCTGTCGCTTGAAGGGCTGCTGGCTTCGGTCGGCCAGGAACGTCGTCACTACTGCACCTCGTGCTACACGGGCGACTACCCGGTGGCATTCCCCCGTAATGAAGCCGCATACCTGCAGCTGGCCCTCAAGATGGGTCGATGATGTACCGCAGGCTGCTTGCGATCGTCGTGCTGGCTGCCGCCGCGCTGCCCGCCGGGGCCGCTCCGCAGACGCTCAACGCGGCGATCGACCGCCTGGTGTCGTTCGACTATCGCGATCGTACGGACGCGGCGCGCACCATCCGTCGCGCCCAGGCGTCAGAAGCCGTGCCCGCTCTCAGGACGGCCGCACGAAGCCACCACGATAGCTACGTGCGATACAAGGCACTGGTCCTGCTGGCCGGTTTTGGCGATGCGTCAGCGGCCGAGACGATGAAGGCACTGGTTGCCGACCCGAATGATCGTGTGCGCGCGGTCGTATACGCGTGGTACGAGCAGTCGCCCGATCCGGCGATGGTGCCGACGCTGGTGGATGCCCTCGATCGCGAGGAGTCGGAATTTGTCCGCCCGGCACTCACGCGCGCGCTTGCGGCTGCGCACGCGGTCCCCGCGGCCCGAACTGCCCTGGCGCCGGCGATCCTCCGAGGCGAGGATTTCTTCAGGGGCACGGTGATCGAAGCGCTGGGCCATCATGATGCCCAGTGGGCGATACCCACCATCGAGCAGGTCGCGCAACTCGAAGGGCCGCTGCAGGACGACGCGATTCTGGCGCTGGGCAGATTGGGCAGCCGGGGATCGCTCGGACTGCTCGCGACGCTGCAGAAGGACGCCGCACGTGAGACCCAGCCCTCGCTGGCTGCGGCGACGTGCATGATCACCCGCGACTGCTCCGCCCACGAAGACTACCTGCGCAAGACCCTCGTGTTTGCCGCATCGGATACGCAGCATCAGCCATTGCTGCGCAGCGCGGGATTCGCGCTCGCTGCCCTTGGGGCGCGAGGATCCGCCACCGCGCTGTCGGCCCTGCTCGATGTGGCGGAGCCGGCCGTCGATCCCGCCCGCGCGGCGCTCGCGCTCGCGGTGGGTCACGTGGTGCTGCGTCATCCCGGCGTGTTGCTCGACGTCCTCGTTGATCGGCCCGATCGCCGGGCTGCGATGGCGGTCGTGCAGGATGCATTTGACATGTTGAATGAGGACTTCGACGAAGAGCGGTTCTTCGTCGAGGTACGGAGAGCCTACTGGGCCGCTGCCGAGGGATCCGCACGACGGGCCGTCGCGCAGGCGCTGATTGACACACTGGAGTTCTGAGTCGTGGTGGATTACCGGCAGTCGGGTGTCGACATCGATGCGGGAAATGAAGTCGTACGACGAATCAAGGCCCTGGCACGGGGAACCTACACGCCCGGCGTGATTTCAGGAATTGGTTCGTTCGGTGGACTGTTTGCCCTCGATGCGGGGCTCTCCGAACCCGTCCTGGTGGCATCAGCCGACGGCGTCGGGACCAAACTGAAGGTCGCCTTCATGACCGGCGTGCACGACAGCATAGGCGTCGACCTGGTCAATCACTGTGTCAACGACATCCTTGTTCAGGGCGCTCGCCCGTTGTTCTTCCTGGACTATCTGGCGACGGGCCGGCTGGCTCCCGATGTCGCCGAGCAGATTGTTCGCGGAGTCGCGGCAGGCTGCCGCGACAACGGGTGCGCGCTGCTGGGTGGAGAGACGGCCGAGATGCCGGGCTTCTACGCCGACGGAGAGTACGACGTCGCGGGCTTCATCGTCGGCGTCGTGTCGAAGGCGGACATGATTGACGGCCGCGGAATCGTTGACGGCGATGTCCTGATCGGGTTGCCCTCGTCAGGCCTGCATACCAATGGATATTCCCTCGCGCGGCGGATTGTCTTCGACCACCTGGGCTTGACGGTTGACACCGTGGTGCCGGAGTTGCAGGAGACGGTCGGGTCGGCGTTGCTGAGACCGCATCGCACCTACCTGCCCATCGTCAGGCCGCTGCTGGAGCAGCGACTGGTCAAGGGGATGGCGCACATTACCGGCGGCGGCTTGACCGAGAATCTGCCCAGAACCATGCCTGAGGGACGTCGGCCACAGGTCGACCGGCGAAGCTGGACCGTGCCTGCCATCTTCCAGTGGCTGCAGCAGGCCGGCAACATCGCTGACGACGAGATGTTCCGCGCCTTCAACATGGGTGTGGGACTTGTGCTCGTCGTCGACTCCGGCTCCGCGGATGACGTGCTGCAGCAGTTGAAGGCGTCAGGCGAAGCGGCGTGGGTGCTGGGGCACGTGGCGTGATGTTGCCGTCGCCGGGCCATTGACGAAGTCGACCCAGGATCGGGTCGCCAGAAACGGCGCAACCACCAGCGGCAGCAGCGTGCACTCGCCGCGTCGATCGGCCAGGCTGCTCCACGGCCAATCCTGGGCTCGGCGGACGAGCCCGGCCTCGAGCGCCAGTCGTTCCACTTCCCTGCAATGCTGGACCAGCGCCGCATGGTCTCCGGCGGCAATCGCCGTGTGGTGATGGCGATGGGTCAGACCGGTCCCACTCCACCACACATCAAGTTCCCGTGGGTCAGTAGGGCCCACAATCAGGTGCCACGCCCGCGGCAGCAGAGCATACGACAGGACGGGAATGTCGTCCTTCGCGAGACTCGACCGCAGGGTTCGGGCCAGGTGGTAGTACTCGACGGGCACGGAACAGGCCGGTGTCAGTCCTGTGGCGAGCCCGGTGAGGCGATAGAAGCACGAAGAGCCAAAGCGAGGTTCCGGCATGCCGAATCCCTCCAGCAAGCCTGATGCCGAACCGGTCTCCAGTGGTACAACATTCAAACGGAAGGGATATGGGCCTTGTGATGACGCCGTTGGCCATTTTGATATCCGGGCGTGGAAGCAATATGCGTGCGCTGGTCGAGGCCTCCCGGGAAGGGCGCCTTGCCGGCGACGTGCGGCTGGTGCTCTCCAACCGTGCGGAGGCTCCCGGCCTGGCGTGGGCGGCCGCGCAGGGGATCGAAACGCTCGTCATGCCGCATCGGGACTGGCCAACGAGGGCGGCGTATGATGAGGCGCTCGCGACGCAGCTGCATCGGCGTGGCATCCGCCTGGTGTGCCTGGCCGGCTTCATGCGTGTCCTGGGCAGGGCCTGTGTCGCCGCGTTTCCGGATGCCATCATCAACGTGCATCCGTCCCTGCTGCCGGCCTTTCCCGGCATGAACGCCCAGGAGCAGGCTTTCCACCACGGTGTGAAGGTGACGGGCGTGACCGTGCATTTCGTGAATGAGGCGCTGGATGCCGGTCCGGTCATCGCGCAGACGCCCGTGGCCGTCCGTGACGATGACACCGTGGAGACGTTGTCAGCGAGGCTCCTCATTGAGGAGCACAGACTGTTTCCTGCCGCAGTGCATAAGGTACTCACTGAGTCGTGGGTCATTGACGGCAGGCGTGTTGTGTTCGGAAGAACGCAGGAAGTGTAGACGAGCGAGATGACGATAGAGGAGCAGCTCACATACCTCGCAAAAGGGTGTGTTGACGTGGTTCGGATCGGTGAGCTCAGAACAAAACTCGAGCGCGCGGTGAAGACGGCGACGCCGTTGACGGTCAAAGTCGGTTTTGATCCCACCGCGCCTGACCTTCACCTGGGTCACACCGTGTTGTTGCGCAAGATGAAACACTTTCAGGACCTCGGTCATCGAGTGGTGTTCCTCATCGGGGACTTCACCGGTCTCATCGGTGACCCGACCGGACGGTCCAAGACCAGGCCGCCACTGACTCGCGACGAGATTGCCGCCAATGCCGAGACCTACAAGGCCCAGGTGTTCAAGATCCTCGATCCCGACAAGACCGTGGTGGACTTCAACGAGCGGTGGCTCGGCGCGCTCGGCGCTGAAGGCCTGATTCGCCTGGCGGCGCGGTACAACGTGGCGCAGATGCTGGAGCGGCGGGACTTCCGCCAGCGGTTTGATGCGGGCAAGCCGATTGCCGTGCATGAGTTCCTGTATCCGCTTGCCCAGGCCTACGACTCTGTCTTCCTGAAGGCCGACGTTGAGCTGGGCGGCACCGATCAGCTGTTCAACCTCAATGTGGGCCGGGATCTCATGCCGGGCTACGGCCTCGAGGCGCAGGTCGTGATGACGACACCGTTGCTCGAGGGGCTCTCCGGTGGGGACAAGATGTCAAAGAGCCTGGGCAACTACGTCGGTGTGGCGGAGCCTCCCGGCGAGATGTTCGGCAAGCTGATGTCCATCAGCGACGAATTGATGTGGCGCTACATGCTGCTGCTGACCGACGACACGGAAGCGGCCATCGACCTTCGCCGTCGCGCCGTTGCCGAGGGGCGGGAGCATCCGAAATCCGTCAAAGTCCAGCTGGCGACTCGCATCACCGCTGACTTTCATGGTCCGCTCGCGGCTGCCGCCGCTGCAGAGGCATTTGAAGCCAGGTTTACTCGTCAGGAAATGGACGTGGCCGACCTTGAGCGGCACGAGGTGGCGCTGGGGACGAAGTGGGCTCAGGTGCTTGTGGCCACCGGGCATGCGTCGTCAAACAGCGAGGCGGCCCGGAAGATCCAGGGTGGAGCCGTTCGTCTGGGGGCGGAGCGGATTTCGGACCCACGCGCGGTTCTTGACCAGGCCGGGACGCATGTTCTTCGGGTTGGCCGCCGGGCGACCGCCCTCGTGGTGGTGCCGGCGGAAACTCCATCTGAATCGTGAGGCGAAGCACGGCGGTTCCAGTGCGACGATAGCACCGTTAGGTGTCACAGCATGGCACTGTTGGCGGGTTTTGTACAACAATCGACCTCTCGATACTCGACGACGTGGAAGACCTCCGTCGGCGTGTCGCGCGGCGCCTCATTGACCTCCGGACGGCGCGTGGATGGAGCCAGGAAGAACTGGGCGCCAAGGCGGGCCTGTCGTACAAGTTCATCGGAGAAGTGGAGCGCTCACAGAAGAGCCCCTCTCTCGATTCGCTCGGCCGGATCGCGGCCGGTCTTGGCGTCGACATTCTCGAGCTGTTCTGGGATGCCAACGCGTCTCGTCCATATCCGCATCTGCCGGCGGATCAGCTTGCAGTCGTGCGTGAGGCCGTGGCATCGCTGGAACGAGTGCTCGCTCGGGCACCTCAGTCGCAACGGCGCAAGCGCTGATCCGGGCCGCACGCGATGTCCGTGGTAGCCTCCCCGGGCATGGCCCGCGTGCTGCTGCTCAGTCTCGCGCCCGCACGAGGCGGTGCCGAGGTCGTCATCGAGCAACTGGCGCGGCGCCTCGATTCGTCCTTGTTCGAACCAGTCCTCGGCCCTCAGGCCGAATCGTCCTTGCAGGCTGAATGGCGGCGGCAGGGTTTCGAAGTTCTTGACGGACTCCGCCTTCCGAAATGGAGACGGTTCGACCAGTGGGGTGCGGCCCTGCGGGCGCTGCGCTCCGCGCTGACGAGCGCGCGCATCGATCTCGTCTACACACACGGCATTGCGGCGCAGGTACTCGGTGGCCGAGCGGCCCGCCAGCTCCGCCTCCCCGTGGTGTGGCACGTGCATGACGTGTTCGAGTCCGCTCTCACGTTTGACGGCGTGCTGCATCGGCTTGCAGCTGCGGCACCCAGTCGGCGGGTCATTGCGGTCTCGGAGACCGTCGCGGCCTCGCTGGTGAACCGTGTGGATTCCAACCGGCTCGTGGTCATTCCCAATGGCGTCTCAGCTGATCTCGTGCCACCGTTGCCCTGGCCCGACGATGAACCACGAGTGGTCTGGTGTGGCCGCCTTCAGCCGTGGAAGGGCGCCCATGTCTTCCTGCGCGCGGCGCGCCGCGTCCGCGACAGGCACAGCCGTGTGAAGTTTGTGATTGTCGGTGACGCGTTGTTCGGGCTCGACGCGGGGTATCCCGCGCAACTCCGCGCCGACGCGCGCGCCTACGGGCTTGACGGTTCCATCGAGTTCGCGGGGCATGTTGATGATGCGCGGGCCTGGCTGGCGGCTGCCGCCGTGGTCGTGCATTGTTCGGTCAAGCCGGAGCCATTCGGCCTGGTGGTTGCCGAAGCGATGATGCAGGGCCGTCCAGTGGTGGCATTCGCGCGGGGTGGTCCGGCCGAGATGCTGCAGGACGGTTCGGGACTGGCGGTGCCGCCTGACGACGAGGAAGCGCTCGCTCAGGGAATTCTCCGCCTGCTTCAGGAGCCCGGCCTGGCGTCCAGCATCGGCGCGCTGGCCCGTCGTCGGGCGCTGGGCCTGTACGAGGCCGGACGCATGGCGACGGAGGTGTCCGGAATACTGGCTGCCGAAACTTCGCTGTAAGTCTTTTCTCTGCTGATAGTTAAGGTGGCTTGGTCCGTCGGCGTCGCGGTTTTTTTGTGAAAATTGTGCAACAGCCTGTTGACAGGCCGACTGTACGACTCTAGGATTGAAAGTCCTGAGCGTCACCGAAGGACGCGTAAGCAAGCGACCTTCGGTTCCTGTCCATCGGCCGCTCCTGCAGCACCTGAGTGCGAGGAAGCGAGACTGAAGTTGACAAGCAGGCGTCGAAGAGTTTCCGGAGTTGACGGAGTCGTCTCCATCGGAAGGCAATCTCGTCGGCGGGGAATGGCGGCGAGAAAAAAATCAACGAATGTTGATTTTCTTGTTGACAGCCCAAGGACGCGGATCGTAAGTTTGGAAGGTTCCCCAAGCGACCAAAAAAGTCGCAGGGAGCAGAAGACTCGGTTCTTTGAAAACTGGATAGAACGTGCAAGCACACAACCCGTCGAGTATCAGCGGGTGGCGCTGAGCGAGGCCGCAAGGCCGAGTCGAGGCGAACCACCTTACTTGACGTAACGCAATCCGACGAGCCAATCATAAGGGCGATCGGGTTAACGGCTTTGTCTTCGGGCTTCGGCTCGGAGCGAACCATTTAACTTGAGAGTTTGATCCTGGCTCAGAATCAACGCTGGCGGCGTGCCTA
>CBINOO010000112.1:0-12995 GCA_966252305.1 uncultured Acidimicrobiia bacterium
CCGAAGCCGTGGCGGAGGCGGGGGCTTGTCGCGCCGAAGCCGTGGCGGAGGCGGAAGTGCTGAGTTGCAACGACAGCTCGGCGCCGACGATGGCTTTGAGGCCGGCGGCGCGGGCGGCGCGATACAACTGCGGCGCGCCGTAGACGCCGTCACGATCAAGGAGCGCCAGCGCGGGATAACCCAGTTCGGCGGCGCGGCGCACCAGCGCTTCGGGCAGTGATGCCCCGGCCAGAAACGAAAACGCAGACGCGGTATGCAGTTCGGCGTACATGCCCCACCGCGCGATCAATCGATTTCGGCTTCAAGTTCCCAGCGGTCCGACTGACGATCGCGAGCAATGCGATAGTGCGCGCCGGTGTCGAGTTCGATATCCCACTCGTCCCGATCCCAGGTGGCCGCATCGTGACTCCACCATTGGCCGGAACTGCGCCATGGCCCCGAGACCGATGTCACCGCCGCGCGCCCCATCGCCGACAGGCTCACTTCCACCGGCGTGCCCTTGTCGAGGCGCACGCGGATGGGAGCGGGGTGACGGAGGCGGCGGAGCACTGAGTGCGAGGTGCGAGGTGCGACGTGCGACGTGCTGGGTGCGAGGCCTGCCGCGCCGGAGCCATCGCGAAGGCGGAAGGGCCCGAACTCCGCCATTGCGAAGGTGCGGGTGTCGTGTGAGTTGACCACGACCGGGCGTCCGACGCGGGACTCGCCGGCCAACGCCTGCAAACGCGCCACGAGCGTCGACAGGTTTTCAGGCGTGGGCACGGGGTACGCCAGCAGCGAGCCCTGCACGATACGGCCGGGCGTGACTTCACACTCGAGTTCCACCACATCAATGCCCGCTGCAGGTGGATGGGATTCCAGATCCAGCAGGATCAACGTGCGCAACGTGCGAGCATCCTGCATGGGCGTCGGCAACGTCAACGTGCGTGTATGCGTCGCCTTGTTGACCAGTGTCAGCCGGGTCATCAACGCCACGGCGCCGCGATCGGCTCGTGCCAGCGAGGCCGAAATGGCATCACACAACCGTGCCAGGACAAACGACAGCGGCTCAAGCCCTTCAATGGGCCATTCAAGTTCCATGCGTTCGATGAATCGGCGCACTTCTTCCTGCGGCACCAGCGGCGCGCCATCGTCCCCACACGCCGCCAGGTGCAACAACCCACCCACCGTGCCCAGCCGCGTCAACACGTCGGCACGCGGCAACCGCGCGAAGTCTCCAAGCGTGGTCAAGCCCCACCGTTCCAGCGTGGTCAGTGTTTCCGCCACCGACTGTTCAAGCCCCTTGCGGGCCTGCGCGCGGCCAGGCTTCGTCGTCAACAACGTGATCGGCACGGTACGCAGTGCTGACAGCGGGACACGCTCGAGGTGTCGCCGATCTTCCCCTGCCGGCACAATCGTCGCGCCGGCTCGTGTATGCCCCAGCAACCACGCCGTCGTGCGCGAGCCGGCAATGGCCACACGCACACCGACGCCACGATTCCACGCCAGCCGACGCATCTCTTCCGCAATGACGGCCGGCATGCCAATGACACGTGTCAGCCCCGTCGCATCACACACCACCACATCGTCACCATGCGGCTCGACACGCGGGGAGCAGGAACGCGCCACCGCCTCGAGCACACCGGGGCGCGGAGGGCTCAGCGAGTCGCGTACGAGGCAGACGAACATCGTTGTGCCACCTGGGGAGTCATGCGCAGACCATGCAGCCGTCGGCTCTGTGCGCTGTGCCCTGTCCACATGCCCCGCGCCCGCAGCGACACCGATACCCCGCCCGCACTGCGCCCCATCGGTTGCGCCCCCACGAGCAGGCCCACGGTGTCGTGCCCTTCAATGGCATGGGCCAGCCGAAACCACGTGGCTGCCGGCAACGTACGAATGTCCCTGGCCGGCACATCAACGATGTCGCACACCACGACGGCAAACCCGCCGGCACGGACGATCAGGTCAAACGCGCGGATGCCGGTCTGCAGCGCGCGATCGCCCACACTGCGGGTAGGACGCCCCCACTGTCCCCCCGGCGCCATCGATGCCACGGACGCCATCGATGTGCCGCGCACCCACAACACCTGATCGAGCACCACGCCGGCCGCTTCCGCTGACACCGGATCAAAGCGATCGCAGACGTCCACCACAGCCACGACCCCGCCTTTACGCGTGACCGTCGCCAGCGTCGACAGCCACACGGATGTGCGCCCGCTGGACACTGGTCCGTGGATCTCAGACAGATGGCCCTGCGGCCAGCCGCCCGCCAGCAGGTCATCCATCTCAGCCAGCCCACTGGGCGTCACCGCTCTCGAGGGATCGAGCGGACGGCTGAGCGTGCCTGCAAGTTTTTTGGTATCAAGCAGTTGCGTGAGTCGAGCCAGCGCAGGTGATGCCATAGTTTCGCCCTATTTTCGCCTTCAACGGCGAAGTATGGCACAGGCTCACCATGGCGATCAAGAGGCGAAAGTCTAAGTGCCGGAGTTCAGAGGTGCCGAGGTGCCGAGGGGGCTGGGTATTGGCGTTAACACTCACGGTGTGATACTCACAACGTGAGCATATGGCAACTGACCTTGGAATGTTTGAACTGCTCGTCCTCATGGCCACTGCTGCCCACGGCGACCAGGCCTATGGCGTTGTGATTCGCAGAGATGTTGCCGCGAGTCGCGGGACCGACGTCTCGAGCGGCGCCATCTACACCACACTCGACAGACTCGAACGACGCGGCTTGCTCGCCTCTACACATGGCGATCCTTCCGAAGTGCGTGGCGGTCGGCCGCGACGCTATTACCAGCTCACCCGACAGGGGCATGACGCCATCGCCTCCAACCGCGCGGCAATCGCACACCTCGCGGCCCTCGCCGCTCGCCGAACATGAGCCACGCACCTGATCGCCCCCCGCGCCTGTTCCGCGCAAGCCTGCGCACGCTGGCTCACAGCGAGTTGCTGCGTGACGCCGCCGCTGATCTCGACGAAGAGTTTGTCCTTCAATGCGCCGACCGCGGTACCCGTGCCGCGCGCTGGTGGTACCGCCGCCAAGTGCTGCTTTCGCTGCTGGCCGCGCTGCTCGTCCTGCTGCGGGCAGAACGTCTGCGCCTGGACCTTCGCAACGCCATCCGGTCCGTGCATCGAGACTGGCAGGCCACTCTCGCCGTGAGCATGGCCATCGCTCTTGCACTAAGCGCGTTCACCGTCCTTTTTGCCCTGGCCGATCCGTTCACGCTGCGCCCCCTGCCATACCGCGATGCGGACCGCCTAGTGCTCATTGAGTTCGAGCGCGGCGCCTCACCACTCACGCGCATTCCAACCCTGCAGGAGTGGCAAGCGCGAACGGACCTGTTCGAGGCCGTCGCTGCATATCGACGAGACCAACCATTCCGCCTTCAGACCGATCTCGGCAGCCCCACATTCCGGGTAGCACCGGTCTCTCACAACTTCCTCGCGGTTCTCGGCCTGCCGGGGACGCTTGGAGGAACTTGGCACCATCAGTCCGCCCCTCCCCCGGTGACCATCACCACCACGGGCGACACACTGCTGACCTCCTACGCGATCCCCCCGTCCACGCCGCTGCACACCATCGACGGCCACACCATCGCACGTGCGGAGTACCTCCGCACCCCGCTGGCCTTCCTCAGTCCGTTCACACACGGATTGGCGGCGGTCGACATCACCGACCTGCTCACCATCCGCTGGACCGACGCCGATCGGTCCGGCTGGTCCATATCCAACATCACCAACGTCATCGCGCGGCTGCGTCCGGGCGTCCCGGTCACTGCTGTCGCCTCGTCGCTCCGCGATCGGGATGGCCCCGCTCTCTCTGTCGGGCTGGTCACCGAGTACATCCAGGGAGACCTTCGCCCCATCGCGACAGGCGCTCTCATGACCGCCCTCGTTCTGCTGGCCATCTGCGCCGGCTATGTGGCGCTCTTCATGGCCGCCCGTGTCGTCGATCGTCGACAGGAGGACTCGACAAGACTCGCGCTTGGCGCCGCGCCGTGGCAGTTGCTGAGACTGTCCTGCCTTGAAGTGTGTGTTCTGACCGGTGTGAGCCTCACCCTCAGCCTCCTGCTCTCATCAGTAACACTCCATCAACTCCACGCCATTCTGCCTGCTGAATACACGCCCCTGGGTGCTCCTGCCGTGACAACACGTGTCGCCATCGCCGCATTCCTGGCAGCAGCCGTCATCGTCGTGGCCGGAGTGACTCCCATGGCGGTCACCCGACCTCGTACGGGGCTTGGTTCCTGGAGACTGGTCCTCGCGTCAGCCCAGGTCGCGCTCACGCTGACCCTTGCCGTCGGCGCTGGGCTCCTTGTACAGTCCCATCGGAACCTGCTCGCGCAGGACATCGGCGTGGCACATGACGCGTTCGGAGTCTCCGTCCAGGGACCGTCCGTACTGGTCGAAGACACGCTGCGGGCGCTGGCACGCGTGCCGGGCGTATCGGCTGTGGCCGCCGCGACCTCGCGATACCAGATGCGGCGCGACAGCACCGTGCCGCTCCCGATGCTCGTGCGCCGAGTGACGCGCGACTACTTTGCTGCGATCGGCTCACCAACCTCACCTCCAGACCTCCATCTGGACACCGGCATCGTCATCAGCACGTCAGTGGCGCGGCAGATGGCCGACGTCGATTCGCCCCTGGGACGTCCCTATTCACAGGGCGGACAGCCCGCAGACATCCGCCCGATAGCAGGCGTCACTGGAGATGTCTTCTTGAACGGCCTTGCTCGGCCTCCCTCACCGGCAATCTTCCTTCCGCTGTCAACAGCCACGCCGATGCAGGCGGTGGACTTCATCGTGCGGGGCGACGTGGACGTCACCGCGATCCGGCAAGTCATCGCTCAGGTCAACCCGCACGCCGAAAGCGGCATGCCGCAGCTGCTGGCCGAGGCGTTGTCCCTCACCATCCGCCATCGAACGTTCACGACGTGGTTGCTCACCGGCGTTTGCGTCGCCGGGGTGCTCCTGAGCCTGGCCAGCCTGTGGGGAATGGTGGCGTATCTGGTCAGTACTCGACGACACGAACTGGCCGTCCGGATCACCCTCGGCGCGACCCCGGCGAATGTTCGCTGGCTCGTCAGTCGCGAGGCACTCACGACGACGATTGTGGGGAGTGTGGTGGGGGCGTGCTTGGGCCATTGGGCCGCCCGGTATCTCGAATCAATGCTGTTTCAGGTCGAGGCCGGACGGTGGCAGACGACGCTGGCGGCGAGCGTACTGGTGGTCACGCTGCTGGTGTGGGCAGCACGGTTGCGCTCACGTGCTGTCAACGCGATTGATCCCGTTCACATGCTGAGGAGGTTGTAATGCGCACGTTGATGCTCCTCGCTCTTTTTTTCGCCGGCGGTGGCGGGGCCGCCCAATCGGCCCCGCCAGTCGGCTCCGGCACGTGGCAGGTGGACACATCTGGCAGCAACGCACGCGTCTGGACGCTGTGCGGCACGACGTGCGACATCCGGATTGAAGCGCACGCTGTGGTTGTCCTTCGCGGCAGCCAGCGGGTCACGTATCCCACCGATGGCTCATCACGGTCCGAAACCATTGAGGGACCCCACGGCCTGACCTCCCTGACACGCTCAGGGACCTGGCAGGGCGCCACGTTGACACTCACCACTCGGGTCGGCCCAGACGGAGGCGGATCGACCGCGACGCTGGCCTGGCAGGCCGACATACTGAGGGTCACCACCACCATCGCCGGCTCAAGTCGCGGCAGTACGACCACCGCCCGTTATCGGCGCAAGTAGCCCCGGCACTCCGGCACCTCGGCACTCCGGCCTCCCCCCTACCTCGGCTTTCGATTCGCCCACGAACGGCCGGTGTGGGCCCTGGCCATGGCGCGTTGATCGACGAGCGCGCCCATCCCCGCGGCGCCAATCGGATCAATCGCGGGTGGCACAGGTGGCGACCATGGCGCGGCGGGTGACTGGTGCTCGGCCGGCGGCGTGTCGGTCTTTTTCATCGCCGTCTTCTTGGTCGTCGCCTTCTTGCTGGCCGCCTTCCTGGGCGCCGTCCTTTTGGTCGCAGCCTTTTTTGTGGCGGCTTTCTTCACCGCAGGCTTGGTCGCCGCCTTTCGCGCGCGCACAGTCTTCGCGGACTTACCAGATGTGGCGACCTTGGTCGCCTTCTTTGCCGTTCGTGCAGCCACACACACCTCCGCCCGCCTGCAAAGCAAACCTCATTCCGCACTTCAGCACCTCGGCACTTCCGCACCTCGGCACTTCGGCACCTCGGCACTTCGGAACTTCGCTAAACTACTTCTGCCTTGTCGACACCCGCCGCACCCGACGCCCAGTCGTCCGACGACCCACAGTCATGGATGTCACGGGTTGCGGGTGCCCTGACCCATCGTAATTTCCGGCTGATCTGGTTTGCGGCGCTCGGCTCAACCATCGGCACCTGGATGCAGAAGTTCGCCCAGAGCTGGCTGGTGCTCGACCTGACCAACTCGAACTTCTACCTCGGGCTCGACGACTTCCTGTCGCAGTTGCCGATCCTGCTGTTCATGCTCATCGGCGGCGTCATCGCCGATCGCGCCGATCGGCGCAAGCTGCTGACCTGGTCCCAATACGTGCAGGCGTTTTCCGCGTTTGCGCTTGCCGCCGTCGTGTTCTGGGACGTCGTCACGATCTGGCACGTGCTGGCACTCTCCTTCATTTCGGGATTGGGTCAGGCGTTTGGCGGCCCGGCGTATCAGTCGCTGCTGCCCTCACTGGTGCCCCGCCGCGACCTGCCCAACGCGATCGCGCTCAACTCCACGCAGTTCAACCTGTCCCGCATTCTTGGTCCGACGCTCGGCACGGGCATTCTCGTGACCATCGGGATGGCGGCGTGTTTCTTTCTCAACGGCCTCTCATTCTTCCTGGTCGTCATCGCGTTGCTGATGATCAAGGTGCCACCGCCGGTCGCGCAGACAGGCCCCAGGCGCGACATCATGACGGACCTCAAGCAGGGACTGAACTACGTGCGCAGCCAACGCCTGATGGTCACGTTGATTGTCCTGGTGGTCATCAGCATGGCGTTGGCGATGCCGTTGATGACGTTCCTTCCGACGTTTGCAAAGACGGTGATGGCCTCAGCCGGCGGCACGCCGGAAACACGGTTGTCGCTGCTCATGGCGTGTCAGGGTCTTGGCGCCATCGCGGGCGCCCTGCTGATTGGCCTCCTCAGCGGTCGCTCGCGAAAGATGGGACGGCATCTGATGGCCGTCCAGGTACTCACGGGCCTGGTCATCATCGGCTTCGGACTGTCGACGTCGCCGCTGCTCAGCTACGTGCTGATTTTTTTCGGCGGCATCGCGTTCATGGCGCTGTTCTCGATGAGTTTCTCGATTGTGCAGTTGGCCGTACCTGAGGAGCTGCGTGGCCGGGTCGTCTCGATCTACATGGTGGCTGTGCGCGGCGGCGGCCCCATCGGCGCGTTGATCGCGGGTTACGTGGCCGACCTCACCTCGGCCCCCACGGTGCTCATCGTCAACGGCGCGCTCCTGTCGCTCATCACGCTGGGCGTAATGTTGTCGGGTCGAGGATCGAGCCTGAAGAACATCTGACGCGTCGCTCAGTAGCCGCGCGAGACATCGACGATGTTGGCCAGCGGCTCTCCGGCCACGAACCTGGCCCAGTTCTGCAGAAACCCATCCACGGCAGGCGTCCAGTAATCGCCATCAAGCGCTGCGACATGCGGCGTGATGAGTGTGCGTGGTGTGCGCCACAGCGGGCTTGACGCCGGCAACGGCTCTTCGACAAACACGTCGAGACCCGCGCCACCAAGCCGGCCATTTGTCAGCGCATCCACAAGCGCAGCCTCATCCACCAGTGAGCCACGCGCCACGTTGACCACATGCGCGGAGGCTTTCATCCGCCGCAGACGGTCGGCCGTCAGCACCACGCCGGACTCGCGAGTGTGGGGCAGCGCGAGAATCACCGCATCCACCTCCGGCAGGACGAGGTCGAGGTCAGCCAGCGCGATTACTGTCGCGACACCGGGAACGGCCTGAGACGTGTCTCGCCGGGCACCGATGACCGTCATGCCCACTGCGTGAAGCATGGCCGCCACCCGACTGCCGATGCCACCGAGGCCTACCACGAGCACCCGCGACGCAGACAGCCGCGGCGTGACCAGGTGGCCAATCGCCTCCTGGTCCCACCGGCACGCTTGCCGCGCCACTTCCGCCTCTGGCAGCCGACGACGCAGCGCGAGCAGCAATGCCACCGCATGTTCGGCCAGGATCTCCGCGTGTTCTCCACGCGCGTTGGTGACGATGATGTCGCGCGATGCCAGTTCAGGCAGCGGCAGCCATCCGATGCCCACGGCCGTCGTGTGAATCCAGCGCAACCGCCGGGCCGCTGCCAGCGTCTCGACCGTCATCCGCGGCGCCAGCACGACGTCCATCTCCCCAATGACCCGCCGGGCATCGTCATGGCTGCGGACGCAGGTGACCTCGACGTCCGGCAGTTGCCGCCTGATGCGGTCCACCTGTGCGTCGGGCAGCGTCCACATCGGCAACTCATGCACATGCACCAGCAACTTCATCGCCGCCATTTTCGCATTTCGACGGCGGGCCTGAAGGCCGCGCCCTACGACTCGCCATCTCGCCACCGGCCTCCGCCAAGGCTACGGCCCGGCAAGCCGCGCCATCTCGCCATCCGATTTGGCGTATCATCCGCGCATGTCCGAACGCACACCCCGTCGTGGATTCCTGAAGACCCTTGGCAGCCTCACGGCGGCAGTCGCCGCATGGCCTTCCCTCGCCGGTGCACAGGCGCAGTCGACCGGATCAACGCCGGCACGACGAGCCGGCGCCAGATACCGCGGCGACTACGCCGCACCGAAACTCGACAAGGTCAGGGTTGCGCTGATTGGCGTCGGCGCCCGCGGCTCTGGTCACACGACACAGCTGTCGACCATTGAAGGCACGGAGGTCGTCGGCATCGCGGATCTGTACGAAGACCTCGCACGCCGGGCGGAAAAAAGCGCGCAGTCCAAGGGACACACCCCAAAGCTCTACTACGGTGATCCCAATGCGTGGCGGACGATGCTCACTGAGACGAAGCCCGACGCGGTCTTCATTGCCACGCCCTGGGAGTTGCATGCGCCGATGGGCATCGCCGCGATGCAGGCCGGCGCCCATGCGTTCATTGAAATTCCGATCGCGTTGACGCTCGAGGAAATGTGGGGCCTCGTCGACACCTCGGAAACGACTGGCCGCCACTGCATGTTGATGGAGAACGTCTGTTACGGCCGCGAGGAACTGCTGTACCTCAACATGGTCAGGCAGGGCGTGCTCGGCGAGTTGTTGCACGGCGAATCGGCCTATATCCACGACCTGCGCGAGCAGATGAAGGAAGTCGAACGCGGTACCGGCTCGTGGCGCACGTACCACTACGCGCGGCGCAACGGCAATCTGTATCCCTGCCACGGCCTTGGCCCGGTGGCGCAATACATGAGCCTCGCCCGCGGAGAGGATCAGTTCGGCCGGCTCTCGTCGTTTTCGTCGCCCGGTCGTGGCCGCACGTTGTACGGCAAGGCCAACTTCCCGGCCGATCACAAGTGGAACCAGCTCGATTTCGCCCGTGGCGGAGACATGAACACGTCCATCATCAAGACCGTGCAGGGACGCACGATCATGATTCAGTGGGACGAAACATCTCCTCGCCCCTACACCCGGCACAACCTGATCCAGGGCACCCGCGGCACCCTCGCAGGCTTCCCCAACCGCCTGTCGATTGAGGGCGTGAACCGCGCCCATCAGTGGGCGCAGGGTGAGGAGTTCGCGAAGTTGACGGCCGAGTACGAACATCCCCTCTGGAAGCGCGCCGGGGACCTTGCCGCAAAGATGGGCGGGCATGGCGGCATGGACTTCCTCATGCTCTACCGCATCGTCGAGTGCCTGCGCGGCGGCATGCCGCTCGATCAGAACGTCTACGAGGGATGTGCGTGGTCATCGGTCGGGCCCCTGTCCGAGAAGTCCGTGCGCGAAGGCGGCACGCCGCAGGACTTCCCGGACTTCACACGAGGCGACTGGAAAACAACCAAGCCACTCGGCGTGATTGCGTGAAGAAGAACGATTACGAAGACGCGCTCGAGCCGCTGCAGATCGAGCTCAACAATCTGGCGCGCTGGCTGCGCCATACCGGACGCCGAATGGCCGTGCTGGTCGAAGGCCGCGACACCGCCGGCAAGGGCGGCGTGATCTCCGCGATCACCGAACGGCTCAATCCGCGGCAGATTCGCGTGGTGGCACTGGGTACACCCAGCGAACGGGAGCGCACCCAGTGGTACTACCAGCGTTATGTGCAGCACCTGCCCAGTGCCGGCGAACTGGTGCTGTTCGATCGCAGCTGGTACAACCGCGCGGGCGTCGAACACGTCATGGGCTTCTGCACCAAGGCCGAATATCGGCGCTTCCTGACCGATACCCCCGTCTTCGAACGCCTGCTGGTCGAGGACGGATTGATCCTGCTGAAGTACTGGCTCACCGTCGATCAGGAACAACAGGAAGAACGGTTCGCCGAACGCGCCGCTGATCCCTTGAAGCGCTGGAAGTTGTCGCCGATCGACCTGAAGGCGCGCCAGATGTACGAGGAATACGGGCGCGCGCGCGACGCGATGTTCAAGGCCACACACACCCGCCATGCTCCCTGGACCGTCGTCGACTTCAACGATCAGAAGGCGGGGCGCCTGCGACTGATTCGTCACCTCCTCGATCACGTGCCCGACACCCGCGTGCCCGCTCCCACGGTCACGCTGCCACCCCTCGGCCACCGGCCGCGCCGCGAACGCCACCGAGTCATCCGGCCAATCTAGCCGACCCGGACCCGCTGATTCCGCCCAGCGGATACAATGCCGACGTGGCACGCGTCCTTGTCATCGAAGACAGTCCCGACATCGCCGAACTCATCGCGCACTACCTGACGGGCGCGGGCTACGGCGTCACCGTCAGCGGCAATGGCGCAGATGGGCTCCGATTGGCTCGGCAGTCGCCTCCCGATGCGATTGTGCTGGACCTGATGCTGCCCGGCATGGACGGCCTGCACGTCTGCCAGGCGCTGCGCGGGGACGCATCGACCGCGGCAATTCCCGTCATCATGCTCACTGCGCGAGGCGAAGAGGCCGATCGCATCCGCGGCCTGGAACTCGGGGCGGATGACTACCTGACCAAACCCTTCAGTCCGAAGGAACTGGTCGCGCGTGTTGCCGCATTGTTACGTCGTGTGCAGCGACCGACAGCGAGCCCCAAGGTGCTGACGTACGGGCCACTCACCATCGACATCGACCGGCACCTCGTCCAGTTGGGCGCAGACGAGGTGAAGCTCACCGCGAAGGAGTTCCTGCTCCTGCAGTACCTGATCGAACACCGCGGACGAGTGCTGTCGCGGGACCTGTTGCTCACCGACGTCTGGAGTTACCAGTACACCGGCGGCACCCGCACCGTGGACGTCCACATCCGCCGCCTGCGCGAGAAGCTCCCCTACCTCTCCGCGGCGATCACCACGATCAAGCAGTTCGGCTACAAACTCGAAGACCCCGCCCCGGCGCCGTGACATTTCGCACTCGCACGTTTGTCGCTCTCCTGCTGGCCAGCACAGTGGCCCTGGCGGCATCGACCGCGCTGGTCACCTCGTCGCTCCGCAACTCGATGCTGGGCGACATTGAACAGGCCCTGTTACGCCAGGTGCGCCTGGCCGCGGAACTGCTGGCTGATCGCGGCCCTGTGGCCCAGCCGCAGGCCGAAGCGGGCGTGCTGGAGCGGCTCGTCAATGCGCGTGTCACCTTCATTGATGCCGACGGCCGGGTCGTCGGCGACTCCGACGTGGCGGATACCGCGCTTGCCGCGGTCGAGAATCACGCCGCCCGGGAAGAGGTCGTCGAAGCGCTGGCGTATGGCACCGGCGTGGCGGTCCGCCGGTCGGCCACCACCGGCGTGGACACGATGTACGCGGCGGCGGCGGTCCCGCAGGGTCCGATTCGGATCGTGCGCATCGGCCTGCCGCTGACGTGGATTGAGGATCGCATTGCGGCCACACGCCGCCTGGCGTGGACCGGACTGGCCGTGGGCCTGCTGGCCGCCCTGCTGCTGACCTGGGGGACGTCCGCCTGGCTCGCCAGGCGGGTGCAGGCCATCGGCGCGCTCGCCCGCCGCTACAGGCAGGGCGACTTCACGCGGCCGACCAGCGACTTCGGAGACGACGAGATTGGCGCGGTGGCGCGTGTGCTCGACGAAACCGCTCGCGACCTCGGTACGCGGCTCGAAGATGTGGCGCGGGAACGGGCGCACATGGACGCGGTGCTTCAGGGCATGGTGGAGGGCGCCATGCTGCTGACCGCCCAGGGCCGCCTCGCGGTCTCCAATCCGGCCATTCGCGCCATGCTCCGCCTCGCCGACGACCCGCACGGGCGTCATTACCTCGAAGTCGTCCGGCAGCCGCAAATCACCGCGCTCATCAGCGGGGCACTCGCCGGGACGACGTCCGCACCGGTGGAGGTGCAGCTTGACCGGGAGTCACGTCGCACGTTCGTCGCGCGTGTCGTGCCGGTCGAAGTGGCAAGGGGCGGTGGCGCCGTTCTGGTCCTGCACGACATCACCGACTTGCGACAAGCCGATCAGGTGCGGCGCGACTTCGTTGCCAATGTCTCGCACGAACTGCGCACGCCGCTCACCGCCATTCGCGGCTACGTCGAGGCCCTGAGCGACGCGCCCGCCGATGACGCCCAGACGCGAAAGTTCCTCGAGATCATCGCCCGTCATGCCTCGCGCATGGAACGGCTGGTCAACGACCTGCTGCGGCTCGCCCGCCTCGACGCGCGTCAGGAGACGGTCCAGTCGGCCGTCATCCAGCTGCCGGCCCTGTTCGATCAACTCGAGCTCGAGCTCGAGTCGACGACGTCAGCGCGGCAGATCACCGTCGAGCTCGATTGCGCGCCGGACGCCTCGGCGTTTTCCGGTGACCCCGCGAAAATCCATGACGCGTTCCGGAACCTGCTCGAGAACGCCATCAACTACAGCCCGGATGGCG
>CBINOO010000113.1:0-12768 GCA_966252305.1 uncultured Acidimicrobiia bacterium
GATCGTCTGAAGCCTTCCGTTCTCATGAATCTCGAACTCGTCTGCCTTCAGGTCAGTGACGACCCGGTCCTGACCGTCCGTGACGACGGCGTCGATGGCCACATGCTGAGTGGTGGAGCGGAAAGTGGGTTGCTGAACGGCGAGGGTGGTGACCATCGCGCAGCAAACAACTGCCGAGTACAGTCGCAGCATGGCCCTACACCGGATACCGGATTTTCAACCGCCTGAGCGTCGTAAGGTCGCTGGTGAGCCACTGGTTCTTGTTCTGGCTCTCGTGGTGTTCTCCAGCGCCGTCAACGGTGTCAACGGACACGCCGCCGTATTTCGTGCTGAACGGGAACATCTTGAAGGTGTTCTCGAAGCCTGAGAGCTTCTCGGTCAACGTGATGTCGAAGGTATTGCCCTCCACGGCGTTAACCCGGTACCGCGCGTTGCGGCCCATCAGCAGCGGGCCGCGGTAGATCAATTGCGCCATGCCGTAGTGGTTGCCCTTGATGGATGCCTTCAGGCGGATGACGCCGCCGGCGTCGGCCAGGTCGACCGGATTGACGGGAAACTCCCGCGCTTCGAATCGCCGCAAGGTGCCGGCCACGCCGTGGACCTTGTCGTTGAGCGTCACGCTGAAGTCATCGGCGGTGTCGGTCTCCTGCACGCGCCTGATACTGAAGAATGAGACGTCCACATCGGTGGCACTCTCAAACGCCAGGCTGCCCTGCACGAACCACGCGTTGTCGTTGACCGGCGCGGTGTAGACGCCTGTGACGGTTGCATATTCGTTGCCGAAAGTGTGCGTGATCACGTCGTGCTCGCTGCCCGCCAGCGTCGAGTACTGTGACTTCGTTCCCCAATCGCTGCAACTCAGCGTCACCTTTACCCGCCCGGTGCCCGTCCGCGCCCTCGCGGTCATCGTCACCACATATGACCCGCCCGGGGCGGCCGCGGGTGTGGTGCCGCACGCAAACATCCGATACGGCGGTCCTCCGTGCCCGTCGTGGCAATACCGGTCCCACTCGGTCTTGGGGGGAAACGTGATCGTGTGCGGCCCATGCACCGTCATGCCCGGAGTGAACTGGGAGCCACCTCGTCGTGGTGGCGCTTGGCCGGCCCGACCCTGAGGCGCTCGGCCGCCGGCCGCTTGATCCTCGGCCGGTGACGCGTCGCCTGAGACGGGTTCACGCGCGGCGGCGCTGGATGCCATGGCTGCAGCGCCCAGGCCTCCGACCTTCAAGAACGTGTGGCGGCCAAGCGCCTTCTTCTTCCCGTCGTCGTTCGACTGGCTCATCGGGCAGAGCTCCTCTGACTGTGTCTGAAACGAGAGCGAGGTTACCAGGGGTTGGAGGGGAGGGGAGCGCGTGTTGACCCTTGCGCCGCGTCCGCGTATATATATGTGACTCATACATATGTCACTCCTCCATGGACGTCGCGAACTGAAGAAGGGCAGCGCGGAGTTGCTGATCCTGTCGCTCGTGGAAACACGGGCACGGCACGGATATGACATCGCGCGGCTGATCGATGAACGCTCCGGCGGGGCGGTGAAGTTTCACGCGGCATCGCTGTATCCGCTGCTGTACCGGCTGGAGAAACGCGGCTGGATCCAGGGACGCTGGCTCGAACAGGCCGGTGCCCGCCGACGCCGGATGTACAAACTGACGCCGGCCGGCCGCCGGATTCTTGTGGCCCAGCGGACGGGCTGGGAGGAGTTCGTGCGCGCCATCAACCAGATAACAAGGGGAGAGAACGCATGAGTGCCGCAGAACAGCCCGATTGGCGCGCCGCCGTTCACGCCAGGATCAAGGCGCTGCACCTGTCGCCTGAACGCGAGTCCGAGATCGTGGATGAGGTCGCACAACACCTTGACGACCGGTATCGCGAGCGCCTCGCGGCCGGACTCGACGCAGACACCGCCCTCGCCGCGGCATGGCGTGAACTCGAAGACGACGATGTGCTGGGGCGGGAACTGGCGCGCAGCGACGAGCCGCGCGTGTCGGGAGTGCCTGCGCCAGGTTCTCCGGTGCGTGGGGGCTGGTTGCGCAGCGTGTGGCAGGACGTGCGTGCGGGACTGCGGTCGCTGCGGCGGCAGCCGACGCTGTCGGCGACGGTGGTGTGCGCGCTCGCGCTGGCGATCGGACCAAACACGGCGATCCTCAGCCTGGGCAACTGGTTGTTGTGGCGACCGCTGCCCGGCGCCACACATGCCGGCGATCTCGCGCTTGTGGAATTCTTCGTCACCAACGGAGAGCGGCAGACTGGCTGGGGACCTTCGTATCCCAATCGCCGTGATCTCATGGCGGGAATGACGACGGCCGTCGGGCTGGAGGGATTCCAGGAAGTCAGCGCGAGCCTCGTTGTCGGTGATGCGCCGCCGCGACTGATTGAACTGGGTGAGGTCAACGGCGGGTTCTTTGATGTGCTTGGCGTGCGGATGTCCGCCGGTCGGCCACTCCGCGCCGACGAGGACCGTGCACCTGCCGGCTCCCCAGTGGTCGTGATTGGTCACGGCCTGGCCTTGTCTGCCTTTGGTTCTCCGGAGGGCGCGCTCGGCCAGCGCCTCCTTCTCAACCGTCAGCCGTTTCGGGTGGTCGGCGTCGCGAATCCGGCGTTTGTCGGTGCGACCTCTCTCAGCCGGGTTGACGCGTGGATCACGGCGGCATCGATGTCGTATCTGTCCCGGGTCGAAAATTCCGATTGGGCGACCGCGCGCAATCGAACCGGGTTGTCCCGCCTCATCACGCGCATCAATCGCGACGCCACGCCCGAGCAGGTGGCCGCCGAGCTCACGCTGCTTGCGGACCAACTGGTGGATGCCTACCCGGACGACAACGGACGGTATCGCGGTGTGGAGGCCCGAGTGGGCCGAGGGCTGGCCACGACCTCGCGCGAGCGTGCCAGCATAGCGACGATGGTCAACATCCTGCTGGCCATCGGCGGCGTGTTGCTGCTGCTGGGCTGTGCCAACGTCGCCAACGTGCTGCTCGCTCGCGCCATTCGACGCGAGCACGAGGTGGCTGTCCGCAAAGCGCTCGGAGCGAGCCGGGCGCGACTGGTGCAGATGCAGGTCATTGAATCCGGACTGCTGGCGCTTGGCGGGGCCATCACGGGTTTGACGCTGGCCGTGCTGCTCAATCGGGTGATACCGCTGTGGCTGTTTCCGAGAGCGCCCGAAGGCGCCCTCGTGATTCCCATCGATCTGCGCGTGTTGGCCATGACGGCCGGCACCGCCCTCGTGGTCGGCCTTGTGGCCGGCTTCGTGCCGGCGTGGTTGGGGGCCCGCGCCCGCGCAGCGGAAGCGATCGGTCGCGGCACGCGCACGGCCTCGCGGTCGCCGCGTTTGAGGACGAGCCTGGCGATTGTGCAACTGGCCTTGTCGCTCACCTTGCTGATCGGCGCCGTCCTGCTCACCGCGACACTGCGCAACATGCGCGGCGTGGACCTCGGCTTTGATCCCTCGGGTGTGACGATGCTGCAGGCGAATCTGCGCGATAACGACTACACAGCGGAACGCGCCGCGCCGTTTCTCCGCGGGGTACTCGAGTCACTGTCAAGCTTCGGGCCGGCGGCCGCGACGGTCGCCGACCGTGCACCATTCAGCTCAGGGTTCGTCGTTCGCGTGCAACCGCCGACATCGGCCGACAGTCGTCCAATCCAGGTTTGGACGAATGGCATTGCCCACAACTACTTCGAGACACTGCGCACGCCGATCGTGGCCGGGCGGGCATTTACGGCCGACGAAGCCTTTGCCACGGAACCAGCAGATGCGACGCCGGTGATTGTGAACGAGACGTTCGCGCGGCAGCTGTTCGGTACGACCGAGGTGATTGGGCGAACCGTCGAGTTGACGGCAGTCGCGAGTCGTCCTGCGCGGCACTCGCCGATCATCGGCGTCGTGCGTGATGCGCGCTGGTCGAGTCTCGATCGGTCTGTGGAGCCGTTCCTCTATCAGCCGATCGGCCGAAGCGACGGAGCCGGGCTCGGCCGTGCCGCCATCCTCGTGCGCTCCACGGCCTCGCCGAGAGAGGTTGGCGATCAGGTTCGGCTGGCTGCGGTCCGCCTCGACCCCCTCCTGCCATTGTCGGAACCGTACACACTGCAGTCATCGGTTGACAGCGAAATGCGCTCGCAGCGCCTGTTCGGCGGCGTGTTGTCGTGGCTGAGCGCGCTGGCGTTTGCGCTTGCCGCCATCGGGCTTCACGGGCTGGTCGCGCAAACGACCGGCGAACGGACACGGGAGTTCGGCATCCGCGCTGCGCTCGGCGCAACGCGAGCGGACATAGCCCGCTTGGTCTGCCGATACGTCGCGCTCGTGGCCGTGCTCGGCGCCGGCATCGGCCTCGGCTTCGCAGCGCTGAGTGCACGCCTCGTCGAATCGATGTTGTTCGGCATTTCCGCCCTTGACCCCGGCATCTACGTGGCCGCCGTCGTCACGCTGGTCCTCACGGTCGCGATCGCCGCAGCCGCCCCCGTCGTGCGCGCCACACGCGTCCAGCCGGTGGATGTGCTCCGGGCGGAGTAGAGAAGCCGCGCCAGCGGCGGGAACGCGCCCTGTGCCAGAATCTGCCGGTGCAACGCCTGGTGACCTCCTGTCTCGTTTTCGCCCTGGTCACGGAATGGACCACCGTCGTGCGCGGTCGTCAGCAGCAACCACCGACATTTCGGAGCGGCGTCGACCTGGTCGTGGTTGATGTGGTGGTGCTGGACAACAACGGCCAGCCGGTCACCGATCTGAGCGCAGCCGATTTCGAGATCACCGCCGGCAAGCGTCGCAGGGCCATTGTGTCGAGCGAGTTCATCAGTGTGGCGAACGCCGCCCGTACGGCGCCGCAGGTTCGCGAGCCGCTGCTGGCGGATGTGCCGCCACCCGCAGACAACCGTCCAGCACCTCCCGGCCGGTCCTTGCTGTTTGTCGTCGACGTCGACGAAATTCGCGTGGGTGAGGGCAGGGCCGCAATGCACGCGCTGGCTGACTACATCGAGACGCTCAACCCCGCCGATCGCGTGGGAGTGGTGGCGCTTCCATACGGCGCGCCTCGGGTCGACCTGACGACCGACCGCGCTCCAGTGGCCGACGCGCTGCGGCGCATTGCCGGGGCTTCCCGCCGGATGCGTAGCGGCGACATGACGCCGGGTGAGGCGCAGCAGATTGCGCGCGGCGACAGCAACGTCCTGGCCGACTACTTCAATCGGACCCGGGGGCAGCGTCGCGACTTGACGGCGGGGTTGTCGAACCTCTGCCCACCGCCACCCGGTCTCGCAGAGCCGTCGCTGTCCGTGTCTCCGGTGTGCACGCGACTCGCCGACCTGACGCTGGATATCTACCGCAGACGGACCCGCAACCTGCTCGACGCGATGGGAGCGTTGGCAGAGTCGATGCGTGAACTCGACGGGAGCAAGACCCTCGTCCTCGTGTCGGAGGGACTGTATACGGATTCCGAGGTCCAGGCCGATCTCAGGCGGTTTGCAGAAGCGGCCGAACGCGCACGCGTGGCCCTGTATGCGATTCACCTCAACGCACCGCTCATGGAAGCGACAACTACAGGTGGGCCCACGGCGACGGCAGCCGGGCTGGATGACCACGTCGGTTTTGAAGGCATGAGCGTTGCCGCTGGGCACGCCCGAGGGACGGCCTTTCGCGCTGTCGCCAGTCCGCTCGGTGCGGTGCGCATGATCGATCGCGAACTGTCCGGCTATTACCTGTTGGCCTTCGAGCGCACACCCGATGACAAAGACACTGCACAGGTCGCGATTGAGGTGCAGGTGCACCGGCCCGGCCTCGACGTGCGCGCGCGTCGTCAATTCAGTGCGACGCCGGCCGTCGCATCATCTGCAACGAAGAATGGGAAATCGCCTGACCCTCGTGTCGCGATGGCGACGGCGCTGCACTTCCCGGCCCCTCTCACCGAGATTCCGATCGTTCTCGACACGTTTGCCGCCGCTGTGGACGGCCGGTCCCCATCAACTCGCGTCACCGTGGCGGCAGAAATCGCCAACGACGGACGACCATTCAGCGTCGGGCTCGAAGTCACGAACGACGCCGGCAAGGTCGTCTCCGATACGTTCGACGCCAACGCCTCACCCACGCCGCTGCCGGATGGGCGAAGCCTGTATCCAATAGCGTTTGTCGTTCCACCGGGACACTACACGGTGCGACTCGCCGTGATTGACGCCGACGGTCGTCGCGGCAGCGTGGCTCAGACGGTCACTGTCAATCCGTGGTCCAGCGCCGCGATTCGGTTGAGTAGCGTGATGTTTGGCGTGGTGGCCGATCGCGCATTCCGACCGACCTCACGGCCGGAGTTGGCCACACCGTTAGCGGTCCGAATCGAGGCTCATGCGGCCACACCCGAACCGTTTGAGGACCTGGAGGTTCGGCTCGACGTTTTGCGGCGCGGTGAGGCAACGCCACTCATCAGGACGGAAGGGCGCCTGTCAGTGGGGCCCAACCCGCTCATGCGTGCATCCACGACCCTGCTCGATCTATCCGACCTGCCGGCCGGCGACTTCGTCGTCCGAGTCACAGTGGAGCGGAAGGGCGAGGTCATTGCTTGGGCCGCTCGCGGGTTGAGGCGGGAGTAGGGGCGACGCTCCCTTGCTGAAGGTGGCTCGCCAGCTTCGCTTTGATTCAGCGCGAAGGTTGGCTTGCCAACCGAAGCTCGCAAGCGATTGGGGAGGCCCACCTTCGCTCCATAGGAGCTACCTTGGGCAACCTTCGCCTGAATCACGAGCGAACGTTGGCCTGCCAGCCGAAGCTCGCTCAAAATGGCAGGCGAGCCAGGCGAGCGAAGGTTGGTGGAGGCGGCGGGAGTCGAACCCGCGTCCGAAAGGCCTGTCACCGCAGGTGTCTACATGCGTAGCCGGACTTGAAGTTTCGCGACCGACGTCGAAGCCCGGCGAACGCGCCGGCCGCTAGCCCGAAAAATCTCGTCCGCCGACGTCAGGCGCGCCGGCAAACCAGCCTGCTGAATGGCGTGTTCTCCCCGCCCGCAGGCTGACGAGGGAACACGTCGCGGTTAATTAAGCCGCGAGTGCGAGCTGCGTGTCCGCAGTTGCGTTGTTTTTCCGCCGGATTTACGAGGCGAACGGAATTGGCTCGGCATGCTACCCACGATCCCTTGCCCCCGTCGAAGCCGTATCGCCCCCACAAGGTCGAAATCGCTGACGTCCATTGTACAGCCAGCCAGCTGCGATTTTGATGTACCAACGCGCTTGAATCGCCTGCCTCGACGATGCCACCGTCGTCGTCAAAGGAGGATACCTTGACGAATACACATAAGATCGTGAATATTACACATCACACGGCCATGCGGACCAACATCGACATTGACGACAACTTGATGGACGAAGCCTTGCGCGTGAGCGGGGAGCCGACAAAACGTGCGGTTGTGGAACGCGCGCTGCAGTTGTTGATCGACACACACGGTCAGGCCGGCGTCCGTGCCGTGCGCGGAGCCATCTCCTGGCAGGGCGACCTTGCGGCCAGCCGGCAGGGCCGGCGCCTTGCTCGATGACCATCGTCGATACCACCGTCTGGATTGACTATCTGCGTGGTACGACGACGCCCCACACCGAGTGGCTGGATCTGCATCTCACGTCTGAACGTATCGGCCTGCTCGACCTGATGGTGTGCGAACTGCTGCAGGGACTCCCTGACGATAAGGCAGCGGCCAAACTCCTCGCACACCTGCGGCGGTTTGCGATTCTGGAATCGGGTGGTGTCGACATCGCGGTCGCCGCCGCCGGGCACTACAGGGCGCTTCGCGCTCGCGGCGTCACCGTTCGGAAGACGGTTGACCTGCTCATTGCGACCGTCTGCATCCGGGACGGTCACGCGCTGCTCCACAACGACCGGGATTTTGACCCGTTTGCCGCGCACCTGAGCCTGCGGGTCGTCTCGCCCCGCTAGGCCACCTCAGGCACAATAGCTCCAGGGACCATGAATCGCCTGTTGATTGGGGGACTGGGCGCCGTGCTCTGTGTGGCAGCGGCAATGCCGGCGCGCGCGCAGACTCAACCGGCTGATGTATCGACCCTCCTCACACGCGTCCGCGCGTACCTCGACACCTACCGCAGCGAACTGGCGTTTGTCATCGCGGATGAAGACAGCACGCAGCGGATCAACCGCCAGGTGCCGGCCGAACCGCGCGCCAAGACGACGCGACACACCAAGGGGGAGATCCACTTTCGCGTCATCGGCTCCATGCAGGCGTGGATTGCGGTGCGTGACGTCACCACGGTCGATGGAGCTCCGGTAGAGGACCGAGCTGACCTGCGTGGCGCGCTCGATACGCGCAGCGTCGAGGAGGTGGTGCGCGACTTCAAGGCCGCCAACTCACGATTCAACATCGGGCGGACGCAGCGCAACTTCAACGAACCGACACTGGCGCTGGGCTTGCTGGAACCGGCCAGGCACGACACGCTGGCGTTCGAGATTCGGCGACGACGCAGTGAAGACGGTGTCACGCTGGTGACCCTGGCGTTTCGGGAGATCTCGAGCGCGCTGCCATTTGTGGTCGACCTTCAGCATGGCCATGCCCCGGTGGACGGCGAATTCGTCGTCGAAGAAGAGACAGGACGCATCCGCAGCAGCCGAGTGCGCATCCGTCTCGAGACCGGCCCGTCGGAAGCCGTGCTGATGACCGAGTACGCGCATGACGAGAAGCTGGATCTCTGGGTGCCGTCGGTGTTTCGGGAAACGTACGAAACGGGAGCCGAGCAGCGGGCCGCGCGCGGCGACTACAACCAGGTCGCGTTCGAGTCGATCTATTGCGAGTCTCGCTACAGCAACGTCCGGCGTTTTCAGGTGACGAGCCGCATCCGGTAGGCCGTGCCGCGGGTTGTACTTGCCGCCCCGCATGGGGGATAATCCGGCTGCACCCTATGCCGATTGAGCACCGCATCCGCGAAGCGCTCGACGCCTACATGGCGCGCCTGCGTCACGACATGGACGCGCAGGTCCGGGCGTTGACCTCCGACCTCACGCGCATCATCAGCGAACAGCAGGACCAATGGCGCGCCGAGTTGGACCGCAGTGCGTCCGAGGTGCGTGCCGAAGCCGAGCGTGCGTACCGGCAGCGGCTCGACGCGGCGCGTGACGAACTGACCCGCGACATGGAAGCGCGGCTTGCGCGCGAACGGTCCGAACTGCAGGAGGCGCTGCGGCGCACCGATGCGCGTGAGTCGCGTGTGGATACGGTTGAGCGCCTGCTCGCGTCCATCCGCGCGATTGACGAGGGGAACAGCCTGAGCACGATCCTCGAAGGGCTCGTGAAAGGTGCGGCCGCAGAGACGTCACGGGTGGCGCTGCTCCTGGTCGAAGGCGAAGACCTGCGGGTGTGGGGACACCGCGGATTCCCGCCGGGACACGGTCCAAAGGACATGCCGATGGAGGTGTCGGGGACGCTGACGGCCGCCGTGGCCACCGGGCAGTCGACGTTTGTGCCGCCCGTGCTGGACGGTCGCGCCACGTCCACCCCCGCGTTCATGCGTGTGCCGGTGGGCCACACGGGGTTTGTGGTCCCCCTGGCGATTGGCGGCGAAGTGGTCGCGCTGCTGTATGCCGATGACGTGGACCGCACACCGATGCAGGAAGACGCGCCGGTCTGGACGGATGAAGTCGAGTTGCTCGCGCGGCACGCCAGTGTGCGCCTCGAGAACATCACGTCGGTGCGCACGGTTGAAGTGATGACCCGTACGCGCTGACAATCGGATATGCCCCGCATGAGACGACGCCTGTTCTCCGCCACCGGAGGTCTCGTCATTGCAGGCGCGCTGTTTGCCGCGTGGCCTGAGACCTCCACGTCCGCCTCTGAAGCGTTGTGGCTGGCTCCCGCGACGCCGCCGGGTCCGCCTTCGGCTGTCGCCGTTGCCCTTGCGCAACTGGCCGAAGAGAAACCGGCGGCAGCGCTGCCCGCGTTGACCAGGGCCGCTGCCGCACCCATCGTCGGACCCTACGCGCGCGTGCATCAGGGGCGCGCGGAACTGGCGCTCGATCGGGTGGCTGCCGCCCGCGCGTCGGCCGCGGCGGTGTTGGCCGGGACGGGCACGCCGTATTTGCGGGAGCGCGCGCTCTGGCTGGAAGCTGACGCGGCGGAAGCCGCGGAAGACTGGGCTGGCGCGGCAGTGGCGCTCGAACAGCTGCTCACACTGCCGGCAACGTCGATGGTGCAGGTGCGCTTTCGCCTCGCGGCGGCGCATCAGCAACTGGGGCGTACCGACGATGCCGTCCGTGGGTACGAACGTGTGTATCTCGATTTCCCGCTCTCGAACGAGTCGTCGGACGCGGCGGACGCCCTGGTCAAGCTCTCGCCCACATACAAGGCGATGACGGCCGAGCGCGTGCCGGCGGAACTGCGTCGTGCCCAGGTGTTGTTTGATGCCCGGCGGTTGGCTGATGCGCGCCGCGCCTTCGAGGCGGTTCGTCCGCATGTCTCGGGCGACGAGCGCACACGTGTCCAACTGCGGCTGGCCGAGCTGGATGCGTTGCAGCAGCGTCTGCCGTCGGCCTACACGGCGCTTACAGCTCTTTCCCGACAGGAGGGTGTGGCACCCGCACTGCGCGATGAGGCGGAGTACTACGCGCTGGGCGTCTTGAGGGATCAAGGCAAACACTCCGCGTACGTCTCGGGTGTTCGGGAGTTTGCCGCACGCGCTGACGCCACGCCGGAGTGGGTCGAAGCCGCGCTCAACGACCTCGGCACGCACTACATCCTGACGGATGACGATGAGGCGGCGGCGCGCGTGTTCACCGAGCAGTACGACCGCTTCCCTGAAGGCGTGTGGGCTCCGCGCGCAGCATGGAAGGCCGGCTGGTGGCACTACACGGCCGGCAACTACGCCGAGACGATTCGACTCTTCGAGACGGCCGCCGTGACACACCGGCGATCTGACTATCGCTCGGGGTGGGTCTATTGGGCGGCGCGCGCGTACGAAATGGCCCGGCGGCCCGAAGACGCGCTGGCGGCCTACGACCGCGCCATCGCCGACTATGGCAATTCGTACTACGGCCGGGAAGCGACACGCGCGCAGGAAGCCCTGATGACGGCGCTTCGTCCTGCCGGCGCCGGACCGGTTGAACGTGTCCGGCGTGATACCGCGCTCTCCTTCACGCCCGGCGCGCCTCCGACCACGGCCTCCACCATCCAGGCGCTTCTTGCCGCACAACTGTGGGACGACGCGATTGGCGAGATTCGACGGGCGCAGCGTGACGAAGGCGCCACGCCGTTGCTCGAAGCGACGCTCGCCTATGCGTATCACCACAAGGGTGAGCTGCGGCTGGCGATCTCGGCGATGAAGCGCGCGTATCCGCAGTTTCTGGCCGCGGGCTCCGAATCGCTGCCGCGGGAAATCCGCACGGTGATTTTTCCGCTCGAGTATTGGGACCTGATCCAGACGCACGCGAAGTCGTACGACCTGGATCCGTTTCTGATCGCTGCCCTGATGGCGCAGGAGTCGACATTCGACGCGAAGATCCGATCCGCCGCCAACGCGTGGGGCTTGATGCAGATCCTGCCGTCCACGGGCGCGCGCGTGGCTCGACAGCTGGGCATCCGTCCGTTCAACACGGCGAGCCTGACGCGTCCCGAGATCAACATCCGCATCGGCACCAAGTACTTCGCCGACCTCGTGCGGCGGTACAACGGCAATACGGCGGCGGCGCTGGCCGCCTACAATGCCGGCGAGAACCGCGTGGACCGGTGGCTGGTCGAGCGGCCGGGGCTTGAACGCGACGAATTCATCGACGCCATTCCGTTTCCCGAAACCCAGGGCTACGTGAAGAAGATCCTCGGAACGGCGGCCGACTATCAGGAGTTGTACCGCCTCACCGGGAGCCGTCGTTGATCACTGATCGAGCCCGCACGTCACACAAAGCCTCTCGTTTTACCGAGTCGGTCATCCGTGAGATGACCCGCCTCGCGCACGCGCACGGCGCCGTCAATCTGTCGCAGGGGTTTCCGGACTTTCCGGCGCCTGATTTCATCAAGCAGGCCGCCATCGAGGCGATCAACGCGGACATCAACCAGTACGCCGTGACCTGGGGCGCCAAACCACTGCGTCATGCCATCGCCGCCGACGTGCAGGCGCGGTACGGGCTCACCGTCGACGCCGACGCGCATGTGACCGTCTGCTGCGGCTCCACGGAAGCCATGATGGCGACCATGATGGCGATTGTGGATCCCGGCGACGAGGTGATTGTCTTCGAGCCGTTCTACGAGAACTATGGGCCCGACGCGATCCTCTCCGGCGCGACACCGCGCTACGTGACGCTGCGCCCGCCCACCGCACCAGGCGCCGACTGGACATTTGACCCCGACGAACTTTCTGCTGCGTTCTCCAATCGCACGCGCGCCATCATCATCAACACGCCGAACAACCCGACGGGCAAGGTGTTCACGCGGGAAGAGCTGGAACAGATTGCGGCCCTGTGCCGGAAGTGGGGCACCCTCGCGGTCACGGATGAGATCTACGAACACATCCTCTACGACGACGCGGAACATGTGCCGATGGCGGCGCTCGATGGGATGGCCGAACGCACGATCACGATCAACTCCGTGTCCAAGACCTTCTCGGTGACCGGATGGCGGGTCGGGTGGACCATTGCACCGGCCGACATCTCCGGGGCCATCCGGAAGGTGCACGACTTTCTCACCGTGGGTGCTGCGGCGCCGCTGCAGGCTGCAGCGGCCGCGGCCCTGGAGAAGGGCGGCGACTACTATCGCAGCCTGTCGGCACGTTACGGGGCCAAGCGCGAGCGCCTGCTGAACATCCTGACCGGCG
>CBINOO010000114.1:0-12376 GCA_966252305.1 uncultured Acidimicrobiia bacterium
AAATGGCCGGTTTTGCGGTGTCGATTAATGGCCGGATTTGCACTGTCCACCGAGGACAGATGACGCGCCTCAGCGCGCGCGCCAGCGGTGCCAGGTCACCGGACCGATCACATCGTCGGACAGCGGCACACCGGCGAGTTTCAGCGCGAGCTTGATCTGGCCGTGGTGATAGCCCTCGTGGAAGATGAGGAACTGAATCATGTGCACCGGATGCGCGAAGTCCTGCTCGAGCTCGCGTCCATCCCGTGCGCGACCGGCCCCTGCGGCGCGAACAAGCGTGGCACTCTGCTGCAGAAGCGCCACCAGCCGCTCCGGGTCGCGTTCGTCAAGCCACTCACCTTCAGGCTTCGGCGCGCCAACCTCAGGCGCGTTCTCGATGACGGAACACAACCGCTCGTACCACATGTGGCTGAACATCGCCGCCACCGTGGGGCTCCCCTCGCCGGCACGCGCGCCAAGGGCGTCAACAGGAATCGCGCGCAACAGGTTGACAAGCACCTCGTTGTGCCGATCCCACCCCGACAGAACAGCTTCCAGCAAATCAGCGGACATCCGAACTCCGTTACACGCGCTCGAAGTTGCGCTCCACCTCACGCCTGGTCAGCCGCAACACCACCGGCCGGCCATGTGGACACACGGTTGAATGCGACGTACGCCGCAACTCGTCGAGCAGATACTGCATCTTCTCCCGCGTCAGCGGATCGTTGGCCTTCACCGCCGCATGACACGCCATCGTCGCCGCCATCTGCCTGAGCGCGATGTCGACACTGGCGCCCGGCAACAGACCATCCAGGTCGGACGCCACGGCTCGAAGCGCAGCGTCGACATGTTTCCAGTCGAGGATGGCCGGCACCGCCGTGATGCGCATGCTCGTGCCGCCAAAGTCCTCGACGTCAAAGCCGAGTTTCTGCAGCGACGCCGCATGCGAGAGCAGCGTCTGATGCTCCCCTGCCGTGAGCTCGAGCACCACAGGCGTCAGCAGCGGCTGCACCTCAACCCGACCCGTCGTCAGGCGCTCGGCAATCTGCTCAAACAGAATCCGCTCGTGGGCGACATGCTGATCAATGATCGCAATCCCCTCATCGTCGACCGCAATGATGAACGTGTTGCGGAACTGCCCCAGCGGGGTGAGCGGCTTGATGAGCGTCTGCACCGTCTGGGAGCCGCCGACGATGGAGAGCCTGTCGGCAGGAGGCGGCTGGTAGGGGGTAGGAGCGGCAAGAGGCGGGAAGACAGCAAGAGGCGGAGTGAAGCCGGCAGGAGCGGCAAGTTGTGTCAACTCACCCTGCCCGAAGGCCCACGGCAGGGCGTGGCCCTGGGGGATGGCGGGCGCCTGCGTGCCGGGTTGCAGTACGAGTTCGGGCACGCCGCCCTGGCCCAGCGCATCAATGAGCGCACGGCGAAGCACTTCGTGCACGAGGCTTTGGTCGAGGAACCGCACCTCGGCCTTGGTCGGATGCACGTTGACGTCCACCCGCTCGGGCGGCAACTCGATGAACAGGTGCACCTCGGGGCTGCGCTCCTTGATGCTGCCCACGGCGTAAGCCGCCTGTATCGCGTGAGCGATCGTGCGGTCCTTGACGAGCCGCCGGTTGACGAATACATGCTGCGGACCACGCACGGGCCCCTGCTCGGCCAGCGCAGCGATGTACCCGGTCACGGTCATGCCGGCGGCAACCTTCTTCACCGGCACGAGGTCAGGCCGGTCGCCATAGATCTGATAAAACCGCTCTTCGGATGACCCGGCCGGCGGCGCTTCGATGAGCACGCGGTCTCGGCTCTTGAGCGTGAACCCCACTTCGGGATATCCGAGCGCCATCTGTGTGACCAGCCGCGAAATCTGCGCGGCCTCGGCGGTATCCGCCTTCAGGAACTTGCGCCGAGCCGGCAGGTTGTAAAACAGCTCGGCCACTTCAATCAGCGTGCCTTCCGGCGCGCCGACTTCCCTGTCGGACACGACCTTACCGGCCTCGATGCGAATCTCGGTGCCGCTCAGTGCACCTCGCTCGCGCGTGCGCAGCCTGAAGCGCGAGACCGAGGCAATCGACGGCAGCGCTTCCCCGCGGAATCCCAACGTGAGAATTGCCGCGAGGTCCTGCGCGTCGCGAATCTTGCTCGTGGCGTGTCTCTCGACTGCCAGGCGCGCGTCCGCCGCCGACATCCCGATGCCATCGTCTTCCACCGACATGAACTTCTTGCCGCCAAACTCCACCGCCACGCTGATGCGTGTGGCGTCGGCGTCAATCGCGTTTTCAATCAGTTCCTTGATGACGGAGGCCGGTCGCTCAACGACCTCTCCTGCGGCAATCTGGTTGGCGAGCTCCGGGGCTAGACGATGGACCCGGGTCATAGCCAGTCTTTCCGCCGGAAGACCCACATCATGCCGGCAACGATGACCGCCACCATGGCCATGACCCACCAGAACTGCAACTCCGGGCCACCGGGCAGGTGCGGCAGTTCGACGTTCATGCCATACATGCCCGTCAGCACCGTCAGCGGCATGAACAAGGTGGTGATGATGGTGAGCACCTTCATCACCTGATTCAGGCGGTTATTCTGCGCGGACAGGTGCGCGTCCAGCAGCCCCGTCACACGGTCTTGAAAGAAGATCGCTTCGTCGGTCAACTGGACCAGATGGTCGTACACGTCGCGAAAGCGGTAGGCCATGGTGTCCGGAATCTGCTCGAACTCCCGTCGTGCCAGGCGGCCGACCGCGTCCCGCTGCGGCAGGGTCACCCGACGCAGCGCCGCGATGTCCTGTTTGAGCGCCAGAATGCTCCGTACTGGATTTGCTTTCGGATTCTCGAAGACCAGATCCTCGATCTTCTCGAGCCTGTCCTCGAGCGCCTCCACCTCCGGTCGGTAGTGATCGACCATCTGGTCAACAATCCGATGCAGGAGTCCGGCCGGCCCTTCTCCCAGCGACTGCGGATTCCGCAGGCACGTCTGCCGTTCATGTTCGATGGACCGTGACGCGGAGGCGTGGAGGGTAATCAGATACCGCTCTCCGAGAAAGAAGTCGATGTCGTTGGTCGTGAAGCCGCTGCCGCCGGCACCGGCCGTGATCCCGTGCAGGATCAGATACAGGTAGTGGTCGTAGAGCTCGATCTTCGGATGGTGGGTTTCGCTGAAGGCGTCTTCCAGCGACAGCTCGTGCAGCTTGAACACGTCCCGCAACAAGGCCTGGGCGTTGTCATCGGGCAGTTCCACGTCGACCCACACCCGTTCCGGCGCACCGGGAGCCACCCAGGCCGGGTCGAGTGATTCGACCCGCTCCGTGCGGCCATTCCGGTGCACCAGGACGGTAATCAACGCCTACTTCTGCGCGCTCTTCAGAGCGGCCTGAGCCGCAGCCAGACGCGCGACGGGCACGCGGTAGGGCGAGCAGCTCACGTAGTCAAGGCCCACGGACTCGAAGAAAAACACCGACGCGGGGTCGCCGCCGTGTTCACCGCAGATGCCCAGCTTGATGTTCGGGCGGGTCGCGCGGCCCTTCTTCACCGCCATCTCCACCAACTGGCCCACGCCGTTGGCATCGATGGTGGCAAACGGGTTCTTCGTGACGATTTCCAATTCCGCGTAGTGCGGCAGGAACGAGCCAGAGTCGTCACGCGACATGCCGAGGCCGGTCTGCGTGAGGTCGTTGGTGCCGAAGCTGAAGAACTCGGCGGTGTGCGCGATCTCGTCAGCCGTCAGCGCGCCACGCGGCACTTCGATCATCGTGCCGACCATGTAGTTGAGCTTGACCTTCTGCTCGGACTGCACTTCACGCGCCACGCGGTGCACGACCTCGATCTGCAGGTCGAGCTCCTTCTTGAAGCCCACCAGCGGGATCATGATCTCGGGACGCACCTTGACGCCCTCCTTCTGCACCAGCGCAGCCGCTTCAAAGACAGCGCGCGCCTGCATCTCGGAGATCTCCGGGTAGCCGATACCCAGACGGCAGCCACGGAAGCCGAGCATCGGGTTGAATTCGTGCAGGCCCTCCACGCGCTGGTGGATCCGCTCGGCGGCGACCCCCATCTTCTTCGCCAGCTCCTTCTGCTGTTCCGGCGTGTTCGGCAGGAACTCGTGCAGCGGCGGATCCAGGAACCGGATCGTCGCCGGGTAGCCCTTGAGGGCGCGGAAGATCCCCGCGAAGTCTTCACGCTGATACGGCAGGAGCTTGGCCAGCGCGGCTTTCCGCTCCTCGGTCGACTCGGCCAGGATCATCTCGCGCATCGCATCGATGCGGTCGCCTTCAAAGAACATGTGCTCGGTGCGGGTCAGGCCGATGCCGACCGCGCCAAACGCCATGGCGTTTTCTGCCTGCTCCGGCGTGTCCGCATTGGTGCGGACGCTCATGCGCGTGGCCTTGTCGCACCACTTCATGAGCTGCTGGAAGTCACGGAACTTCTCCGTCTTGCGCGCGGCTTCGTCGTTGTGAATCAACGCCGCAACAATCTCGGAGGGCGCCGTCTTCACTTCACCGGCGTACACCGTGCCGGCCGTGCCGTCGATCGACAACCAGTCGCCTTCCTTGTAGACCTTGCCCGCGACCGTCGCGGTGCGCTTCTGGTAGTCGATCTCGATGGCGGCTGCACCGCACACACAGACCTTGCCCATCTGGCGCGCGACCAGTGCGGCGTGTGACGACACGCCACCGCGGGCGGTGAGGATGCCTTCGGCCGCGATCATGCCGCGCAGGTCTTCCGGCGACGTCTCGACACGAACCAGCAGCACCTTCTCGCCGCGGTTGGCCGCCTCAACGGCACGCTCAGCATTCATGTACACGCGACCGGATGCGGCGCCAGGGCCTGCCGCCAGGCCGGTGGCAATACACGGCGCCTTGCTGACTTCCTGGGCATCAAACACCGGCGCCAGCAGCTGTTCGAGCTGGTCGGCCGGGTTGCGCATGATCGCGGTCTTCCAGTCGATCAGGCGCTCCTTCTCCATGTCGATGGAGAACTTGAGCGCAGCCATCGCCGTGCGCTTGCCGTTGCGCGTCTGCAGCATGTACACGACATCGTCTTCAATCGTGAACTCGAAGTCCTGCACGTCCTTGAAGTGCTTTTCGAGCGTCACGCGAATGCGTTCGAGCTCGGCGTACGCCTTCGGCATCTGCGCCTTCAGGTCGTGCACCGGCTCCGGGGTGCGGACGCCGGCGACGACGTCTTCGCCCTGGGCGTTGATGAGGAATTCCCCGTAGAACTCCTTCGTGCCGTTGGCGGGGTTGCGCGTAAACGCGACGCCCGAGCCCGACCGGTCACCCGTGTTGCCGTAGACCATCGCCTGCACGTTGACGGCAGTGCCCCACTCGGTCGGGATGTTGTACTTCCGGCGATACACGATCGCGCGGTCGTTCATCCAGGAGCCGAACACGGCGCCCACGGCGCCCATCAGCTGATCCCACGGATCGTTCGGGAACTGCTTGCCCGCGCGCTCCTTGACCAGCGCCTTGAAACGCGACACCAGTTCCTTGAGGTCGTCCACCGTCAGCGCGGTGTCTTCGATGTCCGAGTGATACCGCTCGTGTTTGAGCGCGTGAATCACCACTTCAAACGGCTCGTGGTCCTCATCCGGGCGCTTCTGCACGCCGAGGACGACGTCGCCGTACATCTGGACGAAGCGACGGTAACAGTCCCACGCGAAACGGGGGTTCCCGGTCTTGGCGGCGAGCGCTTCAACCGTCTTGTCGTTCAGGCCGAGGTTGAGGATGGTGTCCATCATGCCCGGCATCGAGTCGCGCGCGCCCGAGCGCACCGAGACAAGCAGCGGGTTCTTGAGGTCACCAAACGTCTTGCCCGTCTGCTTCTCAATGGCCTTGACGCCGGCCTCGATCTGGCCGCGCAGCGCGGGTGGATACGTGCGCTTGTTGGCGTAGTAGTACGTGCAGACCTCAGTGGTGATCGTGAATCCTGGAGGCACCGGCAGGCCGATGCGGCACATCTCGGCGAGGTTCGCGCCCTTACCTCCCAGCAGCGGCTTCATCGAGCCGTTGCCGTCGGTCTTTTTGCCGAACTGGTAGACGTAGGCTCCGGCCTTTTTGGCAGCCGGTTTGGCCGGGGTCTTCTTGGTGGACGCCTTCTTCGCGACCTTGCCGACCACCTTCTTGACGACCTTCTTCGCGACCGTCTTCACGCTCTTCTTGACTGCTTTCTTCTTCGCCATCGCTATGTACTCCGTTACTCCGCAACGATCTCGGAGATATCTCCGAGCTGTAGGACAAGACGTTCCAATCGCTTCATCACCTGCAACCGTGCCTGACGCAGGGCTGGATCCTCCGCCATGACAAACACGTCGGTGAAGAACTTCGCCACCGCCGGTTCAAACCTGGCCGCTTCCTGATACGCCTGCGCGTAGCCGTCACCGTTTGCCACCGCCTGCTGAATCGTGGCCTCACGTGCCTCGAGCTCCGCCAGCAACGCCAGCTCTGCGGGTTCCACCAGCACCTGCTTCAAGTCGGCGTGTTCGGCCGCGCCATCGGGCCACTCGCGCGCGATGTTGCGCACGCGCTTGAATGCCGTCGCCAGCTGGCGGAACGACTCGCTTGCCGCGACCGCAGGCAGGGCCTTGACGTTCGCCTCAAGGTCGGCCAGCGGACGATCGATACCGGCCGCCAGCACCGCTCGCACGTTCCGGCGGTCCGCGCCTCGCGCATTCAGCACGTACTCCACCCGCTCGCGCATGAACGCCGTGACGTCCTGCCAGGCGTCCTCGGTCATGACGTGTGCGGCGGGATCTGCCCCTTCCGCGGCATATCCCTTCACCGCGCGCTTGAGCAGGCTCAGCAACTGCGGGCGCGCCGACACGCCGGTCAGCGGCGCGAGGTCGAGCAGGATACGAATCACCCCGTGGGCGGCCCTGCGCAAGCCAAACGGATCGCGTGAACCCGTCGGACGTTCACCGGCATGGAACAGGCCGGCGATCGTATCCAGCTTGTCGGCCAGCGACACCGCCGCCCACGTCAGGCCGGCACCGTTGAGTTGCGCCGGCGTCGGCGCCGCGCCGGCGTCCACGCTGATGGGTTCGTAGTGGTGATAAATCGCTTTCCACACGGCCTCGGGCGCGCCGGCTTCGCGCGCGTAGATCCCGCCCATCACGCCCTGGAGTTCCGTGAACTCGCGCACCATGTCGGTGGCCAGGTCGGCCTTGGCAAGGCGCCCCGCCTGTTCAGCGTGTCCCGCCGCCTCGTCGGATGCGCCAAACACGTCGGACGCAATCCAGCGCGCAAGGCTCGCGACTCGCTCTGCCTTGGCGCGATAGGAGCCCAGCGCCTTGTGGAAGATCAGCGTCTCGAGGCGCGGGAGCCGATTCTCCAGGCCCACCTTGCGATCCGCGTCCCAGAAGAACCGCGCATCACGCAGCCGGGCCGTGACGACACGCTCCGCGTTCACCGCGATGACCCGCGGCGTGGTGCCCTGCGTATTCGTCACCGCAAGGAACGCCGGCAGCAATCGCCCTTCGGAATCCACCACCGGGAAGAAGTGCTGATGGTGAATCAACGTGGTCGTCAACACTTCGGCGGGTAGCGCCAGAAACTCCGCCGCGAAGTTGCCCGCCACGACGCCTGGGAACTCCACCAGGTCGGGCACCACATCGAGCAGCGCCTCGGCTTGTGCCACGTGGTGCAGCATCGGACGGCCACCAAGTTTGCGGCCCTGTGCGTCCAGTTCACGGACGATGCGGTCGCGCCGTTCGATGCGGGAGAGGAACACGAAGTGGTCGGCCAGCTTCTTCTTGTATTCGTCGAAGCCACGCACCTTGATTGCGCGCCCTGCGCGGCCACTGGTGGCGAGCACGCGGTGCCCATAGGTCACCGGCCCGGACACGACATCCTGCACACGCACGCCGGCAGCGAGGTTCGTGCGGGAAATCGTGTACGGTACGACCCGGCCGCCGTACAGGAACAGCAGCCAGCGAATCGGACGCCCAAACGTCAGCGCGCCCTTGCCGTCGGCCAGTTCCGCATCCCAGTTCATCTGCTTGGGGAATGGCAGCGACCGCAGCACCTGCGTCAGCACATCGGGAAGGACGTCAACCGTCGCACGGCCCCGCGTCTTCTTCTCGAACGCCAGGTATTTACCCTTGGGCGTTTCGATCTGCGTCAGCGCCGAAAATTCCACGCCGTTCTTTTTCGCGAAGCCGAGCGCCGCTGGTGTGGGTGCACCGTCCGGTCCAAACGCTGCGGACACCGGCGGACCCGAGATCGTCTCGTCGCGGTCATCCTGCCGATCGGTCAGTGACGACACCACGGCAGTCAGTCGTCGCGGTGTCGAGTGCGTTTCAATCGTCTCGGTCACCGGCAGCTGATGATCCGCCAGCGCTTTCTTCAGGGTGTCGGCCAGCGCCTGCGTCAGCGGCGGCAGCCATGATGCGGGAAGTTCTTCCAGGCCCAGTTCGATGAGGAGTTCGCGGTCCATATCAGGCGACCACCTTTTCTGCTCCACCCACCCACTGCTTTGCGATTGCCACGGCCAGTTGCCGCACGCGCAGGATGTAGGAGGTGCGCTCGGTCACCCCGATGCTGCCGCTGGCGTCGAGCACGTTGAATGCGTGTGAACACTTCAAGGTGTAGTCGAGCGCCGGCAACACGAGTCCTGAATCGAGCAGCGACTTCGCGAAGTCGTAGTACTTCTGGAACAGGTCGCGGTGGAACTCGGCAAACTCCGCGCCGGGAATCGCCGGCGTCTGGCCGAACACATACTTCGACTGCTCGATTTCATCGCGCAGCCGCACTTCGCCGTATTTCACGCCGCGCGCCCACTCGAGGTCGTAGACGTTGTCGACGCCCTGCAGCGCCATGGCAAACCGTTCGAGTCCGTAGGTCAATTCCACCGAAATTGGCGAAAGGTCCTGGCCACCCGCCTGCTGGAAGTACGTGAACTGCGTGATCTCAAGACCGTCGTACAACACCTGCCAGCCGATGCCCCACGCGCCAAGGGTGGGCGACTCCCAGTTGTCTTCTTCAAACCGCACATCGTGGGATCGCAGGTCGATGCCGCACGCCTCAAGGCTCTGCAGGTAGAGGTCCTGCACGTCGTCGGGCGCCGGCTTGAGAATCACCTGGAACTGGTGATGCTTGAAGAGGCGGTTCGGGTTTTCACCGAAGCGCCCGTCGGCCGGCCGTCGGGACGGTTGCACGTAGGCCACATTCCACGGCTGCTGTCCCAGCACGCGCAGAAACGTCTCCGGGTGCATCGTGCCGGCGCCCATCTCGATATCGAGCGGCTGCTGAATCAGACACCCCTGCGCGGACCAGTAGTCCGATAACTTGAACACCACATCCTGAAACGTCACGTTGTCGGCCTCAACTCCCTCACTACCCGTGCGGAACGCAGGTCGCGTTCCAGGTGCAGCGCGATCAATCGCGCATGCAGAACTTCCAATTCACGCATCGGCGTCGCCTCGGCGCCCGCCGCTGCCAGTGCCACCGGACCATCACTCGCCGCGCGTCGCAACCAGCGGAACGCCTCGCGTGACAGCGGCAGGCCCCCGTGCCCACAGCGCGCGCACACAAAGCGCCACTCCCCCGGTTCGAGTTCGGCGCCGTCGGCCAGTGTGTCTCCACACCGCGCACAGTGCTGCAGCGCCGGATACACCCCCTCGAGTCTCAACAGCCAGAACTCGAAGTACCGCGCCAGGCACTCGGCCGAACCGCCCTGCCCCAGGGCTTCTCCCACCGAGGCTGCCAGGCGAAACAGCCGTTCGTTGGCCATCGCGTCCGGCGCCCACTCATCCACCAGCTCGGCGAAGTAGCCGGCAAATCCCAGCGCCCTCGCGCCCTCATCGTCGGCGCGTCCCAGCGCAGCCCGCATCGGGCTCACCGTCGGCTCGATGCGATCCAGCCGCACCAGGTCGCGGCCCTCACGCTCGACGTAGGTCACTCGTCCGCGTGTAAACGCCTCGAGCCCCGCGCCAAACCGCTTGCGCGAATTCGTGGCGTTTTTCGCCACGCCCCGCTTCTTGCCGCGGTCTTCCGTCAGAAAGACCACGATCCGGTCGGCTTCCCCGTACCGGTACGTGCGCAACACGATCGCGTCGGCGACGTGTGTCTTCATCCGTGCACCTACCCGCGCATCAGGAGCGGCAGGAACATCGTGGCCAGTCCGAGGAAGGCCAGGAAGCCAAACACGTCGGTCAGCGTCGTGATGAAGACAGACGAAGCCAGCGCCGGATCAACCTTCGCCGCGCGCAACCCCAGCGGAATCAGCGTGCCGGCAATCGCCGCGATGAACATGTTCACCACCATCGCCATGCCGAGGATTGCGCCCAGCCGCCAATCTCCAACCACGAGCCATGCGCCCAGCGTCGCGATGATGCCCAGCGCCAGACCGTTGCCCAGGCCCACGAGGCCTTCCTTGACCAGCGCCTGGCGCGCATTGCCCCATGTCAGTTCGCCCAGCGCGATACCGCGCACGACAACGGCAAGGGTCTGGGTCGCGGCGTTACCACCCATGCCGGCGACAACCGGCATCAGCGTGGCAAGCGCGACCACCTGCGAAATCGACGTGGCAAACAGGTCAACCACTTTCGCGGCCACAAACGCAGTCGCGAGGTTGACCACCAGCCACGGCACGCGGCGCTTCAGCGATTCAAACGGCGGCGACAGGATGCCGTCTTCCGCCGAGACGCCGGCCAGACGATACACGTCTTCGGTCGCCTCATCCTTCAACACGTCAATCACGTCGTCGACCGTGATGACACCGACGAGTTTGTTTTCACCGTCAACAACCGGAATCGCCAGCAGGTTGTACGACGCGACCTGGCGCGCCACCTCTTCCTGGTCCATGTCGACGCGCGCGCTGTAGACGTCGGTCGTCATGATGCGCTTGAGCGGCGTATCCGGCGACACCAGCAGCAGCCGCCGCAACGACGTGACGCCCACCAGGTGCCGACGGGAGTCGACGACGTAGAGGTAGAAGACCATTTCGACATCACGCGCGCCCTGAATGGCGGTGATGGCTTCACCCGCGGACAGGTCTTCGGCCACGGCGAAGACATGCGGGTTCATCAAGCGGCCGGCCGTCTGCTCTTCGTACTCGAGTAGTTCGGACACGCCACCGCCCGGCTTGGGCCGGATCAGATCAAGCACGATTGACGACAGCTCTTCGGGCAGGTAGTCGATCAGGGCGGCCGCGTCGTCGGACGGGATTTCCTGGACGAGGCGGGCAATTTCTTCTGCGGGCCGATCTGCCAGCAGGTTCGAGCCTTTTTCCGGCCCCAACTCCGAGAGAGCTTCAATCGCCAGCTTGCCGTTACGTTCGACAAGGATGTTGAAGACCGCGTGACACTCCTTCTCGGAGAGCTCCGCGAAGAGCTGCGCGAGGTCGGCCGGATGCTGCTTCTGGAGCAGGTTAATCAGGTTGGGGGTTGCCCCCATCCGCAGCAGGCGCCGGACGGACTCCAGCACGAGGTCGATTCTGCGCGGCGCGGCCATCCCGACATTTTAGTCTGGTCTGGCTCTTGCAGCACGCGTGTTTCTGAGGGTTTACAGAGGGCGTCGAGCCATGCGGCGGATACGCCCTGCTTCGGACGGATACTGGTCGGCCAGTTCTGCGCCTTCGGCCAGTTCGAAGTCGGCAAACTCGAAGCCCGGGGCTACGGTGCAGCCAATCAGGCAGTGCGATACACCCGGGGCCAGCAGCGTGCCAAACCAGGCGCCGGCTGGAATCACGATCTGGGGCCGCTCTCCGGCGGCCAGGTCGAGGCCCAGGCGCGCCACTTCTGCTCGCCCGTCCGGGTGGAGCTGGAGCACTTCCAGGGGGCCGCCTTCATACAGGTGGAACACTTCGTCGGACTTCAGGCGATGGAGGCTCGTCGTGGGCTCGTCTTCGGTGACCAGGAAGTAAATCGCGGTCGAGGCGGTGCGCTCCCCGTCGTGCGCCGGCGACTCCACACGCGAGGATGCGCGGTAGGTTTCGGCGAAATAGCCACGCTCGGGATGCGGCATCAGTTGCAGGGTCTCGATCAGTTCACGCACACGTGGCGACATGGAGGGATTGTGCCTCAGGCGGCTCGTTCCTACTCCACCCTCAGAATCTCGGCCGGGTCAACCCGCGCGGCTCGGGACGCCGGGCGCAGGATCGCCAGGGTCGTCACCAGCAGAAGCACAACGGCCACGGCGCCGACGGCCATCGTGCCGCTGGACTTCCAGCCGAACACCGCGGACTCGACGTATTGCTCGAGCCACCACGCGGCCAGTGAGCCAAGCCCGACGCCGACGACCGCCGGCACAAGGGCTTCTCTCGCGACCCGTCGCCAGATGTCGAGCCGGTCGGCTCCGATGGCGACGCGAATGCCGAACTCGCGCATCCGACGTTCGACGGTGTACGACACCAGGCCAAAGACGCCGACGGCCGCGAGTATGGCCGCGAGAACACCAAACATGGCCATG
>CBINOO010000115.1:0-12221 GCA_966252305.1 uncultured Acidimicrobiia bacterium
CGCCCTGCGTGCCGCCCTTGGTGCGCAGGCCGACCTGGCAGCCAATGGTGACGAACACGAAGCCCAGGAAGAATGGCTTGATGATGCCCATCCAGACGTCCTGGATGTAGAGGCCCTGCACGACGCTGATCCAGAACACACCGCCCGACACACCCAACTGCGTCACGGTGATGAGCCACGCGCCAATCATGCCGACCGCATTGGCGATGACCGTCAGAACCGGCACCATGATCAGGCCCGCCAGCACTCGCGGGACCACCAGCTTGCGGATCGGATCGGTGCCCAGCGCTCGGAGGGCGGAGATCTGCTCGGTCACCATCATCGAGCCCAACTCCGCGGCAATGCCCGAGCCGACTCGACCGGTCACCATCAGCGCCGTCAGCACGGGGCCGAGTTCCTTCACCATCGTGGCGCTGACCAGGCGCCCGACCATCGAACGCGCGCCGAACTGATCCAGCGTCACGCCTGACTGGAGGGCGAGCACCATCCCGGTGAACGTGCCTGTGAGCAACACGACGGTGAGCGACCCGATGCCGATGCTGTCGAACTGCTCCACGATGTCGCGAAAATAGATCGGCCGGCTCGTCAGGCCACGGAACACCTGTCCGAGCATCCTGAAGTACTCCTGCACTTCCAGGACGCCACGCTTGATCGCGTCAGTCACGACAGGTCACCGCCGACAAGCACGCGTCCGGGGTCCCGCAGCTTGCGCAGACGGTCGCGCAGGCCGGCGGCCCGTTCAAACTCGAGGTTCGCCGCGGCGGCCCGCATGGACTTCTCGAGTTCGCTGATCGCACGGTCCAGTTCTCCGCGTGACTTGAACGACTCGCGATCGGACTGCTGGGCGGGCACGGTCAGGTAGTCACGTTCATACACGCTCGACAGGACATCGTCGATCTTGCGGACGACCGACGCCGGCGTGATGCCGTGTTCGGCGTTGTAGGCCTCCTGCACCGCGCGACGCCTGTTGGTTTCATGCATGGCGTATTTCATCGAGTCGGTCATCTTGTCGGCGTACAGGATCGCGCGCCCGCGGACGTGACGCGCCGCGCGGCCAATCGTCTGAATCAAGGCCCCACCGGAACGCAGGAATCCCTCCTTGTCGGCATCCAGGATGGCGACCAGTGAGACCTCGGGAAGGTCCAGTCCCTCACGCAGCAGATTGATCCCCACCAACACGTCAAATGTCCCCAGTCGGAGGTCGCGGAGAATCTCCACGCGCTCCAGCGTGTCGATGTCAGAGTGCAAGTACCGTACCTTCACGCCAAGGTCCTGGTAGTACTGCGTCAGGTCCTCCGCCATCCGTTTGGTGAGCACCGTGACGAGCACACGCTCGTTTCTGCCGACCACATCGCGAATTTCCGCCAGCAGGTCGTCGACCTGGCCCGCCACGGGCCGCACGTCGATCTGGGGGTCCACCAACCCCGTGGGCCGGATGATCTGCTCGACAATCACGCCGCCGGCATGCCGCAACTCGTACGGGCCCGGAGTGGCACTGACATACACAACCTGTGGACGCCGCGCTTCCCATTCTTCGAATGACAACGGCCTGTTGTCGAGCGCAGACGGCAGCCGGAAGCCGTATTCAACCAGCACTTCCTTGCGGGAACGGTCACCGTGATACATCCCGCGGACCTGCGGAACGGTCTGATGGCTTTCGTCCACGATCAGCAGCGCATCGTCGGGCAGATAGTCGAGCAGGGTTGGCGGAGGCTCGCCGGGTTGCCGGCCGGACAGGTGCCGCGAGTAGTTCTCGATCCCGTGACAGTAGCCGATCTCCTTCATCATCTCGAGGTCGAACATCGTGCGCTGATGCAGACGCGAGGCCTCCAGCACTCGGCCCTGGCGCTCCAGGTCGGTCAACCGCTCCCGCAGCTCCTCCTTGATGCGCTCGACGGCCTCCAGCGTGCGCGCGCGCGGAGTGACGAAGTGTGACTTCGGGAACACCGACAGCCGATCGTGGCGCCGCACCTCTCTGCCGGTCAGCGGATCAAACGTGACCAGCCCATCCACCTCGTCGCCAAAGAACTCGATCCGGAAGCCGATGTCCTCATACGAGGGATACACCTCGACGATGTCGCCGCGCACGCGGAATGTGCCGCGTGTGAAGTCGTGATCGTTGCGTTCGTACTGGATCTCGACCAGGCGGCGCAGCAACTGATCGCGGCCGGTCTGCTCCCCTCGGTGAATCTCCACGACGAGTCCGAAGTACGCCTCGGGCGACCCGAGGCCGTAGATACAGGACACGCTGGCGACGACGAGAACATCGCGGCGTTCAAACAGCGAGCGTGTGGCGGACAGACGCAGCCGATCGATCTCTTCGTTGATGATCGACTCCTTCTCGATGTAGGAGTCTGTGGCCGGCATGTAGGCTTCCGGCTGGTAGTAGTCGTAGTAACTGACGAAGTATTCGACGGCGTTTTCGGGAAAGAACCGGCGGAATTCCTGAAACAGCTGGGCCGCGAGCGTCTTGTTGTGCACCATCACGAGCGTCGGCCGATTGACCGCCGCCACGACCTGCGCCATGGTGAACGTCTTGCCCGAGCCGGTCACGCCCAGCAGGACCTGGGCTTCGTCGCCGCGTTCGAGTCCTTCCACCAGCTGCGCGATGGCCCGCGGCTGGTCACCTCTCAGCTCGAAGTCGGATTGCAGTTGAAATCGATCGGTCGCGGAGGGCACGCCTCCCAGCTTATCGCACCGGTGCGTAGTAGCCGGGACGGGTGCGGACCTTGACGCCCCGGACGTCCGGCGCGTTCACCTTGACCTGAACCTTCCGCCAGCTGCCATCACGTGTGGCGTCGGACGGCACGTAGCCAATCGTGTACCTCGCGTTCAGTTCATCGAGGATGCGCGCGTAGAACTTGTCGAGGTCGCCCTTGAGCGACGGATAAAACGCCGCCCCGCCGGTCTGCGCCGCGACGTCGTTCATGCGCATCTGGCTGATCACCCGATCGCTGCCGGTCTGGTGTTCGGTGTAGCCGATGACATACACCATGACCTGACTCACCCGCAGCATTTCGATCATGTCGCCGAAATTCAGCTCGCTGCGCGAGTCCCCGCCGTCGGTATAGAGCAGCAGCACCTTCTGGCCGTCCTGCTCCTGCACCGACGCGAGGTACATGCCAACCGCGTCATACAGGGCCGTCCAGCCGTCGGCCTGATTGTCACGGATGCGTTCGAACAGCGTCGGGTAACTCGGAGGCTCGAATCGTGACGTGCGGATGCGCGTCGCGAAGTCGACGAACGTGACATCGCGCGCTTCCTCCAGGGTGTTGATGAACTTGATGACCGCCGTCATCGCCTGCGGCAGGTCTTTCGCCATCGAGCCGCTGGTGTCGAGCAGCAGGCCGAGATGCAGCGGCACATCGGGCGTGGCCCCCACCGCGAAGTACGAAATTTCCTGAGGTTTTCCGTCTTCAAGGACCTGAAACTGGTCCTTTTGCAGGCCGTGCACCAGGGTGTCCCCCCGGCCCGTGACGGTGACGGGCAGGAGCACGACGTTGGCGCCCGACCGGAACACCTGCTGGGCATCCACCGCCACCAGGCACACGCCGACCAGCAACGCGCCGAGCGCCACACGACGACTGGCCTCTCTGGTCCACTCCATCGGCGTCCTGTCTGGTCTCGAACGCCCATGATAGCAACGCCTGACCATCCTGCCGCGTATAATACGTTGTTGCGCCATGCAGAATGACGCCCCGCGATCGAGGGCCAAATGAGGGCGCTGGCGGTTTGTCAGGATGAACTGATCATCCGGACGTTACACCAAGCGCTCTCGGGCCCCCTGGACCTCGAATTCCTGGTCGAAAGCCGTCCTCTGGCTCGACGTCTCGTTGACGATGAGATTGCGGCGACGGTCGCCGACCCCAAGCGGATGGATTCCTACCTCCGCGCCGACCTCTCGCCGTCCACCTGCGTCCTCATCGAAGACAACGGCAAACGCTCCCTCAAGCGCATCGTCTCTGCCGTGCGTGACGCGGGCGGGAGCCTCATCTACATCCTGCACGTGGGCATCAAGCCCGGGCAGCGCAAGAACTATGAAGACCTGCAGGCGCTTGTGCCCGAGCTGACGCACCTCGATCTTGCGGAACTGGCCGGCGGCGCGCTGCACACCGAACTCGATCGCGCCATCACCCGCGCGAGAGTGCAGCAGTATCAGCGGTATTTCGCCGACGCCGACAAGGTCCTGATTCTGCTGCACAACGAACCGGACCCGGATGCCCTGGCGGCCGGCCTCGCGCTGCGCACGCTGCTCAAGCGGAAAAGTACGACGGCCATCATCGGCGCTGTGCAGGGAGTGACGCGGCCGGAAAACCTCCGCATGGCCGACCTGCTCGACATCCACGTCGAGACCGTGACCCCGGCCGACTTCGCGTCGTTTGACCGCATCGCCACCGTCGACGTGCAGCCGCACTATTTTCCCGGCCAGCTGCCGCGGGTCGACCTGGTCATCGATCATCATCCCGAACAAACCGGCTACACCACGGTGTTCAAGGACATCCGGCCCGAGTTCGGATCCACGTGCACGATCCTCACCGAGCATCTGCGCGCGGTGGACGTGAACATCTCGGAGCGCACGGCGACGGCGATGTTGTACGCCATCAAGTCGGACACGCTCTTTTTTGCGCGCCACACCAATCGATCGGATCTCGAGGCCTTCACCTTCCTGTATCCCCTCGCCGACGCCGCCCTGATCCGGAAGATGGAAGGCGCGGAGATCACCCTTGAGCGGCTCGAACATGTCACGCGCGCGCTCTCGACCAGCCGGCTGCGGAATCAGGTGTTTTCGGCCTTTGTCGGCGAAACCTCACGCGAAGACTTCATCCCGTACACGGCCGACTTCATGCTCCAGGTGGAAGGCGTCAAGTGGGCCATCGTGTCGGGCATCGTTGGCGGGCACCTGATCGTGAGCGTGCGCAACCTCGGCTACTCGCGCAACGCCGGTGATTTCGTGAAGAGCAACTTCGGCGACATCGGCAGCGCGGGCGGACATCGCGCGCTGGCCAAGGCCGTCGTGCCGGCCGACCGGTTCTTCGGCAAGTTCGGTCACCTGTCGGGCGTGGGCATTGCGGCGCGCATCGGCGAACTCGCCGAGCAGTTCCTGTCCGAACACGTCGCAGAAAAGACCGACAAGAAGGCGGTCGAGAAGGTCAGCAAGAGCTGACGTCAGGCCAGCGCCTGCGCCAAATCGGCAATCAGGTCCGCCGGATCCTCCAGACCAATCGAGAGACGCAGCATCCCGCGTGTCACGCCGGCGTCGACCAACTGGTCGTCTGAGAGTCCATACTGCGACGTCAACACCGGTATCGAGCACAACGATTCCACGCCCCCCAGCGATGCCGCACGCTGGAAGACGTTCAGGCGATCGTAGGCGGAGACGGCCGCGTCGTAGCCGCCGCGAAGATCGATGCAGATCATCGCGCCGAAGCCGCGCATCTGCGCCGCAGCCAGTGCATGCTCGGGGTGTGAGGGCAAGCCCGGATACAGGACACGCGCAACGCCCGGCTGGGTCTCCAGCCATTCGGCGACCTGCTGGGCCGTGGCGTTCTGACGCGCCATCCGCACGGCCAGTGTCTTGATGCCACGCGCCAGCGCATAGGCCGACGCCGGCTCGAGCACGCCGCCAAGCAGCTTGCGCGCCGGCAGCAACTGCCCAATCAGAGCCCGGCTCCCCACCAGCGCTCCGGCGGTCACATCGCTGTGGCCGTTGAGGAACTTCGTCGCGGAGTGCATCACGAGGTCAATCCCCAGCGACAGGGGCTGCTGGTTGACGGGGCTCGCGAAGGTGTTGTCCATCACGGTGACCACGCCACGGGCGCGACAGGCGTCGGCGATGCGACGGATATCCAGGCAGCGCAGCGTCGGGTTGGTTGGCGACTCGAACCAGACCACCCGCGTCGACGCGTGCAGGTGCTCCCCAATGGCGTGCATCTGCTCCAGCGACAGAAAACGCGTCGACACGCCGAACTTCGCCAGCAGGCCGGACATCACCTGCAACGTGCCGCCGTAGATGGACGAGGCGCAGACCAGCTCGTCACCGGCCTTCAGCAGACCGAACAACGCGGTGGATGTCGCCGCCATGCCCGACCCCGTCACCATCGCGGCTTCGGCGCCTTCGGCCGCGGCGATTTTGGCCTCGGCGGCCTGCACGGTGGGATTCGCGTAGCGGGAGTAGATGAAGTGCTCCGAGCGTCCCTGCTGAAACGCCTCGAGTTCAGCCGCGTTTGGAAACGCAAACGTCGTGGACGTGTAGATCGGTGTGGTGACCGGCACCGCGGTCACCGGCACGCCTTCGCCGGCGTGGATGATGGCGGTGTCGATGTGTGAGCCCTTGCGCATGGTGTCCTCAGCTGTTGATGCGTTCGCCGGTCGCGACCACCGGCTCGATGAACTGGCGATACGCGTCCTCGTATCCCTGGGCCATCAGTTCGTGCAACGTCCGCGTGCGGTCGGAACCTTCGTCGTAGCCGCCGGTGAAGTCGAACGGACTGATCGCGTTGTGGTCGGGGCGGATCGCGAAGACGCCCGAGAAGCGGCTGGCGGCGGCAGCCCACCCGTCCTGAAACGCGGCCGTTTCGATCGAGCGCCACGCCTCCCCCATCCGGGCCCGGAAATCGCGAGGACGCGCCCGCAGGTCGTGAGGCAACGCCGCCGGCGGCGCTGGGGACACCAGCACCACCTGTTCGACGCCGATTCGCGCCACCTCGTCAATCAGGCGGCCCACCAGTTCAGGCCGGTCGGTCCAGCGGTGCCGTTCCCCTCGCCAGTATCCCGCCAGCGGCCACTCCATCTCGTGCGGTTCACAGGCGGCGGGCACGCGCAGGCTGCCGATGAGCGTATCGGCCAGCACGCCCCGGTCGGTGTCACCCGCCTGTGCCAGTTCAATCGCTTCCGCTTCGCGCGGCCCCGCGCCGACACGCCGCGTCTGGAACGCCGCCTGCCACTGCGGCGCGACGACACCAATCGTCACATCGCGACGGGCGTCGAGGTCATGCACACCAATCAGCAGTTCACGGAAGCCCGGCTGGCCGAAGTTCTCGGCCAGCATCTCGACAAAACGCCGGCCGACGTCGGCCCGATCTGGCGGCACCGCGGCAGAACCTCCTGGCGTCAACCGCCACGCCTGCTCCAGCGCCACCCGCTCCACCTCGCCGGCATCGAGTGGATGCCCCAGCAGCGACCACAACACGGCGCCGCGCGCATTCCGCTTCGTGCCACTCCTGCGCGACTGCCACCAGGCCACCGCGAGCACACCGACCAGCGTCAGCAGCACAAGCACCACCAGCCTGGGCACGACGGTGGGCAGCACCGGCGGGTCGAAGAGCCAGCCGATGGTTGACGAGTAGGCGCCCAACAAGCGCTCCGCGGTGGAGGGGAATCCCGCCAGGCCGGCCAGCATGCTCAGCGCATACACGCCGGTGGCCAGCAGAATGACGAGCAGCGGCGCCAGCATCAGCGCGCACGCCGCCAGCAGCGCCATCGCGCCCACCCGGAGCGCGCGGCGCCACCGGTATGCGCCGGCGAGGCGTGGGTCGGTCCATGGGCCTTCAGGGCTCCACAATCGGGCGCCCGTATCCACGGCGCCGCCCATCGCTCCCAACACGCCCGCGCCATGCGCCGCGACCACGTCGATCTTGATGCCGGCCTCGGCCAGGGCGCGCAAGACACCCGCGTGGTAGGCGCCTGCCGTGCCGGCGCCACAGAGGACCAGGGCAGTCCGAAGGCGGGGCGCGTAAGACGGCAGGGCCACGGCTGGTCGCTACTCTTCGTCGTGAATGGTCTGCATGCGCACAATCTCGAATGTGCGCTTGCCCGCGGGAGTCGTCACCTGCACCTCGTCGCCTTCTTCCTTGCCGACGAGGGCGCGGCCGATCGGAGACGCGACCGAAATGAGGCCCTTGTCGGGATCGGCGTCTTCAGGCATCACCAGCTCGTAACTGAACTCGCGGCCGTTCTCCACCAACGTCAGCCGCGAACCGAATCCGGCCCGGTCGGAGGGAATCTTGTCCATGTTGAGCAGCTGGATCTCCGACACCCGCTTGCGCAGCATCGAGATACGCGACTCGACGAACCGCTGGCGCTCCTTGGCCGCGGCGTACTCGGCGTTCTCCCGCAGGTCGCCCAGTTCACGCGCCCGCTGAATCTCCTTGGGCAGTTCGTGCGTCAGCTCGCGGTCGAGCACCGCGATCTCGTCTTCGAACCGCTTGATCAATCGTGCTTTCATCGTCTGAAAAGTCTATCGCAGGACTACTATCGTTTTGATGCAGCCGCCCCGACTCACCCGCAGGACCGACCCGCTCGTGACGCGGGTGCGCGATGTCGCGCGGGGACTCAGTGAGGACGCGGATCTTGTCCTGCTGGACGGCCCACACGTCGTGCTCGAAGCCCTGCGCGCGGACGTTCCGCTCGACCTGATCATCGCGTCCGACAAGGTGCTCGAGGCCACCACTCCGGAGATGCGTCAGCTGTGGTCGCTGGCCGGGGCCAGCGGGGCCGCCGTCTACAGCGCGGCCGCCACCGTGATCGACGCGGTGAGCCCGGTCCGCAGCCCGACTGGCATCGTGGCGCTGGGACGCTGGGCCCCGGGCCCCGTTGACGCATTGTGGTCGCCCGCTCCGGCGCTCGTGCTCGGCGCGGTCGATGTGCAGGATCCCGGCAACGCCGGCGCCTTGATTCGATGTGCGGATGGACTCGATGCGACCGGCGTCGCGATGATCGGCCAGACTGCCGACCCGCGCAACTGGAAGGCGCTGCGCGGGGCCATGGGCAGCACCTTTCGCGTGCCGGTGGCACAGACTGATCTGGGGCACCTGCTCGACGAGGCGCGCGGCGCCGGCGTGCGCGTCGTGGCCACGGCCTCAGCGACAACTCCTCATGCCATGGAACTGCGTGCGCTCGACCTGACAAAGCCGACCCTCCTGTTGCTGGGCAACGAAGGGGCCGGACTCACGGAACAGATTCGGCACATGGCCGACGCCACGGTGTTCGTCGCCATGCGTCCCGGGCTCGATTCATTCAACGTGTCCGTCACCGCCGGCCTGCTGCTCTACGAGGCACGCCGCCAACGCGCATGAGTCCTTCGCTGTTTGACGATGACCGGGACGTGCGCAGTGGACCAGGCACACCGCTCGCGGAGCGGATGCGGCCGCGCACGCTCGATGAATACGTGGGTCAGGCTCAGTTGGTCGGCGCGGGACGCCCCTTGCGTCGCGCGCTCGACGCCGGCGTCCTGCACTCCCTGATTCTCTGGGGACCGCCCGGCACCGGCAAAACGACACTCGCCCGTGTCATCGCCCATGCCGGCGGCGCCGAGTTCGCGGCCTTTTCCGCCGTCACGTCGGGCATCAAGGAGATCAAGGAAGTCATCGCCGTCGCCGAACACACAAGGCAGCGCACCGGCCGCCGCACGATCTTCTTTGTCGACGAAATCCACCGCTTCAACAAGGCGCAGCAGGATGCCTTCCTGCCCCACATCGAATCGGGCACGGTCGTGTTGATTGGCGCAACCACCGAGAACCCGTCGTTTGAGGTCAACTCGGCGCTGCTCTCGCGGTCGAAGGTCTACGTGCTGGAGCCGTTGACGCTCGACGACATCGTGCTCATCCTGCGGCGCGCGCTGACCGACGCAGAACGCGGACTTGGCGCGTTGGGCGTGGGCGCCGACGATGAGGCGCTGGCTGCGATTGCGCGGCACGCCAACGGTGACGCGCGTGTGGCGCTCAACCTGCTTGACCAGGCTGTCACCTCCCTGCCCGCCGCAGGCGATCGCCAGCTCACGGCAGAGGTGCTGGCTGCGCTCGTGGATCGCCGCGCGTTGCGGTATGACAAGTCGGGCGATGAACACTTCAACATCATCTCGGCACTGCACAAGAGTGTGCGTAACAGCGACGCGGACGGCGGGTTGTACTGGCTCGCGCGGATGCTCGAAGCCGGCGAGGATCCCATGTACATCGCCAGGCGGCTCGTCCGGTTCGCCTCCGAAGACATCGGCAACGCCGATCCTCGCGCGTTGCAGTTGGCGATCGCGGCCAAGGACGCCACGCACTTTCTCGGCATGCCGGAGTGCACCACGGCCCTGGCGCAGCTGGTCACCTACCTGGCAGCCGCACCCAAGAGCAACGCGGTGTATCGCGCCTACGGCGCGGCCAAAGCCGACGCGCTCAAGTCGGAAGCGGCTCCCGTCCCACTGCACCTGCGCAACGCGCCGACCCGGCTGATGAAGCAGCTCGACTACGGCAAGGGCTACCAGTACGCACACGACAGCGACGATGGGCTGACTGACATGTCGTCATTGCCCGACGCCCTCGCGGGGCGGGTCTACTACGAACCGACCGACCGTGGGCTCGAGCCGAAGCTCCGCGAGGCGCTGGAACGTGCGCGCGCCAGACGCCGTAGACCTCAGTAGAAGACGATGACGCGGAAGTTGCCCGAGTTGTCCTGCAGGTAGTCGTCGTTCACGCCAAGGAACAGGCGGCCGCTCCCACGCATGCGGAGCGGCCCCGAATCGTCGCCGATGAAGAAGTAGTCCGTTGACCGATCGCCGATCTTCCCGATGAGCGCGGCCGCGTTGCGGCTGGGCATCGGGCGGCCGTCGTTGCGGGGCGAATTCGGTTCACCCGCCGGTCCGTGACGCCGGTCACGTCCCCATTGCACACGCCCTGACGACTCGAGCCAGATCTCCTGACCGTTGCGGACGTTGATTTCGGTGTCGTTCCAGTCGACGTCACCCGAGACGATCACGAGCTTCTCGCGCAGCCCCGCCGGCCGCGACGGACGGCTCGGCTCGTCAAAGCTGCTGCCACCACCAAAGCGGTCGAACTCGATGCGCAGAATGTCCTCGCGATCGTAGGACCGCACCACGCGGCGGCTGCCGCTGCGTTCCTCGAAGTCGATGGAACGGTCGTCGGCGCCGACCAGCGTGCCCTGCACTCGACGACCATCGCGCAGCACCAACGTATCGGCGCTCAGCGCCACCCCTGCCACCATCACGATTACCACTACCCACCAGCGTCGCATCGTCGCCTCCAGCGAGATCCTACTCGCGTTTGCCCGCCGCCCGCGCAGCTGCCTGCAGGTATCGCTGCCGTAACGCCGCCGGGAACTTTTCGATCGCATACCGCAACATCGTCCTGGGCATGGTCGCGGCATGCCGATCGAGGAAGGCGATGAGTGGCTTCCGGTCCCGCTGCCCGATTTCACGCAGCATCCAACCCACGGCCTTGTGGATTAAGTCTTCCCGATCGTCCACCAGCAACTCGGCGATGGCCAGCGCATCCGCGAAATCGTCGCGTCGAATCGTGAAGTAGGTGGCGAGCATCGCGATCCGCCGCGACCACAGGTTGCGGGAACGGGCCAGGCGCACCAGCGTGGATCGCCCGCGACCGTCGAGGTGGCGTCCGACGATCTGGGGCGCGGAGGAGTCGATGATGTCCCAGTTGTTCAGGTGGCGGAGGTTCGTCAGATACAGGCGATAGATCACTCCCTGGTCGTCAGGCGTGCCTTTGTCGAACTGCCTCACCAGGATGAGTACGGCCAGCAGGCGCGCTTCGTGCCAGGGCGACGCCAGGAGCTTCTCCACCTCGGCCAGGGGCATCGCGGCGGCTTCCCGGACCACTGTTCGAGTTGCCGGGACGCTGACACCGAGAAAGCGGTCCCCTTCCCCATACTCGCCGGGTCCGGTCTTGAAGAACCACTCGGCAGCCCGCGCACGTTCGGCGGTGCCGAGGGCTTTGAGTCGGCGAACTGCAGAGGCCGCAGTCACGGCGTCTGACCGAAGCGGCGTTTTGACCGTTCGATGAGGCGCGCCCGCTCTTCGTCACGATTACGCGGCGGGGCATTGGTGACCAGGCCACGAATGAGCCGCTCGGCCGCGGCATGCACCTCTTCCACCGCTTGATTGAAGACGGCTTCATTCACCTTGGAGGGTCTGGCTGCGCCGCTCAGCTTACGCACGAACTGCAGCGCCGACGCGCGGATCTCGTCTTCCGTGGCCGGCGGGGCGAAGTTGGCCAGCGTCCGGATATTCCTACACATCGTCGTACATCCTTCGCAGCAGGCGTATTTGCCCTGCGTGATACAGGTCGTGCGCGGCAGCGCCGGCGATCACTTCGGAAACGGTGAACCTTCCGGCCGAGGTCGACCCATCGAGCCGCGAGGGCTCGGTAGCCAGCACCAGCGCCTTTAGCGTGGCGTGCCATCGCCGAAGTAGATCCAGATCGTCC
>CBINOO010000116.1:0-12121 GCA_966252305.1 uncultured Acidimicrobiia bacterium
CGCCCACCCGCCCGGTGGCTGATGTCGCAGGGCGTTTCTTCGTGTTGTTCATCGATGACCTGCACCTGCAGGCGGGTGATTCCCCCCGCGTGCGGCAGCTCCTGACGCAGATTACGAACACCCTGATTCACGACGGCGACATGTTTGCCATCGTCTCCACGGGGCCCTCCTCGATTGAGGTGAATCCCACCTACGACCGCAGCCGGATCACCGAATCGATCAAGAAGGTGATGGGCAACGGGATGTCGGTGGACGACATCCTGCTGGCGCCGGCATCGACATCAGGCCCCCAGGAACTGCGGCATCGGGTACACGTCGCGTTTTCGACCGCCTACGACCTGCTGGAGCAGCTCAAGAGCCTGAACACGCGGCGCAAGGCGTTCATCTATCTGAGTTCCGGTTACGACTTCAATCCGTTTGCCGACTCGCGGTGGAAGAACGAGCAGGATTTTTATTCGACACCGGACCCGAACACCGGCGGTGTCACCAACACGCGGGCGCTGGATTCGACCAACAGTGGCAATACCATCAACCCGTTCGACAGCGGCAGCTTCGGGTTTGCCCAGGCCGACCTGGTCGGGCAGTTGGCCGAACTGACCCGCGCCGCCAATCGGGCCAACGCGACGTTTTACACGATTGACCCGCGCGGCCTGATTGCCGGGCCCGATATCAACAACCTGACGCTGACCACAGCCGAGTGGCGCAAATATGTGACGAGCACGGTCGATTCGCTCAAGGTCATTGCGGACCTGACCGGCGGCTTCTGCATCTGCAACAACAACGACTTCAAGAAGGGCCTCGAGCGAATCGACGCCGAGACCAGCGACTACTATCTGCTGCGGTACTACTCCAACAACCCGGATCCGCTGCGAAAGATCCGGAAGCTCGAGGTCAAGGTCAACCGCCCCGATGTGGATGTGTTCCATCGGACGCAGTGGGCGCTACCCATTCCCCGACGCAAGTAGCCTGCTCCTGTTCGTGTCCGGACATCTGTGTCCGGCTTTTCAGGGCCCCGGTTCCCGCGCACCCGCGGGGCCGGGGCCTTTGTTATACTGGCGGGCGGTCCGGCCTCCGGTGAATCCCGCAGGGGGCAGGGCCTTTCCTGATCATTAAATTCACTTGGAGTAGAGGATGAAGCTGGTAAGCAAGGCAACGCTGTGTCTCAGCCTGGTGCTGGGGCTCGCGCTGGCCGGCGCGGTGCCTGCCGCAGGGCAGACCGTGACGACTGGTGTCATTTCGGGCGCGGTCGTGGAACCCCAGGGCGGCGTGCTGCCCGGAGCCACGGTCGTGGCGGTACACGTGCCGACGGGAACCACCTACGAGGGCGTGACGCAGGCCGATGGCCGGTTCGCGCTGCTCAACGTGCGCGCTGGCGGGCCGTACACGGTCTCGGTGACCATGTCCGGGTTCCGCAAGGATGAAAAGACCGGAATCCAGGTCAACCTGGGTGAAGAGCGGGCGGTCAGCTTTCAGCTGAAGCTCGAGTCGGTGACCGAGACGGTGACCGTCACGGCCGAAGCGGCAGCGATTGACACGATGCGCGCCGGAACGTCGGCGAACATCTCGAACGAGATCAAGGAGTCGCTGCCGACGATTACGCGCGGGCTCATCGATGTGGTGCGCGTCAACCCCTACTTCAACGCCATCACGACCAACAACACCGTCACTGCGGTGTCGGTCGCTGGTCGCAACGCGCGCTACAACAGCATCCAGATCGACGGCGCCGTCAACAACGACCTGTTCGGCCTGGCCGAAACCGGCACGCCTGGCGGTCAGACCGACACGCAGCCGGTCAGCTTTGACGCGATCGCGCAGATTCAGCTCGTCGTGTCCCCCTATGACGTCCGTCAGGGCGGGTTCTCGGGCGGCGGCATCAACGCGATCACCAAGAGCGGCACGAACCAGCTCAGCGGCACGGCGTTCTACTTCGGCCGCAACCAGGACTGGGTGGGTGAGGGCATCACCAACACGAAGATCTCGAACTTCAAGGACCAGCAGTGGGGCGGCACCGTGGGTGGCCGTCTGATTGAGAACCGCGCGTTTTTCTTCGGCAGCGCCGACTGGGGGCGTCGTGAAACGCCGACCGGTTTCTGCATCACCGGCTGCGCGCAGGAGTTCCGCAGCGCGACGGCCAACGTCGACCGCTTCTTCTCGATCCTTGAGAGCAAGTACGGCTACACGGTGCCCAACGCGCGCGAGCAGTTCAGCCGCACGACCAACTCGGACAAGTTCCTCGGCAAGGTCGACGTGAACCTCAGCAATCAGCATCGCCTGACGCTGCGGCACAACTATGTCGACGGCCTGAACGACATCGGCAGCCCGTCTGCGACCAGCTACGTGACGCCGGACGGCCTCTACCGCATGCGCTCGAAGACGAACAGCTCGGTGGTGCAGCTGAACTCGACGTTTGGTTCCGCGGTCAACGAGTTCCGTGTGGCGTATACGCGCGTGCGGGATCGTCGTGGTGCGCAGCCGTTCGAGACCAAGCCGTTCCCCCGCGTGACGGTCCGCCTCGAGAGCGGCATTCAGATCACGGCCGGCCGCGAGAACTTCTCGACCGCGAACGAACTGGACCAGGACATCATCGAAGTGCACAACGACTTCACGATGGTGCGCGGCAAGCACACGATCACGGTGGGCACGCACAACGAGTTCTTCCAGTTCCGCAACCTGTTCATCCGCGACAACTTCGGCACCTACACCTTCAACTCGCTCGACTTCTTCGATCAGGGCCTCGCGCAGCAGTTCGACTACAGCTACCCGACCAACCCCGCGAAGCCGTCGGCCGAGTTTGGTGTGCGCACCCTCGGGTTCTACGTGGGTGACCAGTGGCGTGTGCGTCCGAACGTGACCCTGACGATGGGCGCGCGTGTGGATGTGCCGCTGTTCCCCGACAAGCCCACGGCCAACCCGGTCGCGGTGGCCAACTTCAACTACGCGACCGACGTGACCCCGTCGGCGATCAACTACTCGCCGCGTATCGGTTTCAACTGGGACCTCAAGGGTGACGGCACGCAGCAGGTGCGCGGCGGCGTCGGCATGTTCTCGGGCCGCACGCCGTACGTGTGGCTGTCGAACCAGTACGGCAACACCGGCATCGAGTTCCAGCGAATCGGCGCGTCGAACAGCGGCAGCAACCGCATTCCGTTTGTCGCCAACGCGCTCGGCCAGCCGACGACGGTGACCGGGGCGAGCGGGTCGTCGTTCACCAACGAGATCGACCTCATCGATCCGGACTACAGCTACCCGGTGTTGCTGCGCGGCAATCTGGCGTATGAGCGCGAACTGTTCGGTGGCTTGGTGGGCTCGGCGGAGTTCCTCTACACGAAGGACATTCAGGACATCAAGTACCAGAACCTGAACCGCGTGCCGTGCGGCACGGAAGGCACGGTCTGCACGTCGAGCACGCTGACGCTTGACGGCCGTCCGATTTTCACCCGCAAGGTCAACACCTTGTCGGACGTGATCTTCCTGACCAATTCGAACAAGGGCTACAGCTGGAGCGGTGTGGTCGAGCTGCGTCGTCCCTTCCAGAACGGCTGGTACTTCGCGAGCTCGTGGCTGTATGGCCGCGCGAAGTCAATCATGGACGGCACATCGAGCCAGGCGGCCTCCAACTGGGGCAACGCGCTGATCCAGCGCAATCCGAATGAACCCGAGCTGTCCACGTCGGTTTATGACCCGGGTCACCGGATCAACCTGTCGGCGTCCTATGAGTTCGGTCTGGTCGGTGGCGCCACCGCGACGGCGTCGCTGTACTACTCGGGCCAGTCGGGTCGTCCGTACACGCTGCGCTTCTTCAACGACGTCAATGGCGACGGACGCACCAGCGACCTGCTGTACATCCCGTCAAGCGCCAGCGAAGTGACGTTCACGGGCGGCACGTACCAGAACCTGGTGAACTTCCTCCAGGAAGAGGGCTGTCTCGACCAGTTCATCGGTCAGATCATTCCCCGCAACGTCTGCCGCGCTCCGTGGCAGAACCAGATGGACTTCCGCTTCAACGTGGCGCTGCCGTTCCAGCGCGTGAAGGCGGAAGTGACGCTCGACATCATCAACGTGCTGAACCTCCTCGAAAACCGCTGGGGTCTGCAGGAATACACGTCGTTCAACTCGATCGCTCCGGTGACGGCGACGATGTCGGCGGGACAGATCACGGGTTACAACATCAGCTTCCTCACGGGCTCGTCGTTCCGCCGCTACTTCCGGGACGACCTCCGCTCGCGGTGGCAGATGCAGCTGGGCGGCCGGATCCGCTTCTAACAGCAGGCCGGTACACACGAACGCCCCGACCAGCATGGCTGGTCGGGGCGTTTTCTTTTGGTGGCGATTCACCAAGGGGCGTGGTTCTCTACACGCCGTCATGGTGAGATCGGGACAACGCGGTCTTGATGCGGTCGACGGCTTCCTTGAGGTACTCCTCGTCGAGTTCGACACCCACAAAATTGAGGCCGAGGCGTCCTGCGGCGATGGCGGTGTTGCCCAGACCCAGGAACGGATCCAGCACGGTCTTGACGCGTTCGACACCGTGAAGCCGAACACATTGCTCGGGTACCTTCGGCGGGAACGAGGCGGGATGCGGGCGGTCGCGATCGCGGCTCTGAATCGTCTCGTAGGGAATGAACCACGTGTTGCCGCGGCACCGCTTGCCGTCCCCGCCGGTGGCCCACCGAGCGGCGTTGGACTTGTCCTGATAGGGGACACCAACGGCGCGGCGGTCGAGTTTGGTGCGGCCGGCCGGCGTGAAGTGGAAGATGAACTCGTGGCAATCGTTGATGAATCGATCGCTGTTGATTGGCTTGTAGTGGCCGACGGCGATGTCGCGGTCCAGGCCGGCCGCTTCCGAGGTCGATTCCCGGTCGATCGCAATCGACTTCACCCAGTGGATCGTGTTCTGGAGCTTGAAGAAGCGCCGGGCGACCTGGGCCACTTCCAGGGGAATCCAGGGGTCGGTGGGTTTGGCGCCGACGTTGAGGAACAACGAGGCCTCCGCCTGGCACACCCGGGCCGCCGCGCGCAGCCACTGGTCAGTCCAGGCCAGGTATTCGGCGCGAGGCATGTCGTCCTCGTACGACCGGTACTTGATACCCAGGTTGTAGGGGGGCGACGTGACGATGGTGTCGATGGAGCCGACGGGGAGCCGTGCCATCGTGGGCACGCAGTCGCCGTGGTACAGGCGGAACGTCGACGGGCCGATTGTGAACTGATACCTGGGCCGATCGAGGGAACGTGGTCCCGGCCGGGCGGAACGCCGTGCGGCCGGGCGGGTCAGGGATGTTCGAAGCGCGAGTGACATGCACACGGCTTCTCGGACGGAGCGGGCCTGAAGTACAGACCCGAACGTGTAAAGGTTACGCGCGAACCGCCACAGCCGGGGTGAACCCATGCGCCACTCGGTCGGCGCTGACAGGTTGATTCCGGACGTGGCTCGAGGTGGCGCACAGGGTGCCTTTTTCCTCGATGTAGGTGATTTCTCGGTCGGACCCCACCTCGCGGTACCGCCCGGTGACACACCCACAGGTCAACGTCGTGAACCCCAGCAGACGAACCAGGCTCATTACAGTGACCTCCGTGGATTCTCGGCATGCAAGCGACGTGCCCAACATTGGCGTGCTCCTTCGGTTGGCGTGCGAATTCGTTTCGTTGAAGTAATCGGCCGGATTTGCCGATTGCTGCAGTACAGCTGCCCCGAGCCAGCCAGCCCGGTGTGTCTCAACTGCCACGAGTGTTGGATTCTTGACGACAAAAAAATGGAGACAGGGCGAGGTGCGAAGTGCGAAGCGCGAGTGCGAGGTGCTGAGTGCTTGGTGCTAGGTGCTGGGTGCTGGGTGGTGGGTGGTGGGGTGGAGAAACGCGGAGGCCGTGCCGATAGTAATCGCGGCAGGGCAGCTCAAATTGTTGCTGGCGTTGTACTTGAGATGGTACTATCCGCCGGGTTCAGAACATCAGGTCGGGGGAATATCGAGTGGCAAGACATAGCCGACTGAAGCATTTGATTGTGGCGCTGGCGGTGCCGGCGTTGTTGGGCGCATGGCCTGCGGCAGCGACCGAGGCGTCGGGCCAGACCACCGCGAAAAAGACCACGACGCGGACCGCCGCGGCTCGCGCCCGCGCGGCAGCCGCCGCCAGGGCGGCTGCGGCTGAGCGCCTGCGCCGCGACGCCGAGACACCGAAGTTCAAGACCGACGTGCTGGGGAATCTCATCCCGGACGTCCGCGCGGCAGCCGCGATCATCTTTAATCCCCAGACCAACGAAGTGCTCTGGGAAGCCAATTCGCACGACCGGCGGTCGATCGCCAGCCTCACCAAGCTCATGACGGCCCTGACCTTCATGGCGGACGAGCCGGATCTCACCCGAAAGGTGACCGTGACGAGCGCGGATACGCGCCGGGCGTCCACCACATACCTGCGGGCCGGGGAATCAATCACCCTGGGCGACCTGCTGCACCTGACGCTGATCGCATCCGACAATGCGGCTGCCCGGGCGCTGGCACGCACCTCGGAGGGCAGCACCAAGGGGTTTGTCGCGCGGATGAACGAGATGGCCCAGCAACTGGGCCTGACCAGCGCGACGTTTGCGGACCCCTCGGGACTCGACGCGCGCAATGTCGCGTCAGCCTACGACATCTCCCACCTCATCGCATTTGCGGCTGACCACCCCCAGCTGGCACCGGTGATGCAGAAGGCCACCTATCAGGCCCACACCTCGCGCCGTGTGATCAACATCAAGAGCACCAACAGGTTGCTGGCCGACGGCATGGACGTCGTGGGCGGCAAGACGGGGTTCATCTCCAAGGCCGGATATTGCCTGGCAACGCTGTTCCGGGTACCTCAGGGCAGCCAGGTCGCGGTCGTCGTTCTCGGCGCCGCCAACAGCACACTTCGGTTTGCGGAAGTGCGGCACCTGTTCAACTGGGTGGTCGGGCGCACCAGCGGCCTGGACGGCGGCACCGACGAACCCCACCGCTGACCACTCCGGCGTGTCGGGCCTTCGAACGCGATCGCCGCTGGCGGGTCGCACTCCGCGCCTGTCGATCCTGCACGTTGCATCGGAGCTGACGCCCTGGGCCAAGACCGGGGGACTGGCCGACGTCGTCGCGGCTCTGCCGCAGGCGCTGGCCGCCTTTGGCCACACCGTCACCATCGTCATACCGAAGTACCGGGGCGTTAACGTCCCGACCGTGAGCCGCACGCCCGGCGCACTGGATTTTGGCGGGCGTCGCTGGCCGGTGGTCTTCGAGGTCGCCGAACTCGCGCCGCGACTCCAACTGGTGTTGCTGGACGTGCCTGAGTGGTTCGACCGTGACGGACTCTACGGTATCGGTGGCCGTGACCACCCGGACAACGCGATCAGGTTTGCCGGGCTGGCCCACGGGGCCCTCACCTGGGCGCAGCAGAGCGACCACCCACGTCCGGACATCGTGCACACACACGACTGGCAGGCGGGACTGGTGCCGGCCCTGCTGCGGACACAGCCTGAACGATGGCCGCGCGCAGCCCGGGCAGGACTGGTGACCACCATTCACAATCTCGCGTACCAGGGGAACTTCCCGAGAGAGGTCGTTCCGCAGGTGGGGCTGGAGTGGCAGGCCTTCACGATGGACACGGGAGAGTTCTGGGGTCAGTTGAGTTTTCTCAAGACCGGCATCAGCTATAGCGACGTGGTGACGACCGTCAGTCCCGCGTATGCCCGCGAAACGCTGACGCCGGAACACGGTGCCGGCATGGATGGCGTGCTTCGTGCGCGGGCTGGCGACTATCTCGGCATCCTCAACGGCATTGACACCACGGCCTGGGACCCGGCATCTGACCGTTACCTGCCGGCGCACTATTCGGTCGCCGACCTCTCGGGCAAACGCGCCAACAAACGCGCCCTGCTCGAACGGTGCGGCTTGCCGGTCGGTGACGATGTGCTGGCTCGGCCGCTCATCGGGCTGGTGTCGCGCCTGGTGGAACAGAAGGGGATCGACCTCGTCCTGGACGCGATGGATGAGTTGCTGGAGCTGGACGCGACGTGGGTGTTTGTCGGTTCGGGTGATGCCGTCTATGAAGAGCGCCTGAGAGCGCTGGCGCAGCGACACCCGGCGCGGGTGGCGGCGTACATCGGCTTCGATGAATCACTTGCGCATCTGGTGGAGGCCGGTGCGGACATGTTCCTGATGCCGTCCCGCTTCGAGCCGTGCGGGTTGAACCAGATGTACAGCCTGCGGTACGGCACCGTGCCGATCGTGCGGGCTGTGGGTGGGCTCGACGACACGATCCAGGCGTTTTCGCCGCGCGCGAAGAAGGCCAACGGGTTCAAGTTCGAGCCGGCCACATCCGAGGCGCTGGTTCGCACCATCCGGCAGGCGGTACGCGTGTTCAGGCGCGCGGACTGGTGGGCGGCATTGCAGGCGCGCGGCATGCGCGAAGATCATTCCTGGGAGACGTCGGCCCGGGAGTATGTCAAAGTGTACCGACGGGCGCGATATCGCGCCGGTGTCCGGTGGGGAGACGTGCCGGACGCCTGACGCAGAGGAGACAAACGGACGACCATGGCTTCCCCCAACGTGACAACTTTCACCGATACCAACTTCGACGCAAGCGTGCTCAAGTCGACCCAGCCCGTGCTGGTCGATTTCTGGGCCGAATGGTGCGGCCCGTGCCGCGCACTGGGACCGACGATCGACGCGCTGGCCACGGACTACGCCGGTCGGGTGACCGTCGGCAAACTGAACGTCGACGAGAACCCCACAGTGACGATGCAGTACATGGTGCGGGGCATTCCCACGGTGATGGTGTTCAAGGGCGGGCAGGTCGTCGAGACGATCGTGGGCCTGGCGGACAAGGCCGAGTTCTCCAAAGCTCTCGACAAACATCTCTGAGTCATGCGCGACGTCACGATCATCGGTTCCGGCCCGGCCGGACTCACCGCTGCGCTGTACTCGGCTCGTGCCAACCTGAAGCCGCTCGTCATCGAAGGTCTCGAGGCCGGCGGTCAGTTGATGCTGACCACCGCGGTGGAGAATTTTCCGGGATTCCGCGACGGCATCATGGGCCCCGATCTCATGGGGAACATGCGCGCGCAAGCCGAACGGTTTGGCGCGGAGATCGTCCGCGGTCACGTGTCGGCGGTGGATCTGTCGCAGCAGCCCTTCCGCATCACGATGGGTGACGAGGTCATCGAGACGCGCACGCTCATCATCGCGACCGGGGCATCGGCCAAACTGCTCGGCCTTCCCAATGAACGCGCGCTGATGGGGCACGGCGTCTCGACGTGTGCGACCTGTGACGGGTTCTTCTTCCGAGGGAAGCCAATCGCCGTCGTGGGTGGCGGTGACTCCGCGCTGGAGGAAGCGAACTTCCTGACGCGCTTCGCATCCTCGGTGACGTTGATTCACCGGCGCGACACGCTGCGCGCCTCGAAGATCATGCAGGACAAGGCGCTCGCCAACCCGAAGATCACGTTCGAATGGAATGCCGAAGTCGAAGACATTCTCGACGTCTCGAGCGGCGCCGTGAGCGGCGTCGTTGTGCGCAGCACGGTTGACGGGTCGAAAAAGACGATTCCCGTGGATGGCGTGTTCGTGGCGATTGGCCACACCCCCAACACGTCATTGTTCAACGACCAGCTGCGGATGAATGAGAACTTCTACCTCGTGACGCACGACGGCACGAAGACGTCGGTGCCCGGCGTGTTTGCCTGCGGTGACGTGCAGGATCACGTGTATCGGCAGGCGATCACCGCGGCAGGGTCGGGGTGCATGGCGGCCATCGATGCCGAGCGCTGGCTCGAAAGCCAGGGGCACGGTCACTAGCGTCAGGCGGCGGAGATCCAGCCTCCGCCGACGACTTCTTCGCCCGCATAAAACACGACGGCTTGCCCTGGGGTGATCGCCGTCTGCGGTTCGTCAAACTCGACGTGTGCGAGGCCGTCACCCGTTGACGTGACGGTGGCCGCTGCGTCGGCATGGCGATGCCGGATGCGCGCGGTCAGACGCGCAGGACCGTCCGGCGGCACGCCGGCGATCCAGTTGACGCCCTTCGCGTCGAGCCATCGCCCTCCCAGTTCCTCCTTCGAGCCCACGACGACCTGCTGATCCGCCGGCACCAGCTTCAGCACGTACATCGGCTTTCCGGTTGCGAGACCGAGCCCCTTGCGCTGGCCAACCGTGAAATGGTGCAGGCCCTGGTGTGCGCCAAGCACCGCGCCGCCGCTGTCGATGATCTCTCCCGCGACCACTGCGTTCGGGGCTTCGCGCTCGACGAATCCGGCGGTGTTGCCGTCGGGAACGAAACAGATTTCGTGACTGTCCGGTTTGTCGGCGACCGAGAGCCCGAGCCGCTCCGCGTAGGCCCGCACCTCTGGCTTGGTGAGGTGGCCGACCGGAAAGCGCGCATGGGCCAGTTGATCCTGAGTGAGGGTGAACAGGAAGTACGACTGATCTTTGGCCGCGTCCTGTCCGCGCAGGAGTCGGTATCGTCGCGTGTCTTCATCAAACACGACCCGCGCGTAATGCCCGGTGGCGACGGCCGCCGCGTCGAGACCCGCCGCGCGTTCGGCCAGCGTGGCGAACTTGAGGTCGGCATTGCAGTGCACGCAGGGAATCGGGGTCCGGCCGGCGGCGTACTCCTGCACGAAGTTGTCGATCACCGTGGCGCGGAACTCGCGCTCGAAGTTGACGATGTAGTGGGGGATGCCAAGCTGTCCGGCCACACGACGAGCGTCATGCAGATCATCAAGACTGCAGCACGAACCGAATGCCGGGGCGCCATCCACCGTCTGACGCTGATCGTACAGCTGCATCGACAGGCCGACGACGTCGTACCCCTGCTCGACCAGGAGTGCGGCCGCCACCGACGAATCGACACCTCCCGACATGGCGACGACGATGCGGCTCATGACGAGACCTCGACGGCGCGTCGTGTCAGGCGGCGCAGTTTGTCGACCAGGCGCGGGATGGCGGCGCACACCGTGTCGATGTCCCCCGCGGTGGTGGCCGGCCCGAGACTGAACCGCAGCGAATTGCGCGTGCGCGGCGCCGGCAGGCCCATCGCCTGCAGGACGTGCGACGGCTCGAGCGAGCCTGATGAGCACGCTGAGCCGGTGGAGATCGCGATGCCTTCCAGATCGAGCGCGATGAGCAGCGACTCGGCCTCGATGCCGTCGAAGCTGATGTTGGTCGTGTTCGGCACGCGGCAATCGGGGGCACCGTTGACCGCCGTGCCTGCGACGGTTCGCAGCAGCGTGTGCTCGAGGCGATCGCGCAGCAGCGCGGTGCGGCGGGCGACGTCGTCGCGCGTGGCGAGCGCATGTCGCGCGGCAACGGCAAGGCCGGCCAGCCCGGCGGTGTTTTCGGTGCCGGCGCGCCGGCTGCGTTCCTGACGCCCGCCCGTGAGCTGGGGCGTGACGCGCACGCCGCGCCGGACCCACAGCGCGCCGGTGCCCTTGGGCCCGCCGAATTTGTGCCCGGACAGGGACAACATGTCGACGCCGAGCGCGCGGACATCCACCTGGACCTTGCCGACGCTCTGCACGGCGTCGCAGTGGAACAGCGCCCCGCGTGTGCGGGCGAGAGCCGCCAGCTCGGTGATCGGCTGCAGCGTCCCGATTTCGTTGTTGGCGTGCATGACGCACACGAGGGCCGTGTCATCACGCAGGACCGCATCAAGGTCGGCGGGCTGCACAACACCGTCGCGTCCGACCGGGATGACGGTGACCTCCACGCCGTGCCGTTCCAGCGCACGCGCGGTCATCAGCACGGCTTCGTGTTCAATGGCGCTCACGACGAGGTGACGTCGTCCCGAGCCGGAGAGGGCATCGAGTGCGCCGCGCATGGCCAGGTTGATGGACTCCGTGCCGCCGCCAGTGAAGACGATGTCGGCCGCCTGGGCCGTGATCAACGCCGCAACGGCTTGACGCGCGTCGTCAAGGCGCGACTTGGCGCGCTGGCCGTACGCGTGGATGGACGAGGGGTTGCCTGGTTCGTCCGTCAACACGGCGGCCACGATGTCGGCGACACCCGGGGCCGCGGGGGCGGTGGCGTTGTAGTCGAGATAAATGCGCACAGTGCTCTCTCTCGATTTTAGACCGATGTATACTCTCGGGAAACCCGAACTCCCCGACTCCTCAGCGCGGATA
>CBINOO010000117.1:0-12108 GCA_966252305.1 uncultured Acidimicrobiia bacterium
CCAAGGATGCGGGCACGATTGCCGGCCTCGAGGTCATGCGCATCGTCAATGAGCCGACAGCGGCGGCACTGGCGTATGGACTCGACAAGAAGTCGAACGAAACGATCGTCGTGTACGACTTCGGCGGCGGCACGTTTGACGTGTCGGTGCTGGAAGTCGGCGAAGGCGTCGTCGAGGTCAAGGCCACCAACGGTGACACGCACCTGGGTGGTGACAACCTCGACCAGCGCATCATGGACTGGGTCGTCGCCGAGTTCCGCAAGAAGGAAGGCATCGACCTGTCGAAAGACCGCATGGCTCTGCAGCGCCTGAAGGAAGCGGCAGAGAAGGCCAAGATGGAACTCTCGACCGTGATGGAGACCGAGATCAATCTGCCGTTCATCTCGGCGGACGCGACCGGTCCGAAGCACCTCGCCGAGAAGCTCACGCGCGCCAAGTTCGAGTCGCTGGTTGAGGACCTGCTGCAGAAGACGATGGGCCCGTGCCGGCAGGCGATGTCCGACGCCGGTGTCTCTGCGAAGGACATCGACGAAGTGGTGCTGGTCGGTGGCTCGACGCGTATTCCGCGCGTGCAGCAGCTGGTCAAGGAACAGTTCGGCAAGGAGCCGCACAAGGGCGTGAATCCGGACGAAGTTGTCGCGATTGGCGCGGCGGTGCAGGCCGGTGTGCTCGCGGGCGACGTGAAGGATCTCCTGCTGCTCGACGTGACGCCGTTGTCGCTGGGCATCGAAACGCTCGGCGGTGTGATGACGACGCTCATCACGCGCAACACGACGATTCCGACCCGCAAGTCGGAAGTGTTTTCCACCGCGGCCGACAGCCAGCCCAGCGTCGAAGTGCACGTCATGCAGGGCGAACGTCCGATGGCGCGCGACAACCGCACGCTCGGCAAGTTCCATCTGGACGGCATTCCCCCGGCGCCACGCGGTGTGCCGCAGATCGAAGTCACGTTTGACATCGACGCGAACGGCATCGTGAACGTGTCGGCGAAGGACAAGGGGACCGGCAAGGAACAGAAGATCACCATCACAGCGTCGAGCGGACTGTCGAAGGATGAAGTCGACCGCATGGTGAAGGACGCCGAGGCCCACGCCGAGGAAGACAAGAAGCGCAAGGAAGAAGTCGAGTTGCGCAATCGGGCTGACCAGGCGGTCCACGCGGCCGAACAGTTCCTCAAGGAGTCGGGCGACAAGGTGCAGGCGGCGGACCGGCTGGCCATCGAGAATGCGGTGGGAGACGTCAAGTCGGCACTTGAGGCTGGCGACGCGTCCACCATCACCAAGAAGCTCGATGCGCTGATGGATGCGCAGACCAAGGCGGCCACGCAGCTCTATCAGCAGGCGGGCGCGACGGATGCGCCGCCGGCGGATGGGCAGGGCGGCCAGGCCGGTCCGGCCAACGGCGACGTCATCGACGCCGAAGTCGTCGAGGAGGAGAAGAAGTAAGTGGATCTCTACGGCGCGCTCGATCTGGCTCCCTCCGCCACGGCGGCAGAGATTGAGCGCGCCTACCTGCGCCTCGCGCGGCGGTACCACCCGGGGATCAATCCTGGGGACCGCCGGGCTGAGGAGCGGTACCGGCAGGTGCAGGAAGCCTACGAAGTGCTCGGCTCTCCTGATCGCCGGCGTGACTACGACCAGCTGCGGCTCGTTCGGCCCGCTGCGACGGTCGAGGCGTCCATCTCGTTTGAAGGATTCGATTTTTCGGCTGCCGCGCATGGGCAGGAGGCCGCGACGTTTTCGGAGATGTTCGCGGATGTGTTTCAGGACGCCGCGCGGCGAGTCACGACGTCAGAGCAGGGCGCTGCCCTAGAACTGACGATGCAGCTGTCGTTTGAGGATGCCGTCCGTGGTGGCGCCTTTCCGTTTTCGGTAGTCAGGCAGGACCGTTGTCCCGGTTGTGGTGGTGCCGGGAGTGTGGCGATTCCGCCGGTGCCGTGCGGCACGTGTCAGGGGCAGGGCGCGCTGCGGTGGGCCCGCGGGCACATGGTGTTCACCAAACCGTGTGACGCCTGCCTCGGCAGCGGCCGCGTCACGGCGAAAGGCTGCCGCCACTGTGCCGCATCCGGCCTGCAGGCGCGCAGCGAAGTCGTGACCGTGACGCTGCCGCCGGGCATTGAAAGCGGCGCGCGGCTTGTCGTGCCCGGCCGGGGGCATGCCGGGGCGCATGGTGGGCCCTCCGGAGACCTGTACGTCAGCGTCGAGGTATTGCCGCATCGCGTGTTCAAGCGGGAAGGCCGCGACTTGTGTGTGACGTTGCCCGTGGCTGTGCATGAAGCGGCGCTTGGCGCCAAGGTTCCGGTGCCGACGCTTGATGGTCCCGTGACGGTGCGGATTCCTCCAGGCACGGCATCCGGCTCTCGGTTGCGAGTCCGTGGCCGTGGCGTCCCGTCCTCCCGCCCGGGCGCCCCCGACGAAGCGGGCGACCTCATTGCCGATGTGCAGATCGTGCTGCCACCGGTGCGTGATGAACGGTCGAAGGCATTGCTGCGCGAGTTCGCTGCGCTCAATCCCGTTGACGTTCGCGCGGATTTGTTCGGTAGCTAGGGCAGGCCGTCGGGCCTGTTCGGAGACATTCACATGACGCGAAAAACCGGCACCGGCAAGGGTTACTACATGATCAGCGCGGTGGCGTCGAAGTACAACATCCACCCGCAGACGCTCCGGCTGTACGAACGCGAGGGACTGCTGGCGCCGTCCCGCACCGAAGGCAATACGCGCCTGTACTCGGACGACGACCTGCAGAGGCTCGAGACCATTCTTGCGCTCACGCGCGATCTCGGCGTCAACCTCGCGGGTGTCGAGATCATCCTCAACATGCGCCAGAAGATGGAGCGCATGCAGCACGAGGTGAACGAGTTCATGGCGTATGTCAAGAAAGAACTCGCGCGCGGCCTCGATGATTGGGAAGCGCGGCTCAATACCGCGCTGGTGCCCACCTCGAAGAATGAGGAAATTGGAGAATGACGGAATGGGGAGAGTCATTTCCCCATTTCCTCATTTCCCCATTTGATATCCTCTGTGTCCCGTGTCTGTTTGCCCCCACTGTCAGGGAACCGGATGGAGAGCCGTTGATGCCGACGGCGTGCGCCGTGTCGAGCGCTGCGAGTGTCGTCGCGCGCAGGTCGCCGAACGGTTGATGCGCGACGCGCGGATTCCGCCGCGGTACGCCAGGTGCGATCTCGCGAACTTCGTCCTGTATCAGAACGAAAAGCTGCATTCGGCCGTCTCGTACGCGCGGCGGTTTACGGATCAGTTCCCGGCCGTGACCAAGGGGTTGTGCCTGATTGGACCTCCAGGCATCGGCAAGACGCACATTGCCGTGGCGGTGTTGCGCCAGGTGATTCAGCAGAAGGGCGTACACGGCCTGTTTTACGACGTGCGCGAGTTGCTCAAGCTGATTCGATCGACCTACAACCCGGTGGTCCGTACGGCGGAGATGGACATCATTCGCCCGGTCATGGATGCCGAGTTGCTCGTCCTTGACGATCTGGGATCAGAAAAGCCCTCCGAATGGGTGGAAGAAACGATGAACCTCATCGTCAACACCCGGTACAACGAACGGCGCCCGACGATCTTCACGACCAACTACGAAGACACGCCTGACGAATCGGATCTGGATTCACTCAAGGCGCGTGTGGGCTATCGCATGCACTCTCGTCTGCACGAGATGTGCGAGTTCCTGGAGTACGACGGGGGCGACTACCGCATGCTGCCTCCAAACGGCGGCGCGGCGGATCTCGCGATCCTCTGGCAGACCAATCGGGGACGTCGTGCGCTGCCGTCGAGGTCACGCGGCCCGGCCAAGGCCCAGTTGCGCGAACGCGATCCGCTGCGTTCCCTGAAGCAGCCCGGAGAATTGCGTGAACTCCGCTGGCCCGGCGGCAAGGCAGGCCGCGGCTAGGGAATGGACGAGGCCCTTCGCATCCCGCACCTCGCACCTCGCACTTCGCCCTCCGCACCGTTAGGCCTCTACCTCCACATCCCGTTCTGCCAGGCGATCTGTTCATACTGCAACTTCAACCGGGGCCTGCTCGATGAGTCGTTGCGTCGGCGTTATGTTGACGCGCTTGAGCAGGAAATTCGGCGGAGCAGTGGCGGGGCAGCCGACACCATCTTTTTTGGTGGTGGCACGCCGTCGCTGCTTGAGCCGGCGGAAGTGGCTCGACTGATTACCGCGTGTCGCGACACCTTCGACCTGACTTCAGATGCCGAGATCACGCTGGAGACAAATCCGGAAACCGCGACGGACGAACGGCTCGCCGCGTTTCGCGAGGCCGGCATCAATCGCCTGAGTTTCGGCGTGCAGTCGTTTGACGATGATGAGCTCGCGAGGCTGGGGCGCATCCACTCGTCCGCGCGCGCGATCGCCGCCGTGGAGTCAGCGCAGCGCACAGGATTTGCGTCCGTCTCGTTTGACCTGATGTTGTGGCTGCCGGCGCAGACGCCCGAGTCGTGGCGGCGTACCATGGCGCAGGCCATTGCGTTGTCGCCGGACCACCTATCGTTGTATCTGCTTGAGTTGTATCCCAATGCGCCGCTCAAGGAAACGATGGCGCGAGCCGGCTGGTCGCAGACGCCCGATGACGATGCCGCCGATATGTACCTGGACGCGCTCGAGTCGCTGGATGCGGCCGGATACGCGCAGTACGAAATTTCCAACGTGGCGCGCCCCGGCCACCTGTCACGGCATAACCTCAAGTACTGGCAGATGGGACGGTGGCTGGGGTTTGGGTGTGGTGCGCATTCGACGGTGGACGGCCGCCGCTGGAAAAACGTGAGCGCCACCACCGACTACGCCCAGCGCGTCGAGCAGGGGGCCTCGGTGACGACCGATGTCTTGTCCCTCTCTGCGCAGTCCCTGCAGGAGGAGGCGCTCTTCACCGGGCTGCGGCTGAACCGGGGCGTGGACCGGGACGCGTTCAGGGGCGCGTACGGGTTCGACCCGTGGGAGCGCTACGTGGAGGACCTGAGCGCGTTCGAGAGCGCCGGTCTGGTGTGGCGGCGGGACGGGCGCTTCGGGTTGACACGGGCCGGGATGTTGGTGGCGAACAATATCCTGGCGGTGTTCGTCTAAGGCCGGTCTCGTCACGCTGCCGCACAGTACGGTAGAGTATGGATTCCTTTTAGACCAACGCCCCCAGTGGCGAGGAGGATGTGCATGCGGTTGTTCGGATTTCTGCCGGTCGTGGCCCGGCGTACGGTGGTCGCGCTCGGCGTGGCCGGAATGATGTTGACCCTGGCCCCGGCGGCCTTCGCGCAGGATGCCGCGCAGCAGGCTCCGGCGCCGCCGGATCAGTTCAAGTTCAGCGGGACCAATCCGGTCATGCTGATGCTCCAGATCAACTCCGGTCAGGAGGCGACGTTCGAGCAGGCCGTGAACGAAATTCGGCAGGGTCTTGCGGCCTCAGATAAGCCGGAGCTTCAGGCGCAGGCCAAGTCTCTGAATCTGCTGCGCCTCGAAGCGGAGATTCCCGCTGGGCAGCCTCGGCTCTACTTCGTTCACCTCGACCCTCCGGTGGCCGGTGTGAGCTATGACTGGACGCAGATCCTCTACTACTCGGGCGCCTGGAAGGCTGACGACGTTGAGGCGCGCAAGGTCATCGACGGGATCTTCGAGAAGCTCAAGGCGTCCGTTGCCCAGCAGCAGATCTGGCCGCTCTCGAAGAAGTAACGACCAGACATCGAGCATCACGGGGACGTCATCGCCGCAGGCGGTGACGTCCTTTTCTGTTTTCAGCCACAATGGACGGCATGCGCGTGACCGTCGCTTTCGTACTGCTGTTGCTGGCTGTGGCTCCGGCTGCAGCGCAGGTATCAACCCAGACGACGACCCCGCCGCCGGCGACGCCACCGGCACAGGCCGCTCAGACGCCGCTGCCGACTCCAACTCCGGCTCCCACGGGCCCACCGGCCGACTACCTGTTCACGACCCCGGCCGGCATGTTGCTGTTTCATGTGGATCCGGCCAAAACGGCTGAATTCGACGTGGTGGTGGCACGCCTGATCGAGGCGTTCAAGGTCACCAAGAGCCAGTCGCGTCAGCTGCAGGCCACCAACTGGAAGATCTACAAGTCGGCCGAAAAGACGCCAGACGCGATCCTCTACGTGTTCCTGTTCGACCCGGCCATCGAGAAGATGAGCTACGACCCTCTGCTCTATCTGGCGGAAGTCGCGCCGGCGGAAGTGCAGCCGCTGTTTGAACGGATGAAGGCCGCGGTCCTGCGCGTGGAGCGCCTGGGCCTCACCAAAGTGCGCTGACGCGTCTGTCCGAATGTTCACCATGCACTCCATGCCTCCATGGTGAGCCGCCATGTCCGGCGGGCCTGAAGGCCCGCCCCACGACTGTCTTCTGACCCGCCAGTGCGGAAGGCCCGCCCTACGATGTTCCTCAGAAACTCGCGTTCACGCCGCCGTAGACGCGGTGGACGGTCTTTTCCAGCGGGGCGCCGTTGAGGCGGAAGAGGCGATAGTCGACCCGCAGCTTCAAGGGTCCCAGCAGGTTCATCTTCAGTCCGCCGCCGATGTTGATGGCCGTGTTGGTCTCCTGATAGTCCGCCCGCCAGTTCTCCCGATACAAGCCCACCCCAGCCGTGGCGTAGAGCTGGGCGCCGCTGGTGGGCGTCTGGACGATCGCGTTCACCGTGCCGGTGCGAAGCCGCGGGGCGACCTTGAGGTCTTCGTCGACCTCCTTGATGTCCGAGTACTCGATTTCGAAGCCCACCGCGATGAGCGTCAACCCAACGGCGAAACCCTTGGCGGTGCGTGTCTCCGGCCGGTGTCCGACACCAAAAAACGCAGTGACATCCGCGTAGGCGTGTGCGGGGACGAGCAGGAGGGCGAGCAGGCCTGTCGCAAGGGTGAGTTTTCGCATACCCCACCATATCGGTTCGTGCCCGTCCCCTCACCACCCCCGTGATATTTTTCTCGGGATGGATCTGCGCCCGACCAGCCAGCAGGAGCTCCTTCGCCGCACGGTGCGCGAATTCGCGGAAGCGGAAATTCGGCCCCATGTCATGGAGTGGGACGAAGCCCAGGCGTTTCCCCACGATCTGGTGACCCGGATGGCCGGCCTCGGTCTGATGGGCATCCAGTTTCCCGAGGAGTACGGCGGCGCGGGGATGTCTGCGATCGAGTACTGCATCTGCATCGAAGAACTCGCGCGCGTCTGTCCGTCGGTGTCGTTGTCGGTCGCCGCGCACAACGGCTTGTGCACGTCCCACCTGTTCATGTTCGGCAGCGAGGCGCAGCGGCAGCAGTATGTGGTGCCCCTGATTCGCGGCGACTACCTCGGAGCCTGGGGACTGACCGAACCCGGCGCGGGCAGTGATGCAGCGGCCATGCGCACGACGGCTCGTCGCGACGGCGATGAGTGGGTCATCAACGGTGCGAAACAGTTCATTACCCACGGCTCGGTCGGCGGCGCCATCGTCGTCATGACCGTCACAGACCGGACGAAGGCCCATCGCGGTATCTCGGCGTTTGTTGTGCCCAAGGGCACGCCAGGCATGCGTGCCGGCAAGAAGGAAAACAAGCTGGGCATGCGGGCCAGCGACACGAGTGAAGTGATCTTTGAAGAGTGCCGCGTGCCGGCCGACGCCATGGTGGGTGAAGAAGGGCAGGGATTCATCAACACCTTGCAGGTGCTCGACGCCGGCCGTATCGGCATCGCCGCTCTGGCGGTCGGACTGGCGCAGGGCGCGTATGATGCCGCGCTGAAGTATGCGAAGGAGCGCCGGCAGTTCGGTCAGCCGATCGCCAGCTTCCAGGCGATTCAGTGGAAGCTTGCGGACATGGCCACCCGCATCGAGGCGGCGCGCCTGCTGACGTACCGTGCGGCGTGGATGAAGGATCAGGGTGTGGTTCGCACGGGCCGCGAGTCTTCGATGGCCAAGCTGTATTCAAGCGAGATCGCTGTGCGTGTGTCCGAGGAATCCGTGCAGATCCACGGTGGCTACGGCTTCACGAAAGACTATCCGGCCGAGAAGTACTTCCGCGACGTGAAGCTCTGCACGATCGGTGAAGGCACGAGCGAGATTCAGCGCCTGGTCATTGCGCGCCAACTGCTGGGTCGGTGACGCGCGTGACGGCTGCCCCCACACTCTCGGAGCGCCTGCTTGCCAACGATCCTCGCGCGATTGCCCGCGCGATTTCACTGATCGAAAACGAAGCGCCTGAAGGGGCCGCGCTGATCGGGCGCATCTTCGGCAAGACCGGCCGCGCCTACCTGATTGGCATCACGGGCCCCCCTGGCGCGGGCAAGAGCACCCTGGTCGACAAACTCACGGCGGAACTGCGTCGGCGAGGCCGGACGGTGGGTGTGCTGGCCGTCGACCCGACCAGCCCGTTCAGCGGTGGAGCGATTCTGGGTGACCGCGTGCGGATGCAGGTGCATGCCGAAGACCCTGGCGTGTTCATCCGCAGCATGGCCACACGCGGCCATCTGGGGGGGCTGGCGCGCACGACGGCTGAAGCGGCGATCGTGCTCGATGCCGCAGGCTACGACGTCATCATCATCGAGACCGTTGGTGTGGGGCAGGATGAGGTCGACATCGTGCGCACGGCTGATGTCTCCGTCGTGACGCTCGTGCCCGGCACCGGTGACGAGGTGCAGGCGCTCAAGGCCGGCATCATGGAAATCGCGGACATCTTCGTGGTCAACAAGGCGGATCGGGAAGGCGCCGACCGCACCGCCGCCTCAATCGAGATGATGCTGTCGCTCGACGATGCGATGTCGGAAGGGTGGCGGCCGCCGGTGCTTCGGACCGAAGCGACGGCCAATCGCGGGATCGACGAGCTGGTCGACATGATCGAGCGTTTCCGGGCCCAGTCGGCCGAGACACTCGGAGAACGGCGTCGCGCGCGCGCGGAGTGGCGTCTGCGAGAGATCCTCGGGCGCCGGTTCATGCAACATCTTGAACAGCGCGTCCTCGCGCCGGGGGAGTTCGCGCAATGGCTGGACCGCATTGCCGACCGCGCCATCGACCCGTATGGCGCCGCCGACGTGATCATGAGGCGCGCCCTTGGCGCCGCTGCTCCGGCGCAGTCGGCGGTCGGCGTTACCGGCATCGATCACGTCGGGATCGCCGTGGATGACATCGACGCATCGCTGCGTGTGCTCACCCATGTGCTCGGGCTTGCCAGCGACGAGCCGGAGGTCATCACGGGGCAGCAGAGCCAGGTGCGTTTTGTTGACACCGGTGACGCCAAGCTGGAGCTGGTGGAGGCCCTGGCCCCGGAATCGCCGATCGGGAAGTACATCGCGAAGCGTGGTCCCGGCCTCCACCACGTGGCGCTTCGCGTGCGTGACATCCACGCGGCCATCGCCGGGGTCACGTCGGCGGGCCTCCGGTTGATCGATACGGAACCCCGGCGCGGCGCTCACGGCTCTCGCATTGCCTTCATTCATCCCGGTGATACGCAGGGCGTGTTGATTGAGTTGAAGCAGCCGGCGGCCGACGGAGGACACTCCTCGTGACCTTCGGTGACATGGAACTGTTTTCGCTGTCGGACGGGACGTTTGCCCTCGATGGCGGCGCCATGTTCGGTGTGGTGCCAAAGACCCTCTGGTCAAAACGCACGACACCCGACGACAAGAACCGCATTCCGCTGGGCCTACGTCCGCTGCTGGTCCGAACGGGTGGCCGCTGGGTGCTGATCGACACGGGTATCGGCGACAAGATGCCGCCGAAACTGGCGGACATCTACGCCATCAATCGCACCACCCATCTCGATCACTCGCTGGCGGCGCGTGGCCTCAAGGCATCCGACATCGACATCGTCATTGCCACACACCTGCATTTTGATCACTTCGGCGGGTCCACCGCGCTGATCGATGGCGTGTTGCGGCCCCGGTTTCCGAATGCGCGGTACCTGATTCGTCGCAGCGACTGGGAGGATGCGACGCATCCACACGAGCGCAACCGCGCCAGCTACCTGCCGGAGAACTTCATGCCGCTGGCCGAAGCCGGGGTCATTGACTTCGTGGAAGACGATGGCGAGGTGCTGCCGGGGATCAGCGTGTGGCGGACGGGTGGCCATGCGATGTTCCACCAGTGGGTGAAGGTGGAGTCGGGCGGCCGGACGGCCGCATTTGTGGCCGATCTGATTCCAACGACGGCGCATCTGGATGAGCCATGGATCATGGGCTACGACCTGTATCCGATGGACACGCTGCGGTACAAACAGCGTTTTCTGCGCGAGGCGATCGACGGCGAATATCTGGTGTTCTTCGAGCACGACCCGTCGGTGGCCGCCGGCATCATCCGGGAACGGGACGGCCGACGGTTCATTGAAGAGGTGCAGGTGTGAGCGCAGAGGCCACGATTGGCATCATCGGCGGGTCCGGCTTGTATGACATGGCCGAACTGACCGATCGACAGGAACACATCATCGACACGCCGTTCGGAGCGCCGTCGGGGCCGTACGTGCTGGCCACGCTGCGAGGGCGGCGGGTGGCATTTCTGGCGCGGCATGGCGACGGACATCGGCATACGCCCTCAGAGCTGAATTTCCGCGCGAACATCTTCGGCTTCAAGCTGCTTGGCGTCGAGTGGCTGCTGTCGGCCAGCGCGGTGGGAAGTCTTCGCGAGGACGTCAAGCCGCTTGACCTGGTCGTGCCTGACCAGTTCTTCGACCGTACGCGCGGGCGCGTCAGCACCTTCTTCAGCGACGGCATCGTCGCGCATGTCGGGTTCGCCCATCCGTTTTGCGCGCCGCTGTCGGGCATCATGACTACGGCGGCCCGGCAGGTGGGCGCGACCGTGCACGAAGGCGGCACGTACGTGTGCATGGAAGGCCCGCAGTTTTCCACCAAAGCGGAGTCGCAGTTCTATCGCGCGCAGGGGTGGGACATCATCGGCATGACCAACCTGCAGGAAGCCAAACTCGCGCGCGAAGCGGAGATCTGCTATTCCACGCTCGCCCTGGTCACCGACTACGACTGCTGGCATCCAGACCACGACTCGGTCACGGTCGAGATGATCATCGCCAATCTCACGCAGAACGCGAAGACCGCACAGCAGGTCATCGCATCGGCGGTGGAGCAACTGCCGATGGCGCGCACCTGTGAGTGCGCGCGGGCGCTTGCGACCGCCATCATCACACGGCCTTCCGCGATGCCCGAGACGCGCAAGGCCGTCCTTCGTCCCCTTCTCGGAAAGTACCTCGCATGAATCTCATCGTTACCGGCTCGATCGCGTTTGACTACCTGATGTCCTTTCCGGGCAAGTTCACCGAACACCTGTTGCCCGAACACTTCTCACGCGTGAGCCTGAGTTTCCTCGTTGACTCGATGGACAAACGGCGCGGCGGCTGCGCGCCGAACATCGCCTACACGCTGGCGCTGCTGGGTGAACGGCCCAGGTTGATGGGGACGGCGGGGCAGGACTTCGGCGACTATCGCCGCTGGCTTGACGCGGCAGGCATCGACACCAGCCTGGTGAAGGAAGTGGACGGCAAGTTCACGGCATCCTTCTTCTGCAACACCGACGAAGCCAACAATCAGATTGCGTCCTTCTACACCGGGGCAATGGCGCACGCGGCCGAGCTCTCGTTCCGGACGGTGGAGAAGCCGGACCTGGTCATCATCTCCCCGAACGATCCGGCGGCGATGGTGCAGTATGCCGAAGAGTGCCGCACGCTCGGCATCAAGTACATGTTCGACCCGGGCCAGCAGTGCGCGCGCATGAGCGGCGATGAACTGTCGGACGGCATTCGCGGCGCGGCCCTTGTCATCTGCAATGACTACGAGTTCGAGCTGATCCGTCAGAAGACGGGCCTCAATGAGGCGGATGTGCTTGCGCTGGCTGGTGTCCTGATTGTGACCAAGGGGGAGCACGGCTCATCCGTGATGCAGCCGGGCACGCAGATTGACGTGCCGGCCGTCGAGCCCACACGTATTGCCGATCCTACGGGCGTCGGCGACGCGTACCGCGGTGGCTTCATGAAGGGGCTTGCCCTGGGCGCGGGCCTCAACGTGTGTGCGCAGCTGGGATCGGTGGCAGCCACCTACGCCCTCGAACATCTGGGCGGGAGCAGCCATGCCTACACACGCGACGAATTCCGCCAGCGGTACGAATCGCAATTTGGCGCGCTCGCCGCCCTCAAG
>CBINOO010000118.1:0-11717 GCA_966252305.1 uncultured Acidimicrobiia bacterium
GATGGCGAGATGGCGAGATGGCGAGATGGCGAGATGGCGAGATGGCGAGATGGCGGGAGTCGTGTTACAGTCTGTCGCATGACAGTGCGTAACACATCTGGGCCCCTGACGGCTCTCCAGCGGGCAGCACTTGACTACGTGGCCGCCAAGGGGCCGGTCACCTCCGAGCAGGTGCGGCTCGGCATTTTTCAGGCGCATCCGCTCAAAGACTCGAGCATTCGCACGATCCTCCGGCGGCTGGAGGCGCGTGGCCTGCTGAGCCACACGGTCGAAGGCAAGGTGTTCCTCTACAAGGCCGAGACCTCACCGGCCCGTCTCGCCGCGAGAACGGTCAAGAAGATGATCGACGGCTTCTGGTCCGGCTCGGCGGAGCGTTTCCTCGCCGGCCTGGTTGATGAAAAGGTGTTGTCGGCAGCCGAACTGGAACGGCTCGCCAGAAAGGTACGGGCTCGCAAATGACCGCTCCCGCCATCGTCTCGTTGCTGATCGAAGTGTCGTGGCGGGCGGTGGTGGTGGCCGCCCTGGTGGGAGGCTCCCTTGCAGCCTGGCGAGTACGGACAGGGGCCGCGCGTCACGCCGCCTGGGCATCCGTCGTCGTCATCATGCTGACGATGCCGCTCTGGTTGCGCTCGGTGCCGACCTGGACGATGACCGTGCCCGCGCTCGTGGAACGGACCGAGATGTCATGGGCCGACGCGGCGCCGCCTGCTGATGCGGCGTCAGGTGATTCCGGAGTGACTGGCCGAGCCGCCGACACGTTGCCGGCTGCCGGTGCGTTGCCTGCGGAAGATCCCGCGCGGACGGCGGTGCCGCGCAGCGAGCCGCGCTCGACGCTGGGAGGATGGCTGTCATTCTCCCTGGTGGCCGTGGCGGTGTGGCTGGCGGGTGTGGCCCTGCAGATGGTGCGTCTGGTGGGAGGTTGGCGCGTGGCCAGCCGTCTGGAACGCACGTGCCGCGTCAGCGTCGTTGATCCCCGTGTGTGGGAGTCACACGCGGTCGCGACGCCGTGCGCCATCGGCTTCCGGCGCCCGCGCATCGTTGTTCCCTCGTCATGGACTTTGTGGTCACCCGAGCAGCGCGCATCAGTGATCCGCCACGAACAGGCACACATTGAGCGGCACGACCTCTGGTTTGCGCTCCTGACCTGCGTCAATCGCGCGGTGTTCTGGTTTCACCCGCTGGCCTGGTGGCTCGAGCGGCGGGTGTCGTCGGCGTCTGAGCACGCCTGTGACGATGCGGTGCTGCGAGCCGGGCACAACCCGCAGCGGTATGCCGAACTGGTCCTCGACGTGGCTGCGGCCATGCGCGCGCAGCGTCTGCGAGTGGCGTGGAGCCAGGTCTCGATGGCCGGCGGTCGCCAACTTGGACACCGGCTCGATCTGATCCTGGCCGGAGGTGTCCCTCGTGTGGGCCGGGTCCGCGCCGTTGGCGTCGCTGCCATGGCGGCGCTTCTGTGCGCCGGAGCCGTGGCCTGCCAGACGACGTCTGCCGCGCCGCTCGAGCCGGATCCCGCGGTGACCGCAGAACTGGCGCGCGAGGCGGAACGCGCGAAGCGCTGGGATGCCCTGAGGAGCCTCACCCTCGACGAGGCGAGGGCACTGGATGCGGCGTTCAGCGCGACGCCTGACGACTACGGCGCGGCGGAGTCCCTGCTCTGGTTCTACCGCCTGCGTGGTCCCGAGTTGATGGGATGGAACGCTGCCGTCGAGGCGCGTCGCCATGTGCTGCTTACGGTTGTGGAGCGCCATCCGGAATGGGCCCTGGCGCGGTTTTCATTCGAACCGGAGCACGATCCTGAGTACTTCCGTCAGGCGCGCAGTTTGTGGGAGGCCCATGTGGCACGGCCCGACGCTTCCGCGCAGGTGTTCGCCAACGCGGTGCATTTCTTCCGCGCGAGTGAGCCGGAACGCGCCATCTCGCTCATTCAGGAGGCCATTCCTCGTTTTCCGTCGACGGTGTTCGCCGATTCGAATGCCGTCCTGATCATCTGGCGTCAGACGCTCGGCGAGATCTACGCCCACCTGGCGGCAGGAGCGGACGTGGCTCCCGCCCGGGCACGGCTGGCCCGCGAAGCACTCGCGACATCTACTGATGCCGCCGCATTGGCCCACACAGGCGGGCAACTGCTGCTGCGGTCGCGATCCAACACAGAGAAGAACGCGACTGGCGTGGACGTCCGGGCGCTGTCTGACCAGGCGCTTGCACGTGCGCAGAGCCTCGCGCCTGAGGATCCGGTCGTGAAGTACTGGCTCGTGACCCGAGCGCAGTGGGACGCCGTCAACGCAGCGCAGGAACGTCTCCGCGCCGCGTTCGGTACGTCCATTGCGGATACCACGCTGACGCAGGTGCAGACCTTGCCGGTCGACGACCAACTGCTGGTGCTGCCGTATCTGGCCAATCGCGTCTACATGGCGGCGGAGTTGGTGGGGTACCAGAAGCAGGACCAGGCGGCCCGCATGGCGGGCATCGAGAACGCGCGGCAGCTCTCCGACACCGCGATTGAGATGCTCGAGGCGCGAGGTGCGCGATCCCACCCCCAGCTGCGGCGGTCGCTCGCGCAGGTACTGCGCATTCGTGGCGCGGTCGCGTGGGCGCAGGGGGACCGTGCCCGCGCGTTGGCCTCACTTGATGACGCCGCCAATGTCGTGGTGGCCGGGCTCGATGTGCCGCTGGAGGGATCGCCGGCGCTCACCAACCTGACCAATGCGCTCATTGGCGCGGGGGAGATCGACGCCGTCGCGTCCTACTACGAACGTGTCGCGCCGCACTCGGGGCAATCACGCGCGCAGTATGAAGAGATTGCCGGGGCACTGCGCGCAGGGCGCATGCCCCGGACGTATCAGCGGCTCTGGGCTACTTCAGCGAAAACGTCACCGTCACCGTCATGATGACCGGCACCGCCTGACCATTGAGTCGGGTCGGGGTATAACGCCACTGACGGACTGCCTCGATCGCTGCAGCGTCGAGTAGCGGTACGGAGCGCAGCACGCGCACATCCTGCACGGCGCCCTGAGCATCAATCGTGGCCTCGAGGATCACCGTGCCGTCCACCCGCGCGGCCTGGGCCAGCGGCGGATACACCGGCGCCTTGTAGGTGGTGCGTATCGGGGCGTCAATGTTGCCGCCGACCCGTAGCGGCTCCGCTGTTGCAGGCGGCGGAGGGGGCACCGGGCGTGCAGGCGGCGTGGGTGGCGTTCGGAAGAGCCCTGTTGATCCGACCGTGACACCGGGCAGGCCACCGGGCACAGCCGGCACGCCCGTCACATCCAGCCGCGGCACTTCGGGCGTGATCGAATCCTGTGCGGCGATGGGGGCGGCGTCGACGTCCACCTCCACGGTTGGCGTTTCAGGTTGTGCGACAGGCGGGACATCCGGAGGCACGTCCATCGCGGCGGCGAGCATGTACGGCGGCAACGGTACGTGGACATCAGGCACCTGGAAGGCGGCCATCAGGGGCCAGACGACCAGCATCATCAGGATGCAGACGTGAACGGCGACGGAACCAGCCGTCACCCAGGGGGAACGGCGTTTCGCAGTGGGAACGAGGACTTGATCAAATAGAGCACGGGGCATCGCGGGCACTCCTCTCGCAAGCCACACGCGGATCACCGTGTGTGGCGGTGGTGGTGAGAAGAGGCCTCTTCCGTGGTTGTAGTGATTGGACACCGACGCCGGCGGTTTCGTTCGCGGCGTCAGCTACGTCTCGTTGAATCGTGTCTCGGCGCAGTCCGGGCAGATGCCGTGAGTGACCATCGACCCCGTCTGCGCCTGCAGATACGATTCGACACTCATCCAGTAGTCCTGGTCGTTGCGGACTTTGCGGCACCAGGCACACACCGGCAGCAACTGCGACAAGGTGCGGACGCGAGACAAGGCGTCCGCCAGTTGTGACATGACGCGCTTCATCTCGAACAACGTGACCACCTGGCGTGCGAGCGCCTCGAGCACGGTCAGCTGGCTTTGTGTCAGCTTGCGCGGGCGGTCGTCGATGACGCACAGTGCCCCAAGACCGTGTCCCTCCGCAGTGATCAGCGGCGCACCGGCGTAGAAGCGAATGTGGGGGTTGCCGGTGACCAGCGGGTTGTCCGCGAAGCGTTCGTCGTGGGACGCGTCGTTCACGATCAGCGGCTGCGAATCGAGGATGGTGTAGCCGCAGAACGCGTGATCTCGCGGCGTCTCTGTTGCCTCAATACCGCGGCGGGCCAGGAAATGTTGCCGGTGTTCTTCGATCAACGTGACGGCCGCGATCGGTGTGCCGCAGACCTCACCGGCGACCGTCACGATGTCGTCGAGCGACTGCTGGTTCATGTCGGCCAGCAGGTCGTACGCCCGGAGGGCGTTCAGCCTGTCGGCCTCATGCAGCGGACGAGGTGCCGCGACCATGCGACCATTGTGACATGCGATACATGCCGCTGATGCTCCTGGCTGGAGCCCTGCTGGCGACGGCGCCTCTCCCGCCGCAGGAGGGCGAATGGGAGCTGGTGGTGCTTGGCGTCGCACAGGATGCCGGGGCGCCACAATTGGGTTGTCAGCAGGACCTGTGCGTTGAACGCCGCAACGGCAAGCGCCCGCGCGAACGCGTCTCCAGTCTCGGCCTGAGACGCACCCAGCACCGAGCACCAAGCACAGAGCGCCCAGCACCAGGCACCGAGCACTATCTCTTCGACGCCACCCCGGATCTGCCGTCCCAGCTCCACACGCTGAGCGACGGCCGTGTGCCCGACGGGATTTTCCTGACGCACGGGCACATCGGCCATTACACCGGCCTGATGTACCTGGGGCGCGAGTCAATCAACGCCTCGAAGGTGCCGGTTTATGGCACGGCCCGCATGCAGTCATTCCTGGCCTCCAACGGTCCGTGGAGCCAGCTCGTGGCGCTGGGAAACATTGCGCCCGTGACGTTGACGCCGGATCAACCGGTGACGCTGGCAGAGGGGGTGCGCGTCACGCCCCTGCTGGTGCCGCATCGCGACGAGTTCACTGACACGGTGGGGTTTCTCATCGAGGGCCCACGGCGCTCAGCGTTGTTCATTCCTGACATCGATCAGTGGAGCCGCTGGGATCGCGATATTCGCGCCCTGGCCGACCGCGTCGACTACCTGTTTCTCGATGGGACGTTTGCATCACCGGATGAAATCCCAGGCCGTTCCATCGAACAGATTCCCCATCCGCTGATGCCCGTCACCCGCGAACTGCTCAAGGGGACCAAGGCACAGTTGTGGTTCATCCACCTCAACCACACCAATCGCGAACTTGATGCGCGCGATGTCGTCAAGGACGGGGCTCGATTTCCACTCTGAGTCCGTCGATGCGCACCCGGCAACCGTCGATCAGGTCTGCAGGATCAACCACAACAACAGGAAAGTTCCGCCCGTAGAGTTCGTGCGCGACGATGGCCGCCAGGGCGATGAAGGTGTCGACCTTCGGCAGCAGGATCGCCGCGGGCATGGTCTCGCGCCGTACCGACTCGAGCAACACGGCCGTCGTCGTGCTTGAACCGCGTGTCCACGGCAGCGCCAGCACGCGACCGGTGAGCCGCTGTCCCGACAACGGGTGCCGCCGATCGATGACCTCGCCGGTGGCCGCCTCGAAGCCGCCCCAGAAGCTGAGCGGGGCCGGGCTCATCACGAGTGGCCCGTCAGCAGCGCCCGGGACAATGACCTCTGCCGTGAGGGTCTTCATCGGGTCTCCCACGCGGAGTCATCGCGGGTGATGCGGCCGGTCTCCGCGGATGTGACGCAGTCAGCGAGGCTGCCGTAGACCACCGCGCGATCAAGCAGCCCCGGCACGTAGTACGCATATTTGCCGGAGTTGGTCATGATCGTCCGGATGGTGGGCGGCAGCATCGGCGTCGCGAGCACACATGTGTCGACGGTGATCTTTCCGCCGAAGGCCTCAAGCGCAGCGAGTGTGCCGGTCTCGCGCGCAAGTTCACGCATGATCCGGCTGGTTGTCACCAGGAATTCGACGTCCTCCGACTTGCGACGTCCTGCCAGGAGCGGCGCGAGCTGACGGAACTCCTCCAGCGAGAAGTGGGGACTGCCGAGCAGCACGAGATCAACCGGGGCATCCGCCCGCGTCGTCAGTTGGGCGCGCGCGTCCCGGAGGGCCGTCATGTCGATCCGGTGGGTCGCCTCAGGAGCGCGTCCCCCAAATGCCGCTGACAAGGTTGGCGCCTCGGGAGTGATGCCGACCAGATGGAACATGGCCACTGAGCCGGACGATGCGGCCGATGCTCCCAGCGCTTTCAGTTGATCATCGGTCGGCTGCACGTCGAGTCCTTCAACGACGGGAATGCGGTCTTCGGCCAACCGGCCCAGCAGAAACCCGAGTACCGGGTAGAACTCGTCGAGGGCCTGCAGGGATGCCGGCACACCGTCAAGCGTCAGGTGCACATGCCCGAGGCGGCCCTCGTCGGTATGGAGACCGACGTACGGCACCCGCCCGGTGATGGCCGCGCAGATGTCAAACAGGTCGGGGTATCGCTCGGTGCGCGCGCCGATCACCGAATTCGCAAAGACGATGGCGTTGGATTCGCCCCACGCGATCTGCTGGCCAAAGACCGGCCGAGCCTCGGTCTGGTACGGCGCGCATGTCCACGTCTCGGTGCAGCCCATCGAGCGGTACGCGATCATCTGACGGTGCGCCTGTCCCGCCCACTGGGGCGACACCGGCCATTCGCGCCAGTGATGTTCGTCGACCCCGCTCACGTTGAGCGACGAGGGCACCGCGACCCGCGCGCCGAGGGAGGCGAGCCGCTCGGCGAACTCCAGGCCCGCATCCCCCACGTAGATGGAACTGTCGATATGGGCGTGGCTGACACTCAGCAGTGATGGGGCATGCACGATCGCCCCCATCCGGGCGACGACCGACATCGCGAGCTGCGCGGCAGGGCCACACTCTCCGGCCAGCATGGCCTTGTCATTGGCATCCAGCATCATCGCGGGGCATCTTCTCCGGAATCGCGGCGCAACAGCAACACGGTTTGATCGTCGGTCTGGGCGCCGTGTTGCCGGCAGGCGCCGAAGATCGCGGCCTCCAGCGCCGCCAACGGCGCGCGGCTGCCGAAATTCTCCACGACCTGACGCAGCCCGTCGGCGCCGAGCTCCTCGTCATTCCAGTTGAAGACTTCGAGCAGGCCGTCGGTGATCACGACCAGCGTGTCGCCTGCAGCCAGCCGCGTCGTGGCTGTGGTGTATTCAACTCCGTCGAGCAGCGTCAGCGCGAGTTGTGATTCGCCAACCCAGGTGGCCTTGCCCGTGCGTTCCGACAGCAGCAACATCGACGGATGTCCTGACAACACGTACCGCACCTCCCCATCGTCGTGCAGGGCGAGGCAGGCTGCCGTGATGAACATGTGCGGCTGCCGGAGCGCGTTCATGGTGCTGTTGATGTGGGTGAGCAGACGCCCGGGATCGGTCGAGTACGCGGCCGCGCTGCGGAACGCCGTCTTGTACATCCCCATCAGGACGCCGGATGCCACGCCGTGGCCGCTGACGTCTGCCACGGTGGCCAGCACGCCGCCGCTGTATTCGATGGCATCGACCAGGTCACCACCCACGTCGCCGCTGGGCTTTGACGTACCGCGCCACTGCCACGCGCCGCGACGGCCTTCGATGTCCGGCACGAGCGAGGAGTGAATGCCGCGCGCGAGCCGGATTTCCGCGTTGGCCTCGGTGAATCGCAGTCCCTCTCGCCGGATGCCGGTCCAGAAGAACACGAAGGCGGAGATGCCGCATGCCAGCACCAGCGCCGAAATTGTCGTCAGCCGCGTGCGCAGGACCTCGACCGCGGCGCCGTCCAGTGATTCCACGGCTGGCCGGTCAGGTAACCAGTAGGTCATCAGGCCCGTAATCACAAGGTGGATCGCGATCGGGATGGGCATCAGGCGCGGTCGCAGGGTGGCCGTGACGGCAAACACCACGGCGATCCCGCCCGAGAACAGCGTGATGACCACCACTTCCCGCCAGGGGACGACATGCAGGTTGGTAATGGTTGTCAGCAGACCCAGCGGTGCGAAACAGCAGAACACGGCGGTGTACAGGAGCAGCCGGGCCCGCAGGGACATCGATGCGAAGAACTGCCGAACCAGACGTTCTTGTGTCGAGTTGGCCACGGGTGATTGTGGATCGGATAATGGCTGACGACGTGAGAAGGAGCAGAGACATGCGCGCAGAACGACGCCGGGCCGCCCTGGCAGTGGTGGTGCTGGCGGTCGTGGGCGTTGTGGCCACGCTCCAGGCCCAGCAACGGGGGAAGCCGACCGCGGTGTTGACGCCGATGGCTGCGGCGACCGGTGTGAAGGCCGGCGGAGAGATCCGGCTGGCGGTTCGTGTGGCGTTGCCGGACACGAAGCTCCATGTGCAGTCGAACAAACCACGCGAAGAGGGCCTGATTCCAACGGTGCTCACCGTGGACGCCGGGCCGAATGTGACGGTGGAAGAAGTCGTTTACCCGGCGGCGACGGAGTTTTCGGTCGCGGGGTTTGACGACCCGTTGCTGGTGTACGGGAGCGAATTCCTGATTGGTGTGCGCCTCACAGTGTCCAGCACTGCCACCGGAGAACTGGCCATCCCTGCAAGACTGCGTTATCAGGCCTGTGACGACCTCGTGTGTTACTTGCCCATTACCGTGGAGACCCGCTGGGTGGTGCCGGTGGTGACTGCGAACGAGGTGCCGACGCCGCAGTACGAGGCGGTCTTCAAGACCATTCGGTTCGGGTCGGGGGAAGCGCCGCCGCCGACACCCGCATCGAACGCAGCGCCCTCGTCCACGCCCCCCGGACCAACGACGCCGGCTGACGGATTGGCGTTGCTGGACGGCTTTCAACTGCGGGCGTCAGCGGGCGGATACATGGACAGCGAGGCGTTTGTCTCGTTCCTGGCCAACGCGGAAGCCGGTGTCCGCGAGACGGGGTGGTTTGAAGGCCGCGGACCGCTGGCCATCATCGCGCTCGTGCTGGTGGGCGGACTCGCCCTCAACCTTACGCCGTGTGTGCTGCCGATGATCCCGATCAACCTTGCGATTATCGGCGCCGGCGCGCGCGCGGGGTCACGGCAGCGGGGGTTCCTGCTCGGCGCCAGCTACGGACTGGCGATGACAGTCGTGTACGGCGTGCTTGGCCTCGTCGTCATTCTCACGTCGTCGGCCTTTGGCGCGATTAACGCGTCCCCCTGGTTCAATCTTGTGATTGCCCTTGTGTTCATCGTGCTTGGCCTGGCGATGTTCGACCTGGTGGTGATCGACTTTTCCCGGTGGTCGTCCGCGTTCCGGCCTCGTCCCGACCAGCAGGGCAGCGTCGGGCTCGCGTTCACAATGGGCGGCATTGCAGCGCTGTTGGCGGGGGCGTGTGTCGCGCCGGTCGTCATCCAGGTCGTGTTGTTTGCCAGTGATCTCTATGCGGGAGGCACGGCGATCGCGCTGGCACTGCCGTTTGTGCTTGGCCTGGGCATGGCCATCCCGTGGCCGCTGGCCGGCGCCGGCATGGCATCCCTGCCGAGGCCCGGCGCGTGGATGGTGCGTGTGAAGTACGCGTTCGGCGTGATCATCCTGGCCACGGCGGCCTACTACGGCTATCTGGCGTACTCACTGTTTGCCGACCGTTGGGTCGATTCTGCCGAGGTGAGCGCGTCTGTGGAAGACATGCTCAAGGACGGCTGGCACGCCTCGTTGGCCGAGGGACTGACGGTTGCGGAGCGGGAAGGCAAGCCGGTGTTGCTCGACCTGTGGGCGACGTGGTGCAAGAACTGTCTGGTGATGGATCAGACCACGCTGAAAGAGCAGGCGGTCGTGTCCGCTCTTGAGCAGTACGTGAAGATCAAGGTGCAGGCCGAGCACTTCGATGATCCGGCGACCGGCGCTCTCATGGAGCGCATCAATGCCGTGGGCCTGCCGGCGTATGCCGTGCTGCATCCACGGTAAGCCGCTACAATAACCGCTCAAGATGAGCGTGATGGCGTCGTTCGACGCCCAGACGATCAGGGACTGGTGCCGCCTGCTGTTTGTGCCGGGCGATGTGTTCCACGTGCGCGCGTCGACGTCCAGCCAGTCGTGGAGCGGCGCGTTCCACTACAACGACCTGGATCAGCTCGTTGAGCGACTCGACGAGCTCGGCCGCACACACAGTGACCTGGCCGTCAAGGTCGCCGTCAATCCGGTGCGCGCGGAGCTACTGACTCAAGGCCCGTTCGGCGCCAACGGGCCGTCGATTACGACGGCCGATGTGCGCGAGTGGCGCTGGCTGGCGGTCGTGATTCGCGGGGACGCGACGGCGTCCCTCGACCTGGCGCTGCGAATGTCCTCCACGCTGGGGGCCGAAGGCTGGGCCAATCCCGTCATCACGCGAGCCCCCGACGGCGCCGCGTTGCTGTATCGCGTGCGTCTTCGCAACGATGCCGACGATGCCGAACTCGTGCGCCGCTGTCAGCAGACGCTGCAGGAGCGATTTCTCACGCAAGGCGCGCGCGTGACGCTCGACGGATGCCAGCCGGATGTGGCTGTTGGGCTGCCTGGTGTGGGTGGGCGAGATGCCCGATGGCGGGTGGAACGGGCGCCGGCGCGGCTCGATCTCGTCGCGCGAGACCAGCTGATCGCCGGGCGGGTTCCCGAGGTGGATGCCTCAACCGACTGGCTCGATGATGCGTTTGAGTCGGGGCTGGAGCAGCTCGAGCGACAGTTTGCCGAAGTGCCGCTTCGCGGGACCACACAGGACTATCGGGACCTGGTCGCATCGCCGACGCCCGATCCCGCTCCGGTGCCGATACCCACGGCGGCGCCGTTCCCCGCTGTCGCGCCGATTGACCCGGACACCGTGCCGGATCTGAACGCGCCCGTGCCTCCGCCACCTGTGGCCCCGATGCCGGCGCCGGCGGTGACCAGTCTGCCGGTGCCCGTCCGCCCTCAGGTGACCGCGCTGGCTGTGCGACTGCCCCCCACCAGTTTCGACCGTGCATTCGAACGGTATCGCGACCAGCATCGAGATCCTGGCGGCCGCATTGGAACCTCTTTCCCTGAAGTCGACAAGCTCAGCGGCGGACTCCGCGGGCTGGTGTTGCTCGACGGCGGGGCCGGCGAGGGCCGTTCCACGCTCGGGCATCAGATCGTGACGCAGGCGCTGCTCGGCGACAGCCTCGGCAGCATCACTGCGGTGGTCATTTCCACGGGCCTGCGCGAGCAGGACGTGATTGACCGGATGATGTCGCATGTCTCCCGCCTGTCTCTCGACGTCCTGCTGCACGGCAACACGAAGCAGCGTGTGAATGAGCAGGATGGATTGCGGCTGGACGCCAGGGCGCGCAGGCAGCTCAAGGACGCGACGGCCAGGTTGTCGCAGGTGCAGTCGCGGCTGTTCGTCGTGGACAGCGAGATGCTGGCGCAGTTGGTGACCCGTGGCCGATTGCGTGATGCCGTGGCGGCCGTGATGGCGGATGCCAGGCGCACGACCGGTGCGCGACGGTGCCTCTGCCTTGTTGATGAGGTGAGTGGCTGCGAAGAGCTGTTACCCGGTCTCGATATCGCCGCAGAGCTGCAGGCCGCATCTCGCGCGTGCCCCGACGATCCGCTGCTTGTGGTGACCGCCAAGGGCGGGCCAGAGACGCTCAGGCAGGCGGCAACGGTGCGCCTGATGTTGTCGCGCGGATCTGGCGATCCGCGCATCGGCATGGATCCCATGAGGCTTGCGGTCGCCACCAGACGCGGGGGCGCCGCGGATGGCTACG